>JBDHTX010000045.1:0-35722 GCA_039808885.1 Dongiaceae bacterium | reverse complement strand
CCGGCGCCGCCGCGGCCCGGTAAAGGGCTGCCGCCGCGCTCACGCGCGCGACGCCGGCACGGGCTTGGCGTTGCGCACGCGCAGGCGCTTGATGCGCCGCGGGTCGGCGTCGATGACCTCGAAGACGATGCCGGAGGGATGCGTCACCAGCTCGCCGCGCGAGGGCACGCGGTCGGTCAGCGACATCACCAGCCCGCCCAGGGTGTCGATGTCCTCGGCGCGCTCCTCCTCGGTCAGCACCGGGCCGACCTTGGATTCGAATTCCTCGATGGTCGTGCGCGCGCTGGCGAGGAAGGTGCCGTCGGGGCGCTGCACCAGGCTGGGGCCGCGCACCACGTCGTGCTCGTCCTCGATCTCGCCGATCACCTCCTCGACCAGGTCCTCGATGGTGACGAGGCCGTCGATGCCGCCGAACTCGTCCACCACCAGCGCGATATGGGCGCGCGACAGGCGCATCTGCAGCAGCAGGTCGAGCACGCGGATGGACGGCGCCACGAACATCGGCGCGCGCATGATCTTCTGCAGGTCGAAACTCTGCGGCTCGAAGGTGTAGGGCAGCACGTCCTTGATGTGGACCACGCCGACGATGTCGTCGAGGTTGGCGCGGAAGATCGGCACCCGCGAATGGCCCTGCTCGCGCACCGCCTCGATCAGGCCCTTTAAGTCGATCGTCTCCGGCACCGCCTGGATGTCGACGCGCGGGGTCATCACGTCATAGGCGGTCTTCTCGCCCAGCTTCAGGATGTTGAGCAGCAGCGAGGACTCGCCGGTCTGCGGCTGCTCGGCGTCGGCGGTCTCGCTCTCCTCGATCAGCTCCTCGATCGCTTCGCGCAGGGCGGCCTCGCCGGTGCGCCGGCGCAGGAAACGGAACAGGCCGCGCAGGCCCTTCTTCTGCCGCTCATCGGCGCCGGGATCGGCGCGGTCCTTGCGGGCGGAGGAAAGATCGGTCATGGGCGGCTCTCATACGGGTTGGCGATGCCGAGACCGGCCAGCGCCGCGATCTCCAGCGCTTCCATGATCTCGGCGTCGCGGTTCTTCTCGTGGTCATAGCCCAGCAGGTGCAGCATGCCGTGCACCGCCATGTGGCTCAGATGATCCTCCAGGTTCTTGGCCTGGTCCTTGGCCTCGCGCGCGATGACGCCGGAGGCCAGCACCACGTCGCCCAGCAGCCAGGGCTGGCCCGGCTTCGGGCGCGCGCCGTCGAGCGCGGCGAAGGACAGCACGTTGGTCGCCTTGTCCTTGCCGCGATAGGTGCGGTTCAGCGTGCGCATGCGGCGGTCGCTGGTGAGCATGAACGAGACCTCGTGGCCCACGCGCGACCCGCGCCAACCGGCCTTGGCGGCGGTGGCGAAAGCGCGGCGCGCGGCGCGGCGCAACACCTTGGGCGCGTCCGGCGCCAGCTTGGACCAGCTCGGGTCGGGCTCGGCGACGGCGATGGAAAGACGAGGTCGGCCTGGACTGGCGGATTCGGGGCTTGCGGAAGCGCGGCGCGAGGGAACGGGCATGGCTGTCAGTCGGCGGCCTCGCCGTCCTTGCGGCCGGCCTCGCCGGCGCCGCCGCCGGCCGCGTCCTCGTTCGCCGTCGGCTTCCGGTTGCGCTTGCGGTCGCGCGCGTCATAGGCGGAGACGATCTTGGCCACCAGGTGGTGGCGCACGACGTCGCGCTCGGAGAAGCGCACGCGGCCGATCTCCTCGACGCCGTCGGTCGCCTCGAGCGCGTCCTTGAGGCCGGATTTCTGGCCCGGCGGCAGGTCGATCTGGGTCAGGTCGCCGGTCACCGCCATGCGCGAGTTCTCGCCGAGGCGGGTCAGA
Source organism: Dongiaceae bacterium (assembly GCA_039808885.1). Lineage (GTDB taxonomy): Bacteria > Pseudomonadota > Alphaproteobacteria > Dongiales > Dongiaceae > Dongia_A. The sequence continues at coordinate 33,911 of JBDHTX010000045.1, read as the reverse complement.
AACATCTTCATCTGCATCGGCGAGGTGTTCTGCGCCTCGTCGAGGATGACGTAGGAATTGGCCAGCGTGCGGCCGCGCATGAAGGCGAGCGGCGCCACCTCGATCTCGCCGGTGGAGAGCCGCTTGATCACCTGCTCGCCCGGCATCATGTCGTGCAGCGCGTCATAGAGCGGGCGCAGATAGGGGTCGACCTTGTCCTTCAGGTCGCCGGGCAGGAAGCCGAGGCGCTCGCCCGCTTCGACGGCCGGGCGCGACAGCACGATGCGGTCGACGGTCCCCTTGGCCAGCATGGCGACGGCGACAGCCACGGCCAGATAGGTCTTGCCGGTGCCGGCCGGGCCGATGCCGAACACCAGCTCGCGCTCATGCAGCAGGCGGATATAACGCGCCTGCGCCGCCGAACGCGGGGTGATCAGCCGCTTCTGGGTCTTGATCGAGGTGCCGTCGCCGGTGCTGGCGCCGAACAGGTTGGGCTCGGCGCCGTCATCGGCGCGCTCCTCGCCCTGGCGCGACCAGCGGATGGCGGCGTCGACCTCGTGCTTGCCCACCTCCATGCCGCGCTTCAGGCGCTGGTAGAGCGAGGTGACGATCTGCTTCGCCGTGGCGACGCCGCCTTCGCTGCCGGAGATGACGAGCTGGTTGCCGCGCGAGACCATGGAGACGCCGAGCTCGCGCTCGATCCGCGCCAGGTGCTGGTCATGCTCGCCGAACAGCAGCGGCAGCAGCCGGTTGTCGTCGAATTGCAGATGCACCGGCGGAGCGACGTGACCAAGCGGATGATAGCTCAAGCAACGGCCTCTTGCGGAAATGCGGGTTGCGATGATTGGGGCGACGGCGATTGGGCGGCTGCGGCGCCGGCGCGCACGCCGGACAGGCTGAAATGGCCGATGCCGTCGATGCGCAGATCGACGACGCGGCCGATCTCCGAAGCGTCGGCCTGGGTGTGGACCGCCTGCAGATAGGGCGAGCGGCCGACGATCTGGCCGGCGCGCTTGCCCGGCTTCTCCAGCAGGACGGACAGCACGCGGCCGACCATGGCGCGGTTGAACTCGACCTGCTGGCGGTTCAGCACCTCCTGCAGGCGCCACAGCCGCTCGTCCTTCACCGGCTCCGGCACCTGGTTCTCCATCAGCGCCGCCGGCGTGCCGGGGCGCACGGAGTATTTGAAGGAGAAGGCCTGGGCGAAGCCGATCTCCTCGACCAGGTCCAGGGTCCGCTGGAAATCCGCATCGCTTTCGCCGGGGAAGCCGACGATGAAATCGGAGGACAGCGCGATGTCCGGGCGCGCCGCGCGCAGCCGGGCGACGATCTCGCGGAAGCGCTCGACCTTGTGCTGGCGGTTCATCGCTTCCAGGATGCGGTCCGATCCCGACTGCACCGGCAGATGCAGGAACGGCATCAGCTGCGGCAGCTCGCCATGCGCCGCGATCAGATCGTCATCCATGTCGCGCGGATGCGAGGTGGTGTAGCGGATGCGCTCCAGCCCATCCACGCGCTCCGCCAGATGCCGCACCAGCCGCGCCAGGTTCCACTCGTCGCCCCCGGATATTGAACCGGGCACGGCGAGGCCGTGATAGGCGTTGACGTTCTGCCCGAGCAGCGTGATCTCGCGCGCGCCGGCGGCGACCAGGCGCTTCGCCTCGGCCTCGATCTGCGCCACCGGGCGCGAGAACTCGGCGCCGCGGGTATAGGGCACCACGCAGAAGGTGCAGAACTTGTCGCAGCCCTCCTGGATGGCGAGGAAGGCGGTGACTCCCGCGGGCTCCGCCGGCGCCGGCAGGTGATCGAACTTGGACTCGGCCGGGAAATCGGTGTCGAGGATGCCGCGTCCCTTCCGCCCGTCGCCGCTGCCGGCCGCGCGGGTGGCGCGCGCCACCATCTCCGGCAGGCGGTGATAGGTCTGCGGCCCGAGCACGATGTCGACCGCCGGCGCGCGGCGCAGGATCTCAGCGCCTTCCGCCTGGGCGACGCAGCCGGCCACCGCGATGATCATGTCGCCGCCGGCGGCGCGGCGCTCGTCGCGCGTCGCGCGCAGCCGGCCGAGTTCGGAGAACACCTTCTCCGAGGCCTTCTCGCGGATATGGCAGGTGTTGAGGATGACCATGTCGGCTTCGGCCGGCGATTCGGCCGGGCCATAGCCCAGGGGCGCCAGGACGTCCGCCATGCGGGCGGAATCGTACACGTTCATTTGGCAGCCATAGGTCTTGATATAGAGCTTCTTCGCCAATGCCTGAATACCGGCCGGCCTAAGCGCGGCCTCGTCCGCCCCATCTGGTTGCAGTCCCGCCGGCAGTGTAGCACGGCCGCGGAAACTCACCTGTACCCGATTTGCCCGACCCCGCCAAGGCCGCCCAAGGGCTTGTAACAATTAAATCTTTTCGGGCCGCGCCGGAACCTTCGGCAGCCGCCCGCCCAGCGCCCGGTCGACCCCGCCGGCCACCGCCTCGGCGCAATGCCGGGTCAGTTCCTTGCGCGAGGGGAAATCGCCGACCCGGACCGGCGGGTGGAACTCCAGCACCACCTCGACCTGGCCCAGGCGGCTGAAGCGCCACAGATGCCCGCCCAGCTCCATGCCGCCATACCAGGCGACCAGCGGCCGCAGGCCCCAGCCCATCGGCAGGCCGTTGATCGCGGTATAGGCGATGGAGAGCGGCTGCACGGTCAATGGCTTGTCGGCGGGGGCGGCCTCGGCGACGCTCAGCAGCGCCGAGCGGAAGGGCAGGATGCGGTTGCCGTCGTTCGAGGTGCCTTCCGGGAACAGCACCAGCGGATCGCCGGCGGCCAGCCGCGCCTGCAGCGAATCGCGCTGCTTGTGGGTGGAATGGCGGCGGCGGTCGACGAAGACGGTGCGCTGCAGCTTGGCGAGCAGGCCGTAGCCCGGCCATTGCGCCACCTCGACCTTGGCGACGAAGGAGACCGGCAGCACCGAGCCCATGACCGGAATGTCGAGATAGGAGCAGTGGTTGCTGACGAAGAGCGTCGGCCGCGCCGTCGACGGCGTGCCGACCACGCGCACCTTGAGGCCCATGATGCGGCAGCAGATCCGGTGATAGAAGCGTGGCACCAGCCACCACACCCGCGGCAGCAGCAGCAGGATCAGCGCCTGCACGGGGGCGAGCGCGACCGTCAGGGCGCCATAGAACGACAGGCGCAGCACGCCGAGAATGCTGGATCCGAAGGGCGTCGCGGCGGCGGCATCGAGCGGCGGATCCTCCGTCACGCTGCCGTTGCGGCGTGCGGGCAACGACGCCATGCGGGCGGCGGCGCCGGTCACGCGGAGATCGCGCCGTCCGCCTTGCTGCCGGCCTGGTCGTGATAGTGCTTGGTGTATTTGTCCTTGATCAGGTCATGCACCACCACGACGCTGACATCGACGGTGCCGAATTGCGGGTCGACCACGGCGCCCTCGCCGACGAAGCCGCCCAGGCGCAGATAGCCCTTGATCAGCGGCGGCAGCGACAGGAAGGCGCGCTTCTCGTCGATGCGGTCCAGCGGCAGCATGTCCATCGACACATAGCGGCCGGGCAGCGCCCTGGCGCGGTATTCCGGCGGCGCCAAGTGGCGGTGGTGGAGATAGGACAAGGCCACCTTGTGCTCCGCCGGGTCGGTGCCGGGGAAGGAGGCGCAGCCGAACAGCACGCCGATCTTGTAGTAGAGGATGTAGTCGGCGATGCCCTTCCACATCAGGCCCATCGCCGCCTTGGTGCGATAGGCCGGATCGACGCAGGACCGGCCGAGTTCCAGGATCTCGCCCGGATAATTGACCAGAGCCGAGATGTCGAATTCGTCGATCGAATAGAACTGGCCGCGCCGCCGCGCCCCGTCACGCCGCATCAGCCGGTAGGTGGCGACGATGCCGGCGGCGCTCGGGCCCTTGTCGTGGTCGATGATGACGAGATGGTCGCAGAACGGATCGAAGCTGTCGAAGTCGCGTCGCTGGGCCCGCATCTCCGGCGTCGGCTGCGCGCTCAGCTCCTCGTAGAAGACGCGATAGCGCAGGGCCTGCGCGGCCTCGATCTCGGCGCTGGTCTCGGCGACGCGCAGCTCCAGGCTCGCCAGCCTGACTTCGACGGGCCGGGTGGTTGTCGCCACCGCCGGATTCATCGCTTCTTCGCTCCGGCCTTGCCGGCGATGGGCGTTGCGTAGAGCTCCAGCCGATGGCCGATCAGCTTGTAGCCGAGCTGCTCGGCGACGCGATGCTGCAGCTTCTCGATCTCTTCATTGGTGAATTCGATGACCTGGCCGGATTGCAGGTCGATCAGGTGGTCATGGTGGTTCTCGGGCGCCTCCTCGTAGCGCGCCCGGCCGTCGCCGAAATCGTGCCGCTCCAGGATGTTGGCCTCCTCGAACAGGCGCACGGTGCGATAGACGGTGGCGAGCGAGATGCCGGGGTCGATCTTGGCGGCGCGCCGGTAGAGCTGCTCGACGTCGGGGTGGTCCTCGGCGTCGGAGAGCACGCGCGCGATGACGCGCCGCTGCTCGGTCATTTTCAGACCTTTTTCCTGGCACAGCTTCTCAAGTCGCGACATGACGCTCAATTTACGCCCCACTGTTCGGGGCCGCGGGACTTCCATCCGGCGGCCCGAGCCGCCCCGATGCGGGACGGTCGTGCTGTTTTTTGGTCATTCTGCCCACAGATGGCGACCCGCGCAAACCTTTTGCCGGGAAACGCTTTGTCCAGCAAAGCCTTTGTCCGGCAGGCCTTTTGTCGCCAGCTTCGATGCTGGCCCCGGCCATGGCCGGTTGCGGGCGGTGGCGGAACGGTTTTTCGGTGGGTGATTCGCCCTAGATAAAACAGGGTCTTGGGCGCGCTGGTCGTGGATACCGGGCGCTGGGCGGCCCGTCGGCGCTCAGGTCCTGGTCAGCGCCGCCGGCCGCCGGTGCCAAGCCCGATCTGACGGGCCAGGGTGCTGCGCTTCTTGGCGTAGTTGGGCGCCACCATCGGGTAATCGGCCGGCAGGCCCCATTTCTCGCGGTATTGCTCCGGGGTCAGGCCATAGGCGGTGCGCAGGTGCCGCTTGAGCATTTTCAGCTTCTTGCCGTCCTCCAGGCAGACGATGTAGTCCGCCGTCACCGACTTCTTCAGCGCGACCGCCGGCTGCTGGCGCTCGGCCGGCCGGCCTGGCGCCTGGCCGAGGCCGTTCAATGCCGCGTAGACTTCATTGATAAGACGCGGAATCTCCGTCATCGAGACGGTATTGTTGGAAAGATGCGCGGCGACGATCTCCGTCACCATCGGCAAGATCCCGTTCTTTTTGCCGTCTTCTACCATCACACGCTCCGTCCCGTACCAAAGGTTGCCGAAACCAATCCCCCATGCACGCGCATAACAGTAATGGCCCAGGCGCGTCGATATGGAAATTGAGTTTTACAAATATAGGCGGGTCGAGCCCCATCAAGTATTGAAATCAAAGGACAGCAGGGATGTCGTGGCTTCATCGCTCGTCCACGGCCCGCGAAGGAAGAATTGCGTTCGACCCTAATAGTTCCAGCGCCATGGTGACGGCGTCATAGGGCGTTCCCGCGGCGTCCCGGTAATAATCGCGGCGATTCCCGATCCGCACGAAGCCGAACCCGCGATAGAGCGCCGCGGCGGCCGCGTTCGGCGCGGCGTATTCCAGGAACAGGCGCGCGACGCCGGCCGCGCGCGCGGCCGCGATGGCGGCCTGCATCAGCCGGCGGGCATGGCCCTTGCGGCGCGCGGCGGGCAGGATTCCGCTCAGCAGGATTTCCCCCTCGTCCAGGGTGAAGCGCGCCAGGGCGAAGCCGAGCGGCTCGGAACCGTCTTCAAGAATCCATCCCCTCGCCCCGGGCATCGCCAGGATCTGCGCCAGGCTTTCCTCGCTCCAGACCTGGTCCCAGGGTGCTGTGAAGATGGCGCGGTGCAACTCGGCCAGCAGCTTTAGGTCAAAGGCGGTAGCCGGACGCGCCACGGCCGCGGTCATGGCGCCGGCGTCTTCGGCAGCACGGGCTTGGGCTGCGACACATCCGGCGGCCGCAGGTAGATCGGTTCCGCCGGCAGATGGAGGTCAGGACGCAAGGCGGCGAGCTCGGCCACCGCGGCGGCATCGGCGCGCGCATGCACGATGTCGAGATCGGCGAATTGCGGCTGGGCGAAATCGGTCAGCTCCGCCTCGGCGACCAGGCGCAGCCGCCGCTGCCGGCACAAGGCCGCAATCTCCGCCGCGGTGAGCAGCATCGGCGCGTCGGCCGGGGTGAACGAGGCATTCAAGGAAGCGGCGAACAATTCTTCACGCCGGCTGTCGAGGACGGCGAGCATGCCATGGTCGAGCGGGCCGGCGGATCGCCGCGCCGCCGCGGCGAGCACCGCGAAGCTGTCGATGCCGATGGCCGGGCAGCCGATGGACAGCGCCAGGGCGCGCGCCGTCGCCAGTCCGACGCGCATGCCGGTGAAGCCGCCCGGACCGCAGGAGACGGCGACCGCGCTCACCGACTTGAGGCCGATTCCGGCGCCGGCGGCGACGCGCGCGAGCATCGGCGCCAGGGCCACCGCATGGCCGTGCAGGGTGGCGGCAATCTCATGGGCGAGAATCCCGCGCTCGGCCCACAGCGCCACCGAGCAGGCCGACCCGGCGGTGTCGATCGCCAGCAGCGGGGCGGAGGCGGGAAAGATCATCGGCGGAATGGCGTGGAAAGCACGGTTCGACCTACGGCTGGTCAGCTGGCGGCTGGGTGGCGTGGCATTTGCCGCGCGGTTCTGTTAGGTCCTTGGCTTAGCCTCGCCGCGTCGGCCTGACAAGGGCGTGACCGCGCGAGGCCGGAAAGCCGTCATCGGAACAGAGTGCAGTTTTCGCATGAGCCTCGTCGACATCTCCCCGCCCGCCTTCGATCTCGCCGTCTGGCTCGCCTATGCGACGGCGGACAACTTGACCGGCAAGCCGTTCTACCGCGCCGATGCCCGGCCCTATCTGCGGGCCGAGGCGGCGGACTGCCTGCGCCGGGCGATCGACCTGGCCCGACCGCTGGGATTGCGGCTGAAGATCTTCGACGCCTATCGCCCGGTCGAAGGGCAATGGGCGCTGTGGAACGCCAATCCGGACCCGGAATTCGTCGCCGATCCCCGCGGCGGCGGCCCGCACAACCGCGGCGTCGCCGTCGATCTGACGCTGGTCGACGGCACGGGGGCTGAGCTCGACATGGGCACCGGCTTCGACGCCTGCACGCCGCTGTCGCATCACGGCCGCACCGACGTCCCGCTGGCGGCGCAGCGCAACCGCCTCACACTGCTCGGCATCATGACCGCGGCCGGGTGGGAGCACTATGCGAACGAATGGTGGCACTACCAGCTGTTCAACGCCCGCGACTACCCGGTGGTGGACCAGAAGACCCTGCCGCATCCCCTGATGGACTAACCGGGGATGGATTGAGCGGCGGCGGCATCGGTCATTCGATCCGGCACGCCGCGTCGAAATCGAGCCGCGGGTTGCGCGGATGCAGCCGCGCCGGGTCGCCATAGCCGATGTTGCAGATGAAGTTGCTCTTGATGCTGGTGCCGGCGAAGAACGCGGAATCGACCTTGGCGTTGTCGAAGCCCGACATCGGCCCGCAATCGAGGCCGAGCGACCGCGCGGCGAGGATGAAATAGGCTGCCTGCAAGGTCGCGTTGCGGAACGCCGTGGTCTCGATCGCCTTCGGCTTGCCGGCGAACCAGGAGCGCGCCTCCGGGTCGTGGAACATGCGCGGCAGGTGCTCGTAGAATTCCATGTCCATGCCGAAGATCGCGGTGGCCGGCGCCGCCATGGTCTTGGCCAGGTTGCCCTGCGACAGCGCCGGGGCGAATTTCGCCTTGGCTTCCTTGGAGCGCACGAAGACCACGCGCATCGGCTGGCAATTGGCGCTGGTCGGCCCCATGCGCGCCAGGTCATAGGCGCGGCGCAGCAGATCGTCCGGCACCTCCTTGTCCAGCCAGTAATTGTGGGTGCGCGCCTGGCGGAAGATCAGGTCCAGCGCCGTGTCGTCCAGCTGTGTCATGGTCGGGATTCCCCTGGACCTGCATGAAAAAGAGGCGGCCGCTTTCCAGCGGGCCGCCCCTTGAACCTAGCTGCCGGAATCCGGCAGCGCGAGAGCCGATATCACATCAGACCGGCCGAACCTCGACCACTTCCGGGACATAGTGGCGCAGCATGTTCTCGATCCCCATCTTCAGCGTCGCGGTGGAAGACGGGCAGCCGGAGCAGGAGCCCTGCATATGCAGATAGACCACGCCGTCCTCGAAGGAATGGAACACGATGTCGCCGCCGTCCTGGGCCACCGCCGGGCGGACGCGGGTGTCGAGCAGTTCCTTGATCTGGGTGACGATCTCGTCATCGTCGCCGGCATCCGCGCCTTCCGCCGCATCCGCCAGGATCACCGGCCGGTTGGTGGAGAAGTGCTCCATGATCAGGCCGAGCACCTGGGGCTTCAGCACCGGCCAGTCGCGGGAGTCGCTCTTGGTCACGGTGATGAAATCGCTGCCCAGGAACACCCGGGCGATGCCCTCGATGCGGAACAGGCTTTCGGCCAGCGGCGAGCGCTGGGCCTTGTCGGCGGCGTCGAAATCGGCGGTGCCGCGTTCCATCACCACGCGGCCGGGCAGGAATTTCAAGGTCGCCGGGTTGGGGGTTTCTTCGGTCTGGATGAACATGGCAAACTCCGGGGCGTCGGCCCGATTGGGTGCTGCTATTGCTGCTGTCCCGAAGATGGGGGAAGGGCGGGGCGGCTTCAACCCCAATCTGCTCGGGGGCTTGGCCGCCACCGGCCCCGCCAAGGCGGCATTTCCGCCGCCTTGATCTGGCCCGTTTGACTTGTCCCCATTGGGTTTGCCTCCATTGGATTTGCCCCCATTGGATTTGCCCCCATTGGACTTGCCCCCATTGGACTTGCCTGGAACCCGGATACGGATGCAAGACTGCTAACCATGAATCAGCCCTACGCGTCGCTGACCAGCGAATTGCCGCCACTGGACGACGGCGAGCTCTATTTCGGGGCCAAGGGCGTCGAGCGCGCCTTCCGCTGGCTGCTGCGCGAGGGCCGCTCCCAGCCCGGGCTGAAGGAGCTGACCCAGGGCGTGGTGCGGGAGCTGACCGAGGGCGGCTTCCCCCTGATGCGCTTTTTTGTCGCGAAGCCGACCCTGCATCCGCAGATCGCCTCCATCGCCTTCCGCTGGTCGCGCCAGCAGCCGGAGGTGGAGATCTTCACCCGCGAGCGCGACATCTGGCAAAGCGACCAGTACCTGCGCTCGCCCATGCCCCTCGTCATCGCGGGGGAACCCTATATCCGCCGCCGGCTGACCGGGCCCGACCTCAAGCTCGACTTCCCGATCCTCGAGGACCTGGTGCTCGAGGGCGCCACCGACTACGTCATGTTCGGCATGCGCCGCGGCGACGGCAAGCACATGGCCGTGGTCTCCATGACCACCGACCAGAAGGGCGGCTTCACCGACGACGAGCTGCTGTCCTTCCAGTCGCTGCTGCCGCTCCTGGCCCTCACCATCGAGGCGCTGGAATCCAAGCGCACCGCCAAGCTGCTGCTGGAGATCTATCTCGGCCAGGATGCCGGCGAGCGGGTGATGGGCGGGCTGATCCAGCGCGGCGAGAGCGTCACCATCGCCGCCGCCATCTGGCAATGCGACCTGCGCGACTTCACGCTGATGTCGAACCAGCTGCCGCGCGACGAGGTGATGGCGATCCTCAACGACTATTTCGACGCGGTGACACGTCCGGTGCTGGCGCGCGGCGGCGAGATCCTGAAATTCATCGGCGATGCGGTGCTGGCGATCTTCCCCATGCAGGACGACCTCGACCGCGACGAGAAATGCCGCACCGCCTTGACTGCGGCGGAGGAGGCGCTGGAGGCGCTGCGCGACGTCAACGAGCTGCGCGCCAGCGCCGGCAAGGCGCCTTTGAGCGTCGGCATCGGGCTGCATGCCGGCTCGGTCTCCTACGGCAATATCGGCGCGCCGACGCGCCTCGACTTCACGGTGATCGGCCCGGCGGTCAACCTCGCCGCGCGCATCACCGGCCTGTGCCGGCCGTTGAACCAGCCGCTGCTCGCCTCCAAGGCTTTCGCCTCGCCCTGCGGCAGCAAGCTGAAGCCGCTCGGCCGCTACCCCATGCACGGCTTCGACGACCCCCAGGAAGTCTACGCGCTGCCGGAGGAGTGAACCGGCGCTCATCTTGAGGCGACAGAGCCTCGTGACGATGGACCTCGCCAAATTGGACTCGCCGCGACGCCGCTTTCGCAAGAAGCGGTATGGTTTGCCGTGGTTCGCCTTCGAGGGCGTGCTGATTGCCGTTGTCCTTCTGGCTTGGCTGGTTGCCGAGCTTGTCGCACCCACCGGAGACTTCTTCCGTTTGGTCGGCTCGGCCGCGCTTCTTCTATTCGGTGGCATTCTATATCCGCTTGATCGCAGGCGCGCATGGCGTCAGCGGCAGGAAGATTTGGAGAAAGCGAAGGCGGCGATCGCTCAGCCACTAAATGCGCGATTGATGCCAGATGGACGTCTGGTCCATTTCGAGCCCCATTTTTCTGCCGTCTGGCCGGCACAGAACGCCGTACGGGCGATTGATCCGGCGCGGCGCGCCATCCGGATAGTTAAGCCAAACGTAGAAGACATGGCAGGCGAGATGTTTAGCGACGTCTGGCCCTTTGACTTGCCGATTGAGCGAGCAGAGCTCCGGGAGCAGACACAGACATGGCTATTCGGGTTGACGCGTCGGCGGCCGGCCTTGTCGATCTGGATCTCCAGCAAGGACAAAGGACGTAATCAACGCACTGCGACGCTCCCGTTTCGCATGGAAGACCGTGAGCTTGCACTCAGTTGGCTCGGCGTGCTGGAGCAATGGATGCGCGACGACCAGGGCAAGGCCGCTTCTTAGGGCCTCGAACTGAAACTCGCCGCCAGCGCATAGCCGGCCCAGACCGCGACCAGGCACAAAGCCACCGATCCCGCGACATTCGCCAGCGCCTTCGCCAGATGGCCGTGCTGCAGCATGGTCAGGGTCTGCAGGCTGAACGACGAGAAGGTCGTGTAGCCGCCCATGATGCCGACCATCAGGAACTGCCGCGTCAGCAGGTCGCGCTCGCCGAAGCTCGGCAAGGCGGCGAGGGCGCCGATCAGGAACGAGCCGCTGACATTGGCGAGGATGGTGCCCCAGGGGAACTCGCCACCCCACATCCGCGCCGAGATCTCGGTGAGCAGGAAACGCGCGACGCTGCCGATGGCGCCGCCCAAGGCGACGAAGAGGGTGGCTAGGAGCATGCTGCACCTCGCGCTGCAACTGCCCCCACCCCCCGCCGACGAATGTCGGCATACGCCGACGGGGCCCTACCCCGTACCGGGGGAGGGGAAATTGAAGCGCCAACCCCCTCCCCCGGCACGGGGGAGGGATGGGGAGGGGGAAGTTGCAGGGCTCGTTGCCTCACGCGATACGCACCACGACATTGCCGATCATCTTGCCGCTCTCCACCGCCTTGTGCGCGTCGGCGATGCGCGCCAGCGGATAGGTCTCGGCGATCGCATGCACCAGCGCGCCCTGCGCCAGCGCGTGGTTGATGTCCTGGATCGCCTGCCGCCGCGCCGCCTCGGGCAGGATATAGACCAGCACCATGCGGACCGTCACGCCCTGGAACATCATCGGGTAGAACGGCAGCTTCGGCTCCATCACGCCTGAGGACGCGTAGGTGGCGATCACGCCGTTCTGCTTCAGGCAGGCGAGCGCGGTCGCGAGGTTGCCGCCGAACTCGATCTCGACGATGCGGTCCACGCCCTGCCCCTGGGTGAAGTCCTTCACCGCGGCGGCGACATCGTCGTGTCTGTAGTTCACCACCCGGTCGGTGCCGGCGGCCTGCGCATGCCGCGCCTTCTCCGGCCCGCTCACCGTGGCGATCACCTTGGCCCCGCCCCAGCGGGCGAGCTGGATGGCGTAATGGCCGACGGCACCCGCGCCGCCGGTCACCAGGATCCTCTGCCCCGCCACCGGCCCGTCGGCGAAGACGCAGCGATGCGCGGTCATCGCCGGGATGCCAAGGCAGGCGCCGGCCTCGAAGGGCGTGTTGTCGGGCAGATGCGGCGCCTGGATGTTCGGCACCGCGATGTATTCCGCCGCCGTGCCCAGCGGCCGCTGCCACTGGCCGTTCCAGATCCACACCCGCTCGCCGACCCGGCCCGGATCGACGCCGTCGCCGACGGCTTCGATGATGCCCGCGCCGTCGCTCTGCGGCACCACGCGCGGCCAGGCCATCTTGGAACGCAGGCCGGCGCGCGACTTCACGTCGGAGGGATTGACCCCGGAGGCGCGCAGGCGCACCAGCACTTCGCCCGTCGCGGGGGCTGGTTTTGGCAAGTCGCCGACGACGAGGACCTCGTCGGCGGCTCCGTTGCGGTCGTAGAAGGCGGCTTTCATGCGGTGAGACTATGCGAGTTCCGGCGCCGCGCCAAATGCCGGAATCCGGAAGGGCGCGGCGATTGCTCGCCGCGCCCTGCGCCGGGAGGGGGTATCAATCGCCCGGACGCCCGGCGGCGGCGTGCTTGAGAGAGCGGAAGCGCCGCCGCCGCCTTGTCTGGTGCGGGGTTACTCGGCCGCCGCCGCGCCCTTGAGGCCGAGCCGCCTGGCCACCCCCGCGCCATAGGCCGGGTCGGCCTTGGCGAAGTGGCCAATCTGGCGGCGCTGGATGAATTCCGGCACGCTCTGCATGGCGCCGGCGATGGCATCCATCAGGCGGTCGCGCTCCGCCTGGCTCATCAGGCGATAGAGGTTGCCGGCCTGGGTGTAGTCGTCATTGCCGGCGCGGTGGTCGTAGCGGTCGGCGGCCCCCGAAATCTTCAGCGGCGGCTCCTTGAAGCGGTGATCCTCCTTGGGCCCGCCGAAGCTGTTGGGCTCGTAGTTCACGCTGGCGCCGCCATTGCCGTCGAAGCGCATGGCGCCGTCGCGGTGGTAGTTGTGCACCGGGCAGCGCGGCGCGTTGACCGGCAGGCTCTCGTAATTGGCGCCCAGGCGGTAGCGATGCGCGTCGGCATAGGAGAAGACGCGGAACTGCAGCATCTTGTCCGGCGAGTGGCTGATGCCCGGCACCACGTTGGCGGGCGAGAAGCTGGCCTGCTCCACCTCGGCGAAGTAGTTCTCCGGGTTGCGGTTCAATTCCAGCACGCCGACCTCGATCAGCGGGAAGTCGCCATGCGGCCAGACCTTGGTGAGGTCGAAGGGGTCGTAGGGCGTCTGCTCCGCCTGGGCCTCGGTCATCACCTGGATCATCACCCGCCAGCGCGGGAAGTCGCCGCGCCCGATCGCCTCGACCAGGTCGCGCTGGTGGCTCTCGCGGTCATTGCCGATCACCTTGGCGGATTCGGCGTCGGTGATGTTGGCGATGCCCTGCAGGCTCTTGAAATGGAACTTGACCCAGACGCGCTCATTGGCGGCGTTGATCAGGCTGTAGGTGTGCGAGCCGAAGCCGTGCATCTGCCGGTAGTTCTTCGGCAGGCCGCGGTCGGAGAACAGGATGGTGACCTGGTGCAGGCTTTCCGGCGACAGCGCCCAGAAGTCCCACATGGCGGTCGGGTTGCGCAGGTTGGTCTTCGGGTCGCGCTTCTGGGTGTGGATGAAGTCCGGGAACTTGTAGGGGTCGCGCACGAAGAAGACCGGCGTGTTGTTGCCGACCAGGTCCCAGTTGCCCTGCTCGGTATAGAACTTCACCGCGAAGCCGCGCACGTCGCGCTCGGCATCGGCCGCACCCTTCTCGCCGGCGACGGTGGAGAAGCGCAGCAGCGCCTCGGTCTTCTTGCCGACCTGGGAGAAGATCGCCGCCTTGGAAAAGGCGCTGATGTCCCGGGTCACCGTGAAGGTGCCGAAGGCGGCGGAGCCCTTGGCATGGACCACGCGCTCCGGGATGCGCTCGCGGTTGAAATGGGCGTGCTTCTCGAAGAGTTGCCAATCTTGGACCAGCAATGGCCCCCTGGGGCCCGCGGTCAGGCTGTTCTGGTTGTCGCCCACCGGGATGCCGGCGGCGGTGGTCAGCGTGGGCGGCGTGGCGCCGGTGGTCTTGGGATCTTGCGGCATTTGGGCTCTCCTCTCTGGCAAACGCGGGCAGGGAGAGGATGCGCGCCGGACAACAATCGATCCAACGCATTGTTTGGATCATATCAATCGAGCATATCGATCAATAGGGCATCCCGGCCCTCGACAGGCGCGGCCGGGAGGCGTTTGATTTGGCGGGGATTGTGATTTCGCGGGACGGTTTCGGGGGCGTTTGATTTCGGCTTTCACGCAACCCTTTGAGGAGGGCGGACATGAAGCGGATCCTGACTGTATTGGCGATGATGAGCGCGATCCTGGTGGCCGGCTGCACCGTGTCGCAGGACGGCGCCTCGCTGTCGGAGAGCAAGTGGGTCGACAACAATTGCTCGGGCAACGCCTTCTTCGTCAACAAGGCGTGGTGCACCGACGACCTGCACGCCTCCATGGGCCCCTATACCGGCCGCTGAGAAGGCCGCCGCCGTCCTTGCTGACGGGCGCCGTTGCGCCGGCAACACGCCGGGAGGTGGAACCTTCCGGCGCGGGGCGCGTTGCTTCGTCGACGTAATCTGCTTCAGGAGACGACGATGAAGACCACCCTCGCCATCGCGCTGGCGCTCGGCACCTCGACGGTCGCCGGCTGCTCGACCAACGGCGTTTCGCTGTCCGAGAGCAAGTTCATCGACAACAACTGCTCCGGCAACGGCTGGGTCACCAACGAGACGTGATGCACCGAGGAGCTCGGCCCGGATTCGGGCCCACGAGCCGGCTCGCCGTCGAGCTCGAACTCCTAGGCCTCGCTGGTCGCCAAGACCGGATGCGCGCGCCGTCCCGGATCTCGTCCGGGCGGCGCCGCATAGGTCGGGGCCCGGCTCTGGCATGCCTGGTTCAGGCGATGCTCTCGCCGCCGTCGATGACGAGGGCGTGGCCGGTCATGTAGCTGGAGCGGTCGGAGGCGAGGAAGAGGATGGATTCCGCGATCTCGTCGACGCTGGCCCAGCGGCCCATCGGGATCTTCTCCTTCACATAGGCGTCGATCGCCCCGCGCCCGCCCATCTGGCGGATATAGGGATCGTTGAACGGCGTATCGACCCAGCCCGGGCACAGCGCATTGACCCGGATGTTGTGCGGCCCGTAGTCCAGCGCCATCTGCCGGGTCATGGCGATGACCGCCGTCTTGCTGGTGATATAGGCCAGCATCCCCTTGTCGAAGAACACGCCGGAATTCGAGGACGTGTTGAGGATGACGCCCTTGCCCTGCCTTTTCATGTGCGGCAGCGCGGCCTTGGCGGCGACGAAATGCGCCCGCACGTTGATCTTGTAGCTGTCGTCCAGCCCTTTGGCCGGCACCTGCTCGAGCGACCCTTCGACCTGGATGCCGGCGTGGTTGTGCAGGATGTCGAGCCGCCCGTGGCGCCGCGCGACATCGGCGATCAAGCTCTCGATCGCCGCATCGTCGGTGACGTCGAGCGCCAGCGCCTCTGCGCGGCCGCCCGCGGCGCGGATGCGCTGGGCCGTCTCCTCCGCCCGCGCGGCGACCAGGTCGGTGGCGATCACGACGGCGCCTTCGCGGCCCATGATCTCCGCCCCGCCGCGGCCGATGCCGGAGCCGGCGGCGGTGACGATGGCAACCCGGTCTTGCAGGATCATGTTTCCCCTCGAAATCAGTGCGCGGTCTTCTGCTTGCGCCGCAACAGGAACTGCGCCCCGAACATCATGACCAGCGAGAACACCATGACGGCGGTGCCGATGGCGTTGATCTCCGGCGTCACGCCGCGGCGGATCGAGGCGAAGACGTAGATCGGCAAGGTGACGCGGCTGCCGGCGACGAAGGACGCGATCACGTAGTCGTCCAGGCTGAAGGTGAAGCTCAGCAGGAATCCGGCGATCACCGCCGGCATCAGCTGCGGCAAGGTCACCTGGCGGAAGGTGCCCCAGGGATCGGCGTAGAGGTCCATGGAGGCTTCGACCAGGCTGCGGTCCATGCCGGCCAGGCGCGCCTTGACGATGACGATGACCAGCGCCATCGCGAACAGCGAGTGGGCGCAGGTCAGCGAGCCGAAGCCGAGGCCGAGCTGCGGCGCTGCCTGCGCGTCGCCCGACCACAGCCCGAGCAGCAAAGGGTTCAGGAAGTTGAACGAGGTCGACAGCGCGATCAGCGTCGAGATGCCGATCACGATGCCCGGCACCATGATGGCGATATAGGTGAGCGCGTCGAACACCACGCGGAGCGAGGCCTTGGTCCGCGGCAGCATCAGCGCCGCGGCGGTGCCGAACAGGGTGGCGATGGCGGAGGACAGGAAGGCGACCAGCAGGCTGTTCAGCAAGGCCTCGATCACCAGCCGGTTGCCGGCGGCGGTCGCGTACCATTGCAGCGAGAAGCCGTGGAAGTCGCTGGCGCTGCGCCCGGCGCTGAAGCTGAACAGCGCGATGACGCCGAGCGGCGCGTAGAGGAAGAGATAGACGAAGATGGCGTAGGGGCGCATGGCGTCGTTCCTACACCAGCGCCTGGTCGCGCATGGCGCGGTTCTTCAAGGTGACGCGCAAATAGAGCGTGACCGTCACCAGCATGATGATGACCAGGCTGACCGCCACCGCCGAGCCGAACGGCCAGTTGCGCGATTGCAGGAAAAGGTCGACCAGGGCGTTGCCGATGAAGAACACCTTGCCGCCGCCGAGGAGCGCGGGGATCAGGTATTCGCCCATCAGCAGGATGAAGACCAGCATGCAGCCGGTGACGGCGCCCGGCGCCGAGAGCGGCAGGGTGATCTGCAGGAAGGTGCGGGCGGGCGAGGCGCCGAGATCGTCCGACGCCTCGAGCAGGCGCTTATCCAGCCGCTCCAGGCTGACGAAGATCGGGAACACCATCAGCGGCAGATAGCCATAGACGATGCCGACCAGCACCGCGAAGGGCGTGTTGATGAGCCGGATGTCGGCAAATCCGATCATGTCCAGCAGCACCGGCAGCCCCTTGCCGCCGAGGATGAAGATCCAGGCATAGGTGCGGATCAGGAAACTGGTCCAGAACGGCACGATGACCAGGATCAGCAGCAGCAGCCGGTTGCGCGCGCTGACCTTGACCGCGAGGTAATAGGCGAGGGGATAGGCGGTCAGCAGGCAGAGCGCGGTGCCGAGCGGCGCCAGGGTGAGCGTGTTGCGGAAAGCCGCCCAGCGCGCCGGCAGGTTGGCATATTGGGCGAGAGTGAAGGCGGCCTGGTAGCCCCCGGCTTCGGCGCGCTCGCCGAAGCTGAGGACCAGGACCACCAGGATCGGCATCACCAGGAGACCGAGGAAGACGGCCATGGCCGGCGACATCAGAACGATCGCCGTCCAATCCCATTTCCTCGGTCCCTGCATGATCGTACCGGCCCCGCCTCAGGCCGCCTTGAAGCGCGCCAGGATCTCGGCGCGGGCGGGGTTGGTGAAGGTCGCCGCCGAGCCGAATTCCAGCGGCGACAGCAGTTCGGCGGCCGGATACATGATCGGATCGTTCAGCATCTCCGGCGGCAGCAGCTTGTTGGTGCGGCTGTCGGTCGAAGGCTGGCCGTGGAACTGCACCTCGGCGGCGTTCACCGCCGGGTCGAGCAGGAAGTTGATCAGCGCATATCCGCCTTCGCGGTTGGGCGCGCTCTTCGGCACGGCGTAGAAGTCGGTCCAGATCTCGCCGCCTTCCCTGCCGAGCACGTAGATGATCTCCGGGATGTCGCGGTGCAGCTGCTTGCCGTCGCCGGTCCAGCAGATGCCGAGCCATGCATCGCCGTTGCGGAAGGCCGGCTGGTAGTCGCTGGTGATGGCGAAGAGGTGCGGCTTGGCGGCCAGCAGCAGCTTCTCGGCGTCGGCCAGCTCCTTCTCGTCGTTGGAGTTGAAGGAGTAGCCGAAATATTTCAGCGCATTGCCGATGGTGGTGAGCTGGTAGTCGTGCACCGTCACCCGGCCGCTATAGGTGCTCTGGGTCAAATCCCAGAACTCCTTCCAGGTGGTCGGGTTCTCCTTCACCTTCGCCGTGTTGACGGCGAAACCGGTGGTGCCCCAATCCTTCGCCGCGCCATAGACGGTGCCGTCCACGGTGCCTTCTGCGATCAGCCGGGCATCCTGGGCGGCGATGTCGTAATTGGGGATCTTGGCCAGGTCCAGCGGCTCGATGAGGCCGAGCGAGGCATGGGTCGAGACCGTGTAGTTGGTCGGCACGAAGACGTCCCAGCCGGTGCCGCCCGCCTGCAGCTTCGCCAGGAACTCCTCGTTGGAGCCGAACACGCTGACCTCGACCGCGGCCCCGGTCATCTCGGTGAACTTCTCGAAGTTCTTGGGGTCATGGTAGTTGGGCCAGGTCGCCAGCGCGACCTTGTCGCCGATGTTGCCGGCGAAGGCGGCGCGCGGGCGCAGACCCGGCACGGCCGTGGCCATGACGGCCATCGCCGTGCCGAGGCCGGTCACGCCGAGGAAATGCCGGCGCGAGATCGAGCCTTTCTGGTAGCGGCGCAGTTGCCGGATGAACTCTTTACGCGGATCCATGAAGTCCTCCCTTGGTGACGGCGTTTCAGTCGGGCGCGCCGGCCGTCGTTGCGGCGCGCGGATGATCCTGTGTTCGGCTCAAGTCTCGTTGAGCGCCAGCGCCTGGCGGCTCCGCCAGCCGACGATCGCGACGGCGCCGGGCTCGAACCCCGTCGTCTCAGTCGCCTTCGGCAGGCGGACCATCAGATTGCCGAGGCCCTCCGTGCTCACCGAGAACTCGCTGTGATCGCCGAGATAGATGCGGTTCAGGATGCGGGCCTCGGCCTGGTAATCGAGATCGGCGGGCGCGCCGCCCGGCCGGTAAAGGCCGATCACCTCCGGGCGCACGGCGATGACGCCGGCATCGCCGACCTTGAGCCGGGGCCCGAGACGGCTGCAGGCGGCGCGCAGCACCAGGTCGCCGGCGGTCCTGATCGCGGCGCCACCGTCATCGCTGGCGATCACCTGGCCGGACCAGAAATTGGATTCGCCGACGAAATCGGCGACGTAGCGGTTGACCGGCGCATCGTAGAGCTCCTGCGGCGTGCCGCTCTGCACGATGCGGCCCTCGCGCATGATGGCGATGCTGTCGGACATGGAGAGGGCTTCTTCCTGGTCATGGGTCACCAGGATGAAGGTGATGCCGACGTCGCGCTGCAGGTTCTGCAGCTCGATCTGCATCTCGCGGCGGAGCTTGCGGTCGAGCGCGGCCAAGGGCTCGTCGAGCAGCAGCACGGTCGGCCGGTTGACCAGCGCGCGGGCCAAGGCCACGCGCTGCTGCTGGCCGCCGGACAGCTCCCAGATCCGCCGCGCCGCCATGCGCGGCAGCCGCACCAGCTCCAGCGCCTCGGCCACGCGCTTGTCGATCTCGGATTTGTCCAGGCGCGGGCGCGTCTGCCGCAACCCATAGCCGACATTGTCGGCGACGTTCATGTGCGGGAAGAGGGCGTAATGCTGGAACACCATGTTGACCGGGCGGCGATAGGCCGGAACGCCGACCATCGACTTGCCGCCGATCGCCACCTCGCCGGCATCCGGCTGCTCGAAGCCGGCGATGAGCCGCAGCGAGGTGGTCTTGCCGCAGCCGGAAGGGCCGAGGAAGGAATGGAAGCTGCCGCGCGCGATCTCGAAGGAGATGTCGTCGACCGCCACCACCGGGCCGAAGCGCTTGGTGACGCCGCGAAACCGGATATCGGCCGCGGCGGCTGTCATGCCGCCGACGGCCGGCGCCTGCGAGGGGGCCGAAACAGCCAAGCTCATCTCCGTCCCTGTCCTGCGCGCCGCTTCCCGGGGTGCCCCGGCGGGCGCTTGTCGTTCTGGAGACAAAGGCTGGGCCATGGGCTTGGTGGTGTATATATCTCCAAAGGGATAGAAAACCCGGACTGACCCGGTTTCGAGGGATAGGATGGAAGTCACCGAGGGCTGGAACCTGGGCCTGGCCGAGGCCATTCGCGGCCTGGAGACGGCGCGCTTCGCACCGGCCCTGGGCGCCGCGCTGCGCAAGGTGGCCCCCTTCACCTACACGGTGATGTTCGCCTTTCGCGGCGAGGACCCGCCCCTCGACCTCTATGACGATTTCGGCGCCGAACGGCGTAGCATCTACGTGACCGACTACCAGGCCGGCCCCTACCTGCTCGATCCCTTCTTCCACGCCGCGCGCGGCGGCATCGCGCCCGGCCTCTACCGCATGCGGGAGCTGGCGCCGGACCGCTTCTACCAGAGCGAATACTACCGTTCCTATTATGTGCAGACCGGGCTGGCGGAAGAGATCGGCTTCTTCCTCTCGCCGGCGCCCGGCATCATGGTCACCATGTCGCTGATGCGCGTCGCCGGCACCCCCGCCTTCAGCGAGCGCGAGTTGAAGCGGCTGCGCCAGGTGGCCCCGGCCGTGATCGCGCTGGCCGAGCGCAACTGGCGCGGGCTTGCGGCGCGCTTCGCCGTCGAGCCGGAGCCGGCGGAAGATCCGTTGCGCGACGCCTTCGCCGCGATCGGCCGGCAGCCGCTGACCCAGCGCGAATCGGAAGTGGTGGCGCTGGTGCTGCGCGGCCATTCCTCGGAAGCGATCGGCGCCGCCCTTGGCATCGCCCCCGGCACGGTGAAGATCCACCGCAAGAACATCTACGCCAAGCTCGCCATCGGCAGCCAGGCCGAGCTGTTCTCGCTGTTCATGAGCGGCCGCGCCGGGGCGGCGGAGCGCGGCCGAGGCGCGCGCGGCGATGCCTTTGCGGCATCGAATGCCGGGAAAGGCCGTGCCGGCCTTGCGGTTTCGCCGGCCGCGGCCACATATCCCGGCAGGAAAGGCAGGTGACTCATGAAGCTGTTCGGCAAGGATGACAAGGTACCGACCTCTGGCTTCGACGTGGTGAAAAGCGAGGCGCAATGGCGCGCGGAGCTCTCGCCGGAGCAGTTCCGGGTCATGTTCGAGCACGGCACCGAGCGGCCCGGCACCTCGCCGCTGCTGCACGAGAAGCGGGCCGGCACCTTCGTCTGCGCAGCCTGCGGCGCGCCGGCCTATGACATGGAGACCAAGTTCGAGAGCGGCACCGGCTGGCCCAGCTTCTATGCGCCGATCGACAAGGCCACCGCGACCAGCACCGACCGCTCCTATTTCATGGTGCGCACCGAGGTGCATTGCGCCAAATGCGGCGCGCATCAGGGCCACGTCTTCGAGGACGGGCCGGAGCCGACCGGGCTGCGCTATTGCATCAACGGCGCGGCGCTGAAATTCCGGCCGGAGGAATAGCCCCGCGCCGCCGGCTGCGGATCGGAGCCGCCGCTCGCGCATTTTCTGGGGGGTGCGGCGGGTCGACGGGGCGGCCGGCCCTCAGACCAGAGGCAGGGCGGCCAGCCGGTCCAGCACGCGGCCTATCAGCCGGTCGCAGCGCGCACCGTCGAAGCTCAGCATCTCGCTGAAGGTGAGTTTCAATTCGGCCTGCAGCCGGTCCTGCAGGCGCCGCCGCGCGCGCAGGAAGCGGCTGCGCACGGTCTGCGGATTGAGGTCGAGGATCTGCGCCGTCTCCTCGACGCTCAGCTCCTCCAGGGCGCGCAGCACGAAGACCGCGCGCTGCTCTTCGGGCAGCTCGCCCACCGCCGCTTCGAGGTAGGTCCGCAGCTGGCCGCGCATCGCAGCGCCTTCCGGGCTCTCTGCCGGCGCGGCGCCGTCGGGCGGGCGCAGCGCGACCACGTTCTCGCCGGTCCCGGCCACCACCGGCTTCGGCCGCCGCCGCCGCATCAGCGCTTCGTTGATCACGATGCGGGTGAGCCAGGTGGACAAGGCCGATTCGCCCCGGAAGCGCGACAGGCCGGCGAACGCCTTGAGGTAGCTTTCCTGCACGACATCCTCCGCCTCCTGCTGGTCGCGCAGGATGCCCCAGGCGGCGCGATAGAGGCGGCGGTTGTTCTGGCGCATCAAGAGGGCGAGCGCCTCGGGGTCGCGGCGCAAGGCGCGGCGGATCAGCGCCTCTTCGGTCTCGGCGAGCGCGGTATTGGCGTGCGGCATGGCAGGTCTCGGCCCAGTTGCAACCTGTCTTGGATGCGGGAGAAGCCGCCGGCGTTCCCGCAGATCACTCTGCGCCGGGCGGGAACGCCGGGCAAGCGGGGCGCATCGAAATCCCGTGCGCTGGAAATGGCGCGAAACCAGACGGGAAATACGGACATGCGAGAGATGACGGCGAGCGAATTCCCCTGGAGCGGCCGGCTGCGCCGCTTCGCGTCCCTGGCCTTGCTGGTGGGGCTGGCGGCTTGCGCCGACGGCCATGCCAGCAAGAGCGTCGCCGGGACCCTCGATCCGGCGGGCCTGAACGACCTGGAGATCGCCCATGCCGCCTATGTCGCCGGCAATGTCGACATCCGCAACGCGCATCTGGCGCTGGCCTTGTCGAACAATGCGGAGGTGCGGGACTTCGCCGAGCTGATGCTGCGCGACCACGAGGCGGTCAACGAGGCTGCCCTGGCGCTGCTGGCGAAGCTGAACGCCCAGCCGCAGGACAATGCCTTCAGTCAATCGCTGCTGAAGGACTCCGATGCGACGGTCGCGCATCTGGCGGCGCTGTCAGGCTCGTCCTTCGACAAGGCTTATGCAGCCAACGAGCTCGCCTACCACCAGACCGTCAATCACGTTGTCGGGGACGCCTTCATTCCCAACGTGGAAAATGCCGCGCTGAAGGATCTGCTGGACCAGGCCCTCGCCACCTTCCGGGCGCATGAGGAACATGCGCGACAGATGGTGGCGAAGCTCGGGCAATGACGACCGCGATTGAGGCGAATGGCCGGCGCGCCGTGTTGCGCCGGCTTCTCGCTCTGCCGTTGCTCTGGGCGGGGCGGCGGGCGCGGGCGCAGCAGGCGGCGGCCGCCACCGTGGAGATCACCGGCTTCGCCTTCGCGCCGGCTGAAATCCGCATCGAGCCAGGCGACATCGTTGTTTTCGTCAATCGCGATCTGGTGCCGCACACCGCAACCGCCGGCGACAAATCCTTCGACACCGGGGCGCTGCGTAACGGCGAGCGCAAGGATATCCGCTTTCCCGAGTCCGGCACGTTCCCCTATCGCTGTCGCTTCCACCCGCACATGACCGGGACCGTGCAGGTCGCCTGAATCCGCGATCAGGGCGCGGCGATGGCGCGCCGGAAACGCATCCAGGCGATGGTGAACAGGACCGCGCCGATCCCGGCAATCGGCGCCAGGTGGGTCCAGATCAGGTCGATCCCGGCGCCGCGGAACAGGATCGACTGCGCCAGCTTCACGAAATGCGTGGAGGGCGAGGCCTGCATCGCGGTCTGCAGCCAGATCGGCATGCTTTCCAGCGGCGTCATGGCGCCGGAGAGCAGGTTCATCACGATGAACACCGGGATCGACAGCAGCCCGAATTGCGGCATCGACCCGGCCAGGGTGGCGAGGAAGATGCCGAGCGCGGTGACGGCGAAGAGATAGAGCGCGCTGCCCGCCAGGAACAGCGGAACCGACCCCTGGACCTCGACATCCAGCACCGCCTGCACCACGGCGTAGAGCGACAGCGCCGTCGCCAGCAGGATGGCGAGGCCGTTGGCCCAGATCTTCGCGCACATGATCTCGAACGGCGTCACCGGCATGACCAGCAGATGCTCGATGGTGCCATGCTCGCGCTCGCGGATCAGCGCAGCACCGGTCAGAATGATGGCGAGGATGGTGATGTTCTCGGTCAGCTGCATGATGGCCATGAACTGGCGCGAGGACAGGTTGGGATTGAACGCCGCCCGCACCACCACGGAAAAGGGCAGCGCCGATTCGCTGCCGGACAGGTGCTGGGCGACGGCGATCTCGCGCAAGGCGATGTTCTCGATATAGACGGCGCCGTTACCCGCCAGCGACATGGCGGTGGCGTCGACGTCGAGCTGCAGGCCCGGCTTGCGCCCCGCCAGCAGGTCGCGCTCGAAATGCGGCGGGATGGTCAAGACGAAGATATATTCGCCGTTCTCCAGGGCCGCGTCCACGTGGCTGGCGGCGATTTCCACCGCCGGCTTGAACTGTGGCATCAGGAAGGCATCGGCCAGGCGGTGCGAAAGCTGCGAGTGGTCCTCGTCGACGATGGCGATGGCGGCGTCCTCGACCTCCATCCGAACGTTCTGCGCCACCTCGTAGATCGCCACCGTGAAGGTGTAGAGCATGAGGATCAGCAGCACCGGATCGGCATAGAGACTGCGCAGCTCCTTCAGCCCCAGGCGGAAAATGTTGCTGAAGGCGCTGCCCATCTCACGCCTCCTGCTTGCGCAGCAGCAGGATCGCCACGCCCAGGTAGAGGATTCCGAAACCGGCCAGCGCCAGGTGGTTGGTCCAGAGCTGGTGCCAGTCGAGGCCCTTGACGAAGGCGCCGAGGCTCACCTGCTGGAAATAGGCGAAGGGGAAGGCGAGGCCGAACATCCGCCCGCTGGCATCGAGCGAGGAGACCGGCGTCATGAAGCCGGAGAAATTCACCGCCGGAATGATGATGATGATCGAGGTGGCGAAGATGGCGGCGATCTGGGTCTTCACGAAGGTCGAGACCAGCAGGCCGAATCCGGTCGTCGCCGCCACGTAGCCGAGGGCGCCGAGGATCAGCGCCGTGGCCGAGCCGTTCAGGTCGATGCCGAAGATCAGCACCGCCGCCAGCCACTGGCTGAAGAAGCTCGCCATGGCGATGGCGACATAGGGCGCCTGCTTGCCGGCCAGGTATTCCAGGCGGCTGACCGGGGTCGCGTGGAAGTTGGCGATCGAGCCGATCTCCTTCTCCCGCACCACGCCGAGGGCCGTCATCATGCCGGGGATCATCGCCAGCAGCAGCATGATAACGCCCGGCGTGACGGCATAGACGCTCTCGAAGCTGGGATTGAAGGGCAGCCGCGTCTCGATGCCGGCCGGCAGCAAGGCGTCGGGGTCGCGGCCCTGGCGCCGCGCCAGCTCCGCCGCGTGCTGCACCACCAGCCCGTCGAGATAGCCGCGCGCGGTCTCGGCGCGGAACGGCGTCGCGCCGTCGAGCCAGACCGCGACCTGGGGCCGTTCGCCGCGCCACAAATCGCGGCCGAAGCCGGCGGGAATCTCCAAGGCGAGGCTGAGGGCGCCGCTTCTCAGCTGCCGTTCCATCTCCGCCGGGCCGGCCAGGGCCGGCTGCTCGACGAAATAACGCGAGCCGCTCAGCGCCTCGAGCAATTCGCGGCTCTCCGGCGTGCGGTCGGCGTCATAAGCGGCGAAGGGCAGGCGCTCGACATCGAAGGAGATGCCGAAGCCGAAGGTGACCAGCAGGATCAGCGGCCCCAGCAGCGCGAAGGTCAGGCGGATCGGGTCGCGCTGGATCTCGGTCAGCTCGCGGGCGGCGAAGGCGAGCAGCCGGCCGAAGCTGAAGGCGCGCGCCGCCGCCTCGAGCCCGTGTCCGTCCGCGTCGGGCGGGCGCGCGAAATCGCCGGTGGGCGGCGCGACCGAGCTGCCCACCGCATCCTGCAGGTAGGCGACGAAGGCGTCGTCCAGCGAGGCGCCGCCGCGCTCGCGCGCCAGGTCGGAAGGCGCGCCGACCGCCAGCACCTTTCCGGCATGCATCAGCGAGACGCGGTCGCAGCGCTCCGCCTCGTGCATGAAATGGGTGGAGATGAAGATGGTGACGCGGTCCTGCCGCGACAGCGCGATCAGATAGCGCCAGAACTCGTCGCGCGCCACCGGATCGACGCCGGACGTGGGCTCGTCCAGGATCAGCAGATCCGGCTTGTGGATGAGAGCGACCGCGAGGGACAGGCGCTGGCGCACGCCGAGCGGCAAGGCCGGCGGCAGCGTGTCGGCGACAGCCTCCAGGTCGAAGCGCCGCAGCATCTCGGCGATCCGCGGGCCCACCTCCGCCGCCGGCAGATGGAACAGGCGCGCATGCAGGTCCAGGTTCTGCCGCACCGTCAGCTCGGAATAGAGCGAGAAGCTCTGCGACATATAGCCGACATGGCGGCGGGTTTGCAGATCGGCGGCATCGAGCGTGCGGCCGAAGATCTTCGCCTCGCCCTCGGTGGCCGGCAGCAGGCCGGTCAGCATTTTCATCGTCGTGGTCTTGCCACAGCCGTTGGAGCCGAGGAAGCCGAAGATCTCGCCGCGGTGGATCTGGAAGCTCACCTTATCGACGGCGGTGAAATCGCCGAAGCGGCAGGTCAAATTGCTGGCCTCGATCGCCGGCTCGCCGTCATCGCCGCTGCGCGGCGGCAGCACCACCGGCTGGTGGCCTTCGCGCTTCTCCGCCGGCAGCAGCTGGATGAAGGCGGCCTCCAGATCCGCCGCCCCGGTGCGGCGCTCGAAATCCGCCGCGGTCCCGGTGGAGATGACGCGGCCTTCGGACATCGCCGCCAGCCAGTCGAAGCGCTCGGCCTCCTCCATATAGGCGGTGGCGACCAGCACGCTCATGCCCGTGCGGCGGGCGCGGATGTGGTCGATCAGGTCCCAGAACTGCCGGCGCGACAGCGGGTCGATGCCGGTGGTGGGCTCGTCCAGGATCAGCAAATCGGGATCGTGGATCAGCGCGCAGCACAGGCCCAGCTTTTGCTTCATGCCGCCGGAGAGCTTGCCCACCGGCCGGTCGGGAAACGGCGCCAGCCCGGTCGCCGCGAGCAGCTCGGCGATGCGCGCGTCGCGCTCCGCCTTGTCCTGGCCATAGAGGCGCCCGAAGAAATGCAGGTTTTCCGTCACCGTCAGGGTCGGATAGAGGTTCTTCCCCAGGCCCTGCGGCATGAAGGCGATGCGGGCATAGCAGTGCCGCCGGTGCGCGGTCTCGGCGATGTCGCCGCCGAGCACGCGGATCGCGCCGGTCTGCAGGCGCTTGGTACCCGCGACCAGGCCGAGCAGGGTGGACTTGCCGGCGCCGTCCGGGCCGATCAGGCCGGCCATGCAGCCCGCCGGAATCGCGAGGTCGATGTCCTTCAGCGCCGCGAGCTTGCCGTAGCGATGCGAGACGTTCCTCAGGTCGGCGACGCGCGCACCGTTTCCCGGTTGCTCGTCGGCAATGCTCATTGCGGCAGCTTCGGCGTCAGTTCGGCCGGCCATTGCGCGTCGGCACGCACCTTCACATAGGCGATTCCGCGCAGGCCCGGCTTCACCTGGGAGCGGAACTTCTGCACCAGCGCCGGATCGACCACCAGCTTGACGCGGAACATCAGCTTCTCGCGCTCGCTCTGGGTCTCGACCGACTTGGGCGTGAACTGCGCGTCGGCGGCGACGAAGGAGACCTTGGCCGGGAACACGTAGTCGGGTGCCGCGTCCATCACCAGCCGGGCCTCGCTGCCGATGCCGAGGCGCCCGGCATCGGCGGCGGAGAGAAACACCGTCATATAGACGTCATCGAGATCCATGAGGGTCAGGACGCGGCCGCCGCTGGCCAGGATCTCGCCCGGCTCGGCCAGGCGGTACTGCACCCGCGCGGCCTTCGGCGCCTTCAACTCGGCATGCAGGAGCAGGCTTTGCAGCCGGTCGATCTCCGCTTGCGCGGTGTTGATGGCGTCGGCGGCGCCGTCCACCGCCGCCTGCGCCGCGCGCTCGGCGGATTGGGCGGAAGCGTATTTGGTCTGCTGCGCCTCCAGCTTGTCCTTGGAGGCGAAGCCCTTCTCGAACACCTTCTGCACGCGGGCGAGCTCGCTGCGCTCGAAGGCGGTCTGGCTGTGCAGGCTGGCGAGCTGCGCCTGCGCCTCCGACAGCCCCTGGCGGTAGCGCGCGACCTCGGATTGGGCGCCGCGCAGCTGCGCCTCGACCTCGTCGGATTCGACCCGGGCCAGCACCTGGCCGGCGGCGACATCGTCGCCCTCGCGGACATTCACCTCGAGCAACTCGCCGGGCAGCTTGGTGGCGATCTCGATCTGCGTCGCTTCGACGCGCCCGTTGGCGCGGGCGAAGCCGTCGGGCAGCCAGTCCTTCTGCTGCTCGCGCCACACGGCATAGCCGCCGCCGGCCACGCCGGCGAGCAGGACCAGACCGAGAACGACCGTACGAAACTGCATCCGAACCACATGAAAGGCCGCGGGAATGGCTCATCAATGGCGTCCGGCCGCGGCAGAGTCAAATGAGCCAATCCGCGCAGCCGAAGGGAATCGCAAATCGCCGCCGAACGCGCTAAAGGAAGGCGGAAATCCGCCCAGGAATTGTGCAGAGGTCTCTTGCCGGGGCGGGAAAGCGTGTCGGATCAGGGGAGTATCCATGAAAACCGTCGGCATGTATCTGGCCGAGCTGCTGGCAGCCTATGGCGTCGAGGTCGTCTTCGGCATTCCCGGCGTGCATACGGTCGAGCTTTATCGCGGCATGCCCAACACCGCGCTGCGCCATGTGACGCCGCGCCACGAGCAGGGCGCCGGGTTCATGGCCGACGGCTATGCGCGGGTCAGCGGCAAGCCGGGCGTGTGCTTCATCATCACCGGCCCGGGCATGACCAACATCGCCACCGCCATGGGCCAGGCCTATGGCGATTCGATCCCGATGCTGGTGATCTCCGCCGTCAACGCCCTGGGCCAGATCGGCTCCGGCGAAGGCTGGCTGCATGAGCTGCAGGACCAGCGCCAGCTGATTCGGCAGGTCTCCGCCTTCAGCCACACGGTGACCAAGCCGGCGGAGCTGCCCAAGGTCGTCGCCCGCGCGTTTTCGATCTTCGCCGGCGCGCGCCCGCGCCCGGTGCATATCGAATTGCCGCTGGACGTGATCACCGCCTCGGCCGAGGGCCTGCCGCCGGTCAAGGCGGCGACCCCGCCGGCGCCGCCCGCCGCGTCGCCGACGGCGCTGCAGCGGGCCGCCGATATGCTGAACCGCGCGAAGATGCCGCTGCTGCTGGTCGGCGGCGGCGCGCAGGACGCGGCGCCCTTCATCCGCGAGCTGGCGGAGAAGCTGGACGCGCCCGTGCTGATGACGGTGAACGGCCGCGGCCTGCTGCCGCCCGGCCATCCGCTGGCGGTGCCGGCCAATCCCTCGATGCCGCCCTGCATCAAGCTGATCGAGGAGGCCGATGTCGTCCTTGCCATCGGCACCGAGTTCGGCCCGACCGATTACGACTGGCTGGAACTGGGCGGCGGGCGCTTCCTGGGCCAGAGCATCCGCATCGACATCGACGCCGAGCAGATCGCGCGCTCGCGCCTGGTCGACCTGCCGATCATCGCGGAGGCATCGGAGGCCTGCGCCGCGCTGGTGCCGCTGCTGCTGGCGGCCCATCGGCGCGACGGCGCCGGCCGCGCCGCGGCGACGCGCGACAAGATGATCGCCGACCTCAGCCCGCTCTATCGCGCCTGCCTGCATCTGCTGGAAACCACGCGCGACGCCCTGCCGGGCGCCATCGTGGTCGGCGATTCGGCGCAGCCGGTCTATGCCGCCTCGGTCTACTATCCCTCCGCCGCGCCGCGCCGCTATTTCACCTCCTCGACCGGCTTCGGCACGCTGGGCTACGCGCTGCCGGCCGCCATCGGTGCGCAGCTGGCAGCACCCGACAGCCCGGTCGTGTGCCTGGTCGGCGATGGCGGCTTCCAGTTCACCATCCAGGAGCTGGCCTCGGCGCGCGAGATCGAGGCGCCGGTCATCGTGCTGCTGTGGAACAACTACGGCTATGGCGAGATCAAGAACTACATGATCTCGAAGCAGATCCACCCGATCGGCGTCGACATCTGGACGCCGGACTTCCAGCTCCTCGCCAAGGGCTTCGGCTGCGAGGCGGTGAAGCTGAAGGACCCGGCCGATCTGCCGGCGCAGCTGCGCGCGGCGACCAAGCGCAAGGCGCCGACCATCATCGAGATCGACGAGGCGGATTACGTCTCCGGCTACGAGGGCTGATTGCGGCCGGAGCACCGGCATGGATGAGATCGAGATCGTCGGCTATGATCCGCGCTGGCCGGCGCTGTTCGCCGCGGAAGCGGCGCGGCTGCGCGCGGCCTTGCCGCCGGAGCTCATCCTCGGCCTCGAGCATTTCGGCAGCACGGCGGTGCCGGGCCTCGCCGCCAAGCCGATCATCGACATCCTGATCGCGGTGCGCTCGCTGGCCGAGGCCGAGGACCGCGCGATCGCGCCGCTCGAGGACCTCGGCTATCTCTACTGGTACGACAATCCGAAGACCGATCGCATGTTCTTCGTCAAGGGCCTGCCGCCCCGCGGCGCGCGCCGGACGCATCACGTGCACATGACCGAAACGAGCGGGGAGATGTGGCGCCGGCTCGCCTTCCGCGACCATCTGCGGACGCATCCCGAGGATGTCCGCCGCTACGAGCGGCTGAAGCGCCACCTGGCCGCCGCGCATCGCGACGACCGCGAAGCCTATACCGATGCCAAGGCCGCCTTCGTCGACGAGATCATGGAAAAGGCCATCCGCGCGGGCTAGGCGGGCCGGCCATGCCTCCTCCGCTACGCCCCTTCCGGCGCCGGCGGCCTGGTCAACTCGAGCGCCTGGCGGGCGATGGCGGCGTTGTCCTCGCCGCCCGCCACCTGCACGGTGGGGAAGGCGAAATGGATGCCGTTGGCGTCGAAGGCCTTCTTGATCAGGGCATAGGCCTTGCGCCGGATGACGAATTGCTCGCCCGGCTTGGTCATCATCTTCATCTTGATCTGGATCGCGTAGTCGCCGAACTGCTCGACGCCCTGCATCTTCAGCGGCTCGATGATGTTCTCCTTGAACTCCGGATCGGCGGCCAGCTCCTTGCCCACCTGCTTGATGATCTTTTTCGCCTTGTCGAGATCGCTGTCATAGGTGATGCCGATCTGCATCTTGTCGATGACCCAGTCGCGGCTCATGTTCTGCACCGCGCCCAGCTCGCCGAACGGCACGGTGAACAGCGGCCCGCGATGGTGCCGCAGCTTGACCGAGCGCAGCGAGAAGGATTCGACCGTGCCCTTGTAGCTGCCGCTCTGGATGTATTCGCCGACGCGAAAGGCGTCGTCGAGCAGGTAGAACACGCCGCTGATGATGTCCTTCACCAGGGTCTGCGCGCCGAAGCCGACGGCGACGCCGACCACGCCGGCGCCGGCGATCAGCGGGCCGATCTCGACGCCGAGGGCGGACAGCACCATCATCGCCGCCACCGCCATCACCACCACGAACAGCATGTTGCGCAGGATCGGCAGCAGGGTTCGCAGCCGGGCGCGCCGCCGCGCCTCCTCGCCGTCGACATGCACCACGGCCACCGCGCCGGCGATCTTGCGGTCGATGATGGCGCGGGCCAGGCGCCACAGGAAATCGGCGACCAGGACGATGACGATGGCGCTCAGGCTGCCGCGGATCAGGCGGGTGGAGACCGTGTCGCGGGCGGTGAGAGCGATCAGGTCGATCTTCCACACATAGGCGAGCAGCAAGGCGGCGCCGATGATGAGCCCGGCGCGCAGGCCGCGCTCCAGTGCCACCGCCGCCATGACCGGCGCGCCGCCGCCTTCCGCCGCGGGGTCCGTCTCCATGCCCTCGACCGGGCGCAGCAGGTGATCCACCGCGCGGCGGCTGACCGAGAGCGACAGCGGCAACGCGGTGCCGATCAGCAGCAGCCAGAAGCCCGGCATCAGGTGCAGGGCCCAGAGCAGCCAGATGAGGGCGAGCAGGATGGTGGCGATCACCGCCGTGCCGCGCGGGCCGAGCCGCCGGCCGCTCATTTCGCGCGGCACGGCGGTGGTGGGCCGGCGCCAGATCATCTCCAGCCCCAGGCCGAGCAGGACGATGCCGGCGGCATAGGACAGGATCTTCAATCCGGCCGGCGAGACGCCGAGCGTGCGCAGCAATCCCAGCGTCACCCAGGCGAAAGCCAGCACGCCGACGGCGACCATGATGCGGCGATGCCAGAAGCGCGCCGCCTCGTCCGACATCGGCACGATGCGGAAGCGCGCGGCGCGGCCGCCGCCCGGCGCCAGC
This sequence comes from Dongiaceae bacterium, assembly GCA_039808885.1. Taxonomy (GTDB): domain Bacteria; phylum Pseudomonadota; class Alphaproteobacteria; order Dongiales; family Dongiaceae; genus Dongia_A. The sequence goes on along the minus strand of JBDHTX010000045.1, from coordinate 2,084 downwards.
AGGAAGCCGCCGACGATCCGCCCCAGCCAGGCGCAGAGCAGCGCGATCAGGTAGCCGAGCACGATCTCGCGCAGCAGCGGCGGCCAGGTGAAGCACAGGAACACGCCGACGCTGCCCAGCGCGAAGGACGTTGCCCAGCCGGTGGCGAAGGTCAGGCGCGCGGTCATGGCGCGCAGGCGGTCGCCGACGCTCTTGATCTCGCTGCCGATCAGCCAGTTGCGGAACCCCGTGGTCAACTGCCAGTAGGCCCAGACGCAGGCGACGCCGACGCCGCCGAAGATGGCGATCAGCAGCAGGATCGAGAGCAGCCCCTTCTCCTCGAATTCGAGCGACAGGATGATCCAGGCCCGCCGCAGGTCGTCGGGCAGCAGCGGCAGGGCCGCGGCCAGCAAGGCCAGATTGTCGCGCAGCACCTGCAGGCGCTGCGCGAAATAGCCGGGCATCGACGCGTCGACGACCGGCGCCGGGGCGCTTTCCGGCGTCGCGGCCGCGCGCTGGGCCTCACCCTGCGCCGCCAGCCATTGCTGCACCGCCGGATCGCGCAGCAGGTCGAGCAGCAACTCGACCTCATGGGGCGGCGGGGTCTGGGCCGTTCCGGCCGGGCTCTGCTGCGCCAAGGCCGCGCCGCCGGTCAGCGGCGCCAGCACCAGGACGGCAAGCGCAATCCGCCGGATTGCCGCCCGAATGGCGGGAAACACCATGGCCACATTCTCCCCAATAGGGGCCGCCGATTCGGCAGCCCCGGCGCGCAGTCGGGCGAGAATAGCGCCAAACGCCGCCAGCTTGAACTGGGCTTGCGGCGGCGCGTTCCGCGAACGGGCGAAATCAGGCGGTGAAGGCGTATTGGTCGGGATTGAGCGCGGCGACGCCGGTGATCTGGAACGTCTCGCGATAGGCGCCGTCGACCACCGACCAGGTGGACCCGGTCTCATGCACCAGCTGCGCCTTGGACGTGAAGCCGGCGATGGTGATGAAATCGCCCTCGGCGCCGGAGAAATCCAGGATCGCATCGCCGGCGATGTCGTATTTGCGCAGCTGGAAGGTATCGGCACCGGCGCCGCCCTGCATCCGGTCGGCGCCGCGGCCACCGTCCAGCGTGTCGTCGCCGGCATTGCCCTCCAGCCGGTCATTGCCGTAGCCGCCGCTGAGCAGGTTGTTGCCGGCATTGCCGATCAGCCGGTTGTCGCCGCTGTTGCCGGTGCCGTCGATGTTGGCGGAGCCGGACAGGCGCAGGTCCTCCAGCGCGGAGGCGAGGGTGAAGCTGACCGTGCTGCGCACCTCGTCATAGCCGCCGCCGCTGCTGTTGCTGGTGTCGGTCACCGAATCGGCGACGTTGTCGACATAGTAGATGTCGTTGCCGGTGCCGCCCTTCATGACGTCGGCGCCGGCGCCGCCATTGAGCACGTCGTTGCCGTTGCCGCCCTCGAGCGTGTCGATGCCGTCGCTGCCATAGAGCCAGTCGTCGCCGTCGCCGCCCTTCAGCAGGTCGTTGCCGGACTTGCCGTAGAGCGAGTCCGCGCCGGCGAGGCCGGCCAGCGTGTTGCCGGCGGCATTGCCGTTGATGACGTTGCCGAGGTCGTTGCCGGTGCCGTTGATGGCGGCGTTGCCGCCCAGGGTCAGGTCCTCGACATTGGCGGCAAGGGTATAGCTAGCGCTGGCCTTCACCGTGTCGTAGCCGCCGCCGGCGGCCTCGACCACGTCGTCGCCGGCCGAATCGACGACATAGGTGTCGTTGCCGTCATAGCCGACCAGCAGATCGTTGCCGCCGCCGCCGTCGAGAATGTCGTTGCCGGTGGCGCCGGCGAGCGTGTTGGCGGCGGCGGTGCCGGTGATCTCGTAGTGGTCGCCGATCTTGCCGGACAGGCGCAGGTCGAGATCGGCGGCGGAGAAGGTCGTGCCGGCGAAGGAGATGGCCTCGATGCGCTCCAGCCGGTCGGTGCCCTCGGCCAGCGTGCGGTCGGACACCAGCCACGAGCCGTCGGCATTGTGCACCAGGACGTAGCCGAGCAGGTCGGCGACATAGAGCGCCACGTCGTTGCCGTAGCCGCCGTCGATGCGGTCGTTGCCGCCGCCGCCGGTGATGC
>JBDHTX010000044.1:0-36391 GCA_039808885.1 Dongiaceae bacterium | reverse complement strand
GCCTCGGCCTCGGGCAATTCGGGCTCCGGCGCCGGCTTGACCGGGACCAGCTTCTCCACCACCCGGCCGCGGCGCGACTTCAGCACCGCCTCGGGATCATAGGTGGTGCCGCATTTCGGGCAGACGATGTGATCCTTGCGCAGATCGTAGAAATGAGCGCCACAGCTCTGGCAGGTGCGCTTGGTGCCCCATTCCGGTTTGCTCACGTCGCTTACTCCTTGGCCGGGGCGGCGCCCGGGTGACTGGTCAGATGTTGTCGACAGGTTTCGGCCCCATTGCCATGCTCCGGCAGCACTGTCAACCGCGCCGCGCGCCCAATGTTGCGGCAGCCGGCCCTTGTGCTAAAACCTCCCGGCCCGTGCAACCGTTCGGCGGCCCGTTTCGCGCCGCCGTGTCGACCCGCCGAGAGGTACCCCTTTTGACCGAACATCCCCCAGCAGCCGCGCCGCGGCCGCTTGCCTCGCGCACGGCACGGCGCCTGACCGGCACGGCCAGGGTTCCCGGCGACAAGTCGATTTCACACCGCTCCCTGATGCTGGGCGCGCTGGCGGTGGGTGAGACCGAAATCCACGGCCTGCTGGAGGGCGAGGATGTGCTGCGCACCGCCGCCGCCATGCGGCAACTCGGCGGCGAGGCGGAACGCGGCGCCGACGGCGTGTGGCGTGCGCGCGGCCGCGGCATCGGCGGGTTGCGCGAGGCGCCGGACGTGCTCGACCTCGGCAATGCCGGCACCGGTACGCGCCTGCTGATGGGCCTGGTGGCGGCCTACGACTTCGTCACCTTCTTCACCGGCGACGCGTCCCTGCGCTCGCGCCCCATGGCGCGGGTGTCGGAGCCCTTGTCGCAGATGGGCGCCCGCATCGTCGCGCGCGCCGGCGGAAGGCCGCCGCTGGCGGTGATCGGCACGGCGGAGCCGATGCCCATCACCTACAAGCTGCCGGTGGCCTCGGCCCAGGTGAAATCGGCGATCCTTCTGGCGGGTCTCAACACGCCCGGCATCACCACGGTGATCGAGCCGGAGCCGACCCGCGATCATACCGAGCTGATGCTGAAGGGCTTCGGCGCCACGCTGACGGTCGAGCAGACCAAGGAAGGCCGCGCGGTGTCGCTGACCGGCCAGCCGGAGATCACCGGGCGCAAGATCGTGGTGCCGGGTGATCCGTCCTCCGCCGCCTTCCCGATCGCCGCCGCGCTGATCGTCCCGGGCTCGGAGATCCTGGTGCCGAATATCGGCCTGAACCCGCACCGCATCGGCCTGATCGAGACGCTGCTGGAGATGGGCGCCGACATCACCATCGAGAATGCGCGGGTCGAGGCGGGCGAGAAGGTGGGCGATCTGCGCGTGCGCCACGGCAAGACGCTGAGAGGCGTCACCGTGCCGCCGGAGCGGGCGCCCTCGATGATCGACGAATATCCGATCCTTTCCGTCATCGCCGCCTTCGCTGAAGGCGAAACTCGAATGCTCGGTCTGGCAGAACTACGGGTGAAGGAAAGCGACCGCCTGTCCGGCATGGCCCAGGGCCTCGCCGCCTGCGGCGTTGACGTGACCGAGGGCGAGGACACCCTCGCCGTGCGCGGCGGCAAGATTCCAGTCGGCGGCGTGCGCATTCCGGTCAAGCTCGACCACCGCATCGGCATGTCGTTCCTGGTGCTCGGCATGGCGACGCAGAAGCCGGTGGAGATCGACGACGCCGAGGCGATCGGCACCTCCTTCCCCGGCTTTGTCGACCTGATGAACGGTCTCGGCGCCGGCATCACGCATTCAAATCGATGACCTCCTTCGTCATCACCGTCGACGGGCCGTCGGCCGCCGGCAAGGGCACGCTGGCCCGTCGCCTGGCGGCGCATTTCGGCTTCGATTTCCTCGATACGGGCGGCCTCTATCGCGGCGTGGGCCTGACCGTCCTGCGCGCCGGCAAGGACCCGGCGGACGCGGAAGCCGCCATCGCCGCGGCCGAGGCGCTCAGACCCGACCTGCTCGGCGACCCGGCCCTGCGCGACGAGGCGACCAGCCGGGCCGCCTCGATCGTCGCGGCCATTCCGGGCGTGCGGGCGGCGATCCTCAACTGGCAGCGCGATTTTGCCGCAAAACCCCCTAAATCTGGTAGGGGCGCGGTGCTCGATGGTCGCGACATCGGCACCGTCGTCTGCCCGGACGCCCCGGCCAAGCTGTTCATCACCGCCAGCGTCGAGGCCCGCGCCCAGCGCCGGTTCAAGGAGCTGCAAGGCCGCGGGTTGCAAGAGGGGGGTGAGAAGGCTATATACGCGCGGGTTTTGCAGGACATGCAGGAGCGGGATGCCCGGGATCAGGGCCGCTCCATTTCGCCGACCAAAGCGGCGGCGGATGCAAAGATCATCGACACCTCCGACTTGACCGCCGACCAGGTGTTCGACCAAGCGCTCGCCTTCGTCTTGAGCAAGATGAACGGCTAGCGTCCGTCCTGCCGAAGTCCATTTGTGCAACGCTTCCAAGACCGCCGGAGACAACCGGTCGGCCGGAAACAACGTGAAAGGATACTTTTTGCATGGCTAAGTCAGCCTTGAAGGAAAAACCGAAATCCGAATCTTTTGCCGCGCTGCTCGAGGAGACCCTCGGCGCCAGCTCCGGCCTCGAAGGCAGCGTGCTCAAGGGCACCGTCGTCGGAATCGAAAATGAATTCGTCCTGGTCGATGTCGGCTTGAAGTCCGAGGGGCGCGTCGCGCTCAAGGAATTCGCCGTCCCGGGACAGAAGCCCGAGATCAAGACCGGCGACATCGTCGAGGTCTATCTCGAGCGCATGGAAGACAAGCACGGCGAAGCCCTGCTGTCGCGCGAGAAGGCCCGCCGCGAGGAATCGTGGACGCTGCTGGAGAAGCAGTTCAAGGACAACCAGCGCGTCACCGGCGTGATCTTCGGCCGCGTGAAGGGCGGCTTCACCGTCGACCTCTCCGGCGCCGTGGCCTTCCTGCCGGGCAGCCAGGTTGACATCCGTCCGGTGCGCGACGTCGGCCCGCTGATGGGCACGCCGCAGCCGTTCCAGATCCTCAAGATGGACCGCGCCCGCGGCAACATCGTCGTGTCGCGCCGCGCCGTGCTCGAGGAGAGCCGCGCCGAGGCCCGCAACGAGCTGGTCGCCAACCTAAAGGAAGGCCAGGTCCTCCAGGGCGTGGTGAAGAATATCACCGATTACGGCGCCTTCGTCGATCTCGGCGGTGTCGATGGCCTGCTGCACGTCACCGACATCGCGTGGCGCCGCATCAACCACCCGAGCGAGGCCCTGCACATCGGCCAGACCGTGCAGGTCCAGGTCATCCGCTTCAACCCGGAGACCCAGCGCATCAGCCTCGGCATGAAGCAGCTCGAGGCCGATCCGTGGGAGGGCGTCGCCCAGAAGTATCCGGTCGGCACCAAGTTCACCGGCCGCGTCACCAACATCACCGATTACGGCGCCTTCGTGGAGCTGGAGCCGGGCATCGAGGGCCTCGTCCACGTTTCAGAAATGAGCTGGACCAAGAAGAACGTCCATCCGGGCAAGATCGTCTCGACCTCGCAGGAGGTCGAAGTGATGGTGCTGGACGTCGATCCGGTGAAGCGCCGCATTTCGCTGGGCCTGAAGCAGTGCCTGGACAATCCGTGGTCCAGCTTCGTCGACAAGTTCCCGGTCGGCACCGAGATCCAGGGCGAGGTGAAGAACATCACCGAGTTCGGCCTCTTCGTCGGCCTGCCGGGCGAGATCGACGGCATGGTGCATCTCTCCGACCTGTCCTGGGACAAGTCGGGCGAGGAAGCCGTGCAGGCCTACAAGAAGGGCGACACCGTGAAGGTGAAGGTGCTCGACGTCGACGTGGAGAAGGAGCGCATCTCCCTCGGCGTGAAGCAGCTGCAGAAGGACAACTTCGCCGAGGCCGCCAACACCCTGAAGAAGGGCGCGGTGGTCACCTGCACCGTCTCGGCGGTGACCGATGGCGGCCTGGAAGTCACCGTCAGCGACGGTCTCTCCGGCTTCATCAAGAAGGCGGATTTGTCGCGCGAGCGTTCCGAGCAGCGGCCTGACCGCTTCGCCGTGGGCGAGAAGGTCGACGCCAAGATCCTCCAGGTCGACGCCAAGACCCGGAAGCTCAGCCTGTCGATCAAGGCCCGCGAGGTCGAGGAAGACAAGCAGGCGATGGCGGAATACGGCTCATCCGACTCGGGCGCCAGCCTGGGCGACATCCTGGGCGCCGCTCTCTCCAAGGCCAAGAAGGGCAAGAAGGACGGCGACGAAGCTTAAGACCGAGCTGTCTCCATTACGTCGCGAAATCGAGGGCCGGCGGGGTAAAACCCGCCGGCTTTCGTGCTTTTTGGGCCATTTCCAGCGATTCCGGGGCTTCCTGGCCCCTTCCAGGCCTGCAAAACCCCCTGAACTGGCCTGCGAAAAACTCATATAAATGAGCGACTTACCCTTGACGCCCGGCGTCTTGCTTGGCAGGCTTATCCAGTCAGGCGCGGGATGGGCGCTGGAAACACGGGGGCCGCAGCGGTCTAAGCACGCGCCGGGGCGGGGGACAATTAGATGACCAAATCGGAGTTGATACTGCGCATCGGGGAGCTCAACCCTCACCTGTATCATCGCGACGTCGAGCGCATCGTCACCACGATCTTCGAGGAAATCACCAGCGCCTTGGCCAAACGCGAGCGCGTGGAGCTGCGCGGCTTCGGCGCCTTCTCGGTGAAGTTCCGCGATGCGCGCCGCGGCCGCAATCCGCGCACCGGCGAAACCGTCGCGGTGGAGCAGAAGGTGGTGCCGTTCTTCAAGACCGGCAAGGAATTGCGCGACCGCTTGAACGGCCGCGCCGAGCCGGAAGCCGCCAAGCCGGCGACGCCAGCCAAGAGCCCCGCCGAATAGTTGAAGCGGAATCCATGACAGTTTTTTGATCGGCCCCGCGGCACGGCGGGCGATCGTTGCTTTGCCTGGCTGGCCGCTTGCAATAGACTGCCGATCAATCCCTTAGGCTGATTGGGCGACCGCCATGCGCACGCTTCTGCGATTCCTGCATTGGGTTGTTTTCCTGCTGGTGGCGCTGGTCGCCGTGGTCTTCGTGGTGCAGAACCGCCAGGCGGTCGAAGTCAGCCTGTGGCCCTTCCCCTTCGTCCAGGAAGCCCCGCTTTTCGCCATCATCGTGGCCTGCCTGATGTTCGGCTTCCTGTTCGGCGCCTTCAGCGCCTGGCTCAGCGGCGGGTCGACCCGCAAGCGGGCCCGCGACCTGGCCCGCTTGAACCAGGAAAAAACCCAGCAGATCAGCCAGTTGCAAAAAGAGCTCGCGGCCAAGCACGCGGGCTCCGCGCCGCATGGCCGGCAGCCGCAGATCACCCACGCGGCGTAACATGGCGCGGTGGGTCGTTATCTTCGACGATGCCGCGGGCATGCTGGAGGTGAGGAAGCGGCATGGCGCCGAGCACCTCGCATACCTCGACGCCAACAAGGACAAGATCCTGATCGGCGGCGGCCTCAGGCCCGCTCCGGGCGAGCCCTTTGTCGGCGGCTTGTGGGTGCTGGAGGTCGCCAATCGCGATGAGGCGGTCCAGCTGGTCGAGAAGGATCCCTATTACCGGCCCGAATTCCGGAAATATCGTGTGTTCACATGGGGAAAGGCCCTCGAGGACCGCTCCGTCACGCTCTAGCGACGGCGCCATTTTCGGCTACCGCCGAGGTTGACACCGGCCGGTCCAGCGCCTAGGTTCCGCCCGCCTTACGGCATTGTTAAAGCCCGGCCCCGAGGGGCCCCGCCCGTCCGCGAGTTTCGCGCACGGGCGCAGTTCCGTTTTGGCGCGACGACTGTTTTGAAGGACCGTTACAGACCACCATGTTCGAGAAGCTGCAGGAAAGACTGGGCGGCGTCTTCGACCGGCTGACCAAGCGCGGTGCGCTGTCGGAGGCCGATGTCGACGAGGCGATGCGCGAAGTCCGCGTGGCCTTGCTCGAGGCCGACGTGGCCCTGCCGGTGGTCAAGGACTTCGTCGCCAAGGTGCGCGAAGGCGCCATCGGCGAGAAGGTCGTCAAGTCGGTGACGCCCGGCCAGATGGTGGTGAAGCTCGTCCATGACGAGCTGGTCGCTTTCCTCTCTCCCGGCCCCAACGCCAAGCCCGGCATCGACCTCAACGCGCCCGCTCCGGTCGGCATCCTGATGGTCGGCCTGCAGGGCTCGGGCAAGACCACCAGCACCGCCAAGATCGCCAAGCGCCTGTTCGAGCAGCAGGGCAAGCGCGTGCTGATGGCCTCGCTGGATACCCGCCGCCCGGCGGCGCAGCAGCAGCTGGCGATCCTGGGCGAGCAGGTCGGCGTGAAGACGCTGCCCATCGTCATGGGCGAGCCGCCGGTCGCCATCGCCAAGCGCGCCCTGCAGATGGGCCGGCTTGAAGGTTTTGACGTCGTCATGCTCGACACGGCGGGCCGCCTCGCCATCGACGAGGAGCTGATGGCGGAAGTGGCCGAGGTTCATGCCGCGACCAAGCCGCATGAGACCCTGCTGGTCGCCGACGCGATGACCGGCCAGGACGCGGTCACCGTCGCCAAGGCGTTCAAGGAGCGCGTCAACGTCACCGGCATCGTGCTGACCCGCGTCGACGGCGACGCGCGCGGCGGCGCCGCCTTGTCCATGCGCGCCGTCACCGGCTGCCCGATCAAGCTGATCGGCGTCGGCGAGAAGATGGACGCGCTGGAGGATTTCCACGCCGACCGCATCGCCGGCCGCATCCTCGGCATGGGCGACATCGTCAGCCTGGTCGAGAAGGCGATCGAGAATACCGAAGTCGAAGAGGCCGAGAAGCTTGCCCGCAAGATGCAGAAGGGCGAGTTCGACATGGACGACCTCGCCAGCCAGCTGAAGCAGCTGCTGAAGATGGGCGGCATGTCCTCGATCCTCGGCATGCTGCCCGGCATGGGCAAGATGCAGAAGCAGCTCGAGGGCAAGGTCGACGACAAGGTCATCCGGCGCTCGCTCGCAATCATCTCCTCGATGACGCCGAAGGAACGGCGCAACCCGGACATCATCAAGGCTTCGCGCAAGAACCGCATCGCCAAGGGTTCCGGCATGCAGGTGCAGGACGTCAACAAGCTGCTGAAGCAGCATATGGAGATGGCCCGCATGATGAAGCAGGTCTCCAAGCTGGGCCAGAAGGGCCTGATGCGCCAGGGCATGGCCGCCCTGATGAAGGGCGGCGGCGGTGGCCTCGGCGGAATGGGCGGCGGCGGCCTGCCGCCGATGGGCGGCTTCCCGCCCTTCGGAGGCAAAAGATGATCGACCACGTCTCCATCGGCGTCGCCGACCTGGCCAAGGCCAAGGGTTTCTACGATGGCGTGCTGGCCACGCTCGGCTATGCCTGCGTCTACACCGTCGACATCCCGGGCGAGGGCATCGTCGCCCATGGCTACGGCACGGCCGGCAAGCCGAGCTTCTGGATCGGCAAGCCGGAGCGCATCGACGCCGGCGCCAACCGCGCGGGCGGCACCCACATCGCCTTTCAGGCCAGGACGCGCAAGGCGATCGACGATTTCCACGCGGCCGCGCTGAAGGCGGGCGGCGCCGATAACGGCGCGCCGGGCCTGCGGCCGCATTACCACCCGGATTACTACGGCGCCTTCGCCTTCGACCCCGACGGGAACAAGATCGAGGCCTGTTGCCATCACCCCGAGCCGTGAGGCCCGGAGATCAATCAACATCCGAATTCGAACAGCAGTAAGGAGAAAACCAAGTGTCCCTGAAGATCCGACTGACCCGCGGCGGCGCCAAGAAGCGCCCGTACTACCGCATCGTCGTTGCCGAATCGCGTTTCGCCCGCGACGGCCGTTTCGTCGAGCATATCGGCACCTACAACCCGATGCTGGGCCGTGACGACCCGAAGCGCGTCACCTTCGACACCGAGCGCGCCAAGCATTGGCTGAAGATGGGCGCCACGCCCTCCGACCGCGTCGCCTATTTCTTCTCCAAGGAAGGCCTGTGCGCCGCTCCGGTCCGCCGCGAGCAGACCAAGCAGGACAAGCCGAAGGCGAAGGCGCAGGAGCGCATGAAGGCCCAGGCCGAAGCGGCGGCGAAGGCCGCCGAGACTCCGGCGCAGTAACGGCGGACCCGGGCTGATCGTCATGCCGGTCTCGGCGACATCCGACAAACTGCTCCTGATGGGCGCCATCCTCGGCGCGCACGGGATCAAGGGCGAGGTGAAGGTGAAATCCTTCGCCGCGCAGCCGTCGGATATCGCCTCCTATGGCGCCCTGAGCGACGCCAGGGAGAAGCGGCGCTTCGAACTCAGCATCGTCGGCACCGCCGACGCGACGCGCGGCATCCTGATCGCCCGCATCGCCGGCGTTGCGGACCGCAATGCGGCCGAGGCGTTGAAAGGCACCGAGCTCTATGTCGCGCGCGAGAAGCTGCCGCACCTCACGGATACGGACGAGTTCTATTTCGCCGATCTGATCGGGCTGCTGGCGGTGGATGCGACCGGCAAGCCCTATGGCCGCATCGTCTCCGTCGACAATTACGGCGCCGGCGACCTGCTGCTGGTGGCGCCGGACGACGGAGGAGAGCGCGACAGCTTCGTGGTGCCCTTCACCAAGTCCTTCGTGCCGGTGGTCGATGTCGCGGCGGGCAAGGTGGTGCTGAACCTGCCGGCGGATTTCTTCGAGGTTCCGGAACAGGAACCCGAGGATGCCGAATTGCAGGAGGCCGCGCGATGACTGGGGCTCCCTGGACCGCCCGTGTGCTGACCCTGTTCCCGGAGATGTTCCCGGGGCCGCTGGGCCTGAGCCTGGCGGGCAAGGCGCTGGAGCGCGGCGACTGGGCGCTGCAGGCGATCGACATCCGCGGCTTCGCCACCGACAAGCACCGCACCGTCGACGACACGCCCTTCGGCGGCGGTCCCGGCATGGTGATGCGGCCCGACGTGGTGGATGCGGCCTTGGCGCATGTGGCGGGCGATGGCGAGACGGCGGGGCCGGCGATCTACCTGACGCCGCGCGGCCAGGTCCTCACCCAGGACCTGGTGAAGCGCCTGTCGGCTGGCCCGGGACTGGTCGTGCTGTGCGGCCGCTACGAGGGGCTGGACGAGCGGGTGATCGAGGCGCGCGGGCTGATGGAAGTGAGCCTCGGCGACTTCGTGCTCTCGGGCGGCGAGCCGGCGGCCCTCGCGCTGATCGATGCCTGCGTGCGGCTGTTGCCCGGCGTCATGGGCGCCGAGGAGACGCTGGAAGAGGAAAGCTTCGAGGCCGGGCTGCTGGAATACCCGCATTACACGCGGCCCGCCGATTGGTGCGGCCGCCAGGTGCCCGAGGTGCTGATGAGCGGGCATCACGAGAAGATCCGCGCCTGGCGCAGGCTGAAGGCGGAAGAGACGACGAGATTGCGGCGGCCCGATCTGTGGGCCGTCTACCAGGAACGCAAGGCGCGCATCGGCGCCAAGAACTGAACAAGAGATCTACGAAGAAAGGACGTGCGTCATGAATACGTTGCAGAAGTTTGAGCAGAGCCAGGTCGAGAAGGTGACCGGCGGCAAGAAGGCTCCGGAATTCGCGCCGGGCGACACCGTGAAGGTCAACGTGAAGGTGGTCGAAGGCGACCGCGAGCGCGTGCAGGCCTTCGAGGGCGTGTGCATCGCCCGCAAGAACGCCGGCATCAACTCCTCCTTCACCGTGCGCAAGATCTCGTACGGCGAGGGCGTGGAGCGCGTCTTCCCGCTCTATTCGCCGCGCCTGGTTTCGATCGAGCTGGTCCGCCGCGGCGATGTGCGCCGGGCGAAGCTCTATTACCTGCGCGGCCGCCGCGGCAAGGCTGCCCGCATCACCGAGAAGACCGGCCAGCAGGCGGGCGGCGAGGAATAGGCCCCACACCAGCCGTCATCACCGGGCTTGTCCCGGTGATCCATGCGGCATTGGTGCCGGTTGAGGCGTTGCATGGATTGCTGGGACAAGCCCGGCAATGACGAACGAAAACGGATGCAAACGGCGAGAGCCAGAGCACAAGAGCGGTAGGAAAGATGGCGAGCCCGAAGACCCTGTTCGACAAGATCTGGGAAAACCACCTGGTGCATCAGCAGGACGACGGCACTTGCCTGATTTACATCGACCGGCACCTTGTCCATGAGGTGACCTCGCCGCAGGCCTTCGAGGGCCTGCGCTCGGCGGGCCGCAAGGTGCGCCAGCCCAAAGCGACGCTCGCGGTGGCGGACCACAACGTGCCGACCACCGACCGCTCCAAGGGCATCGAGGAGCCGGAAAGCCGCATCCAGGTCGAGACGCTGGAGCAGAACTGCCGCGATTTCGGCGTGCCCTATTTCGGCATGTCGGACATCCGCCAGGGCATCGTCCACATCATCGGCCCGGAGCAGGGCTTCACCCAGCCGGGCATGACCATCGTCTGCGGCGATTCGCATACCTCGACGCATGGCGCGTTCGGCGCCTTGGCCTTCGGCATCGGCACGTCGGAGGTCGAGCATGTGCTCGCCACCCAGACGCTGATCCAGAAGCCGGCGAAGAACATGCGGGTGACCGTGGAAGGCAATGTCGGCCCCGGTGTCACGGCGAAGGACATCACCCTCGCCATCATCGGCCGGCTCGGCACTGCCGGCGGCACCGGCCATGTCATCGAATATGCCGGCGAGGCGATCCGCGCCCTGTCGATGGAAGGCCGCATGACGGTCTGCAACATGTCCATCGAAGCGGGTGCGCGGGCCGGCCTGATCGCGCCGGACGAGACCACCTTCGCCTATTTGAAGGGCCGGCCGATGGCGCCGAAGGGCGGGGCGTGGGAACAGGCGGTGGCGTTCTGGAAGTCGCTGCCCAGCGATCCGGGCGCCAGATACGACACCGAGATCGTGCTGAAGGCCGCCGACATCGCGCCGCAGGTCACCTGGGGCACCAGCCCGGAAGACGTGCTGCCGATCACGGACGTGGTGCCGAATCCGGCAGCCATCGCCGACGAGAACAAACGCCGCGCCGTCGAGCGGTCGCTGGATTACATGGGCCTGAAGCCCGGCACCAGGCTGGCCGAGGTCAAGGTCGACCGTGTCTTCATCGGCTCCTGCACCAACGGCCGCATCGAGGATCTGCGCGCGGCGGCCGCCATCGCCAAGGGCCGCAAGGTGGCGGCCAACGTCAACGCGATGGTGGTGCCCGGCTCCGGCCTGGTGAAGCACCAGGCGGAGGAGGAAGGCCTCGACAAGATCTTCGTCGAAGCCGGCTTCGAGTGGCGTGAGCCCGGCTGCTCCATGTGCCTGGCGATGAACCCCGACAAGCTGGCGCCCGGCGAGCGCTGCGCCTCGACCTCGAACCGCAACTTCGAAGGCCGCCAGGGTCGCGGCGGCCGCACCCACCTGGTCAGCCCGGCGATGGCGGCGGCGGCGGCGGTGACCGGCCACCTGACGGACGTGCGGAAGCTCTAGCGTCTCCGGCGGATCCCGGTGCGCGCCTTCCTGTCCAGGCTGTTTCGTGCGTTGGGCCGGTGGCGCAACCGCCCCGTGGCGATTCCCGAAGCCGCGCCCGCGACCCCTTCATCGCAGGCGCTCATCCATCCGAAGCAGGATTGCCAGGCCCTGGTCGACGCCAGCCTGCCCTTCGCCTGGAAGATGCTGGCCGAGTTCGGCAGCTTCCATCCCTATGCGGCGGCCATGAAGGCGACGGGCGAGATCGTCTCGGTCGCGGCGCAGGATGGTCGCGCGGATCCGCCCGCGGCGGACGTCATCCGCCAGCTCAGGAACGCCTTCACGGAGGCCGCGCGCAACGGCGAATACCGGGCGACGGCGGTGTTCTATGACGTGTTCGCCGCGAAAAGCGCGCAGGAGCCGAAGACGGATGCCGTTGCCGTCGCCCTCGACCATCGCGACGGCTATTCCGTGGTCACGCTCTATCCGTATCGGATCAAGGACAAGGCGTTGACCCGGGGCGAGCCCTTCGCCCAGCGGGGCACCGGCGGCATCTTCCCGCCGCGCGTCCTGCACTAGTCACAGCTCTCGCGCCATCAGCGCCATGTCTTCGCCGTGCCAGTCGAAGCGCTCGCGCGTCTTCCAGCCGAGGCCGGCATAGAAGGGCTCCGCCTCCAGCGTATAGAGGTGCAGCGTCCCGGCGCCGACCGACCGCGCGTGATCCTCGATGGCGCGCACCAGCGCCGCGCCGATGCCGCGCCGGCGGAATGCGGGCGCGACGAAAAGGGCGGCGAGCCAGGGCGTCAAATCGTGCTTGGGCTCGATCTCCTTGCGCACGAACAGGCAGAGCCCGGCGGGCGCGCCATTCCATTCGGCGACGAGGCCGATCTCGTAGCCGTCCTGATGGCGGAGAAAGTCCATCAGCGCGGCGCGCGAGTTCTCAAGCGTGTCGCCGTCCTCGGCGAAGAACGCGTCATAGCGCCAGCGCGCGGCGAGCTCCGCCTCCGGCGTGTCGGCGTCGAGCCGGCGGATGGTCAGCGTCATCCGGCGCCTTCCGGCTGCAGCAGGTTGCGGTAGCGCTGGAACAAGGCGGCGATGCGGTCGGCGGCAAGGCGCACGCGCGGCCGGTTGCGCAGATCCTCGTGCACCACCAGCCAGAGGCCGTCGGTGTCGAAATCCTCGAGCGGCGCGGTCAGTTGCACCAGGTTCGGCTCGTCGGCGGCGACCCAGCAGGGCGCGATGCCGATGCCAGCGCTGCCCAGGATGGCGTCGAGGACATTGGCCGAATTGTTGCAGCGGACATGGGCGGAGCGCTGCAGATGCCGTTCGATCCATCTCACCGAGGGCGCGTGCGCCTGGCTCTCGTCCAGGCTGATCCAGCGGCAATCCTGGGTGCGGCCCATGGTCAGGGCGGCGGGATTGCGCGTGACGTAGTCGCGCGAGGCGAACAGGGCATAGGCCGGGTCGGGCAGGGCGCGGCGCACCAGCTTGCCTTCCCCCGGGCGGCGGTTGCGGATGGCGATGTCGGCCTCGCGCCGCGCCAGATCGGCGAAGACGTTGCCGCTCAGGATCTGCAGCTCGATGCCCGGCAGGTCGGCCAGCAGCTCGGGCAGGCGCCGGGCCAGGAACCGGCTGTTCCAGGGGCCGGTGGCGACCCGCACCATGCCGGTCGCCGTCTCGGCGAAATCCGGCCGCGCCCGTTCGATCGCCTCGCCGGCCTCGACCAGCTGCTCGACCAGGGGCAGCAGCTCCGCGCCGCGCGGGGTGAGGACATAGGCGCCATCGACCCGGTCCAGCAGCTTCGCCCCCAGGCTCCGCTCGAGGGCCTGGAGCCGCCGACCCATGGTCGGCTGGCTCAGCCCCAGGCGCCGCGCGGCGGCGCTCAGCGACCCCTCCGCCACGATGGCGGCGAAGACACGATAGTCGTCCCAGTTGGAAGGCAAGCTATTCATTTATGAATAGAAATCCTGCGCAGATGAAAATGTCAAATCAGGGATGAAATGCTCATGCTGCGGGCCATCGCCAACGGGGGGGTCGATGCAGATCAGGACTGGGTACCGCGGCGGCCGGTGGCTGGGATTGGCGGTCAGTCTCCTTCTTCCAGGCTGCCGGCGCGGCCGCCCGGCCGCGTTGTTTCCGGACCGGCTGTCGGATCACTTGCGGCGCGATCTCGGCCTGCCGCCGGGCGATCCGCCGGATCCCCGCGAGTCAGTTCGCTTCTGGCCAGACGGACGCCCATGACATATAACCGCGCGGTTCGGCGGCCCGGCGGGCCGCCACCTTTTCCAGCGCGCAAACGGATTCAGGCGATGCAGAAATTCACCTCTCTGACGGGCGTGGCGGCCCCCCTGCCGATGATGAATGTCGACACCGACATGATCATCCCGAAGCAGTTCCTGAAGACGATCAAGCGCACCGGCCTCGGCAAGAATTTGTTCGACGAGATGCGCTACACGCCGGACGGCAAGGAGATTCCGGATTTCGTCCTCAACAAGGCGCAGTACCGCAAGGCGCAGATCCTGGTGGCCGGGCCGAATTTCGGCTGCGGCTCCTCGCGCGAGCATGCGCCCTGGGCGCTGCTGGATTTCGGCATCCGCTGCGTCATCGCGCCCAGCTTCGCCGACATCTTCTACAACAACTGCTTCAAGAACGGCATCCTGCCGATCAAGCTGCCGCAGGAGGAGGTCGACAAGCTGATGGACGACGCCAGCCGCGGCGCCAACGCCATCATCTCGGTCGATCTCGAGAAGCAGGAGATCCGCGGCCCCGACGGCGGCTGCATCCGCTTCGAGATCGACGCCTTCCGCAAGCACTGCCTGCTGAACGGCCTCGACGACATCGGCCTCACCATGCAGAAGGCCGCCAACATCGACAGCTTCGAGACCAAGGCGAAAGTCGGCCAGCCCTGGCTGTGGTGACAACACACCCCTTCCGTCATTGCCGGGCTTGACCCGGCAATCCAAGTTTCCTGGTCGCGCTCCATCGCTGACAACTTGGATGACCGGGTCTCGCCGCTTCGCGGCGGCCCGGCCATGACGAAGGGGAGAACCCAAGACGACGGAGTATTCCATGCCCACCAACAAGAAACTGCTCATCCTGGCCGGCGACGGCATCGGGCCGGAAGTGATGGCCCAGGTGAAGCGCGTGCTGGACTGGTTCGCCAAGCACCAGGCGCTCTCCTTCGACACCGAGGACGAGCTGGTCGGCGGCTGCTCCATCGACAAGCACGGCGTGCCGCTGACCGACGCGGCGATGGCCAAGGCGATGCAGGCCGATGCGGTGCTGCTGGGCGCGGTCGGCGGGCCCAAGTGGGACAACCTGCCCTTCGAGATCAAGCCGGAGCGCGGGCTTCTCCGCCTGCGCAAGGACATGGAGCTGTTCGCCAATCTGCGCCCGGCCATCGTGTTCGACGCGCTGGCCGACGCCTCGTCCCTCAAGCGGGAATTGGTGGCCGGGCTCGACATCATGATCCTGCGGGAACTCACCGGCGGCGTCTATTTCGGCTCGCCCCGCGGCATCGAGACCCTGCCGAACGGCGAGCGTCGCGGCATCAACACCCAGGTCTACACCACGCATGAGATCGTGCGCGTCGCCCGCGTCGCCTTCGAGCTGGCCCGCAAGCGCAACCGCCGCGTCTGCTCGGTGGAGAAGGCCAACGTCATGGAAAGCGGCGTGCTGTGGCGCGAAGAGGTCACCAAGCTGCACCAGGCGGAATACAAGGACGTCGAGCTCAGCCACATGTACGCCGACAACTGCGCCATGCAGCTGGTGCGCCAGCCCAAGCAGTTCGACGTCATCGTCACCGACAACCTGTTCGGCGACCTGCTCTCCGATTGCGCGGCGATGCTGACCGGCTCGCTCGGCATGCTGCCCTCGGCTTCGCTGGGCGCGCCCGATGCCAGCGGCCGGCGCAAGGCGCTCTATGAGCCGGTGCACGGCTCGGCCCCCGACATCGCCGGCAAGGACGCCGCCAACCCGCTGGCGACGCTCCTCAGCCTCGCCATGATGTTCCGCTATTCCTTCGACCTCGGCCAATCCGCCGATTTGCTCGAACAGGCCGCCAAGAACGTGGTCGCCGCCGGCTTCCGCACCGGCGACATCATGGCCCCGGGCTGCACGAAGATCGGCACCACCCGCATGGGCGACGAGATCCTGAAGGAACTGGGCAAACTGGCCGGCTGAGCCCCGGCAAGCTCAGCACCGCTCACCATCCGTGGGCGGTGCCGACGGGCGGGTCCGGCTGCGACCGGCGGCCGCACGCGCCTTCGGCGGCTCGTCCTTCCCGGCGGCTGGCCCCATATGACACTTGAGTCATCTGGAAAAATCCGGCCGAATTGGGCGTATACTCGGTTGCGACCGGTCAAACTCCGCCGCACGTTCGCTGCGCGGGTCATCGTCAAAGGGGAGGTATGTCATGGCTTTCAAGCATCTGCTGGTTCCCTTGTTCGGCTTGGAGCCGGACCGCGCGGCGCTCGATGCCGCCTTGGCGCTGAGCAAGTTCGCCGGCGGCCATATCGTCGGCCTGCACGCCATCGCCGATCCGCTGAAGACCACGCCGCTAATGGTGGATGTGGGCGTCGCCATCGCCGAGGTGGTGGCCGCCGCCGAGCGCCATGCCGAGGCGCGCGCCGCCCAGGCCAAGGCGACCTTCGATGCCTGGTCCAAGGAGAGCGGCGTCGCGCTGGCGACCCAGCCGGGCAGCGTCTCCGGGCCGAGCGCCGAATACCGCGCGGAGAAGGGCCAGGAATCGGAACTGCTCGCCCGCTTCGGCCGGCTGACCGATGTCATCGTCATGGCGCGGCCGAAATCGGAGCAGGCGCTGGACCTCATCGCCGTCGCGGTCGAGGACGCGCTGTTCTCCGCCGGCCGACCGGTGCTGCTGGTGCCGGGGGAAATGTCCGCCGACCATGTCGAGGCGATGATCAAGGGCCCGGCCATCATCTCCTGGAACGGCTCGATCGAAGGCATCCGCTCGATCAGCGCGGCGCTGCCGCTCCTGGCCGGACGGCCGCGGGTGCGCGTCATCAACGTGAAGGAAGGCCATGCCGGCACGCAATCGGCGGCCGACCTGACGCATTACCTGGCGTGGCAGGGCGTCGCCGCCTCGGTCGGCGAAGCGGCCGAGCACATGGGCACCATCGCCGAGCGGCTGCTGATGGCGGCGCGCGAGGTGAATGCCGGCCTGCTGGTGATGGGCGCCTACACCCACAGCCGGCTGAAGCACCTGGTGCTGGGCGGCGTCACCAGCCACATGATCGACGCGGCCAATGTGCCCGTCTTCATGACCCATTGAGGGGACGGTACTGGACATGCCCGACAGCAAGCTCAAGACCATCCGCCTGGAACTGGCGCGGACCAAGGAATTCCCCGAGGGCAATGCGCGCTGCGGCTACGAATTCGTGGCGCCGTTGAACCGGGAAGGCCATCTCGACCTCGATCTCTACCGCCGCGAAAAGGGCGCCTGCCGGGTGCATCGCTTCTGGGCAGGGGAGAAGACCGAGGAGGGCACGCTGCTGCATCTCGGCCACGACCGCTGGGTATTCTCCTACGCCCCCGGCGAGGACGACGACGAGCCGGCCTTCAAGTTCGACCGCCACTTCTTCCTGCCCGGGGAATATGTCTCGATCACCGAGCATGACGGGGTCACCCGGCCCTTCAAGGTCGTGTCGGTGAAATAGCGGTTCCCGGCGATTCGCCGGGTTTCCAGGCATTTGACAGGTGGCCGCAATCTCTGTAGAAAGGCCGCCGATCCGGGGCAAGAAGCCTCGTTCAGGGAATTGTAACGTGATCCAGGCTGTGATCAGCGCGAAGACCACCAAAAAGACCACCGGCAAGACTGCCGGAGGATGTCGCGCGGCCTGAGGAAGTCAAAGTTCCGACGAAACCGAAGGCCGCAGCAAGATGCGGCCTTTTTGCTTTGAGGAGTAGGTCATGGGTTATCGGGTAGCGGTGGTCGGCGCCACGGGCAATGTGGGCCGCGAGATGTTGCAGACGCTGTCGGAGCGGGAATTCCCGGTCGACGATGTCGTCGCCCTGGCCTCGTCGCGCTCGGTGGGCAGCGAGGTCTCCTTCGGCGAGGACGAGGTGCTGAAGGTCCAGGAGCTCGGCAAGTTCAACTTCAAGGGCATCGACATCGTGCTGTCCTCGGCGGGCGCCAAGGTCTCCGCCGATTTCGCGCCGAAGGCCGCCGCGGCCGGCGCCGTGATCATCGACAACACCTCGTATTTCCGCATGGACCCGGACATCCCGCTGGTGGTGCCGGAGGTCAATCCGGGCGCCATCGCCGGCTACAAGAAGCGCGGCATCATCGCCAACCCGAACTGCTCGACCATCCAGATGGTGGTGGCGCTGAAGCCGCTGCACGAGATCGCCAAGATCAAGCGCGTGGTGGTGGCGACCTACCAGTCGGTGTCGGGCGCGGGCAAGGACGGCATGGACGAGCTCTTCAACCAGACGCGCGGCATCTACATGAACGCCCCGCTCGAGCGCGAGAAGTTCACCAAGCAGATCGCCTTCAACGTCATCCCGCACATCGACGTCTTCATGGATGACGGCTACACCAAGGAAGAATGGAAGATGTCGGTCGAGACCAAGAAGATCCTCGACCCGGCGATCAAGGTGACGGCGACCTGCGTGCGCGTGCCGGTCTTCGTCAGCCATTCCGAGGCGGTGAACGTGGAGTTCGAGCGGCCGATCTCGGCCGAGGAGGCGCGCGCCGCGCTGAAGGCCGCCCCCGGCATCGGCGTGGTCGACCACCGCGCCAACGAGGGCTACGTGACCCCCGTGGAGGCGGCGGGCGAGGACAAGGTCTATGTCAGCCGCATCCGCGAGGACCACACGATCGAGAACGGCCTGTCGTTCTGGGTCGTCGCCGACAACCTGCGCAAGGGCGCCGCGCTCAACGCGGTGCAGATCGCGGAAGTTCTGGCGAAGGACTATCTGAGCGGCAAGGCGGCGGCGTAACCTTCACCGCAAGATCAGCGCTCTGCAACTCCGAGCGCCCCCACCCTGACCCTCCCCCGGCTCGGGGGAGGGTTTTGTATATCTCCCTCCCCCAAGCCGGGGGAGGGTAGGGGAGGGGGTTGTTCTCTGAGCGCCTGTGCGGCCGGGCCTATTGCGCCTTCGCCCACTCTTCCTGCGTCTGCACGATCAGCAATTCGTCGGCGTCCGCTTCCGAGGTCGCGGTGCAGATGACCTCCATCGCCCTCATGGCGAAGTCGAGCGACCTGGCGGCATCGCGCGAGGTCACGTAGTGGCCGTTGAACAAGGCCGAGAAGGTGTCGCCGGTGCCGGACACCCGCAGCTTGCGCCGCGCGGCCTCGGCGCGATGCTTGCCGTCGGCCGTGATGGCGTAGGCGGCGATGCGGTCGGGGGACGCCGCCGGCACGCCGGTGGCGATGACCAGCTTCACGCCGGTCTGGTCCTGCAGCGCGCGGGCGGCGTCCAGCGCGGAGGCCTCGTCCTTGACCACGCGCCCGGTCAGCCGCCCCAGCTCGAACACGTTGGGCAGCAGCACGTCCGCCGCCTGGATCAACTCCTCGGCGATGGCGTCGGCCAGGTCCGGCTTCACGTAAAGCTCGTCATCGTCGCCCATCACCGGATCGCAGGCGAAGATGGCCTTGGGATTCTGCGCCCGGATCAGGCCCGCCAGCTCCTTGGCCAGCCGCGCGGTGTCGGGCGTGCCGAGATAGCCGGTCAGCAGCATGTCGACGTGGTCGAGATAGCCCAACTCCTTCAGCCCCTCGATCAGGTCGCGCGCCTGCTCCGCCGGCACGTCGCGGCCGCGGAAGGTCGGCTTGCCCAGGTGGTTGGAGAACAGCACCGTCGGCACCTGCCACACCGCATGGCCCTGGCGCTGCAGCACGAAGGCGGCGGCGGAATTGCCGACATGGCCGTAGACGACCTGGGACTGGATGGAAAGGACGTTCATGGGGCGGGCTCGGAAGGGCGATTTCGAGCCGTATCCTCAGCATCGCCGCGCGGCATGCAAGGGAAATCCGGTCGCGGTCAGCGCCGATCTTGTCTGCCGACAATCACCCGCCGCCATGGGGAGTTGATCACCGTAGTGGCTGGGAGGCTCGTCAGCCTGCCGGAGCCGGCGTCGTCTCGCCGGTCGGCTCCGCCGCCGGGAATCGCAGCCAGCCCAGCGCCGCCGCCGCGATGCCAGCGAACAGCAGCACCGCGAAACCGGTCTTGCTCAACAGCGATGCGGCGTAGAGCAGCGCGGCGGCCAGAGGCGAGAGCAGGATCAGAAGCAGGACCTGCGCCAGCAAGCCGCGGGCGGCTGTCTTCGTGGCGGCGCGCCACCCCCATTCGCCGAATGTGAGCAGCGCGGGAAAGGCACGGACCAGAGCCATGCCGATCGCCAGCGGAACGGTCACTTCGCCGATCCAGTCGAAGGTAATGTCCGGCGGCACGTCGTGTTTCGCGAACAGGGCGGTGGATGCCAGTGCCAGGAAAGCAAAGACGTATACCGGCCAGGAACGCTGCGGGACGTAGATGCTGGAAACGCCGCGACGGGTGATCATGTCAACAAGCGTGGTCACGGACATCGCCAAGACAAGCGATAGGCCAAGTAGAGCAACCAGCTCGCCGTGCCACAAATCTGGCGGTGGCGACAGCGGAACCTCAGCGCCCAGCAAGCTGATCGGCTCGTTGCGATCGCTCAGATACCGCTTGATTTCGTGGTCATCTGGCAAGAGGCCGTCCACGATCGAGTAAAGTGCTATGAAAAACAGAAAGCCAGTCCAGGTCGTGAGCCTGCCGAATGCCTTGCTGACCTTCCAAGCGTCGCCCCGGACGGAATAGTGGGTCCGGACAACGGCAGCGAAGGCCGCCAGATAGAACGAACATCGAATGGCGAATTCCTGGTGTTCGATGTCGGCGAGCGTAGCCGTCGACCACTCGAACACCGGCAGCCAGCGATATCCTATCGCCGCCAGCATGATGATCCCGAAGGCGAAGACAAGGGCGCCATCAAGGTTGCGCTGCAGGTTGCCGGTATCCGCTTCGAGGTCGAAGCCGCGATTGGCGTCGACCAAGATCGTTTGCACCCCAATCCCGATCAGAAACGCACCCGCACCGACCATGCCAACCGCATAGGCGCCAAGAAGCGGAAAGATGTTCCACCAACCATGTGGCGCCGACTTCAACCACAGACCAATCACAGCAAACCCCACCAGGGCGCCACTGCCGAAGACCACCAGAAGCGGCGCGAACCTGCCCAGGGTGAGGAACTTCCGGCGCTGGACAACTTCGTCTGCCCGCGGAATCGGCGACAGGAACAGCCAAAGCAAGCGCGCACCGCCGGTCAGGAGCCCGGTGACCAAACAGAGGTTCACGATAAAGGGGAATGACGCGCCGGACGGAAGCAAAGCCCTGCCTCGATTGGAGTGGACGCTAGGAAATCTATCACTTGAATCCCGACTTCGCCATCACGCCCCGCTGGCGATTGCGGCCGCAGGCGGGATATGCTGCGCCGCAGCAGCGGGGATCAGGAGCGCAGATGAAAACCAACCCAGGCAACTACTTCGAGGATTTCCGGCTGGGGCAGGAGATCGTGCATGCCGTGCCGCGCACGGTCTCGGAGGGCGACGTGGCGCTCTATCTCGGGTTGACCGGGTCCCGCTTCGCCCTGCACAGCTCCGACAGCTTCGCCCAGGCGCTCGGCTACGACCAGGCGCCGCTCGACGACCTGCTGGTCTTCCACCTGGTGTTCGGGCGCAGCGTCGCCGACATCTCGCTCAACGCCATCGCCAATCTGGGCTATGCCCAGGGCCGCTTCGGCGCGCCGGTCTATCCGGGCGACACGCTGCAGGCGCAGTCCATCGTCATCGGGCTCAAGGAGAATTCCAACCGCGAGACCGGAATCGTCTATGTGCGGACCACCGGGCGCAACCAGATGGGCGACGTGGTGCTGGACTATGTGCGCTGGGTCATGGTGCGCAAGCGCGACGCCGCGGCCCCGGCGCCGGAGGGCCAGGTGCCCGATCTGGTCGGCCATGTCGCGGCCGAGGACCTGATCCTGCCCGACGGACTGCTGATGGAGAACTATGACCGCGTGCTGGCCGGCTCGCCGCATTGCTGGGAGGACTACGCCAAGGGCGAGCGCATCGACCATGTCGACGGCATGACGCTGGAAGAGAGCGACCACATGACGGCGACGCGGCTCTACCAGAACAACGCCAAGGTCCATTTCAACCAGCACACCGAAGGCAAGGGCCGCTACGGCCGGCGCCTGATCTATGGCGGCCACATCATCAGCCTGGCGCGCGCGCTCAGCTTCAACGGCCTCGGCAACGCCTTCCGCATCCTCGCCATCAATGGCGGCCGTCACGTCAATCCGAGCTTCGCCGGCGACACCATCTATGCCTGGAGCGAGGTGCTGGACGTCATCGAGCTGCCGGAAAGCGACGACCTGGGCGCCCTGCGGCTGCGCACCATCGCCGCCAAGGACCGGCCTTGCGCCGATTTCCCCGGCCCGGACGATGCCGGCAAGTATCCGCCCGAGGCGGTGCTCGATCTCGACTACACGGTGCTGCTGCCACGTCGCCGCTGACCGGGCCGGCCGGCGCGTCAGCGTTAAAGGCCTGTTAAGGTCGGCACTCTAAGTCCTTATCAGTCTTTGGTCTGATTGACGCTGCAGTGCAAAAACGCTAATCAGGCTTAAGCATGTCAGGAGGACGCGCGGCCGCCCAGCCGGCCGCCATGCTCCGCCGCTTCTAGGATCAGGTGCCACGCAAAGGCCGAACCAATGGCTTCGCATCCGCGACCGACTTCGCCGCATCTTCAGGTCTACCGACCGCAGCTGACTTCGATCACCTCCATCCTGCACCGGTTGACCGGAATCTATCTCTCGCTCGGCGTGGTGGCGCTGGTTTTCTGGCTCGTCGCCGCGGCGACCGGCCCGGCCGAGTTCGACCAGGCGCAGCTCTATGTCGGATCGATTCCGGGCCGGACCCTGCTGTTCCTGTGGACCGGCGCCTTCTTCTATCACCTGCTGAACGGGTTGCGGCACCTGGCCTGGGATATTGGCTGGGGCTTCGAGCTTGCGACAGCTTACCGCACCGGCTGGGCGGTACTGATCGGCGCGGCGCTCCTGACCGTAGCAGCCTGGGTCCTGGGTTATTGGGCGCGAGGTGCCTTCTGATGGCTGGCAAGGCTTCGGGAAAGATCCTGCGCAGCGAGCTTGGCCGCGTGCGCGGCCTCGGCTCGGCGAAAGAGGGCGTCCAGCATTGGTGGATGCAGCGGATGACGGCGCTGGCGCTGATCCCGCTGTCCCTGTGGTTCGTCGCCACCCTCGTGTTCCTGGCCGATACCGACCATGCCACGGCGATCTGGTGGCTCGGCTCGCCGCTCACCCTCGGCCTGATGAGCCTGTTCCTGGTCGCCCTGGTCTATCACGCCGTGCTCGGCCTGCAGGTGGTGATCGAGGACTACATTCACGGCCACGCGACGAAGCTGATTCTGCTGCTGCTGGTCCAGGCGGCGGGCGTCCTGCTGGCGGTTGCCGGCATCGTGTCGCTGCTGTGGATCGCCATCTACGGCGGCTGAGCTATTTCCGGGAGAACGCGGCATCATGGCCGAAGAGACCGTCAACGGCGCACCGAACATCAACGGGAAGGCCTATCCCTTCACCGACCATGTCTATGACGTCGTCGTGGTGGGCGCCGGCGGGGCCGGGCTGCGCGCCACCTTCGGCATGGCGGAGAAGGGGCTGAAGACCGCCTGCATCTCCAAGGTCTATCCGACCCGCTCCCACACCGTCGCCGCCCAGGGCGGCATCTCCGCCTCGCTCGGCAACATGGGCGAGGACGACTGGCGCTGGCACATGTACGACACCATCAAGGGGTCGGACTGGCTCGGCGACCAGGACGCCATCGAATACATGGTGCGCGAGGCGGTGCCGGCGATCATCGAGCTGGAGCATTACGGTGTGCCCTTCAGCCGCACCGAGGACGGCAAGATCTACCAGCGTCCCTTCGGCGGCATGACCACCCATTTCGGCAAGGGCATCGCGCAGCGCACCTGCGCCGCCGCCGACCGCACCGGCCACGCCATCCTGCATACGCTCTACCAGCAGGCGCTGAAGCACCAGGCGCAGTTCTTCGTCGAGTATTTCGCCATCGACCTGATCATGGATTCGGATGGCGCCTGCGTCGGCGTGGTGGCCTGGAACCTCGATGACGGCACCATGCACCGCTTCCACGCCAAGATGGTGGTGCTGGCGACCGGCGGCTACGGCCGCGCCTATTTCTCCTGCACCTCGGCGCATACCTGCACCGGCGACGGCAACGCCATGGCGCTGCGCGCCGGGCTGCCCTTGCAGGACATGGAGTTTGTGCAATTCCATCCGACCGGCATCTACGGCGCCGGCTGCCTGATCACCGAGGGCGTGCGCGGCGAGGGCGGCTATCTGACCAATTCGGCGGGCGAGCGCTTCATGGAGCGCTACGCGCCCTCGGCCAAGGACCTCGCCTCGCGCGACGTGGTCAGCCGCTCCATGACCATGGAGATCCGCGAAGGCCGCGGCGTCGGCCCGCACAAGGACCACATCCACCTGCACATCGAGCATCTCGACCCCAAGGTGATCCACGAGCGCCTGCCCGGCATCGCCGAGACGGCGCGAATCTTCGCCGGCGTCGACGTGACGCGGGAGCCGATCCCGGTGCTGCCGACCTGCCACTACAACATGGGCGGCGTGCCGACCAACTACCGCGGCGAGGTGGTCACGGTGAACGGCGACAACCCGGATTCGGTGGTGCCCGGCCTGATGGCGATCGGCGAGGCGGCTTGCGTCTCGGTCCATGGCGCCAACCGCCTCGGCTCCAACTCGCTGCTCGACCTGGTGGTGTTCGGCCGCGCCGCCGCCATCCGCTGCGCCGAGATCATCAACCCGGAGGAGGGCATGCGCGCGCTGCCCAAGGATGCCGGCGACCTGGCGCTGCACCGCCTGGACAAGGCGCGCAACGCCAACGGCGACATGCCGACGGCGCAGCTGCGGCTGGAGATGCAGAAGGTGATGCAGTCGCATTGCGCCGTCTTCCGCACCGGCGAGGTGCTGAAGGAAGGCTGCGACCAGCTGCAGGACGTCTGGGCCCAGCGCGACCGGGTCAAGGTGGCCGACCGCTCGCTGATCTGGAACAGCGACCTGGTGGAGACGCTGGAGCTCGACAACCTGCTTTACCAGGCGGTGGTGTCGATCGAATCCGCCCATAACCGCCAGGAAAGCCGCGGCGCCCATGCGCGCGAGGACTTCCCGGAGCGCGATGACGACAAGTGGCTGAAGCACAGCGTGGCCTGGGCCGGCGAGGACGGACGGGTGCAGATCGGCTACCGCCCGGTGCATCTGAAGCCGCTCAGCAACGACGTGCAGAGCTTCCCGCCGAAAGCGCGGGTCTATTAAGAGGCACTAAGCTGATGGCCAGAACGCCAGTCAAGTTTCGTGTTTTAGGCCCTTACAAGATACCGGTCGAAATCGGCCCAGGCGGAAGAGTTGTTGATCGCGCGAAACTGCAGGCGTTTTGGGCTCAGAATGGGCAGGCGACCAACAAGGGGTGTTATGTATTTGCTGTCCGTGGAAGCAGGTCAACTACACCCTGGTACGTCGGCAAGACTACCAGAGGCTTCGCGTCCGAAGCGTTCACGGAGCACAAGCTAAATAAATACAGCCAAGCTTTCATTCATGTTCGCAAAGGCACGCCTATCCTCTTCTTACTAGTAAGCCAGCAGAGGAAGGGAAAGCCAAATGGGCGGGCAATATCTGCGTTAGAATTGGATCTGATTAACGCAGCGTTTCAAGTGAATGATCGGCTGCAGAATGATCGAGGCATCGAGGCTCCGATCTATGAGATCGAGGGCATCGGAAGTCAGGGCAAACCCACGAAGGCCCGCCAAATCTTCGTGAACATGATCGGCTGGTAGTTAGTCGGAGATAGATCGAAATGGCAGAGTTGAGGCTTGATGCGAAGGATCGCCCGGTGGCGGGAAAGAGCTTCCCGGCGCCCGCCGGCGCCAAGCGCACGCGCATCTTCAAGATCTACCGCTGGGACCCCGACCAGGGCGGCAATCCGCGGGTCGATTCCTACGAGGTCGACCTGGACAGCTGCGGCCCGATGGTCCTCGACGCGCTGATCAAGATCAAGAACGAGGTCGATTCGACCCTGACCTTCCGCCGCTCCTGCCGCGAGGGCGTGTGCGGATCCTGCGCCATGAACATCGACGGCACCAACACGCTGGCCTGCACCAAGTATATCGACGAGGTGAAGGGACCGGTGAAGATCTACCCGCTGCCGCATCTGCCGGTGGTGAAGGATCTGGTGCCCGACCTCAACCGCATCTTCGCCCAGTACACTTCGATCGAGCCCTGGCTGAAAGCCGACACCGCCGCCCCGGCGCGCGAGCGGCTGCAGTCGCCGGAGGAGCGCGCGAAGCTGGACGGCCTGTGGGAATGCATCCTGTGCTTCTCCTGCTCGACCTCGTGCCCCAGCTACTGGTGGAACGGCGACCGTTATCTGGGTCCCGCCATCCTGCTGCAGGCCTATCGCTGGATCGCCGACAGCCGCGACGAGGCGACCGGCGAGCGGCTGGACAATCTCGAGGATCCGTTCCGGCTCTATCGCTGCCACACCATCATGAACTGCACCAAGACCTGCCCGAAGGGGCTCAACCCGGCCAAGGCGATCGCCGAGATCAAGAAGCTGATGGTGGAGCGGCGCTGAGCGCCGATCCGCGTCGGCCGCGCGTGTTCGCCGTCACAGTTCCGCCCAGTTCGGCTGACAAATTTCCTGGCCGCCGGTAAGGTGCGGCTTTTCCACGCTGTCTCCCGCCACGGGGCGAGCCGCCCCGGATCATGCCGGCCGGCGCCAGCCCTCACCGTTTATCCCCGCGCGGCCCGGCATCCGGTCCGGCGCGACACCAGAAAGAAAGACCGCACGACATGACATCGACGAGCAGAGCGGCCCGCCCCGGCATCCTCCTGCGCCGCTCCACCTTGGCCGCCGGCATGGCCGGTCTCCTGGCCCTCGCGCTGACGGCCTGCGACAAGGGGCCCGACCGGGCCGCCGTGGCCGCGCAGCTGAAGGCCGATGTCGAGGCCCAGCTGCAGGTGGTCGAGAGCAACACCGCCGAGAAGGTGCTGAGCCACAGCGCCGTCACCGTCACGCCGAATGACGACGGCCGCTACCTGGTCGCCATCGACGGCCTGAAGTTCCAGCCGGATGCCGAGGGCTATCTCGACATCGGCACCGTCAGCTACGTCGCCAAGCCGAAGGACGAGCAGGACTACGAGGTCTCCGACCTGAAGATCGCGCCGGAGATCCCCTTCAAGGGCGCCGACGGCAAGGAGAAGGGCAAGCTCGCCCTCACCACCAAGGCCTTCAGCGGGCTGTGGTCGCGGGAGCTCGGCGTGTTCCGCAAATTCGACAGCGAGTTCGCCGATATCAGCGCCACCGACGACCAGGGCGCCGATTTGCGGCTGGCCGGGCTGAAGTTCAGCGGCGAGCTGGCGGACAAGGGCGGCGGCGTCTTCGATTCCACGGGCACGGCGACCCTGAGCGGGCTGAAGGCCAAGGAATCGACCGGCGGCGGGGTGTTCGGCATCGGCGAGGTCACGGTCGACGGCAAATACGATTCGCTGAAGGTCGTCGAATACCAGGCGGCGATGAAGAAGTACCAGGAGCTGATGGTGAAGCACATGGCCGCGGTGGAGACGGCGGCCAAGGCGGGCGGCGAGCCGCCGGCCCTGACCGCCGACGAGCAGAAGGCGGTGAGCGACGCGGTCAACGCCATGGCCGCCGCGGTCAAGGGCGGCGCCTTCAAGATCGGCTTCAAGCAGCTCGACTATACCGAGGCGGGGGCGACGCCCTTCACCCTGGCGCAGCTGAATCTCGGTTCAACCTTCGACGGCATCAACCAGGACAAGGCGTCCGTCACCTTCGACATCGCCCACCAGGGGCTGGTGATCAATTCGCCGGAAGCCTCCGGCGCGCTGGCCCAGGCGGTGCTGCCGAAGCAGGGCAATCTCGGCATCAAGGTGACCGAGCTGCCGAGCAAGGACCTGACCAAGGTCCTGGCCGACAATCTGCCCGGCATCCTCTCCACCGACAGCGCGATGGCGGAGGCGAACGTGATGGCGACGCTGGTGGCCCTGCAGGCGGTGATGCAGACCTCCGGCGCCAAGATCGAGGTGACGCCCTCCGCCGTCACCGCCAACCTGACCGAGGTGAAGGCCGACGGCGCCTTCGACGTGACGCCGCAATCGATCTACGGCGTGGTCGGCGGATTGAAGCTGGCCTGGACCGGCCTCGATGAGGTTATGGCTCTGGCGCAGGCGAATCCGGCCGATCCCTCGGCGCAGGACGTGATCGGGATCGTCAGCATGCTGATGCAATACGCCGCGCGCGAGACCGGCGCCGACGGCAAGCCGGTCGACAGGTTCCAGATCGATGTGAAGGAGACCGGCGAGATGCTGGTCAACGGCAAGCCGATGTGACGGCAGCGCGCACGCTTGCTCTCGAGCCGGACCGCGCCGCGCGATCGATGGATCGCCGGCGCGGTTTTTTCTTCGCCGCGTGACGCGCGTCGGGACTCCATTCCGCGCGATCTGTTGCACCGATGACTCAGTGCTGCGACGAAAATGCGACGCGCGACGCGGCGGCGAATCACTTGCGGGTGGTAAAGTGACGAAAAATGTGGTGTGATATGCGCAACATGCATATTGACCGAGTCGCCGCTTTCACTGTGTCAGACGCGCTGGTCTCTTCAGCCCTCGAAGACGGACCCCTGCCGCGCTATCGCGCCATGCAACGCGCGGGCA
This sequence comes from Dongiaceae bacterium, assembly GCA_039808885.1. Taxonomy (GTDB): domain Bacteria; phylum Pseudomonadota; class Alphaproteobacteria; order Dongiales; family Dongiaceae; genus Dongia_A. Next base: position 8,207 of record JBDHTX010000044.1, on the reverse strand, counting down.
CCCTCACCCATGATTTCGCGCAGGAGCTGGCGGCGGAGAAGCTGCAATCGCTGCATCATGCGCTGACCAACTATCGCCCGGACCAGAAAAGCGAGCGCGGCGGCTGGCGCGAGCGGCTCGGCCTGTCGCGCCGGCGCGAGGTCGAGGCGCCGCAGGGCCTCTACATCTTCGGCCCGGTCGGGCGCGGCAAGTCCATGCTGATGGACATCTTCTTCGCCACCGCCCCGATCGCGGAAAAGCGCCGGGTGCATTTCCATGCCTTCATGCTCGAAGTGCAGGAGACCCTGCATCGCTGGCGCCAGGAGATGGGCAAGCAGGACGACGTCATCGGCGCGCTGGCCGACAAGATCGCCGGCGAGGCGACCCTGCTCTGCTTCGACGAGTTCCACGTCACCAACATCGCCGACGCGATGATCCTCGGCCGCCTGTTCGAGGCGCTGTTCGAGCGCGGCGTGGTGGTGGTGGCGACCTCCAACTGGGCGCCGGACGATCTCTACGCCGGCGGGCTGCAGCGCGACCGCTTCCTGCCCTTCATCGCCCTGATCAAGGACAAGCTCGACGTGCTGGAGTTGGATGCCGCGCGGGACTACCGCCTGCAGCGCATCAAGGACATGCGGGTCTATCACTATCCGCTCGGCGATCTGGCGGCGCGCCACATGCGCGAAGCCTTCGCGCGCCTGACCGGCGGCGCCGAGCCGCGGCCGGGCAGCCTGACGGTGCAGGAGCGTCGCCTGGAGATTCCGCGCCAGGCCGAAGGCGTGGCCTGGTTCGACTTCGAGGATCTCTGCGCGCGCCCCTTGGGTGCCGCCGATTACCTCGCAATCGCGACACATTTCAACACTGTGTTAATCGATGGCGTGCCACGCTTGTCGCCCGATCATCGCGACCAGGCCCGCCGCTTCGTGACTCTGATCGATGCGCTCTACGAGCATCGCACCACCACCATCATCGCGGCGGCCGACGCACCGGAGCGGCTTTATCCGGCGGGCGATGGCTCATTCGACTTCGCGCGCACGGTCTCGCGCCTGAATGAGATGCAATCGGTTGACTATCTGGAGCGACCGCATTTGACGTGATGCGTGACGCAAAATGGGGAACGATTGTTAACGCTTGCTCTTGAGTTCAAATGATAGTATTAACACAAGACCTAGTATTGTGCGCAATGGGCCAATCCGCACTGCCGGAACTGGCGGTAGCGATGCGTAATCAGGTTTCGGGTCGTTAATGGCACGCAAGAAGATCGCCCTCGTCGGGGCCGGACAAATCGGTGGCACTCTCGCCCTTCTGGCCGGCCTGAAGGATCTCGGTGACGTCGTCCTGTTCGACGTGGTCGAGGGCGTGCCGCAGGGCAAGGGCCTCGACATCTCCCAGGCCGCACCCGTCGAAGGCTTCGACGCCACCTATGTCGGCGCCAACAAATATGACGCGCTGAAGGGCGCCGACGTGGTGATCGTCACCGCCGGCATCCCGCGCAAGCCCGGCATGTCGCGCGACGATTTGATCGCCACCAACGCGAAGGTCGTCGACACCGTCGGCAAGAACATCAAGAAGTATTGCCCGAAGGCCTTTGTCATCGTCATCACCAACCCGCTCGACGTGATGGTGTATGTGATGCAGGAGGCCTCCGGCCTGCCGGCCAGCCGCGTGGTCGGCATGGCGGGCGTGCTGGATTCGGCGCGCTTCCGCCGCTTCCTGGCGGACGAGTTCAAGGTCTCGGTCGAGGACGTGACGGCCTTCGTGCTCGGCGGCCACGGCGACACCATGGTGCCGCTGGTCCGCTATTCGACGGTCGCCGGCATCCCGCTGCCCGATCTGATCAAGATGGGCTGGACCTCCAAGGAAAAGATCGATGCGATCGTGCAGCGCACCCGCGACGGCGGCGCCGAGATCGTCAACCTGCTGAAGACCGGCTCGGCGTTCTACGCCCCGGCTTCCTCCGCCATCCAGATGGCGGAATCCTATCTCAAGGACAAACGGCGAGTTCTGCCCTGTGCCGCCATGCTGAATGGCGAATACGGGGTGAAAGGGCTCTATGTCGGCGTGCCGGTCATCATCGGCGCGAACGGCGTGGAGAAAGTGGTCGAGATCGAACTGAACAAGGCCGAGAAGGCCATGTTCGACAAGTCGGTCGCGGCCGTTAGGGGCCTCATCGATGTGGTGAGGAAGCTTCAAAGAGGAGAGAAACAATGACGAGTATCGCTTTGGCGGCCAAGAAGGCTGCGAAGAAGAAGAGCGCGAAGAAGGCCGCTGCGAAGAAGCCGGCCAAGAAGAAGGCCAAGAAGAAGTAGGCCTTCCCGATTCGCTTCTAGCAATCGGCTAGCGACGGCGGCAGTCCCGACCGCCTACCTCCAAAGGTCGATACGGGCCCCAAAGGGCTTGAACCGGCTGACGAGTTGGGTAAAGTTGGTTTGCTGCATCACAGCAATCCCTGGACTGCCGCTGTCGCCCGCTTTCCTCCAAGTCTAACTATCTGATCCATATAGGCTTGGAGACGGGGTTTCGGCAGATGCATCGCGCATCATGGCGTCGCTTCCCGCGGCGCAGTAACGAGGCCCGTACATGAACATCCACGAATATCAGGCGAAAGGGCTGCTCGCCAAATTCGGCGTCGGCACCCTGTCCGGCCATGTCGCCTATACCGCCGACGAGGCGGTCGAGGCCGCCCAGAAGCTGGGCGGCTCGGTCTGGGTCGTCAAGGCGCAGATCCATGCCGGCGGCCGCGGCAAGGGCGGCGGCGTCAAGGTGGTGAAGTCGCTCGATGACGTGCGCGAGACCGCGCGCCGCATGATCGGCATGAACCTGGTGACGCACCAGACCGGGCCCAAGGGCAAGCTGGTCAAGCGCATCTATGTGGAGAGCGGCTGCGACATCCGGCGCGAGCTCTATCTCGGCATGCTGGTCGATCGCGCGACCTCGCGCATCACCATCATGGCCTCGACCGAGGGCGGCGTGGAGATCGAAGAGGTCGCCGCCAAGCACCCGGAAAAGATCCTGAAGGTCGCGGTCGACCCGGCGGCCGGCATCCAGGCCTTCCATGCCCGCAAGATCGCCTTCGGCCTCGGCCTCGAGGGCAACCAGGTCGGGTCCTGCATCAAGTTCATCACCGCGATGTACAAGGCCTTCGTCGACCTCGACTGCTCGATCGTCGAGATCAACCCGCTGGTGGTGACCGGCGCCGGCGATGTCATCGCCCTCGATGCCAAGATGAATTTCGACGACAACGCGCTGTTCCGCCACAAGGACGTGGAGGCGATGCGCGACGAGGACGAGGAGGATCCGGCCGAGCTCGAGGCCGGCAAGCACAACCTCAACTACATCAAGCTCGACGGCAATATCGGCTGCATGGTGAACGGCGCCGGTTTGGCGATGGCCACCATGGACATCATCAAGCTTTATGGCGGCGCGCCGGCGAACTTCCTCGATGTCGGCGGCGGCGCCACCAAGGAGCGCGTCACCACCGCCTTCAAGATCATCCTCTCGGATTCGAACGTCGAAGGCATCCTGGTCAACATCTTCGGCGGCATCATGCGTTGCGACGTCATCGCCGAAGGCGTCATCGCCGCGGCGCGCGAGGTCAGCCTGCACGTGCCCCTGGTGGTGCGCCTCGAAGGCACCAATGTGGAGCTGGGCAAGAAGATCCTGGCGCAATCGGGCCTGCCGATCCTCAGCGCCGACAATCTGGCGGACGCCGCCGAGAAGATTGTCAAAGCCGTGAAGGAGGCCTGAGTCATGGCGGTTCTGATCGGCAAGGACACCAAGGTCATCTGCCAGGGCTTCACCGGCGCGCAGGGCACCTTCCACTCGGAGCAGGCGATCGCCTATGGCACCCGCATGGTGGGCGGCGTGACTCCGGGCAAGGGCGGCACCAGGCATCTCGACCTCCCCGTGTTCGACACGGTGGCCGAGGCGGTGGCCAAGACCGGCGCCAATGCCAGCGTCATCTACGTGCCGCCGCCGTTCGCGGCCGACGCCATCCTGGAGGCGATCGATGCCGGGTTGGATCTGGCGGTCTGCATCACCGAGGGAATCCCGGTCCTCGACATGGTCAAGGTGAAGCGGGCGCTGGCCGGCAGCCGCACCCGCCTGGTCGGGCCGAACTGCCCCGGGGTCATCACGCCCGGCGAGTGCAAGATCGGCATCATGCCGGGACATATTCACAAGCGGGGCAAGATCGGCATTGTTTCCCGCTCCGGCACCCTTACCTATGAGGCGGTGGCGCAGACCACCGCCGCCGGCCTCGGCCAGACCACCTGCATCGGCATTGGTGGCGACCCGGTTAACGGCACCAATTTCGTTGACTGTTTGGAAATGTTCTTGGGCGACGATGAAACCCAGGGGATCGTGATGATTGGCGAAATCGGCGGCACCGCCGAGGAGGACGCCGCCGATTTCCTGAAACACGAGCGGCGTAAGAAGCCCGTGGTCGGTTTCATCGCCGGAGTCACCGCCCCGCCGGGCCGCCGCATGGGTCATGCGGGGGCAATCATTTCCGGCGGCAAGGGTGGCGCCGGGGACAAGATCGCCGCGATGAAATCCGCCGGCATCCATGTCGCGGATTCGCCCGCCAGCCTCGGCTCGACGATGCTGAAGGCGATGGGCCGGTAGAAGCTTGCCGCCGCCGTGGCGCCTTCCGGGGCGCCGCGGGCGGGGGGACGGCGGCTCACGAAGGGGCGGATATGGGTTCGCGTGGATCGGGCGCGGACGGCCCGCCCGCTGAGGCTGGTAGATGGAAGGGCCGTCGCCCGATCGCGGTCCCCGAGGCAAGCGATCTCTGAGGCAAGCGATCCCTGAGGCAGTCGATCCATGAGCACGAATCCCGCGAGCGTCCTGTCCGGCCCCAACGGGCCGTTCCTCGAAGAGCTCTATGCCCGCTATCTCGAACACCCCGAAGCCGTCGATCCGTCCTGGCGCAAGTTCTTCTCCGACCTGCAGGACGAGAGCGAGGTAGCCCTCAACGACATCCGCGGCGCCACCTGGGCGCCGCGTTCGCGCAGCGTGGAGATCGCGCGCGAGGACGGCAACGGCCATGACGGCGCCCATGCCGAGGAGGGCGTCGTCCTGCGCACCGCCCGGCCGCAGGATCTGAAGCGCGCCGCGCGCGACAGCCTGCGCGCCATGATGCTGATCCGCGCCTTCCGCGTGCGCGGCCACCTGGAAGCGAGCCTCGACCCGCTGCAGCTGAAGCCGCGCGAGAAGCATGCCGACCTCGACCCGCGCTCCCTCGGCTTCACCGATGCCGACCTGGACCGCGAGATCCACATCGACAACATCCTCGGCTACGAGAGCGCAACCCTGCGCCAGATCGTCCACGTGCTGCGCCAGACCTATTGCGGCAATGTCGGCGTCGAATACATGCACATCCAGAACCCCGATCAGCGCAAGTGGCTGCAGCTGCGCATCGAGGGCAGCCGCAACCAGCGCGAGCTGACCGAGCGCGGCAAGCGGGCGATCCTGGAGCGGCTGACGGCCGCCGAGATGTTCGAGAAGTTCCTCGACAAGAAATACACCGGCACCAAGCGCTTCGGCCTCGATGGCGGCGAATCCACGATTCCGGCGCTGGAGCAGATCATCAAGCGCGGCAGCCAGCTCGGCCTCAAGGAGGTCGTCATCGGCATGGCGCATCGCGGGCGCCTCAACGTGCTCGCGAATTTCATGAACAAGCCCTTCTCGGCGATCTTCTCCGAGTTCCAGGGCAACGCCGCCAATCCCGAGGACGTGCAGGGTTCGGCCGACGTCAAATACCATCTCGGCACCTCGGCCGACCGCGAGTTCGACGGCCGCGTGGTGCACCTGTCGCTGACCGCCAACCCGTCGCACCTGGAGGCGGTCAACACCGTGGTCCAGGGCAAGGTGCGGGCCAAGCAGCGCCAGCGCAACGACAGGGCGCGCGAAGAGGTGATGGGCCTGCTGCTGCACGGCGACGCCGCCTTCGCCGGCCAGGGCCTGGTGCCGGAATCGCTCGATATGTCGGAGCTTGCCGGCTACAAGACCGGCGGCACCATCCATTTCATCATCAACAACCAGATCGGCTTCACCACCAGCCCGACCGCGGCGCGCTCCAGCCCCTATTGCTCGGACATCGCCAAGGGCGTGCAGGCGCCGATCTTCCACGTCAACGGCGACGACCCGGAATCGACGCTGCATGTCGCGCGCATGGCCATGGAATTCCGCCAGGAGTTCAAGTGCGACGTCGTCATCGACATGTTCTGCTACCGCCGCTTCGGCCACAACGAGAGCGACGAGCCGGCCTTCACCCAGCCGCTGATGTACCGCCAGATCGCCACCCACCCGACGACGCGGCAGATCTATGCCGACCGCCTGGTCGAGGATGGCACGCTGACCCGCGAGGATGTCGACGGCATCACCGAGGAGTTTCAGAAGCGCCTCGATGCCGAGTTCGAGGCGGCCAATTCCTATCGCCCGAACAAGGCCGATTGGCTGGAAGGCGCCTGGAGCGGCCTTGGCACCGCCTCCAACGACGACCGGCGCGGCGAGACAGCGGCGGAGATGGCGGCGCTGCAGGAGGTGGGCAAGGCGCTGACCACGGTGCCGGCCACCTTCAACGTCAACCGCAAGATCGCCCGCCAGCTCGCGGTCAAGGAGCAGATGTTCAAGACCGGCGAAGGCCTCGACTGGGCAACCGCAGAGGCGCTCGCCTTCGGCACCTTGCTGAAGGAAGGCTATTACGTCCGCCTGTCGGGCCAGGATTGCAAGCGCGGCACCTTCTCCCAGCGCCACGCGGTGCTGGTCGACCAGGAGACCGAGGCCGAATACATCCCGCTCAACAACATCGCGGAAGGTCAGGAGAGCTTCGAGGTCATCAACTCGCCGCTCTCGGAAGCCGGCGTGCTGGGCTTCGAATACGGCTTCAGCCTGGCCGACCCCAAGGCCCTGGTGCTGTGGGAGGCGCAGTTCGGCGATTTCGCCAACGGCGCCCAGGTGATCATCGACCAGTTCATCTCGTCCGGCGAATCCAAGTGGCTGCGCATGTCCGGCCTGGTCATGCTGCTGCCGCACGGCTTCGAGGGGCAGGGGCCGGAGCACAGCTCGGCCCGTCTGGAGCGCTATCTCCAGCTCTGCGCCGAGGACAACATGCAGGTGGTGAACTGCACCACCCCGGCCAATTATTTCCATGCGCTGCGGCGGCAGATGCGGCGCAACTTCCGCAAGCCGCTGATCGTCATGACGCCGAAATCGCTGCTGCGCCACAAGCTGGCGGTGTCGAAGCTGAGCGAGCTCGGCCCGGGGTCGAGCTTCCACCGCCTGCTGTGGGACGACGGCAAGACGGCGCCCGACAAGGACATCAAGCGCGTCGTGCTGTGCAGCGGCAAGGTCTACTACGACCTCTACGAGGAGCGCGAGAAGCGCGAGATCAAGAACGTCTACATCCTGCGCGCCGAGCAGCTCTATCCCTTCCCGGGCGGGCCGCTGAAGACCGAGCTGGCGCGTTTCCCCGGCGCCGAGGTGGTGTGGTGCCAGGAGGAGCCGAAGAACATGGGCGCCTGGACGTCCGTCCTGCCGGAGATCGAGGCGGTGATGGGCGAGATGGGCCTGAAGCAGCAGCGCCTGCGCTATGTCGGACGGCCGGCGGCGGCCTCGCCGGCGACCGGGCTGCTGCGCCGGCATCTGAAGGAACAGGCGGCGCTGGTCGAAGAGGCGCTGGTGGTTTGATCCGCCGCGCCAGGTGATGGCGCGCGGCATGAGGAGAGCGTAGATGGCGACACCCATTGTAGTGCCGGGTCTGGGCGAATCGGTGACCGAAGCCACGGTCGCCAAGTGGATGAAGAATGTCGGCGACGCGGTGAAGGCGGACGAGCCGCTGGCCGAGCTCGAGACCGACAAGGTGACCCAGGAGCTGTTCGCACCCGCCGCCGGCACCCTCGCAGAGATTTCGGCCCCGGCCGGCAGCGTGGTCAATATCGGCGCGGTGATCGGCCAGATCGTTGACGGCGCCGTGGCCGCCGCCGCGCCGGCGAAGCCCGCGCCCGCTGCCGCCCCCGCACCAACCCCCGCACCAGTCCCGGCGTCTGCTGCGGCGGCGCCCGCCGCGGCGCAGGTCCAGTCCCCCGCCGTGCGCAAGCTGGTGGCGGAAAGCGGCGTCGACGCCGCCGCCATTGCCGGCAGCGGCAAGGACGGCCGCCTGACCAAGGGCGACGTGGTCGCGCATCTGGCGAAACCGGCGGCGCCGCAGGCTTCCCCGGCACCGG
>JBDHTX010000043.1:0-36832 GCA_039808885.1 Dongiaceae bacterium | reverse complement strand
GGGATTTCTCGTTGTGGAACGGGCACAGGCCGGTCGCCTCGCCGCGGCCCTTGCGAGTCAGCCGGACGCGCCGGCCGATCACATCGGTGATCGACACGCGGCCGCGCAGATCCTCAAGAAACCTTGGCGGGAAGGCCATGCCCCTGACCGCTCCTCGCGCCCAATCCAATTGCCCGTTCGAAGACCTGGGCGCCCTAGCCCAGCTTCTGCTTCACCTGCTGCCCGACCTTGCCGAAATCCATGCGGCCGGAATAGCGCTCCTTCAGCGCCGCCATGACCCGGCCCATGTCCTTGATCGTGCTGGCGCCCAGTTCGCCGATCACCGTCTGGATCGCCTGCGCCGTCTCGGTCTCCGACATCTTCTGCGGCAGGAAGCGCTCGATCATCTCGATCTCGCCCTGCTCCTGCGCCACCAGCTCCGGGCGGTTGCCCTTCTTGTAGAGCTCGATGCTCTCCTGGCGCTGGCGCACCATCTTCTGCAGCATGTCGATGATCTCGGCCTCGTCGACGCCATCGGTCACGCCGCGCGGGCGGGCGGCGATGTCGCGGTCCTTCAGCGCCGCCAGGATCAGGCGCAGGGTCGAGGTGGCGCGCTGGTCGCGCGACTTCATCGCCGCCTTCAGTTCGTCGTTGAGGCGTTGCCGCAGCATTGTAACTCCAGAAATAGATGGCCCGACCTGGGACCGGCGAAAGATGCGGAGATTACAGGATTCGGTCAGGCGAGGCAATTTCCGACAGACCCTGCTGCGAAGCGCCTAAACGATTGAAACATCTGCTGTTTTGACGCGAAAAAAAGCAGGACATTCGCTTGACGGCGGGGGATTCGCGGCTTAGAAACCGGCGACTTGCGCCGCTCGCCGAAACGGTCGCCGGCCGGGATCAGACCCGGGCGGCCGATTGGCTCGCCCGAAAGGCGAAGGTCCGGCATCCCCTTTTCTCCGACTTTCGAGGTTTTCGGCCCATGAGCGCCCCTCACGCGACCGACCCGACGCACGCGCCGACTGCCCTGCTGGTCCTGGGCGACGGCACGGTGTTGAAGGGCCGCGGTCTGGGGGCGCCGGGCAAGGCGGTGGGCGAGGTCTGCTTCAACACCTCGATGACCGGCTACCAGGAGATCATGACCGATCCGTCCTATGCCGGGCAGATCATCAACTTCACCTTCCCGCATATCGGCAATACCGGCGCCAACGAGGAGGACATCGAGACGGTGACCCCGGCGGCGCGCGGCTGCGTGCTGGCGACCGACATCACCGAGCCCTCCAGCTGGCGCGCGCATCAGGGCTTCGATGCCTGGCTGAAGCGCTACAAGCTGCCGGCCATCGCCGGCGTGGACACGCGGCGGCTGACCCGGCGCATCCGCGACGGCGGCGCCCCCAACGGCGTCATCGTGCATGCGCCGGACGGCAAGTTCGACATCCCGGCGCTGATCGCCGAGGCGAAGGCCTGGCCGGGCCTCGAAGGCATGGACCTCGCCAAGGACGTCTCCTGCCGCCAGACCTATCACTGGGACGAGAGCCTGTGGGCGCTGGGCCGCGGCTACGGCAAGCAGACCAGCCCGCAATACAAGGTCGTCGCCATCGATTACGGCGCCAAGCGCAACATCCTGCGCTGCCTCGCCGATGCCGGCTGCGACGTGATTGTGGTGCCGGCCAACGCCACCACCGAGGACGTGCTGCGCCACAATCCGGACGGCGTGTTCCTGGCCAACGGCCCGGGCGATCCGGCGGCGACCGGCAAATACGCCGTGCCGGTGATCAAGGATCTGATCGCGCGCGACCTGCCGGTCTTCGGCATCTGCCTCGGGCACCAGATGCTGGCCCTCGCGCTTGGCGGCAAGACCGAGAAGATGGAGCGCGGCCATCGCGGCGCCAACCACCCGGTCAAGGACCTCACCACCGGCAAGGTCGAGATCACCAGCCAGAACCACGGCTTCTGCGTGGTGCGCGAGAGCCTGCCCAAGGGCGTCCACGTCACCCATGAAAGCCTGTTCGACGGCTGCGTCGAGGGCCTGGAGCTGGAAGGCAAGCCGGTCTTCTCGGTGCAATACCACCCGGAGGCCTCGCCAGGCCCGATGGACTCCCACTACCTCTTCCACCGCTTCGTGGAGAAGATGAAGGAGCGGAAGGGGTGAACGTGGCGGCAGTCATCGCTTCCCCCCTCACCCCAACCCCTCTCCCACGAGGGGAGAGGGGCTTTGAGTCCGGTATCGGCGACAGCGTCCCCTCTCCCCTTGTGGGAGAGGGACAGGGTGAGGGGTATCGGCGGCAAGGATTCGTGTCGTGAAGAACTCGCGCGCACGCCAGTTGAGAGCAACCCAAACAGACGTTGAGCGCCTGCTGTGGCTGCGCCTGCGGGATCGCCGATTGAACGGCGCGAAGTTCCGCCGGCAGGTGCCCTTGGGACCCTATATCGTCGATTTCGTCTGTATGGATTCGAGGCTCGTCATCGAGCTGGATGGCAGCCAGCACGCGGATCAGACGAGTTACGACGCGGCGCGCACTGATTTCTTGAAGTCACAAGGCTATCGCGTGCTGCGCTTCTGGAACAACGAGCTCCTCGAGAACGAGCAAGGCGTCCTCACCACCATCGTGAACGAACTGACTGGATCGACATCGCATGCCCAAGCGCACTGACCTCAAATCGATCCTGATCATCGGCGCGGGGCCGATTGTCATCGGGCAGGCTTGCGAGTTCGACTACTCGGGCGCGCAGGCGTGCAAGGCGCTGCGGCAGGAGGGCTACCGGGTGATCCTGGTGAACTCCAACCCCGCCACCATCATGACCGACCCGGACCTGGCCGATGCCACCTATATCGAGCCGATCACGCCCGATGTCGTCGCGCGGATCATCGCCAAGGAGAAGCCGGACGCCGTGCTGCCCACCATGGGCGGGCAGACGGCGCTCAACACCGCGATGGCGCTGCACCGCTCGGGCAAGCTGAAGGAGCTCGGCGTCGAGCTGATCGGCGCCAACGCCAAGGCCATCGACATGGCCGAGGACCGGCAGCTGTTCCGCGAGGCGATGGACCGCATCGGGCTGGAGAGCCCGCGCGGGCGCCTGGTCTCGACGCTGGAAGAGGCGTTGGACACGCTGGTGCAGGTCGGCCTGCCGGCGGTGATCCGGCCGAGCTTCACCTTGGGCGGCACCGGCGGCGGCATCGCGCAGACGCGCGAGGATTTCATCCGGATCGTCGAAGGCGGCTTGAAGGCCTCGCCGGTCGGCGAGGTGCTGGTTGAGGAATCCGTCGTCGGGTGGAAGGAATTCGAGATGGAGGTGGTCCGCGACCGCGCGGACAATTGCATCATCATCTGCTCCATCGAGAACATCGACCCGATGGGCGTGCATACCGGAGATTCCATCACCGTCGCGCCGGCGCTGACGCTGACCGACAAGGAATACCAGCTGATGCGCAACGCCTCGATCGCGGTGCTGCGCGAGATCGGCGTCGACACCGGCGGCAGCAACGTGCAGTTCGCGGTGCATCCGGAGACCGGGCGCCTGATCGTCATCGAGATGAATCCGCGCGTGTCGCGCTCCTCCGCCCTCGCCTCCAAGGCGACCGGCTTCCCGATCGCCAAGGTCGCGGCCAAGCTCGCCGTGGGCTACACGCTGGACGAGCTCGCCAACGACATCACCAAGGTGACGCCGGCCTCCTTCGAGCCGACCATCGACTACGTCGTCACCAAGATGCCGCGCTTCACCTTCGAGAAGTTCCCCGGCGCCGAGCAGCTGCTCTCCACCTCGATGAAGTCGGTGGGCGAGGCGATGGCGATCGGCCGCAACTTCCAGGAATCGGTGCAGAAGGCGCTGCGCTCGATGGAGACCGGCCTCACCGGCTTCGACGAGGTGGACCTGCCCGACGGCAAGGCCGAGATCCTGAAGGAGCTGGTGCGCCAGACGCCCGACCGCCTGATCCGCGCGGCCGAGGCTTTGCGGCGCGGCCTGACGGTCGAGGAGATCTGCGGCGCCAGCAAGTTCGACCCGTGGTTCCTGCGCGAGATCGAAGGCATCGTGCGGGCGGAGGCCGAGGTGAAGGCCAAGGGCCTGCCCACCGACCATGCCGGGCTGCTGCGGCTGAAGAAGATGGGCTTCTCCGACGCGCGCCTGGCGAAGCTCAGCGGCAAGAAGCCGAAAGAGGTGTTCGCCCTGCGCCACAAGGCGGATGTGCGGCCGGTCTACAAGCGCATCGACACCTGTGCCGCCGAGTTCGCCTCGCAAACCTCCTACATGTATTCCTGCTACGAGGGCACCGGCTGGACAGGGACCCCCTGGGATACGGCGGAATGCGAGGCCAATCCCAGCGACCGGCGCAAGGTCATCATCCTCGGCGGCGGACCGAACCGCATCGGCCAGGGCATCGAGTTCGACTATTGCTGCGTCCACGCCGCCTACGCCCTGCGCGAGGCCGGCATCGAGACCATCATGGTGAACTGCAACCCGGAGACGGTGTCGACCGACTACGACACCTCCGACCGCCTGTATTTCGAGCCGCTGACCGCCGAGGACGTGATCGAGCTGGCGCGGGTCGAGCAGCGCAAGGGCACGCTGCTCGGCGTCATCGTGCAGTTCGGCGGACAGACGCCGCTGAAGCTGGCCGCGGCGCTGGAAGAAGCGCAGATCCCGATCCTCGGCACCTCGCCCGACGCGATCGACCTGGCGGAGGACCGCGAGCGCTTCCAGCAGCTGCTGAAGAAGCTCGGCCTGCGCCAGCCGGAGAACGGCACCGCGCGCTCGCAGGAGGAGGCGGAAGCCGTCGCCGAGCGCATCGGCTATCCGGTGGTGATCCGCCCGTCCTATGTGCTGGGCGGCCGCGCCATGGAGATCGTGCATGAGCCGCAGGCGCTGCGCCGCTACATGCGCAATGCCGTGCAGGTGAGCGGCGACAACCCGGTGCTGATCGATTCCTACCTGGAAGACGCGATCGAGGTCGACGTCGACGCGCTGGCCGACGGCACCGACGTGCACGTCGCCGGCATCATGGAGCATATCGAGGAGGCCGGCATCCATTCCGGCGACAGCGCCTGCGCGCTGCCGCCCTATTCGCTGCCGCTGCAGGTGATCGCGGAGATCCGGCGCGAGGCCGTCTCGCTCGCCAAGGGTCTCAACGTCGTCGGCCTGATGAACGTGCAGTTCGCCATCAAGGGCAGCGACATCTACGTGCTCGAGGTCAACCCGCGCGCCAGCCGCACGGTGCCCTTCGTCGCCAAGGCGACGGGTGCCGCCATCGCCAAGATCGCCGCGCGGGTCATGGCGGGCGAGAAGCTCGCCGCCTTCAACCTCAACCAGAGCAGGCGCCCGCACATGGCGGTGAAGGAGGCGGTGTTCCCCTTCGCCCGCTTCCCCGGCGTCGACATCATCCTGGGGCCGGAGATGAAGTCGACCGGCGAGGTGATGGGCCTCGACGCCAATTTCGCCCGCGCCTTCCTCAAGGCGCAGCTGGGCGCCGGGCAGAACCTGCCGCGCTCCGGCGCGGTCTTCGTCTCGGTCAAGGACAAAGACAAGCCGCTGATCGCCGATGCGGTCAAGAAACTGCTGGAGATGGGCTTCGACGTGCTGGCGACGCCCGGCACCGCTGCCTATTTCCGCAACCAGGGCCTGCCGGTCCGCGCCATCAACAAGGTGCACCAGGGCAGCCCGCATATCGTCGAGGCGATGCAGCGGGGCGAGGTGAAGCTGGTGTTCAACACGGTGGCCGGGGCCAAGGCGATCGCCGATTCCTTCGACCTCCGGCGCTCGGCGCTGATGGGCGGAATTCCTTACTTTACAACGGTTTCCGGCATCGCCGCGGCCGTCGGCGCGATTTCCGAGCTGAACAAGGGAGAGCTTGAAGTCGCGCCGCTCCAGTCCTATTTTCTTAGCTCGAACCACGCGGCGGCCAGTTAACGGCCTCATTCGTTAACCTCAGCACCGCTCCAACCCAACGGGCGTCCGGTCATCCTCTGGATGGCAGTCCGCTCGGGGGGTTCTTTTGCTGTTTGGGTATGGACGATGACGAAGATCCCGATGACGGCGGACGGCTATGCCCGCCTGGAAGAAGAGCTGAAGCATCTGCGCGCCGTGGCGCGGCCGGAAGTGATCCGCGCCATCGCCGAAGCGCGCGAGCATGGCGACATCTCGGAGAACGCCGAGTACCACGCGGCGCGCGAGCGCCAGAGCTTCATCGAGGGCCGCGTCGCCGAGCTCGAGGACAAGATCAGCCGCGCCGAAGTCATCGACCCGTCCAAGCTCACCGGCAAGCAGGTGAAGTTCGGCGCCACCGTGACCCTCATCGACGAGGACACGGAGGAGAAGGCCGTCTACCAGATCGTCGGCGAGGACGAGGCCGACATCAAGGCGAAGCGCCTCGCCATCACCTCGCCGCTCGCCCGCGCTTTGGTCGGCAAGTCGGTCGGCGACACGGTGGAAGTGACCACCCCCGGCGGCTCGAAGTCGTACGAGATCTCCAAGGTCGCGTTCAAGAAATAGCGCGACGGGGCATTACTGCCTCTCTCGTCATGCCAAGGCCTGGCCTTGGCATCCACGAGTCTGTTTGTCGCCCCTCTATCTTGCACATGCAGACTCGTGGATGCCCGGACCAAGTCCGGGCATGACGGAGTACTGCGGAATTACGTCGGCCGTTTCGCCAGCGCCAGCGTGACGCCCAGCGCGCAGAGAAAGGCGCCGGAGGCCTGGCGCAGGCGGGTGATGATGCCGGGCCGCGCCGCGAGGCTGTCGCGCAAAGCCGCGGCGCCGTAGGTCACCACCACGTCGACGGCGGTGTTCATCGCCACCGAGATGGTGCCGAGCGCGATGAACTGCAGCGCCACATGGCCGGCATCCACGACGACGAATTGCGGCAGGAAGGCGAGGAAGAAGGCCGCGGTCTTCGGGTTCAGCGCCTCCACCACCACGCCTTCGCGGAAGGCGCGGCGGGTGCCGATGGCAGCACCGCCGACCACGTGCACCGCGGCATCGGCGTCGCGCGCGGCTTGGCGCCAGGTCTTGATGCCGAGCCAGACGAGGTAGAGCGCGCCGAGGAACTTGAGCGCGGTGAAGGCCTCGGCGCTGGCCAGCACCAGGGCGGAGACGCCGATCGCCCCGCCGAGGATGTGGACGAAGCCGCCGAGCCCGGTGCCGAAGCTGGAGGCCAGCCCCTCGCCGCGCCCGCCGGCCAGGGTGCGCGCCGCCACGTAGAAGATGCCCGGCCCCGGCATCAGCGCCAGCGCGCCGGCGGCGGTGAAGAACAGCACCAGGTGCCACGCGTCGAACATCGTCTATCCCTTCCGGCTTGCCCCCGACTTGCCCCCGACTTGCCCGGCGCGATCATAGCGGCTTCCCGGCCGGTTTTCCCGTGCTATCGTTGCGCCTTCTGCAAGGGGGAGGTCGTCATGATCCGGAACGCTCTGCGCGCCGTTGCGCTTGTCATTGTCGCCTGTGGCCTGGCCCGGGGGGCCGCGGCCGAGGACAAATGGATGACCCTGCCGGTGCCGGGACCGATGCCGGCCGCCAGCGAGAGCGGCTACGCGCCGGTCAACGGCATCCAGATGTATTACGCGGTCTACGGCGCCGGCGATCCGGTGATCCTGCTGCATGGCGGTCTCGGCAATGCCGATTACTGGGCCAACCAGGTGCCGGAGCTGGCGAAGGGCCACAAGGTCATCGTCGCCGACAGCCGCGGCCATGGCCGCTCCACCCGCAATGCCGACCCCTATTCCTACGCCCTGATGGCGTCGGACGTGGTGGCGTTGATGGACCATCTGAAGATCGACAAGGCGGCGCTGGTCGGCTGGAGCGACGGCGGCATCATCGGCCTCGACATCGCCATCCACCATCCCGAGCGGCTGACCAAGCTGTTCGCGTTCGGCGCCAACTACAATGTCGGCGGCCTGCGCGAGGACACCGCCAACGCCACCGTGTTCAACGCCTATATCGAGCAATGCGGCAAGGACTACGCGCGGCTGTCGAAGACGCCGACGGAATACGAGGCCTTCCTGAACCAGATCTCCCAGATGTGGGCGACGCAGCCGGACTACAAGAAAGAGGAGCTGCAGGGCATCAAGGTGCCGACCATCATCGCCGACGGGCAATATGACGAGGGCATCAAGCAGGAGCATACGCGCGAGATGGCGCAGCTGATCCCCAACGCCACGCTGCTGATCCTGCCCAACCTCAGCCACTTCGCCATGTGGCAGGACCCGGCGGTGTTCAACAAGGCGCTGGCGGACTTCCTGGCCCATTGAGGCGCATCTCATGTCCTTCCACGGCAGCTGCCATTGCGGCGCGGTCACCTTCACCGTCGAGGCGGAGCCGCCGCGCGCGGCGCTGAGCTGCAACTGCTCGCATTGCCGGCGCAAGGGGTTCCTGCTCAGCTTCTTCCCGGCGGAGAAATTCACCCTGGACAGCGGCGCGGATGACTTGCGCGAATACCAGTTCAACACCCACAAGATCCGGCATTTGTTCTGCGCCAAGTGCGGCACCCAGGCCTTCGCCTATGGCAAGGGCCCGGACGGATCGGACGTGCGCGCGATCAACCTGCGCTGCGTGCCGGACATCGATCTCGCGAAGCTCGAGTTGCAACCCTACGACGGCGCCAGCGCGTAGGCCGGGCGCACCCCAGCCGTCATGGTCGGACGTGGTCCGACCATGACGAGAATATCCGTCGGGGCAGGAAGCGACGTGACGATAGGCCCTAAGCCCGCGCCTGCTTGCGCTGGGCGCCGGGCTCTTCCATGTCGATCGGCACGCCGGGCTCGTGCTTGGAGCAGCGGATGGCCAGCGCCGATTTCACGTGGCTGACATTCGGCGCCGGGGTCAGCTGGGTGGTGAGGAACTTCTGGTAGTCGTCCCAGTCATGGGCGACGACCTTGAGAATGAAATCGGTCTCGCCGGCCAGCATGTGGCATTCACGGACCTGCGGCCAGGAGCGCACCAGCGCCTCGAAGGCCTTGAGGTCGTTCTCCGCCTGCGAGCTCAGCCCGACATGGGCGAAGATGGTGACGCCGAAGCCCATCGCCTCGGCGTTGATCTCGGCGTGATAGCCCTTGATGAAGCCCGCCTGCTCCAGCGCGCGGACCCGGCGCAGGCAGGGCGGCGCCGAGATGCCGGCGCGCTCGGCCAGTTCCACATTGGTCATGCGTCCGTCGGCCTGCAGGTCGGCGAGGATGCGAAGATCGATTCTGTCGAGTTTGGCGCGCCGCATAGTCGATCTCCCGGCCCAGGCCTTGGCTGTTTTGAAATTATATTACGCGCGCAACATCCTTTCGCCAAGCCATGTCTTGCTTGGCCCGGCCGACAATCCACAGCTTTCCTTGGGTCCAGGGCGGTGACGGGGCGGCCTTAACTTGTGCCCTGCGGCACCCCACCTTATGGTGCGGATGCAACAAACGCATAGCTCGGATTCGGCCCATGGCAAAGACGCGGGAATTCCACACCAAAGTCCTCATCATCGGCTCTGGCCCGGCCGGCTACACGGCCGCCATCTACACCGCGCGGGCCAATCTGAAGCCGATCCTGGTCCAGGGACTCACCCCCGGCGGGCAGATGACCATCACCACCGATGTGGAGAACTATCCCGGCTTCGCCGACGTGATCCAGGGCCCCTGGCTGATGGAGCAGATGGAGGCGCAGGCGCGCCATGTCGGCACCGAGATGATTTCCGACACCATCGTCGACGTCGACCTGTCGCGCCGGCCGTTCCGCGCCACGGGTGATTCCGGCGACGTCTATGTCGGCGAGACGCTCATCATCTGCACCGGCGCCCAGGCGCGCTGGCTGGGCCTGCCCTCGGAGAAGAAGTTCCAGGGCTTCGGCGTCTCCGCCTGCGCCACCTGCGACGGATTCTTTTTCCGCGGCAAGGACGTGGCGATCGTCGGCGGCGGCAACACCGCGGTCGAGGAGGCGATCTACCTCACCAACCACGCCAGCAAGGTGACGCTGATCCACCGGCGCGACACGCTGCGCGCCGAGCGCATCATGCAGGAACGCCTGTTCGCCAACCCGAAGATCAGCGTGATCTGGGACAGCGCGGTCGAGGAGGTGCTGGGCGCCGGCGACCCGCCGGGCGTCACCGGCATCCGCATCCGCAACGTGAAGACCGGCGAGACGAAAGAGATCGCGGTCGACGGCCTGTTCGTCGCCATCGGCCATTCGCCCTCGACCGAGTTGTTCAAGGGCAAGCTGCCGCTCGATTCCGAAGGCTATCTGCTGACCGCGCCCGACAGCACCGCGACTTCTATCCCCGGCGTCTTCGCCGCCGGCGACGTGAAGGACCGCGTGTTCCGCCAGGCGGTGACCGCCGCCGGCATGGGCTGCATGGCGGCGCTGGAGGCCGACAAGTTCCTGGTGCTCAACGAACACAAGACCGCCGCTGCGGCGGAATGATGCCGTGTCGCTATGATGGATTGGGATAAGCTCAGGATATTCCACGCGGTCGCCGAGGCGGGGAGCTTCACCCATGCCGGCGAGACGCTGAACCTGAGCCAGTCCGCGGTCTCGCGGCAGATCTCCTCGCTGGAGGAGAGCCTCAACGTCTCGCTGTTCCACCGCCATGCGCGCGGGTTGATCCTGACCGAGCAGGGCGAATTGCTCTACCGCACCTCGCACGAGGTGTTCTCCAAGCTCGCCATGGCCGAGGCGCAACTGGCCGAGAGCAAGGACCGGCCCAAGGGCCAGCTGAAAGTGACGGCGACGCAGGCCTTCGGCAGCTTCTGGCTGACCCCCGTCCTCGGCGAGTTCATCGAGCATTACCCGGACGTGCAGGTAGATCTGGTGCTGGAGGATCGCGAGCTCGACCTCTCCATGCGCGAGGCCGACGTCGCCATCCGCATGCAGCCGCCGCGCCAGCCGGAGCTGATCCAGCGCCACCTGATGACGGTGCATCTCGGCTGCTACGCGGCGCCCAGCTACATCAAGCGCCACGGCATCCCCAAGACGGTCGACGAGCTCGACCAGCACCGCATCATCGTCTATGGCGAGGACACCACCAAGCCGCCGGTGCAGAACATCGACTGGCTGCTGCGGGCCGGCAGCAAGAAGGACCATCAGCGGAAGCCGATCCTGCGGGTCAACAGCACCTACGCCATCCTGCGCGCGGTGCAGAGCGGCCTGGGCCTCGCCTCGCTGCCCGAGTTCATGACCTCGGAGCAGAGCGCCCTGGTGCGCGTGCTGCCCGAATTGCAGGGCCCGCGCATCGACGCCTATTTCGTCTATCCGGAAGAGCTGCGCAACTCCAAGCGCATCCAGGTCTTCCGCGACTTCCTGCTGCGCAAGGTGGCCGAGACCAAGATGGCCGGCTAGCACGCGCCGACCGGCGCGCGTCCTTCCAGCAACTTCCCCAGCTGCCGGTCATGCAGCCGGCTCAGCAGCGCCAGCGCGGCGCTGGCGCCCAGCAGCGCGCAGAGCATGTCCGCCTGGGTGTCCCAGGGGTCGCCCTGGGTGGCGAGATAGGCGGCGGCATCGGCGCCGAGCACCAGCGCGCTGGTCCACTCGATGAGCTCGAAAAAGGCGCTGAAGGCGAGGCAGACGCTGGCCACCAGAAAGGGGAGCCAGCGGCTGCCGGCCAGCGGCGAGCGGCGGACCAGGATCTCACGGGCGAGGATCGCCGGGATGAAGCCCTGGGCCAGGTGGCCAAACCGGTCGTAGTGGTTGCGCGCGAAGCCGAACAGCTCCGCCGCCCAGAAGCCGAGCGGCACCCGGGCATAGGTGTAGTAGCCGCCGAGGATCAGGATCAGCGCGTGCAGGAACAGCAGGCGGTAGAGCAGCGGCGTCAGGGGGAAGAAGCGCCGCGTCGCCACCAGCAGCGGCAAGGCGACCACGACCCACGAGACTTCCAGCGCCCAGGTCAGCCGGTCATAAGGGGCGATGCCGCTCGCGACGAGGGCGGCGATCGTCGCCGCCAGGAGCAGCGCCGGCTCAATCCCGCGGCTCTGGCCGGCTGTGTCCCCCATGGCCCTCTCCCCACCCGCGCGGTATCCGGCCTCTAGCCCCGCCCCCGCATGGCATCGGCGACCTGTTTGGCGCGGGCGTCCTGCTTGGCGGAATTGACCGCCAGAATCGCATGCAGCACGGCGATGCCCCAGATGATCAGCGACAGTCCCGTGGTGATGACCGGCAGCATGGCAAAGGGCAGCGAGATGATCGCCAGCAGCCAGACAAGCAGATTGAAGATCGCCTGGAAGATCTTCCCATAAACCAGGAGAGCCGCCGGCGGCAGGAAAATGGCCAGGAGGTAGATCATCGGCGCGGCTCCCAGATCGGTGATGGAACGAGTCTTGGTTAAACCCAGATGGCGCGTCGGGTTAACAAAATCCAGAGGTGTACACCCCGATTCGCCGGCGCGGCCGGCGATTCGTCGGAATCCATGCCGTTCCCGCGCTTGCTCTAAAGCATCATAAGTCCATGATTTAAAAAGTGAAAATAGCTATGCAGCCCTTGCATGCAACATATGTGCATTTTTGGCTAGTGTTCGAGTCGGGTCAGTCCCTATTCTCCAATTGTGTTGATCAGCAACAGTGTTGCATTTTCGCAACAGAGCTGATCCAGCGAGTTTCGGGGCCCGTGGGGGCCTCGCAGTGAATACCCGGGTGCAACGCCCGTGTATGAGGGTCTTCGGATCCTACGTCTCCCAGACGTAAAGCCTCCCTGTTTAACTTGCCCCCGGTTCGTCCGGGGGCAATTTTTTTCCTAGCAAGTCCTGGCTTCGAAGCCCCGGGCGACGCGAATCCTCGCGGCTACCCGATCCCGATCGAATTGAAGAAGCGCACCACCTTGGCGACCGCGTCGGTCACTTCCGGCGAATGGGTGATGTCGTCGAGCGCGTCGGTCGCCTCCTTCATCGCCGCCTTGTCGGGGGTCGGGTGCTTCACCTCGTCCTCCAGCGCCGAGACGTGGCCCATGATGTCGCTGAGGTCGTCCTCGGTGAAGCCGGCCTCCTTCACCTCCTTGCGGAAGCGGCTGAGCGCCATCAGCGCCTTTTCGCGGTGGTCAGGTTTCATGGCTCCGATGCTCCGTTCGCCGTCGGTGATGGCGACAGTCTACACCGGAAGCGCTGCCGGCAAGAGCGGTGCTTTGACGCCCTCCCCGGCGGCCGCGGATGGCCGCCCCGGGAATCGCCCCGGAAAGCCGCCCCCGGAAAACCGAACGGCTCACATGAACAGGTTTTCGCCCTGCAGGTTGGCATAGAGCGAGGCGACGAACTCGCCATAGCCGTTGTAGAGCAGGGTCGGGCGCGGCTCGTCGGTGCCGAGCACGCGCTCATTGGCCTGGCTCCAGCGCGGATGCGGCACCTCCGGGTTGACGTTGGCCCAGAAGCCGTATTCGGAGGCCTGCAGCGCCTGCCAGAAATTCAGCGGCCGCTGGTCGGTGAAGGTGATCCTGGCGATCGCCTTGGCCGACTTGAAGCCGTATTTCCATGGCAGGGCGATGCGCAGCGGCGCGCCGTTCTGCTTCGGCGCCGGCTTGCCGTACATGCCGGTGACCAGGAAAGCGACGTCGTTGGTCGCCTCCTCGATGGTCACGCCCTCGACATAGGGCCACGGATACCACGGCGTCTTCTGCTCCGGCGCCACGTCGGGGTTCATGAAGGTCTCGAAGCGCAGGTATTTGGCGCCCGCCTGCGGCGCGGCCAGCTTCACCAGCTCCTTCAGCGCGAAGCCGCTCCACGGCACCGCCATCGACCAGGTCTCGACGCAGCGATGGCGATAGAGCCGCTCTTCCAGCGGCATCTGCTTCATCAGATCGTCGATGCCGATCTGCATCGGCTTGTCGACCATGCCGTCGATGGTGAGCACCCAGGGCCGCAGCGGCAGCGCCGCGGCTTCCGCCGCCACGCGCTTGGAGGAGCCGAATTCGTAGTAGTTGTTGTAGTTGGTCGACCAGTCCGGCGTGGTCACGCCACGGTCGAGCGTATAGGTCGGGTTCTGCTTGAACGGGTACAGGCCGGCCGATGGATCGGCGTCGGCCTGGGCCGTCTGCGTCGCCGCCGGCGCCATGGGCTCCGGCGAGGATTGCGCCTGCGCGGACTTGTTCTCGTCGCAGCCGATCAGGGCCACCGTGGCGCCGATGGCGGCGGTGCCGGTCAGGAAGCGGCGGCGATTGAAAAAGACATGCTCCGGCGTCGCCTCGCGCTCGGGGATTTCCCAGCCGCGTTTCGTCTTGATAAACATCGGGACCACTCCCAGCAGATCACCCGCGCAGCCGAATGCAGAATGGGCGGCTGAGCCGCCCATCGCAAATCACGTTGGATTGATGCCGGGTGCCCCGGGGGGGGCATTGATGCCGGAAGGTGACGGGGCCGCTACTTGCTCAGCAGGGCGCGCAGCATCCATGCCGTTTTTTCATGGATCTGCAGCCGCTGGGTCAGCAGATCGGCGGTCGGCTCGTCGCCGGCCTTCTCCGCCGCCGGAAAGACCGCGCGGGCAGTACGGGCAACGGCTTCCTGGCCCTCCACCAGCTGGCGGATCATGTCCTCCGCCTTGGGCACGCCGGTCTCTTCCTTGATCGAGGAGAGCTTGGCATAGGCGGCGTAGGAGCCCGGCGCCGGATGACCCAGGGCGCGGATGCGCTCGGCGATCAGATCCACCGCGAGGGCCAATTCGTTGTACTGCGCCTCGAACATCAGGTGCAGCGTGTTGAACATCGGCCCTTCGACGTTCCAATGGAAATTGTGCGTCTTCAGATAGAGCGTGTAGGTATCGGCCAGGAGCTTCGCGAGCCCCTCGGCGATCGCCTTGCGGTCCTTCTTCGAAATGCCGATGTCGATTTCCATGGGACTACCTCATGCTGCGGGAATTGCCGATCGATAATGGGCATTATCCCCGCCTGCTTCAAGGCGATTTAGAATTATTACAAAGTGCTGCGACAGCGTGCCGCCGCGATTGCATCGCATCGCCCACCACTCCCCGTCATTGCCGGGCTTGTCCCGGCAATCCATGCGGTCTTGCGGCCTGGATCGATATCGAATGGATCACCGGGACAAGCCCGGTGATGACAGCGAGAAGGATCGGCGACCCGCCGCTATTTCAACGCCTGGCAGGCGCGGATGATGCGGGTGCAGGCTTCGCGCAGCGCTTCCGTCGAGGTGGCGTAGGAGATGCGGAAGAAGGGCGACAGGCCGAAGGCCGAGCCCTGCACCGCGGCGACGCCTTCCGCCTCGAGCAGATAGGTGACGAAATCGTCGTCGGTCGCGATCTTCTTGCCCTGCGGCGTCGTCTTGCCGATGGCGCCGGCGCAGGACGGGTAGACGTAGAACGCGCCTTCCGGCTTGTGGCAGCGCAGGCCGGGCGCCTTGTTCAGCATCTCGACCACCATGTCGCGGCGCGCCTTGAAGCTCTCGTTGTGCTGCGCGATGAAATCCTGCGGGCCGCTCAGCGCCTCGACCGCCGCCGCCTGCGAGATCGAGCAGGGATTGGAGGTCGATTGCGACTGCATCTTGGCGATCTGCTTGATGAGCGCGGCGGGGCCGCCGGCATAGCCGATGCGCCAGCCGGTCATGCAATAGGCCTTGCTGACGCCGTTCACCGTCAACGTGCGGTCGTAGAGCTTCGGCTCCACTTCCGCCGGCGTCGCGAACTCGAAGCCGTCATAGACCAAGTGCTCGTACATGTCGTCGGTCATGACCCAGACATGCGGATGCTTCACCAGCACGTCGGTCAGCGCCTTCATCTCGGCGCGCGTATAGGCGGCGCCGGTCGGGTTCGAGGGCGAGTTGAGGATGATCCACTTGGTCTTCGGCGTGATCGCCTTCTCGAGATCCTCCGGGCGCAGCTTGAAGCCGCTGTTCTCGCCGCAGGGCACGAAGACCGGCTTGCCCTCGCAGAGCAGCACCATGTCGGGATAGGAGACCCAGTACGGCGCCGGGATGATGACCTCGTCGCCCGCGTTCAGCGTCGCGGCGAGCGCGTTGTAGAGCACCTGCTTGCCGCCGGTGCCGACGGTGATCTGCTCCGGCTTGTAGTCGAGGTTGTTCTCGCGCTTGAACTTGGCGCAGATCGCCTTCTTCAGCGCGGCGGTGCCGTCGACGTCGGTGTATTTGGTGTCGCCCCGCTGGATCGCGGCGATCGCGGCGGCCTTGATGTTGTCCGGGGTGTCGAAATCCGGCTCGCCCGCGCCGAGGCCGATGACGTCGCGCCCCGCGGCTTTCAGCTCGCGCGCCTTGCTGGTGACGGCGATGGTGGGCGACGGCTTGATGCGGTCCAGACGTTCGGCGATGAAGGCCATGATGGGTCCCGGCGTGTGTGGGGGTGAGGTGTGGGAAATCGCGCCGGAACATACTTGGACAGGCCCTTTGGCGCAACGCCCAAGGTCCGCATGGCGGCCCTGCGGCGGGCGCCGGATGACGCAGCTTGTCACCGGACAATCCGCTGGATCAGGCGGCCTTGCGGGCGGCGAAAACCGTCAGCGCCACCCCGCCGGCGACGCCCCAGGTGAGCGGGGCCACCGCCTCGCCGAGGAGGAGGGCCGAGAGGCCGAGGCCGAAGAAGGTCTGCAGCAATTGCAGCTGCCCGATCCGCGCAGCACCACCCAGCGCCAGGCCGCGGTACCAGAACAGGAAGCCGACGAACATCGAGAACAGCGACACGTAGCCGAAGCCGGCCCAGGCCGAGGCGGGCACGCCCGCGAGATCCGCCGGCCAGAGCAGGAGCGTCGCGAGGCCCGAGACGGGCAGCGACAGCACCAGCGCCCAGGAGATCACGGCGAGGCTGCCCAGGCGTGTGGTCAGCTTGCCGCCCACGGCATAGCCGAAGCCGCAGGTGACGATGGCCGCCAGCATCAGCAGGTCGGCCAGCTCGAAATCGAGCCCGCCGGCGATCCAGGCGTGGCCGGCGACCAGCGCCGACCCCAGGATGGCGAAAAGCCAGAACAGCGGCCGCGGCCGGTCCTGCCCCAGCAGCACGGCAAAGCCGGCGGTGGCGAGCGGCAGCAGGCCGATGAAGGGCATGGCGTGGCTCGCCGGCACGAAGCGCAAGGCGAGCGCGGAAAAGAGCGGGAAGCCGAGCACCACGCCGAAGGCCGCCAAGGCGAGGTCGCGCCAGTCGCGCCCGCGCGGCAGCTGCGCCCGCGTCAGCGCCAGCAGCCCGGCGCCGAGCAGCCCGGCGAGCACGGCCCGTCCCGCCGTGACGAAATAGGGATCGAAGGCCGCCACCGCCAGGCGCGTAGCCGGCAGCGAGGCGGAGAAGATCAGCATCCCCGCCGCCCCGTGCGCCCAGGCGCGCCAGTCGCCGCGCGGTTTCGGCGTGTCGATGGTGAGGGTGGTCATGCGGCGCTCCTCATTCCGTCCTCCTGAGGCACTACCCAGTCAATGTCGCTACCGAGCCGCGCCCCCGCCCCAACCCTCCCCCGCCTCGGGGGAGGGGATTTGTCTACCCAAGCTCGATGAGCCCCTCCCCCAAGCTTGGGGGAGGGTTGGGGTGGGGGTTGGATGCAGCGCCGTGACGCTGCGCCATCGAGCTGGCCCCCTCCCTGACCCTCCTCCGTTCCGGTGGAGGGGATTTGCGCGAGCATGCGGGAAGAAGGCTGGCGGAGACAGGGACGGAGGCATTACAATCGCGCAAACTGTACTGGTACGGATGACATGACAGTTATGCCGGCACCCTCTCCCGCCACTCTCTCCGAGCGCATCGGCGCCGCGATCCTGGCGCGGATCGCGGACCGGTCGCTGGCGCCCGGCGCGAAGCTGCCGTCGATCCGCGCCGCGGCGGCGGAATTCGCGGTCAGCAAGTCGACGGTGGTGGAGGCCTATGACCGGCTGGTGGCGGCCGGCCGGATCGAGGCAAGGCGCGGGTCCGGCTTCACCGTGGCGGCGCGCCGCGCGCCGCTCTCCCTGCAGGAACTGGCGCCGAAGCTCGACCGCGCCATCGACCCGGTCTGGGTGGCGCGGCAATCGCTCGAGGCCGCGGAGCGCGTGCTGAAGCCGGGCTGCGGCTGGCTGCCGGAAAGCTGGCTGCCGGAAGCGGAACTGCGCCGCGCCTTGCGCGCGGTGGCCCAGGCGCCGCAGGCGAAGCTGCTGGAATACGGCCATCCGCTCGGCTACCTGCCGCTGCGCCAGGCGCTGCAGGCGCTGCTCGCCGAGCTGGAGGTCGAGGCGCCGCCCAGCCGCATCCTGCTGACCGATGGCGGCACCCAGGCGATCGACCTGGTGAACCGGCACCTGCTGCAGCCCGGCGACGCGGTGCTGGTCGACGATCCCGGCTATTTCAACTTCCACGCCAACCTGCGGGCGCATCGCGCGGTGGCGCTGCCGGTGCCGCGCCTGGCCGACGGGCCGGATCTCGACGCCATGGCGCGGCTTTCCCGCGCGCACAAGCCGAAGCTCTACCTGATGAACGCGGCGCCGCAAAACCCGACCGGCGGCGGCCTGTCGCCCGCCAAGGCGCACCGCCTGCTGCAGCTGGCCGAGGCGGCGGATTTCCGCATCGTCGAGGACGACATCTTCGCCGCCTTCCGCCGCCAGCCGACGCCGATCCTGGCCGCCCTGGACGGGCTCAAGCGGGTGATCCACCTGGGCAGCTTCTCCAAGGTGCTGTCGGCGGGGCTGCGCTGCGGCTTCATCGCCGCCGACGCGGCGACCATCGACGCGCTGCTCGACCTCAAGATCGCCACCTGCTTCGGCATGGACCAGGCGGCGGCGCAGATGGTGCACCGGCTGCTCGCCGACGGCACCCATCGCAAGCACGCCGAGCAGATGCGCCGCCGCGTCGCCGCGGCGACCGGCACCGTGAGCGGCAAGCTGAAGGCGCTCGGCCTGACGCCCTGGCAGGAGCCGCGCGAGGGCCTGTTCCTGTGGATGCGCCTGCCGGATGGCATCGACGCCGCGAAGCTCGCCCAGCGGGCGCTGCGCCAGGGCGTCGTGCTCGCGCCCGGCAACGTGTTCAGCCCGTCGCAGTCCTGGCCCGACTACCTGCGCTTCAACGCGCCGCAGAGCCAGCATGCGCGGCTGTTCGAGGTGCTGAAGGCGGAGCTGAGGCGCCGCTAGAACGCCCGGCCGCCCATCGGGCTCAGAACTCCAGGCCGAGCGCGCGCAGCGCCGCCGCGGTCTCGGCGCCGCTCCTGTGCTGGATCGCCTGCAGGCCGAAGGCGCGGGCGCCCTCGACGTTGTGCGCCACGTCGTCGATGAAGACGACGGCGGCCGGCTCCTCCCCCACATGCTCCAGCAGATGCGCGTAGATGCGCGGCTCGGGCTTCAGCATCTTGACCCGGCCGGAGACGACGATGTGGCGGAAGCGCTTCAGGAAGTCGTAGCGGGTCTCGACATGGGGAAAGGTCTCGGCCGACCAATTGGTGAGGCCGTAGAGCGGAACATCGGCGGCATGCAGCTGTTCCACCAGATCGACGCCGTCCTGCAGCACGCCGCGCAGGGTTCTCGGCCACTGGCCGTAGAAGGCGCGGATGAGCTCCGCGTGATCCGGATGCAGGGCGATGAGCTCGGCCTCCGCCTCGGCGATCGGCCGGCCGCCATCCTGCTTCAGGTTCCAGGCGGGGGAACAGACATGGGTGAGAAACCAGCGGCGCTCTTCCGCATCGGGAATGAGCTCGCGATAGAGGTACTCCGCGCTCCAATCAAAAACGACACCGCCGAAATCGAACGCCACCGCACGAATATCAGGCATCAACACGCTCCAGCTTCGCCCGCCCGGTTCCACGCCGCGAGAGATCGGCGGCGATGCTAGTCGGTCGCGCCGTGTCACACAATTGCGATGTCATTTCAGTGAGAAAGCGCGCGCGCCACAGTTTCGCCGCAATCAATCATGAAATCGCCCCGGCGCCGCAAGAGAACGGTCAGGTTGATAGAGTAGATATCGTATTCAGTCCAGTCGCAGGAAGGGGAGGCCGATCATGACGACGACACAGACGCCCATCCGCATCGATCGCCGCAAGACGGAAAACCGCATCGCCAAATGGGTCGGGCTGCTGGCGCTGGCCGGCCTGCTCGCCATCGCCACCCTGCCTTTGCACAACGGCCACCGGACGCATGGCGATGAGATCGGCACGGCGCAGATCGAGGCCGGAGGCCAGCCATGGCACGGATGACGCGCGAGATGAGCGCCGCCTGGGTCAAGGAGGCGGTCCTGGTCCTGGATGGCGCCGCGCCGTCGCGGCATTTCTGGTCGCGCTGGATGGACCGCGCCTTGGCGCCGCATTCCACCGAGATGACCCGGCGCCCGGCCCCCGTCCCGGCCAATGACGTGGCGGCCGACGCGGCCGATGACGAAGACGAGGCGCCACCCCATATAAGCAATGCCGAGGCGGGGCTGCAGCAGCTGCGCTTCGACTGATTTCAGATCCCCTAAGCTCCTCAAAACGCCGGCATTTCTATGCTGGCGTTTCTCTTTTGTTCACACTAGAGTCAGCCTGATTTCAGGGACCGAGCCATGTCGAGCAAGCCTTTGACGTCCGACCCCGTGGTGCAGGAACGCGCGATTGCCGCGGCCGCACCCCTGCCCGGCAAGCCGTTCCAGCTGGTCTCCGATTTCCGCCCGGCCGGCGACCAGCCGCAGGCGATCCGGGAGCTGACCGAGGGCCTGCTGCGGCGCGACCGCGACCAGGTGCTGCTCGGCGTCACCGGCTCGGGCAAGACCTTCACCATCGCCCACATGATCCAGAACGTGCAGCGCCCGGCGCTGATCCTGGCGCCGAACAAGACGCTGGCGGCGCAGCTCTATGGCGAGATGAAGGGCTTCTTCCCCGACAACGCGGTCGAGTATTTCGTCTCCTACTACGACTACTACCAGCCGGAAGCCTATGTCCCGCGCACCGACACCTATATCGAGAAGGAATCCTCGCTGAACGAGCAGATCGACCGCATGCGCCACTCGGCGACGCGGGCGCTGTTCGAGCGGCGCGACGTGGTCATCGTCGCCTCGGTCTCCTGCATCTACGGCATCGGCTCGCCGGAGACCTATTCGACCATGACCATCACGCTGAGGAAGGGCGACCGGCTCGACCTCAACGCGCTGCTGCGGCGGCTGGTGGAGCTGCAATACAAGCGCAACGACGCCAATTTCTACCGCGGCATGTTCCGCGTGCGCGGCGATTCCTTCGAGCTGTTCCCGGCCCACTTGGAGGATCGCGCCTGGCGCTTCTCGCTGTTCGGCGACGAGATCGAGGCGATCCATGAATTCGATCCCCTGACCGGCGAGAAGCAGGCCAGCCTCGACGAGGTGAAGATCTACGCCAACAGCCACTACGTGACGCCGAAGCCGACGCTGGCCCAGGCGGCGGTGCAGATCAAGGAGGATCTGAAGCTGCGGCTGAAGGAGTTCGAGGCCAACGGCAAGCTGCTGGAGGCGCAGCGCCTGGAGCAGCGCACCAATTTCGACCTGGAGATGATCGCGGCGACCGGCGCCTGCGCCGGCATCGAGAACTACTCGCGGTACCTGACGGGGCGCAAGCAGGGCGAGCCGCCGCCGACCCTGTTCGAATACCTGCCGGACGACGCGCTGCTGATCGTCGACGAGAGCCATGTAACGGTGCCGCAGATCGGCGGCATGTTCCGCGGCGACTGGCACCGCAAGTCGACGCTGGCCGAATACGGCTTCCGTCTGCCGTCCTGCACCGACAACCGGCCGCTGAAGTTCGAGGAATGGGACCACATGCGGCCGCAGACCATCTATGTCTCGGCGACGCCCGGCCCCTGGGAGCTGGAGCGCACCGGCGGCGTGTTCGTCGAGCAGGTCATCCGCCCGACCGGGCTGATCGACCCGGTCACCATCATCCGCCCGACCGAGAGCCAGGTGGACGACGTGATCGCCGAATGCAAGGACGCCGCGGCCAAGGCGCAGCGCGTGCTGATCACCACGCTCACCAAGCGCATGGCGGAGGACCTCACCGAATACCTGCACGAGGCCGGCATCCGCGTGCGCTACATCCATTCCGACGTCGAGACCCTGGAGCGCATCGAGATCATCCGCGATCTGCGCCTCGGCGCCTTCGACGTGCTGGTCGGCATCAACCTGCTGCGCGAGGGCCTGGACATTCCGGAATGCGCGCTGGTCTGCATCCTGGACGCGGACAAGGAGGGCTTCCTGCGCTCCAAGACCTCGCTGGTGCAGACCATCGGCCGCGCCGCGCGCAACATCGACGGCCGCGTGATCCTCTATGCCGACAAGATGACGGACTCGCTGCAATACGCGCTGGATGAGACCGCGCGGCGGCGCGAGAAGCAGCAGGCCTACAACGTCGCCAACGGCATCACGCCGGAATCGGTGCGCACCGCGATCAGCGACATCCTGCATTCGGTCTACGAGCAGGACCATGTGACGGTCGATACCGGCGTCGCCGGCGAGGCGCATCTGCTCGGCCACAATTTGAAGGCCACCATCGCCGACCTCGAAAAGAAGATGCGCGAGGCGGCGGCCAACCTGGAGTTCGAGGACGCCGCCCGCATCCGCGACGAGATCCGCCGGCTCGAGGCGATGGACCTGGAGATCCCGGTCGGCGGCGGCGCCGCGATGACGGCGAAAGGCCTCGCCTCGCCCAAGTTCGGCTCCTACAAGGCGGCCCCGCCGGGTGCCGCCGTGCGCGGCCGCTCCAAGGGCGGCAGGCCAGGCGAGGCGCCGAAGTTCAAGGGCAAGGGACGGCGGCGCTGAACGGCGCAAACAAAACCGGCGCCGCGGGGGAGAGTGCGACGCCGGTAGTTCGCTGAGCGCACCGCGACGGAGGGGGCCGACGCGGGCAGCCCGGCTGGATTGATCTGGCCCGCGCCTCGCACGCTTCCGCACCGCAGCCTTGGCGCGCTTGAGGGCAGACTCAGCCGATCGGCTCAGCCGACCCAAATCCCTTAGACCCCGGGGCCGCGCCGCGCGCCCTAGACTTTGGTCGGAGAAACTGGTGGAAAGGGGCCGCGCGGGCGCCCCGCGCCCCGTGCGAGCCAGCGAGAGTTCCCGCTTGTCGACCGACCCCGCGCATCCACGATTGACCGGCTACCTGGCGCCGGAAGGCTTCTCCCCCGAACTGGAGGAGGAACTGGGCGATGCCGTGCGCGCGGTGCATGAGCGGCTGGTGCTGGCCGAAGGCCCGGCGCGTCCGGTGGCCTGGGTGGCGAATGTCTGGCATGACCCCCTAACCCTCAAGATCGCCTCGATCGGCGACGCGGCCAACCAGCTGCGCGCGATCCAGCGCAACTGGGCGCTCTATTCGCAGGCCCACCATCGCCGCGCGGCGCTGATCGCCGAGCGCCTGCCCAAGGTCTCCGCCAAGCCGCTGGAATTCGGCGCACCGGCGCCCACCGCGCCGCTCGGCTCCTGGACGCTGGTCGAGCCGGACACCATCATCGCGGCTTCGCGCTGCAGCAGCCCGTTCCCCAATGGCGAGGCGGTCTTCGTCGAGGACAAGACGGCGCCCAGCCGCGCCTATCTCAAGCTGTGGGAGGCCTTCACCCTGTTGGGAGTGCGCCCCGCGCCGGGCGAATTCTGCCTCGACCTCGGCGCCAGCCCCGGCGGCTGGACCTGGGTGCTGCAGCGCCTGGGCGCCCGCGTGCTCGCGGTCGACAAGGCGCCGCTGGACCCGTCGGTCGGCCGCCTGCCCAATGTCGAGGAGCGGCATGAGAGCGCCTTCGGCCTCGACCCGCGCGCGATCGGGCCGGTCGACTGGCTGTTCTCCGACGTGATCTGCTATCCGGAGCGCCTGCTGAACCTGGTGCGGACCTGGATCGCCAAGGGCGAGGTGCGCCGCTTCGTCTGCACCATCAAGTTCCAGGGCGCGACCGACTTCGCGACCATGCGCGAATTCGCCGGGATTCCCGGATCGCGCCTGCTGCACCTGCATCACAACAAGCACGAGCTGACCTGGGTCAGGCTGTGAGCCACGCCATGAGAGGCATGCGATGAAAGACACCCGCACCAGGCGGCCGCCCGCCAGGCGAGATCCCGATTGGCGAGATCCCGACGGGCGAGATCCCGCCAAGCGCACTCCCGACAAGCGAGCCCCCGCCGGCGGCCGCCCGGAAGGCGGGCGGGTGGAAGGCAACAGGCCCGGCGGCAAGCCCCATGCGAAGAACTTCATCCGGGTCGCCGGCTTCGCCGCCGTCGCCGCTTTGTTCGCCGCGGCGCCCGGGCGCGTCGAGCGGCTGTTCTTCGACGAACGGTCGAAGGCGCGGGCGAAGGATTTCTGCGCGATCCTGTCGAAGGCGCGCAAACCCTATCGCGAGGTGCCGAAGGAGGAGCTGGACAAGGTCGCCGGCACGCCGATGCATGGCGGCATCGTCGCGGTGGCGCTGCCGCGCCCGATCCTGGCCTTCGATCCGCAGGCGGCGCGCGACTGGGCGCGCGACGGCAAGCTGCTGCTGGTCCTGGACGGCATCGGCAATCCGCACAATCTCGGCGCCATCGTGCGCAGCGCGGCGTTCTTCGGCGTTCCGCGCATCCTGCTCTCCGACCACGCGCTGCAGGCGCTGCCCTCCGACGCCAGCTACCGGGTGGCCGAGGGCGGCTTCGAGCATGTCGAGCTCTACCGCACGGGGGCGATCTCCGCCCAGCTGGGCAAGCTGCGCGGCGCCTACCGCATCCTCGGCGCGGCGCCCACAGGACGCGCCGGCGTGCCGGCGCCGCAACCGGGCGGCCCGCCTTTCGCCCTCGTCCTCGGCAACGAGGAGGCGGGCGTGCCGCAGGCGACCCTGGCCGCCTGCGACGAGGTGGTTTCCATCCCCGGCTCCGGCCGGATCGAATCCCTCAACGTCTCCGCCGCGGCGGCGGTCCTGATCTACGCCCTATGCGGCAAAGGCGCTTAGATATCTAGCCTACGGCACCCTGAGCAAATCACCTTGGCGAACGAGACCGCCATCTGCGACTGCCTGAGCAATCACTCCCTCAATGACTTGGCGCAATTGCGCGCTTGTCGACTTGAACCCCAACAGTCGCGCGACACCATTGATCGTCTCTTCCAATGTAGCTCCAAAGTGGGCTTGAATGAACTTGGTTGCAGCCACTCTGAGTTCAGCCGGCGGTAACATCTCTGGTCGTCTCAGCGCAAGAGAACTCACTTCCGATCTATCTCGGACAACAATTTGGCCAGTCGGAACAATTAAGAAGCCTCCCATGTCATGGATACGGCCATCTGCAACTGCAGTCTTGATCCCCCTCTCGACAGTCTGTTGAATTCGATTCCCCGCGCGTTGCAAGCCCCAGAGATCACGCATCCGCGCGATGACTTCAGCGCCATGGATTGGCCCTTCTGTCACGACGATCTGCTGAACCAGATTCGCCATCATGCCAGTGGGAACGTCATGTAGCTCCAGATGAGAAGGTACCGCTATCGAAGCCTCCTCGTACGGCATCGACAGACCAAGAGAGTCCTCCGAAAGCTCCAGCCCAACCGCCGTTCCGTCGAGGCGGTCCATTGTCACGATTTCAACGGGAACGGCCCGCGAAGACATCGCGGCCTTGGCATCTTGAGCACTCAATTCGGCCTTTGCAGCTTCGATTGCGGCAATTGTCTTCTTAAGTTGCTCTTGTGGCCTATGGAACCAGTCTGTGCTCCATATACGATGAATAATCCAGCCATGATCCTCCAGGACGGCTTGACGCAGGCGATCCCTGTCGCGCGCCGATCTGGAGCTGTGATATGGCGCTCCATCACATTCGATCCCCAGCACGAACCTGCCTGGACGTTCGTAGTCGGCGACAGCGAGGTCGATGAAGAAGCCGGCCAAGCCGACTTGACCATGAACATCGTAGCCCTCCTGGCGCAGGGCTTTTGCTACCTGTTCTTCAAATATGCTGTCATGCTCCCTGTCCGTCTTCTGTCCAAACGACAGTCGTCCCGTCCTTGCAAAATGCAAGAAAAGCTTGAAAGCAATGACACCCTTTCCTCTGCCGCGTTCGGTATCGATATCCTCATCTGTGATCGAAGAGAACACCTCGCAGCGACGCTTCGCGCGGCTAATCAACACGTTGAGTCGTCTTTCTCCACCTTCGCTACTCAAAGGGCCAAACCGCATCGCCATGTAGCCCTGTGGATTGCGGCCGTAGCCCACCGAAATAAAGATAACGTCTCTTTCGTCTCCTTGAACGTTCTCAAGATTCTTAATGAAAAAGGGTTCCGACGGATGAGCGCTGAAATAGCTTTCCGTGTCTGGATTCAGGCGCCGCAACCGTTCCAGTTCATCCCACACGGCCCCTCTTTGCTTAGTGGAGAACGTTGCCACACCGAGTGAAAGCTCGGGATGTTCTTTGGCATGCCGGATGATCGCGCTCGCTACCGCCCTAGCCTCCTCGACGTTCGTGGCGGTGTTTCCACTATCGAAAGTCGCGTGGGGCAAATGATGGAATTTCAGCCCCATGCCCGCCTGCTGTGTATACGGACTTGGCACGATGAAGAGCTTATTGTCGTAGAATTGGCTATTCGATACTGCAATCAGCGATTGATGGCGGCTACGATAGTGCCAACGCAACATGCGCTGTGGCAGCCCCTTCGAAACACAAAGACCAAGAATGCTTTCGACGTCGCCGACATTGGCGGCGCCGTCGTCATCATCGGCATCGTCACCCGAGATGACCTTGTCGAAGAATCGCGTCGGCGGCAATTGTCTGTCGTCACCGACGACGACAACCTGATTGCATCTTGCAATTGCTCCTAGGGCGTCGACCGGCTGGATTTGGCTCGCCTCATCAATAACAAGCAAATCGAATTGCAGACTGCCGGGCTCCAGGAACTGGGCGACAGAGAGCGGACTCATCATAAAGACCGGCTTCAAAGCCTGAATCGCCGGGCCCGCCCTCTTCATGAGTTGACGGATCGGCATATGCCCACGCCTTCGCGCGATCTCTCCCTTCAGAACTCCCAGGGGTCCCGCACCCCCCTCGGGGCGTGGCATCCTCTGATGATGAGCCGCTGCGACCTCGAGCCGAGCGAGCTCAATCCGTTTGCGATCCAGCTTGCGAAATTCCTCGACACGATTCGTCTGACTGTCGCCATCAAACTGAGCAAGCTCAGGATCTTGACCCGACATGTCGGAAAGTAGGGCTTCGTAGTACGCCAGCTCAAACATTGGCACTACCGACCGGACGTCAAGCTCTCCGGACACAAGGCGATCAACAAAGTCTCCCAAGCCCGCAGCTCGCGCCTCTTTCTCTTTGGCAGAGTATGCAATCCACCTGGATAGCTCCTCGGCACGCTCGATCCATTCAGTTAGGCGTGCCAGAAGCTCACGAATTGACAAATCCTTCAGGTCTGTTTCTTGAAATGCCGACACCAGGTCAAGTTTAAGGTCGGAGAAGAGCCCGCTCGCATCCATCTGCAGCGGTGCCTCGGCAGCCTTCATGCGCGCCGCACACTCACCAATGGCCACTCGATCACTGACTTCAGCCACAACGTTCCGGATCTCAGTGGCGAACTTCTCGTCTCCGCAACTTTGGACCCACTCAACAGCGACCCTTAGCTTTGCCCAGTCCGAGCGATATCCCAACCAGAAGAAGGAAAACGCCTCGCGGCCAAGGGCATCACCTCGCTCCAGCGCCAGCGCGGCCTTTTGACCAGACAACAACTGATCGAGGAGCCGAACGCGCAGCTGAGGGTCTTTGGGAGGGGCAATCTGGAGCAATGACATAAATAGACTGTTCGCTCGCTTGTACTCACCATTGAGCCAGCGAAACCAACTCGCGCCGTATGTGGCAATCGCTTGACGGGCTTGTCTTACATCGGTTTCCCAGGCCACCTCGACCAAGACATTCGATAGCTCATCGCGCGTTCGGGAATACGCCTCGCCTGCTTCGACCAGCGCGGTAATCTCCGTCAAATTGATAGCCCAGCATTGGGCTTTGAGCGCCGACGGGTCGAGGTCGGGGGCGGCCGCGACCTTAGCTCCAATCGCGACAAGGCGATTTGCGGCCGAGAATGTATCGGCTGAAGCGGAGCCAACTGATCCAGCTAACCAATCAACATCCCGGATGAAGCTGGCAAGGCGATCACGCAGAGTCGTTGTTCGAGCGACGATCTTTTGCAAATCCATAGGCAGTATCGTGGGCAACGCGACCCCTCGCCAGGGATGTGCCGATGGAACGCCAATCGTTTCGATGCGATTTGCCAGCTCTCGTAGCTGAAACTCTCGCTCTTCGCGAACCTCCTTGGACCATGCTTCCGGGTGATCCAGCAGGGCGCCTGATGCCAGGACTCCCTCTTGGCGCAGTCGTACCAAATGACCGATGACCTGATAAGGCGTCAGTCCAGACGGGTGGTGCTGATGATGCATGCGCGTGGCGTGCGTGTTCAAGGCATCGCGATACTGGCCCAATTGCCGGAGAACGGAACCATCCTGAGCGCCGCTAGGCCTACCCAATTCCCAGGTTCGGCGGAGGTTCTCGAGCACCAAGCGCTTGTTGGCCTTGTTGCTATGCAACTCAAGGCACATATCGCCGACACCGGCAGCATCGAGGCGGCGCTTCACTACTTCCAGTGCGGCCATTTTCTCGGCGACGAACAGCACCTTCCTGCCGTCAGCGACAGCGGCGGCAATGGCGTTCGCAATCGTTTGGGACTTGCCCGTCCCTGGAGGTCCCTGAACCACCAAGTTCCGAGACCGGCGCACCTCGTGAATTGCGAGAGTCTGCGAACTGTCTGCGTCAACAATATGGATCATCTCTGCAGGCGAGATGTGCTGGTCAACTGAATCATCTTCGTTGATCAACGGGTCACTTGCGGGAAACCCCTCGCCTAGCAACCCGGATATGACTGGATGTTGACTTAGGCTGTGCCCCTCGGGCCAATTCTCTGGCCCAAGGTCTCGGTACATGAGGAATTTGGCGAACGAGAAAAAGCCAAGAACAATATCATCAGGTAGCACTTGCCAGCGCTGCTGCGGCGAGATCGCTTGCCCTACCCGTTCGAAATAGGCCGCTGGATCAAATGTCTCGTCATCTTCTACGAATTGAGGCAGATCAATCCCAAACTGACGCCTAAGTAGCGCCGAAAGAGACAGGTTCGGTGAGGGATCTTCGCCCAGCCATCGAAGTTTGAATTTCTCTCGGGCGTTCCCGCGGTCAAGGGCCACAGGAATCAGGATCAAGGGAGCGAATCGCTCTTTGTCTGAGCTATCTGCCTCAAACCACTTTAGCATCCCCAATGCGAGGAATAGGATATTAACTCCCTGCTCCTCTTGTAGGGTTTTGGCGTCCAAATGCATCGTAAGTAGACGCTTTTGTAGCCCCTCCGAGGTAAGCCGCGTCTGGAGTTTGGTGTCGCTGTGTCGTTGGGCGACCCCCCGCTCGTCGACCGATTCGTCTTCTGGTTGCGCTAGAGTCTGAATTTCGTCGGAATCAGGGCTATCAAGATCATCCCCTTGAGCGGCTCTACGACCGGCTGCAAACACCAAGCTCTTCGTCTCCGTTACCAACAACCGAAATACTTCCGTCGAAAGCTCATCAATGACCTCGACGGACTTAATCTTTGCACCCCGGGGCGTGTGAATGAGACGATTCCGCGTAGACAGGTCCAACAGTTCAGTTCGACCTTTTTCCAATTTCGCGAAAAGCGCTCCCGAAAGATCCCCCTCGACGCCAGTGTTAATGTTGGAAAAGTCCGTCACAGTTTGCCCCCAATTTGGCGTTGCACTATCTTAGCGCTAAAATTGGCAACTTCTTTCAACCCCTGGATATGTCAGCAGCCCAGAGGCGTCACGTCAACGGGCCAACGCGGCTCCATCTACAAACAAGGGATGCGTGGGCCTGCAACACTAGACTTTGGTAGGGCACGACTTTGGTCTAACCGCGCCCACGCGGTGCTTTGCGGCGTGGACAGCGGGCTGGGAGGGGTGTTCTCCTAAGGCCCATGTCGCAGAGCACCCTGATCCTGGCCCTGTCGCTCGCCTATCTGGCGCTGCTGTTCCTGGTGGCGCATCTGGGCGAGCGGCGCGCCGCCGTCTGGTCGCGCGGCCGGTGGGGCCATGTCGTCTATGCCCTGTCGCTGGCGATCTACTGCACCTCGTGGACGTTCTACGGCGCGGTCGGGCGCGCCGCCACGGTCGGGCTGGATTTCATCCTGATCTATGTCGGGCCGGCGCTGTTCATCCTGTTCGGCTGGCCGGCGCTGTCGAAGATCATCCGCCTGGCCAAGCGGCACAACGTCACCTCGATCGCCGATTTCCTGGCCGCGCGCTACGGCAAGAGCCGCGCCGTCGCGGTGACGGTGACGCTGATCGCCACCGTCGGCGTGCTGCCCTATATCGCGCTGCAGCTGCAGGCGGTCTCCACCAGCTTCGCCGCCCTGGCCGGGCCCATCACCATCGAGCCCAGGACCGGAACGCCGGTCTGGTACGATACCGCCTTCATCGTCGCCCTGCTGATGGCGGTGTTCACCATCCTGTTCGGCGTGCGCCATGTGCAGGCGAGCGAGCAGCATCGCGGCATGATGCTGGCGATCGCCTTCGAATCGCTGGTCAAGGTCGTCGCCTTGTTCGCGGTCGGGCCGTTCGTCATCTGGGGCCTGTTCGACGGGCCGGGCGACCTGGCCGCGGCGATCGCCCGCCTGCCCGATGCGGCGCGTCTGACCTCCTTGACGTTGAATGCCAACTGGTTCGCCATCACCCTGCTTTCCGGCCTCGCCTTCCTGTGCCTGCCGCGGCAGTTCCATGTCGCGGTGGTGGAGAACGCGCATCCGATGAGCCTGCACACCGCGCGCTGGCTGTTCCCGCTCTACCTGGTGTTGATCAACATCTTCGTGGTGCCCATCGCGTTGGCCGGCCTGGCGCTGCTGCCCGCCGGCAGCGACCCCGACCTCTTCGTGCTCAGCCTCCCGCTTTCCGGCGGCGCCGAGTGGTTGTCGGTGTTCGTGTTCATCGGCGGCCTGTCCGCCGCCACCTCGATGGTCGCGGTCGCCTGCATGGCGCTCTCCGGCATGGTCGGCAACGAGCTGGTGATGCCATGGGTGCTGCGCAGCCGCGACCAGGGCGGCGGCACGGTCGGCCAGCGCGCGCTGCTGGTGCGCCGGCTCTCGGTGATCGCCATCCTGCTGGCCGCCTATGCCTATCACCGCACCATCGCCGGGCTGCTGCCGCTCGCCACCATCGGCATGGTGTCGTTCTGCGCGGTCGCCAACTTCGCCCCGGCGCTGCTGCTCGGCCTCTACTGGCGGCGCACCCATCGCTACGGCGTCATCGCCGGGCTGCTCGGCGGCTTCGTCTCCTGGTTCGCCACCATCCTGTGGCCGACCATGCACAGCGGCGACGCCCTGATCGACATTCCGGCGATCGGCCCGCTCGCCTGGTTCGAGGCCTTGCCGCGCGCCTTCCTGGTCAGCCTGCTGACCAACCTCGCGCTGCTGATCGCCGGATCGCTGCTGGCCCGGCCGCAGGCCCGCGACCAGCGCCAGGCCGAGGCCTTCGTGCACGACATCGAGCCGGACGCGATCCCGGCCCCGGCGCAGCGCGCCGGACGCGAATGGGCGCAGCTGCGCGATCTTGCCGCGCGCTTCGTCGGCGAGGACCGCGCGGCCCAGGCCTTCGCCGGGCTCGAGCTGTCCGGGCCGCCGGCCTATGAATTCGTCGAGCGCCTGCTCTCCGGCACCATCGGCGCCGCCTCGGCCCGCGTCGTCATGGGCACGGCGCGGCGGCGCGCGCTGTGGATGCCCGGCTCGGTGCGCGAGGTGCTGCACGACGCCACCGCCGCCATCCGCCACAACGCCGACTTGCTGCGCAAAACGCTCGACCATGTCGGCCTCGGCATCGCGGTGTTCGACGGCGACGGCAAGCTGGAGATCTGGAACGACCGCTTCGCCGTGCTAACCGGCCTGCCGCCCGGCATCCTCGACAGCGGCGTGACCGCGGCGCGCCTCGGCGCCAAGTATCCGGTCCTGGGCGAGCTCATCGCCTGGAATGCGCCGCCCCTGCGCGAATTGCAGCTGCCAACCGGCACCATCACCGAACTCCGCATCGATCCGCTGACCGGCGGCGGCATCGTCGTCACCGCCAGCGACGTGACCGAGCGGGTGCGCGCCGCCGAGGCGCTGCGTGACAGCGAACGGCGCATCCGCATCGTCACCGACAACGTGCCGGTGCTGATCGCCTATATCGACCGCGAGCAGCGCTACCGCTTCACCAACCGCGCCTACCAGGCGGCGCTCGGCACCTCGGCGGAGGAGACCGACGGCCGCCACTGCTCGGAGATCCTGGGCGAGGCGCGCTACCGCAACCTGCTGCCCTATATCGAGGCGGTGCTGGCCGGCCAGCCGCAGGTGTTCGAGACCGAGTTTCCCACCAACGACGCGCAGATCGAGGTGGCGCACGGCACCTACCTGCCGCACTTCGACGCGCAGGGAACGGTGGTCGGCTTCTTCCTGCTCTATGTCGACATCACCGAGCGGCGGCGGGCGGAAATCGCCCTGCGCAATGTCAACGAATCGCTGGAGCGCCGCGTCGCCGACCGCACCGCGGAATTGGAAGCCGCGCGCGCCAAGGCGGAAGAGGCCAATATCGACAAGACCCGCTTCATCGCCGCAGCCAGCCACGATTTGCTGCAGCCGCTGCATGCGGCCCGTCTGTTCGTCGCCACGCTCGGCGAGCGCCACCCGCAGGACGAGCTGGTGGCGAAGGTCGATGACGGCTTGGCCTCGGTCGAGGCGCTGCTCGATGCCCTGCTCGACATCGCCAAGCTGGATGCCGGCGCGGTGAAGCCGGAAGTGCGCGCCCTGCCCGTCGGGCCGATGCTGGAATCGCTCGCCGCCTCCTTCGCACCCATCGCGCAGAACCACGGCGTGGAGCTGCGCGTGGTGCGCTCGACCGGCGTCACCAAGAGCGACCCGGCGCTGCTGCGCCGCGTGCTGCAGAACTTCATCTCCAACGCCATCCGCTACGGCCACCAGGCCGGGCGCAAGCCGCGCGTGCTGCTGGGCTGCCGACGCGGCCGCGACGAGCAGGGGGCGCCGATCCTCAACATCGTGGTCGCCGACAACGGGCCCGGCATCGCGCCGGAGCATCGCCAGACGGTATTCCGCGAATTCACCCGGCTGCGCGGCGTCGGGCGTGACGGCGAGCGCGGCCTCGGCCTCGGGCTCGCCATCGTCGACCGCGTCGCCCGGGTGCTCGGCCACCGCATCACCCTGCAATCGACGCCGGGCCACGGCGCCGCCTTCGCCATCACCGTGCCGCTGGCGCCGATCAGCGAGGTGCGCCAGCCGGCGCACGCCACGCCGCCGCCGAAATCGCGCCGTTTCGCCCACGCGCCCTTCGTCGTCTGCATTGACGACGAGCGCCAGGTGCGCGAGGGCATGGCCGCCCTGCTTGGCTCCTGGGGTTGCGAGACCGCGCTCGGCAGCAGCGCCGAAGAGGTGCTGGGCCAGGTCGCCGAGAGCGGCCGGTCGCCCGACCTGCTGCTGATCGACCTGCATCTCGGCCAGGGCAAGGATGACGGGCTAGCCACCATCAAGCGCCTGCGCGGCAATTGGGGCGAGGACCTGCCGGCCGCGCTGATCACCGCGGAACGCGACCCGGCGACGCTGAACGCCGCCCGCGGCCAGCGCGTCGACGTGCTGCTGAAGCCGGTGAAGCCCGCGCAACTGCGCGCGCTGATCGCGCAACGGGCCGCCAGCGCGGAATAGCGCTGCGCGCGACCGCACACGGCGACCCCGGAACGGAAGCGCCAGCAAGGCACAGAGCGGCGCACTTCGCTTCCTCTGCCGTCATTGCCGGGCTTGTCCCGGCAATCCATGAATCGTCCCAGCTTGCCTCGACGCCGCATGGATCACCGGGACTTCGCCCGGTGATGACGGATGAATCTGTAGTTGCTGGCGCGAGAGCGGACCCTACCCCTCGTCGGCGGCGACCGGCACCGTCGGCAGCGCGCCCGGCTCCAGCGCCAGGCGCTGGGCCAGCACGATGGCCTGGCTGCGCGAATGGACGCCCATCTTGCGCAGGATCTCGGTGACATGCGCCTTCACCGTCGCCTCGCCGATCTGCATGTCATAGGCGATGATCTTGTTCGGCTTGCCCTCCGACATCAGCGCGAAGACGCGGTGCTGCTGCGGCGTCAGGCTGGCGGCGCGGGCGGCCAGATCGGCGTCGGAGGCAGGCAGCACGCCGTCCCCGGCATTGGGCGGCAGGATCACCTCGCCCTGCATCGCCGCGCGGACCGAAGCGACGATCTGCTCCATCGGCGCCGATTTGGGGATGAAGCCGGCGGCCCCCATTTCGACCGCCTGGCGCATCGCCGCCGGGTTGCGCGTGGCGGAGACGATGACGAGCGGCGCCGCCGGATGCGCCGCGCGCAGGGCGGCGACGCCGGCCAGGCCCTGCATCCCCGGCATGTCGAGGTCGAGGATGACCAGGTCGGTCTCCGGATGCGCGGCGATGGCGGCCGCCGTCTCCTCGTAGCTGCCGGACGGGATCACGGCGGCACCCGCGAACGCGTTGCGCAGCGCCAGGGACAGGGCCTCCCTGACCATCGGGTGGTCGTCGGCGACGATGAAAGCTGCAGCCTGCAGGCGCTCCCCCCCTCGGTCCCAGGCTTATCTCGTTTTTTTGGCACGCTAGCATAGTTGCCGGACCGATGCAGGCCCGAAGCGTTTCCCCGTCCCGGCCAAACGCCTCGATTCCGGCGCCCCGATTCCGGCGCCCCGATTCCGGCGCCTTGATTCCAGGGGGGCCGGCGGCCAGGATGGCGCGGCCCACCCGACTCCGCCGCGGAACGCCCCATGCCCACCGACGTCGCCAACGAGAACTCGACCAAGATCGCCCTGGTCACCGGCGGGGCGAAGCGCATCGGCAAGTCGATCGCCCTGCGCCTGGCGGAGAACGGCTGGAGCGTCGCCATCCACTACCGCAAATCGGCGGCCAAGGCCGAGGCGGTGGCGGCGGAGGTGCGCCTGCGCGGCGGCCGCGCCATGACCGTGGCGGCCGATCTCGGCAACGAGGACGAGGTGGCGACGATCGTGCCGCGGGTCACGGCGGAACTGGGGCCGCTCACCCTGCTGGTCAACAACGCCTCGGTCTTCGAGATGGACAAGGCCGACACGGTGACGCGGGAGAGCTGGGACAAGCATCTGGAGGCCAACCTCCGGGCGCCCTTCGTGCTGAGCCAGGCTTTCGCCCGGCAGCTGCCCGAGGGCGAGCAGGGCAACATCGTCAACCTCCTCGACCAGCGGGTGTGGAAGCTGACGCCC
This sequence comes from Dongiaceae bacterium, assembly GCA_039808885.1. Classification (GTDB taxonomy): domain Bacteria; phylum Pseudomonadota; class Alphaproteobacteria; order Dongiales; family Dongiaceae; genus Dongia_A. The sequence continues at coordinate 1,777 of JBDHTX010000043.1, read as the reverse complement.
TATTTCATCAGCTATACCATCGCCAAGATGGGGCTGTGGACGCTGACCCGCACCCTGGCGCTGGCCTATGCGCCGCGCATCCGGGTCAACGGCATCGGGCCCGGCCCGACCCTGCCCTCGCCGCGCCAGACGGAGGAGCAGTTCGCCGCCCAATCCGCCGCCATGCCGCTGGGCCATGGCGCGACGCCGCAGGAGATCGCCCGCGGCATCCTCTACATCTTGAGTGCGCCGTCGATGACGGGACAAATGATTGCGCTGGATGGTGGCGAACATCTCGGCTGGCAGGTGCCGGGCAAGGGCTTCCAGCCGAGCGAATAGGCCGGGCGGTTCGAGTCGCAATCGGGCGGCAGGTCGCTATAATGCATGTCGGTGTCGGAACTGCCCTGTCGTGGCGGGGTTCCGGATGCCAGGATCATCCCCATATGATCCAGGCCACCGATCATTGACGAGGGACCCCAGGGTGCGGTCCCTTCACCTGCCCCAGAGTGCGGCGAACGTCCGAAAGGATCAGAGCCATCATGTCGCCTGCGGAAAAAGTCACCGCATTGCCGGCCGTTTCGCACGGCCGCACCCTGAAAGTCTTCGTGCGGGACCTGGTCCTGCCGTGCCGGATCGGCGTCTACAGCCATGAAAAGCACGCCGATCAGCGGGTGCGGATCAACCTGGAGCTGACCTGCCACGAGCATCCGGCGATCAACGACGAGCACCACAACGTGGTCTGCTACGCCGAGGTGGTGGAGGGCATCCGCGGCCTGCTCACGGGCGGCCATATCAACCTGGTCGAGACCATGGCCGAGCGCATCGCCGCCCTGTGCCTCGAGGATCACCGGGTGATCGGCGCCAAGATCCGGGTCGAAAAGCTGGATGTCATGCCGGAAGCCAGTGCCGTCGGTGTCGAAATCGAGCGGCATCGCATTAATCGTTAATGTGACACCTTCGCGAAGCTCCGATTCGCGGCGGGAATCCGCCATTTTTTCCCGAGCGGTGGGGCCGAAATGGCCGAGTCCTGCGGCTTTCAAGGGAAGTTGTGCACAGGAGTCCGCGGGAGTCCTGGATCTGCGCCGGAGTCAAGCGATGAATCGTCTTTGTGACTCGCGCGCGACGATCTGAAACATTGAAATTCATATATATCAATAAGTTAGTATATTATGCCTATTTCTTGTGCATTTGGTGAAGGCCGCAGGAATCCTAGACTGACACATTTTGAAATCAGGCTTTTCGACAGACTTATCCACAGGAGTCGTGGATATCTGGACCACTTGGTCAATGGACGACCTGCACTCATTAACGGAATCGCGGAATCGTGCGATTCGGCCGCGCCAAACTTGTCCGGTTGCGACACTTCCGTGAATGCAGGCTGGCGATTTGACCGCGATCACGCGCCGGCGTAATCGGGGCGGCATGAGAGTGAAAGCCAACAAACCCGATCCGGTGGCGCCGATCGACGATCCCGCGGTCGCGGGCGAGGCCGCGCCGGCCAGGCGCGAGAGCCTGTCGCGCGGGCTGGAGGTGATCCGCGAGCGGGTCAAGACGCTGCCCAACCAGCCGGGCGTCTACCGCATGCTCAATCCGCGTGGCGACGTGCTCTATGTCGGCAAGGCGCGCGACCTCAAGAAGCGGGTGACCTCCTACACCCAGGCCGGCCGGCTGGCGCTCCGCCTGCAGCGCATGGTGGCGGAGACGACGAGCATGGAATTCGTCGCCACCCACACCGAGGTCGAGGCGCTGCTGCTGGAAGCCAACCTGATCAAGCGCTTCCTGCCGCGCTACAACGTGC
>JBDHTX010000042.1:0-36867 GCA_039808885.1 Dongiaceae bacterium | reverse complement strand
GCTGCGCGTCGAACTTGGCCAGCGTTTCCACGGAGCGGCCGAAATTCGGCTTGCCGTGCACCTTGAAGTGCGAAATCACCACCGGCACGTCCGCCGACTTGCCGATGGCGAAGGCTTCGTCCATCGCCTCGGTGATGTGCGCCTCTTCGTTGCGCATATGCGTGGTGTGGATGGCGCCCGCCGGCTTCAACAGCGCCGCCAGCGCCTGCACCTCGGCGGTCTCGCACTCCACCGCGGTGGCGTAGGCGAGGCCGGTCGACAGTCCGATGGCGCCGGCATCGAGCGCCTCCTGCAGCTTGTCCCGCATCCGCGCGATCTCGTCCGGCGTCGCCGGGCGGTCCAGCTCGGCCATCGCGCCGACCCTGAGGGTCGAATGCCCCACGAGGCAGGCGGCGTTCACCGCCGGCGGCTGGCGGTCGAGCGCCTCGAGATAGGCGGCGAAGGTCGGATAGCGGTAATCCTCCCGCGCGCCCAGCAGGTCCAACGGCGGCGGCGGCGGCGCGCTGAGGCTGAGCGGCGCCAGCGAGATGCCGCAATTGCCGGTGATGACGGTGGTGACACCCTGGCTGGTCTTGGCCGCCATGTCGCCGGCCAGCAGGGCGCGGTCGTCATGGGTGTGGACGTCGATGAAGCCGGGCGCCAGCGCCAGGCCGTGCGCGTCGATCGTTTCGCGGCCGTGCCAGCCGCGCAGATCGCCGATGACGGCGATCCGGTCGCCGGTCACCGCAAGGTCGCCGGCCACCGGCGGCGACCCGACGCCATCGAACAGCAGGGCGCGCTGGATCAGCAGGTCGCAGGTCGAGGAATCGCGCATTGCCGGGCCCTTCCAGGTCGAGACGCTACCCGGACACTGTTCGCGTGTCAGCGAATCCTCGTCAAGCGCTCAGCGGAGCAGCTTAAGCCGAATGGTATAAGCGTTTGATTTCATTATTGTTAATACATTGTTTCCTACAAGAGGGGTCTGATGGGGCTGCGATCCGCCTGGACCACCCTGATCCGGAAATTCCGTGACCAAGCTGCTGCGAAACATCCTGCGCCGGACAGACTTCACCGGCATCAATGGCCGCCTACTCGTGGTGGTGCTGATCGTCGTCCTGCCGATGCTGATCCTGCTGGCGGTGACGGCCATCGGTCAGGTCAGCAGCGCCCGGCGCGACACGGAAGTCTCGGCCCAACGCAACGCGGCGCTGGCCGGCCAGGGCGCCACCGCGCTCTTCGCCTCGGCCACCGATCTCCTGCTCACGGTCTCGTCCTTTCCATCGGTGCAGGCCAGCGATGTCGGGCGCTGTGCCTACATCTTGGGGCAGATGATGGCCAGGCTCGAAGCCTATGGCTCCGCCACGATCGCCGGCCCCGACGGCGCGGTCATCTGCACCAGCGAGGCGCAGTTGAGGGGCACGAATGTCGGCACGGCGACGTGGTTCATCCGCGCGCTGCATCACGATGGTGCCGTGATCGGCGACATGACGCCTGATGCGCAATCGGGTGAGCGGGTCATTCATGTCGCACAGGCGATCCGCAGCCGATTCAACAACGTGCTGCGGGTGGTCGCCATCTCCGTGCGGGTTTCGATTCTGGAACGGTTCGTCCGCGGCATTCACGTGCCGGATGGCGGCAGCGTCCTGTTCATCGACAGCGCGGGCGAACTGCTGGCGCATTCCGGGCCGGATGCGGAGACCCGTTCCGCCGACTTTCTCCGGAATCTGCGTGAGGAGGCACTGGGCGGCGTGCGCATTCCGGCGATCGTCACCGCCGCGCCGCGGGACGCGGACCAGCGCGTCTATGCGGTGCAGCCGATCACCGCCTTGCTGGGTGCGCCGGTCCTGGCGATCGGGACTCCCGCGACGGTGGCGGCAGAGCGGGCGATGCGCGCCGCCCTGCTGCAGATCGGGATCCTGCTGCTCTCGGCCGCGCTGGCCTGCGCGGTTGCGATCAAGATCGGCCAGCAACTGATCCGCCAGCCGATCCACAGATTGGAACAGGCGGCCAGGCGCGTCGGCAGTGGCGATCTCGATGTCCGTCTCGGCCCGCCTTACGGCGCCGACGAAATCGGCGCCTTGACCGCGCATTTCGACACCATGGTCGCATCCTTGCGCGGCTACCAGGACGAGTTGCACAGCGTCCATCAGCGGCTCGAGCAGCTGATGACCAAGCTGCCGGTGGGTGTGTTTCGCCTGGGCTGGCAGCCGAGATTCAGCATCGAGCTGGCCAACGACGCGATGGCGCCGCTGCTGGCCCGGCCCATGGGCGAGGTGATGGCGCTGGACGAGCATTGGGCCCTGTCCGGCAGCGGCCGGATCGAACGTGCCGGCGTCCGCGCGGCGATCGAGACGGCGGTCGCCTCGGGGCAGGACTACGATGTCCGCTACCAGATGGTCACGGCGGATGGTCGCCTTCGCTGGTTCATCGAGAAGGGCGGGCCGCGCTACCAGGACGGGGCGGTCTACCTGGAGGGCCTGCTCGCCGACATCACCGCGGAAAAGCGCGGCGAGGAATCGCTGCGCGACGAATACGAACGCCTGGTGGAGCGCTCCGGCCAGGCTATCGCCTCGATCGCGTCGATCATCGAGACGCGCGATCCCTACACCGCCGGCCATTCGCGCCGGGTAACCAACATCGCGGTGCAGATCGCCGGGGAGATGGGCCTCAGCCGCGAACGCATCGACGGGTTGCGCCTTGCCGGACTGGTGCACGACATCGGCAAGATCTCGGTGCCGATCGAGTTCCTGACCCGCCCGGTGAAGCTCTCCGACGCGGAGCTCAACGTCATCAAGCAGCACGCCGCCTCTGGCTACGACATCCTGAAGGGCATGGACTGGCCCTGGCCGGTCGCCCAGATCGTCCGCCAGCATCATGAACGGCTCGACGGCAAGGGCTATCCCGACGGCCTGCGCGGCGACGAGATCCTGCTCGAAGCGCAGATCCTGGCCGTGGCCGACACCGCCGAAGCGATGACCTGGGACCGCCCTTATCGCAAGGCCCTGCCGATCTCGGAACTGGAGCGGGTCCTGACGCGGGAACCCACCGGCTACAACCGCACGGCGACGGCGATCTGCCTGCGCCTGCTGCGCGACACGACATTCACCCACGCCCTCTATGCCGCCGACGGATCCCTGCCGCCCGCGGCCTAGGATCAGCCTTCCGGCGTCAGGATCACGAAGATCTTCTTCACGCTGCGATGGGCGCGCCAGCCGAGCGGGGCGCCCTTGGGCACGAAGACGGTCTCGCCGGCCTGGAAGTTCTGCTCGCCGCCGGCATCGTCGGTGAGATCGACCTGGCCTTCCAGGAAATGCATCAGCTCGTAGCGCGGGAAGGGTGTCGCCTTGCGGTCATAGGCCGTCGCCGACCACAGGCCGACGGTCATCTGGCCGCTGGCGTCGGTGTAGGCGACGTGCTCGGCGCAGCGCGGCTCCGGCCCGTTCAGCACGGAGCGGTCGGGCCCGGCGCAGGGCTGCAGCGTCGCCTTGTAGTCGAGCTTCACCACGTGGCCGGCGGCCGGCTTGGCCGGCGCCTTGGCGTTGGCGAAGGTGACGAAGACCTTGCGCACGTGGCCGGGCTGCTTCCAGGCGCATTCCAGGCCGCGCGGAATGACGAAGGCGTCGCCGGCGGAGAGCTGCGTGACGTGGCCGCCCGCCTCGGTGATGCTGGCGGTCCCGTCCAGCACCAGGCCGAATTCGTCGACCGCATAGACCTTCGGCTTGCGCTCGAAGGCGGTGCTGCTCCACATGCCCATGGTCAGGCCCAGCTTCGGGGCGTTGAAATAGTAGCGGCCCTGCTGGATCGGCGTGCCGGACGCCAGCTCGGCCGCCGGTACGGCAGGCCAATCGTCGAGCCCTTCGCCGCGTGCATGGGAGAAGATCCGCATCGATCGGGCTGAGGTCATGGCCATATCCTCCCTCAGGAAATGAGTTTCATCTCGACAATAGCAACAATATTGCCGCAACGGCACCCAGGAATAGGTGTCGCCGGCACTGGTCGCGCCGGGAAGCGCCTCAGACGGGCGGCGCGTCCATTGGCGCGGCGCGGTAGATGGCGACCAGGAACTGGTCCACCGCCTCCCCATCCACGCTCAGTGGCAGGATCAGGCGCTCCAACAAAGAGGAAATCGCGGTCGCTCCGCAACTGTAGAATTTGCTGTAGACCGGGGCGCGGCTCTCCAGGCATTGCCGATAGGGCGCCAGAACCACATCCCGGTCCGCCGCCGGCACCACCTCGTCGAGGAACAGGCCGGTATTGTCATGGCCCTCATAGTAGACGATGCGGGTGCCGACCAGGCGGACGCGGAACCGCGTCTTGCTGCCTTCCCGCACCGCTTCGACAACCTCGATATGGCCGATCCAGGGCGCCAGGCTCTCGGGGGGAAAGTCGCTGCGGCGCGGCAGGCCCCCGTCGCGGCAATGCTGCCGCCAACGTGCGCGGAGCGCTTCGAACTCCTCGCGGAGCGGCTGCGGCAACTCTGTTTCCCCCATCAATTTGCCGTCGATTTTTCCGTCGACTGCCTGCTCACGATCCCCCGGGAACGCGTCGCGGCGCGATACTTCGTTGCTCTGAGCGACCGAATCGCCCAGCGCGCGCGGTCAGGCTAGCGCCGAAAACCGCCCTGAGCATCGATCTTTTCCGGAAAAGAGTTCGGCACGGTTCCCGTCGCTGCCTGTGCGGTGGCTGGCGGGGGAACCGTGCCGGGGGTCGGGGGCCGGCTCAGCGGGTGGGGCTGAGTGGGATGGTGGCCGCCGGACCTGCGATCTCGCGCTTTCGGGGGGCGAGCGGGAGACCGCGCTAGGTGTTCGTTACTGTAGCTTCGCTTCTTACGATTGCCGGACCTTGCGGGTGCGGCGTGTTACGACTGGCCGATCTGCACCGCGACGAACCGGTCATTGCCGTCGCGCCCAATCAGCAGCACCGCCACGTCGCGGTGGACCTTGCGGGCTTCCTCCAGGGCATGGCTCACGTCGCTGGTGGTGGCGACCTCGCGGTCGTTCACCCGCTCGATGATGTCGCCGGGGCGGACACCCTGGCCGGCCAGGGCGCTGTCCGGATCCAGATCGGCGATGACCACGCCGGTCGCTTCGTCGGCCAGGCCGAACTGCTCGCGGGTCTGGTCGTTCACCGGCGCCAGCGTCGCGCCCAGCTGGGCCACCGTGTCATTGCCCGGGGCGACGTCGCCGGCGCCGGTCGGGGCGGCGGCGCTGGCGACGTCTTCGGTGAGCTGGGCAATGGTCACGGTCACGGTCTGCTGGGCGCCCTTGCGCCAGATGACGACGGGTGCCTGGGTGCCGCTCGGCGTCTCGGCGACGACGCGCGACAGGTCCTTGGGCGAGGTGATCTGGTGGCCGGCGAAGCTCAGCACCACGTCCCCGGATTGCAGGCCGGCCGCCGCCGCCGGGCTGTTGTCCTGCACCGAGGACACCAGCGCGCCCTGGTCGGAGGTGAGGCCGAGCCCGCGGCTGAGATCCGGCGTCAGGTCCTGGATGGCGACGCCCAGCCAGCCGCGCTCGATATGGCCCTGCTGCTTCAGCTCGGCGATGATCGGCTTGGCGAGATTGGACGGGATCGCGAAGCCGATGCCGACCGACCCGCCCGAGGGCGAGAAGATCGCGGTGTTGATGCCGATCACGTCGCCGTTGGTGGAGAAGGTCGGGCCGCCGGAATTGCCCTGGTTGATCGCGGCGTCGATCTGCAGGAAGTCGTCATACGGCCCTTCGTGGATGTCGCGGCCGCGCGCCGAGACGATGCCGGCGGTGACCGTGCCGCCCAGGCCGAAGGGATTGCCGACCGCCATCACCCAGTCGCCGATCCGCATCTTGTCGGAATCGCCGAAGGAGACATGCGGCAGCTCGGTCTTGGCCTCGACCTTGAGCAGCGCCAGGTCCGTCTTCGGGTCGGCGCCGATCAGCTTGGCCGGATACTCGGTGCCATCGGTCAGCGTGACCTCGATGTCCTTGGCCTCGTCGATGACGTGGTTGTTGGTGACGATGTAACCGCTGGCGTCGATGATGAAGCCGGAGCCGAGCGAGGTCACCTTGCGCGGGTGCTGCTGCTGCTGGCGCCGCTGCTGCTCCATGAACGGCTTGAAGAACTCCTCGAAGGGGGAGCCCTGCGGGAAGTCGAAGGGCATCTGCTGGGCGTCCTTCTGGTCCAGCGTATGCGTCGAGGAGATGTTGACCACCGCGGGCGACACCTTGGCGGCGAGGTCGGCGAAACTGTCGGGTGGGGTGGTGGCGTTGCTGGGTGCGACGACGGAGAGGCCGAGGAGGATAGCGGCCGCTCCGCCGCCGGCGACCCGGGCAGCGACCCGCCCGGGTCGGGTCCGGACGGGCTGGTGGGTGGGGAGGGTGACGAGGCTACGCATGGTCATCTCCGGGGTTCTGCCGCGCCGCCGGGGAACAAAGTTCGGGGGTCGGGGCGGCCCCAAGCTCTGTTCCCGCGGCGCTGATCCATGACCTGGAAGATGGGCCTTCCGGGTAACACGCAAGTGTCGGCGGAAGCGGCTTTTGGCAACGGATTGCGACGCCCCCTCCGGCTGTTACAATTCGTTACGATGAGGCGGTGTCCCCTGTTACCGGCGGGGCCCCAGTTTGTCCCGGAGGGCCGGTTTCCAGGGCCGGAAGACCGGCCTGTTCCCGGCCATTCGGGGCGTGTTAACTGGTTAACGCCATCATGGCGCAGCAATTCGGGCCTCCGCCGCGGGCGGGGGGAAAACGGTAGATGGAACGCTCCGCTCATATCCTGGTGGTCGACGACGACAAGGAGATCCGCAACCTCCTGTCCAAGTTCCTGACCAAGAACGGCCTCAGGGTCAGCCTCGCCGCCGATGGGCGCGAGATGCGCCGGGTCCTGGCCGAGGCCAAGATCGACCTCATCGTGCTCGATGTCATGTTGCCGGGGGAATCCGGCTTGACGCTCTGCGGCCAGCTGCGCGCCACCACCTCGACCCCGATCCTGATGCTGACCGCGGTGGGCGAGGAGACCGACCGCATCATCGGCCTCGAGATGGGCGCCGACGACTACATGCCGAAGCCGTTCAACCCGCGCGAGCTGCTGGCCCGCATCCGCGCCATCCTGCGCCGCACCGAGGATCGCGCGGCGGTGGCGGTCGCCGCCGCGGCGGAGAGCGACCCGGTCTTCGGCTTCGACGGCTGGGCGCTGCATCCGGCGCGGCGCCAGCTGCTTGACCCGTCCGGGCAGCCGGTCGAGCTCACCGGCGGCGAATTCGACCTGCTGGTCACCCTGGTCGAGCGGCCGCAGCGCGTGCTGAGCCGCGACCGCCTGCTTGACCTGACCAAGGGCCGCGCCGCCTCGCTGTTCGACCGCTCGATCGACGTTCAGATCGGCCGCCTGCGCCGCAAGCTCGAGAATGCGGCTCCGGGCGCCGGCGCCTTGATCGCCACCGTGCGCGGCGGCGGCTACATGTTCACCGCCTCCGTCAGTGGCGCCAGGCCGGGTGCCCGCGGCGAAGCCGACGATGACGCCGGGAGCGCGCGCGAGAGCGAGGCATGAACTTCATCCTGCGCCACCTGCTGCCGCAATCCATGCTCACCTGGTTTGCGCTGGTGCTGGCGGCCGGCATCACCCTGTCGCTGATCGCGGTCTCCGCCTTCCACGCGCTGAGCCGCGACGAGGCGGTGACGGCGCTGGAGGACCTCCGCGCCGCCGAGCGCATCGCCGCCGCGGCGCGGTTCCTCGACCATTCGGCGCCGGTGCTGCGTCCGGTGATCGCCGATTCCATCAGCGGCTCGTCGCTCTACATCGTCGCCTCGCCGAACAGCCGCGTCGACGCGGTGGCGCCGCCGGACAACCGCACCGAGCGCCTGCGCGACGTGATCGCGGCGCGGATGGTCGGCATGCGCTGGCGCGAGCTGCGCGTCGACTACGGCGGCGGCCGGAGCACCGGCAGCGAGGCGGAGACCATCTGGTCCTGGCTGCCCAGCCTGTGGGACCCCGACAAGGGCAAGCGCGCCGACCAGCTGCTTTCACTGCAGGACCGCGGCCAGGCCTTCTACGTCTCGATGCAGCTGATGGACGGCACCTGGCTCAACTTCGCCTTCGCCTCGGTGCGCAGCCTGCCGCTGTCCTCGGTCTCGCATCTGCTGGTGCTCGGCGTCGGCATCTCGGCGCTGCTGGTCTTCGGCGTCGTCGCCATGCGGCTGATCACCCGGCCGATCGACCGCCTGGCGACCGCGGCGGAGGAGCTGGGCCGCGGCGGCCAGCCGGAAGACGTGCCCGAAAGCGGCGTCAGCGAGGTGCGCCGCGCCGCCAGCGCCTTCAACCGCATGCGCGACCGCATCCGCCGCATGATCGAGGATCGCACCCAGATGATCGCGGCGATCTCGCATGACCTGCGCACGCCGATCACCCGGCTCAGGCTGCGCGCCGAGTTCGTCGAGGACCCGGAGGAACAGCAGAAGATGCTGGCCGACCTCGACCAGATGGAGGCGATCATCCGCTCGACGCTCGCCTTTGCCCGCGAGGACAACGACGCCGAGCCGACCACCGTCATCGATCTTGCGGCGCTGCTGCGCGAGGTGGCGGAAGGCCACCCGCCGGCGCGCCTGAACCTGGTGCGCAACAGCGACGCCGAAACCAGCGTCATGATCCTGGCCCGGCCGACCGCGCTGCGCCGCTGTCTCAACAACCTGGTGGAGAACGCGATCCGCTACGGCAACAGCGCCGAGATCAGCCTGTTCGACCGGCCCGACGCCGTCGAGATCGCCGTCGACGACCGCGGCCCCGGCATTCCGGAAGACCGCATCGCCGACGTGTTCCGTCCCTTCGTGCGCCTCGAAGGCTCACGCAACCGCGATTCCGGCGGCGCCGGCCTCGGCCTCGCCATCGTGCGCTCGGTGGTGCTCGCCCATGGCGGGACCATCACGCTGGAGAACCGCAAGGAAGGCGGCCTGCGCGCCCTGGTGCGGCTGCCCAAGGCGCATCAGGAAATCGGCTGAAACGCCCACGCGCTATGATGCCATCGGACGGCGCGCCGGGTCATCGCGGCCGGCCGAAGCGACGGGCGGTTTCGACCACGGCCAGCATGGCGCAGCCGAGGGCGAACGGCATGAGATGGTAGATGGCGCGGAACGCGATCAGCGCCGCCAGCACATGCGCCAGCTGCTCGTGCGGCGGATGGATCAGCAGCAGGATCGTCGCCTCGAACACGCCGAGCCCGGCCGGCACGTGGCTCCACAGGCCGAGCGTCGCCGCGATCACGTAGCAGGCAAGGATCTGCACATAGCCGATGTCCAGCCCCGCGGGCAGCAGCAGGTCGAGCGTCGCGGCGACGAACAGCAGGTCGATGATGGAGCACAGCACTTGCAGGGCCAGCGTGCGCGGCGGCGACACCGCCAGGTTGAAGCGCACCGCCAGCCGGTGACGGCGCAGGAAGGTGACCAGGGCGAAGACGCCGAGCGCCCCGACCATCACCAGGAAGGCCGCCAGCCGCAGCCAGCCGGCCGGCAGATGCGTGGCCTTGCTGGCCAGCACCGGCTCGAGCAGCGTGGACAACCCGACCAGCAGCGAATCCGCCAGCCCGAAGCTGACGCTGAACGAGGCCTGCACGCTCAGGATCGCGGTCAGCGCCAGCCCGCTGGCCAGGAAATACCGCGCCCGCAGCGCGGCGCCGACCAGGATGGCAAATCCGGTGACATGGGCGATCGACTGGGCGATGAAGGACCCGGCCGCGGCGCGCGGCAGGCTCAAGGCCGCCGAGGCGCGCCTCAGCGCCAGGTAATCCTGCAGGATGAAGGCGGCGAAGCTGCCGGTGGTGGTGCAGATTGCCGCCACCATGGCGGAAAGCGGGACGGCATGCAGCGCGCCACCGATCTCGCCCGGCGAAACCGCCTGGCTGACGCGGTACAGGTTCCATCCCGCCAGGCTGCAAAGCAGCAAGGTGACGGCGAGGGGGAGGAACCGGCGGGCGGTATCGAGGACGCGGTCGGATGCGAGGAGGGCCATGCCGCGCCATTTAGCGGGAGCGCGGCGCGCCCGGCAAGGGGCAGAGGGATGCGCCGGGGCAGGATGCGCGCTGGATGCGGCAAACGGCGGCACCCCCTCCCACCGGCGGGGAGGGGGCGGCGCCTTGCGGGCAACGCGGGGCTACAGGGAAACGCCGGTCGCCGTCGCGATCAGCTCTTGACCGCCGGGGTGACGCCGATCAGCTTCAGGCCGTCCTCCAGCTTCTTGATGCCTTCGGTGGCCTTGTTCTCGGCGCAGAGGGTCTTGCCCTCGTCGCGCATCTTGGCGGCGTCCTTGTAGGACTTCATCGTCTTGTGGCTGGCCTCTTCCTTCTTGAACTGCTGCTCCAGCGCGGTGCACTGCTCGGCCGGCGTCGCCGCCGCCACATGCATCGTCGTCGGCTTGGCCGGGGTCACATAGGGCGTGCCGCCGTTGACGTTGCTGGCGGCGAAGGCGATCGGAGCGCCCAGCACCAGCATGGCGGTGGCGGCGATCAGGGTCTTGTTCATCATCATCTCCATCGAAGCGACATCTGGGTGAGCTGCCGCGCTCTCGGCGGTCGGCGTCGGCGTGGATGTCGGAACGCGTCGGCGGGGTGGAATTTCGCAGCGTCCTGTAACGGCCGCATGTCGGCGCGGCGGGGATTCGGCAACAGAGCATTGCGGCCGGCCAAGGCGTTACAATCCGTCACCGATTTTCGGCGCCGGGAATGGCGCAGGTATTCGTTCGGTGCGCCGGCGCAAAAAGCAAAGCCCCCTCCGGCGGCGCCGGAGGGGGCGGGGTTGTCAGCTACGCGTGGGATTCGGCGCGGCCGCGGCGGCGTCAGCCTTTCACCGGCGTGACGCCCATCAGCTTCAGGCCGTCCTCGATCTTCCGCATGCCTTCCTGGTGCTTGTGCACCTTGCACAGCGCCATGCCGTCCTGGTACAGCGTCTGCGCCTGGGCCAGCTCCTTGGCCGATTTGTGGTTGGCCTGCTCCTTGGTGAACTGCTCCTCCAGGGCGGTGCAGTGCTCCTCCGGCGTCATTTCCGCGATCTGCTCACCGCCCGTGGCCGGCCGCAGAGCGCCAGCGCCGTTGGCGGCGAAAGCGATCGGCGCACCGAACACCAGCAGGGCGGTGGCGGCGATCAGGGTCTTGTTCATGATGGTCTCCTTCGAAGCGACATCAGGGTGAGCTTGCACCGCGCGGGGCGGTCAGCGTCGGCGTGGATGTCGATGCGCGTCGGCGAAGGGAATGCTCTCACGCGGCGGTAACCGCATGATGTCGCGGGCGGCCGATCCGGCAACAAACGACAATGCGGACGGCGGTTGTTACCGACCGTCACAGGATTCCGATCAGGGCTTGCGGCGGCGCAGCAGCAGCAATGCGATCAGGGCCAGCGCCATGGCCAGCGCCATGACCGCCCAGGCTTCGTTGACCGCGGCCACCAGCCCGGCGCGCTCCACCAGCGGTCGCGCGAATTCCTGGGTGTCGGCATCGATCTCGCCCAGCGGCATGCCCTTGAAGCGGTCGGTCGGCAGCCCGACGAACAGGGCGGTGGCCGCGTCGCCGGCCTTCAGCCGCTCCACGATCGCGGTGACATGCGCCGGCGCCCGCACCCAGAGGATGGTGTCGATGACCGCGATGCCGATCGCCCCGCCCAGGTTGCGCATCAGGTTGAACAGGCCGCTGGCATCGGGGATCAGCTCCGGCGCCAGGTGCCCGAGCGCCAGGCGCGTCGGCGGCAGCAGGCACAGCATGATGGCGCAGCCGCGGATCACCTGCGGCCAGAACATCTGCGCGAAATCCGTCTCCCAGGTCTGGAAATAGCTGCAGGCGAGGCCGATGCCGAACAGCGCGAAGCCCGCGGCGGAGAGCAGCCGCGCGTCGACGCGGCGCTCCAGCGTCACGGCGATGGGCGCCATCAGCAGTTGCGCGACGCCGGTCACCAGCATCACCTCGCCGATCTCGAAGGCGCTGTGCAGCCGCACCAGGCCGAGGAACACCGGCATCAGGTAGACGGAGCCGAACAACCCGATGCCGAGGATGAAGGACAGCCAGCAGCCAAGCGCGAAGTCGCGATCCGCCAGGGTGGTGAGCCGGACCAGCGGCCGCCGCGCGCGCCAGGTCCGGCGCAGGAAAACGCCGCCGCCCGCCAGGCACAGGGCGGCAAGGACGAGGGGCAGGGGCGAGAGCCAGCCGCGCTGCGGCGCCTCCTTCAGCAGGACCTCCAGCGCCGCCAGCGCCGTCGCGAGCAGCGCCAACGCCGGCCAATCCAGCAGGCGCAGCTGGCCAAGCTCCGCGCGTTCGCGCGGCAGCAGCGCCAGGATCAGGACGATGGCGACGATGCCCGGCCCGACATTGATCAGGAACAGCCAGTGCCAGGAATAGGTATCGGTGATCCAGCCGCCGACCACCGGCCCGATGGTGGGCGCCAGCACGGCAAGCGCGCCGGCGAGCGTGGTCGCCAGATCCTGCCGCGTCTCGGGGAACAGCAGGAACACGGCGGAGAACACGGCCGGGATCAGCGCGCCGCCGCAGAAGCCCTGCGCCACGCGCCAGGCGATCAGCGTGGCCAGGTTCTGGCTCACGGCGCAGCCGATCGAAGCGAGAACGAAGCCGGCAAGCGCGAACGCGAACATCCCGCGCAGGCTGAACGTCCGGGTGAGAAACCCGGTCAGCGGTATGGCGATGATCTCGGCGATCAGATAGGCCGTCTGGATCCAGCTCATCTCGGCCGGCGCGATGTCGAGCGCGGCGCGGATGTCGGGCAGCGAGGTCGCCACCACCTGGATATCCAGGATCGCCATGAACATGCCGAGGCACATGGCGGCGAAACCGACCCAGGTCGCGGCGGAATTGCCGCCGGATGCGGGAACACGATCGTCGTCAGCACGTTGGAGGGGGCTCAAGGCGGATTCCTGGCGGTGAAACGGGACGGCAATATGGATCGGCACAATTCCGCGCGACGCTACGGCGAACGGGAGCTGTGGAGTGTGACCTCGTTCATTGCGCGATGCCAGCGCCCTTGATGTTCTTGTCACCTTGCCGTCAGGAACCTTACCGGCCGCGGGATGGAAAACCGCATGAAAGGCCGGTCATTCGCATCTCTCAAAATTTCGTGATTGGTCGCGCCATGCGCGCCGGAGTAGCGAGAAGGAGCGTAGTCGATGTGTACCGCCGCTAATTTCACAAAGCGATAGTGCAATGATGCAAGCCGCCCTCCGCCTGGTCGAGAACGATCCGCCGACATTGCTTTCGGTCGGCACCGCCGTGCCGCGGTTCCGCATGGAGCAGCAGGAACTGTCGGCGCTCGCGCCGCGCATGTTCGATCCGCAGCGTTCGGAGGTCGATCGCCTGATGCCGGTCTTCGATCACGCCGGAATCGCCATGCGCTATTCCTGCGTGCCGCTCGACTGGTATCTGCGCCCGCATGGCTGGGCCGAGCGCAATGCGCTCTATGTCGAAAACGCCGTCGAGTTGCTGAGCGACGCCGCGACCACCGCGCTGGCCGAGGCCGGGCGCACGCCTTCCGACATCGCGGCGGTGGTGGTCGTCTCCACCACCGGCATCGCCACGCCCAGTCTCGACGCGCTGCTGATGAACCGCCTGGGGCTGTCCACGAACGTCGTCCGGTTGCCGATCTTCGGCCTGGGCTGCGCCGGCGGCGTGGTCGGCCTGAGCCACGCGGCCGCCCTGGCGCGCACCCTGCCGGAGGGCGATGTGCTGTTCCTGACCGTGGAGCTCTGCGCGCTCACCTTCCGCCAGGGCGACATGACCAACAGCAACATCATCGCCGCCGCCCTGTTCGGCGACGGCGCCGCGGCGACGGTGATCGGCCGCCCCGGTTCGCCCGGCATCCGCCTCGGCGCTTCCGGCATGAAGACCTGGCCGAATTCCCTCGGCGTCATGGGCTGGCATGTCGAGGATGACGGGCTCGGCGTGCTGTTCACCCGCGACATCCCCTATCTGGTGCGCTCCCGGATGCGCGACGCCACCACGGAATTCCTCGAGCGCTGCGGCCTGTCGCGCCGCGACCTGGCGGGTTTCGTCTGCCATCCCGGCGGCGCCAAGGTGCTGGACGCGCTGGAGGAGGTGTTCGACCTCGCGCCCGGCGCGATGGGCATCGCGCGCCAGGTGCTGCGCGACTATGGCAACATGTCGGCGGCGACCGTCCTCTTCGTGCTGCGCGAGATGATGGCGCAAGGCCTGGGCGGGCGGCATCTGATGTCGGCCCTCGGCCCCGGTTTCAGCGCCGCCTTCCAGGTCCTGGAGGGGTGAGCGCCGCGCCACAACTTTGACACCTTCCTGCGTCAAGAGATAAATCCTGCTCCCCGGTCGCGGCATCCGCCATGGCCGCCGCCGGTTCCGGCACTGCTGCGGTAGTCCACCATGACCCTCGACCAAGTCCTGTGCGGCGCGCTGCTGCTCTACGCCACCGGCGAGCGGCTGTTCGAGCTGGCTCTGGCGCGGCGCAACACGCGGGCGCTGCTGGCCGCGGGCGCCTATGAGATCGGCCGTGGCCACTATCCGCTGCTGGTCGGCCTGCACGTGTTCTGGCTGCTGGCGCTGTGGGCGCTGTATGCGGCGGGCCTCGTCGCGCTGCGCCCCTGGCCGGCCGCCGCCTATGTCGCGGTCCAGCTGCTGCGGCTGTGGACGCTGTGGAGCCTCGGCCGCTTCTGGACCACGCGCATCATCGTCCTGCCCGATGCGCCGCTGGTGCGTCGCGGGCCGTACCGCTTCCTGCGCCATCCAAATTACCTGGTGGTGATCCTCGAGATCGCGCTGCTGCCGCTGGCGCTGGGGTCCTGGCCCATCGCGCTGGCCTTTTCCATCGTCAATGCCGGCGCGCTGCTGTGGCGCGTCCGGGTCGAGGAGACGGCGCTGGCGCCGCGCCGCTGAGCTAGGGGCGGCCTCTGCCGCGCATGGCCTGGATGTCGCCCCACACCTTGGGCATGCATTTCGCATAGCCGGCCGCGAGCAGGGCGACCGGCACGTTCAGCAGCAACAGCGTCCCCGCCGCGATCATGCCGGGCGGCAGATCCAGGTCGTCGAGCGCCTCGGCCAGCACCGCCATGATCGGCGCGACGTTGAGCGCCAGGAACAGGGTCACCGCCAGCAGGGCGAGCAACGGCAGCCAGCCCGCGCCGGAAATCTTGATGCCGCCCTGTTCCAGCCTGCGCCGCAGCCATTGCACGACGACGCCGAACAACGCCGCCGCCACCGCCATCAACCCCGCCTTGACCAGGTCGACCAGATCGGACCACGAGCTGAGCACCGCCAGGATTCCGCCGACCAGGATGGCGTACTGCACCCATCGCATGGCCCTGAACGTCGTCGTCGTGCCGTCCACCAGGTCGCGCAGCCGCAATCCCATGGTGCCGAAGGCGAGGACCAGGAAGGGCTGCTCGATGCCGAAGCCGATGCCGCCGCGCTCCAGCAGGTAGGCGGCGGCGAATTCGCCGCCGATGATCGCGATCAGCAGGCCGAGGACGACGGCGATGCCCAGGTGATGGCGCAGGAACCCGGCCATGAAGGCCGCGATGGGCAGCGCGAAATAGTCGCCGTAGAGACCGAGCGGCGCGGCGCCTTCCGGCAGGTCCGGCACCCATTGCTGGACCAGCGAACCGCAGCATCCAAGCAATGTCAGGCCGGCGGCGGTCAGCAACGGCTGGCGCCAGGGGCCAACGCCGTTGCACGCGCCGGTGCGCCAGCGTTGCAGCGTCTGCCCGGCGCAGAAGCAGGCGAGGCCGGTCGCCAGCGTGGCGAGATCGTCCCAGCGGTAGTGCAGGCTGAACCGGTTGAGCCAGGGCGCATCGGGATCGATGCCCGCGCTCACCGCCTGCGACAGCGCCTCGTCGAGCTGGAACACGCCGAGCATCACGCCGGCGATGGTGGCCGCCACCAGGCCGGCCATCGCCAGCGGCGTCGAAAGCCCCGCCAGGCCGAACAGCAGCAGGGCGAAGAGCAGGAGCGGACGCAGGCCGAGCGACAGCGACAGGCTGGCGCCTTCCTCGAACTCATGCGTGCCGAGCCAGAGCGACAGCGGCAGCAGGAGGAGGGCCAGGATGAACGATGCGGGATGCCGGAAAAACCGACCGCTTCCGATCAGCGCCGGCAACGGATCGGGCGCGGCCGCGGCGATGCCGACCCACAGCGCGACGACATAGACCTCCGGGGCGCCGCCAAATTCCATTCCGTCCGCGTAGTAGGTCGGCAGCAGCGCCGCCAGCGCGCCGATCGCCGTTGCGACCACACCTTGCGCGCCGTAGCGCCGCCCGAGCCACGCCGCTGCCGGCACCAGCAGCCAGGCCGGCCACAACGTGACGCCGTCGGTGAGGCGGCCGTAATAGGTCAAAAGCGGTAGCAGCGGCACCAAATTCCTCACGGCGCACCGCGACTATAGCCGATTTGCTGCGGCCATCGGGCGCGGAGCCGATAGAGCAATTCTTAACCCTGCCGATGCGACTATTCCGCGGAGGGCGCGAAATATGAGCGCCGCATCGGCGCGATCGCCGCGCCTCGCAACCGGTGTCGGGTCATGTTCTACAGCAGGCCGCAGCTGCCGCAATTGGGTCTCGATCTCGCCGAGGTGGATGGCGGGCTCGGGCGGCCCTCGCAGTATCGCGGCCGCACCACCGACGGCCGCGCCGTTCGCCTGGGCTATGACCGTGGCAAGCTCTCCGTCGCCTTCGAGGATGGCCCCGCCGGCCTGGGCGAGGAACTGATCAGCGTGCAGATCGGGCCGCGCTTCAACGGCGACATGCTGCTGGAGCAGATCTGCGACCTGACCGGCATCACCTTGCGGGGCGAGAAGCCGCGCCTGTCGGAAGAGATCCGCCGCGAGGCCGCCGAGCGCAACTGGGTGCTCGACTGGTCGGGCAAGACCACCTACTGGGTCGGCGACCTGAACGTGAGCGAGGCGGGCGGCCGCAGCCTGGCGCGCGAGCTCGCCGCCGCGTTCCCCGACCTCCGCATCCTGGAAGTCTACTGGGACTACAGCGGCGAAGATGGCAAGCGGCGCTACCTGCCGCGCCGCACTGTCTCGCAATGCGAGCGCGCCGCCCTGTTCGGCTTCGGCGCCGACGCGGCGAAGCTGGCGCGCCTGCTGACGCGCGAGCATGTGACGCTGGCCGAGCTCGACGAGGTCTTCGCCTATTCGCTGGACTTCCAGTTCGAATGGGAAGTGCCGGCCCTGGCGGCGCCGGCGGAGCGCCTGGCTGCCCGCCATGGCCGCGCCCTGGACCTGCCGGAGATGCGCCTGGGCGGGTCGCTCGAAACCCAGTTCGCCACCGAAGATCCGCGCGGCCGGGCCTACATGGACCGCCTGCTCGGCGTCATGCGCAGCTGCTTCTCGCCCTGGATCGAGGATGTCGACCTCGCCACCGGCGAGACGCTCTCCGTCTACCGCGGCCCCTGGTGCAGCGGCGACCTGCGCGACTGGTGCGCCGCGGGACCCGGCCGCTTCCTCGGCTTCAGCCAGGACACCGCCGGCCGCGACATCGGCCACCGCGCCTGCAGCGCGCCGGTCTGAGGCAAGGCCCATCGCCAAAGAAAAACGGCGGAGCCCTGCGGCTCCGCCGTTTGCGTTCGAGCGCGCCGGCGCGGCCTAGATGCCGAGCGCCTGCTTGGCCGGGACGTATTTGTAGCCGAGGTCGTCGGCGACCGCCTTGTAGGTGACCTGGCCGGCATGGATGTTGAGGCCGTTGGCCAGATGCGGGTCGTCGGCCAGCGCCTTGTTGACGCCCTTGTTGGCCAGCGCCACGGCGAAGGGCAGGGTGGCGTTGTTGAGGGCGATGGTCGAGGTGCGCGCGACCGCGCCCGGCATGTTGGCGACGCAGTAATGCGTGACGCCGTCCACCACATAGACCGGATCGGCATGGGTGGTGGCGTGGCTGGTCTCGAAGCAGCCGCCCTGGTCGATGGCGATGTCGACCACGACCGAGCCGGGGCGCATCTGCTTGATCATCTTGCGGGTGACCAGCTTCGGCGCCGCGGCGCCCGGCACCAGTACAGCACCAATGACCAGGTCGGCATTGACCACGTATTGCTCGATAGCGTCGACGGTCGAATAGATGGTGTTGAGGCTGGAGCCGAACAGCTCATCCAGCTCGCGCAGGCGGTCGAGGTTCTTGTCGATGACGGTGACGATGGCCTCCATGCCCAGCGCCATGCGCACGGCATGGGTGCCGGAGATGCCGCCGCCGATGACGACGACATTCGCCGCCTTCACGCCGGGCACGCCGCCAATCAGGATGCCGGCGCCGCCCTGGGCCTTCTCCAGGTAATGCGCGCCGACCTGCACCGACATGCGGCCGGCAACTTCGGACATTGGCGCCAGCAGCGGCAGGCCGCCGCGGGCGGAGGTCACGGTCTCATAGGCGATGGCGGTGCAGCCGGACTTGATCAGGCCCTTGGTCTGCTCGGGGTCGGGCGCCAGATGCAGGTAGGTGTAGAGCAGCTGGCCCTTGCGCAGCATCTTGCATTCGTTGGCCTGCGGCTCCTTCACCTTCACGATCATGTCGGCCTTGGCGAACACGTCCGCCGCCTTGGCCGCGATGGTGGCGCCGGCCGCCTTGTAGGCCGCGTCGTCGAAGCCGATGCCGGCGCCGGCCTTGGTCTCGACCAGCACCTTGTGGCCGTGGTGGACCAATTCGCGCACCGAAGAGGGGATGAGCCCCACCCGGTACTCGTGATTCTTGATCTCCTTTGGCACGCCGATCAGCATTGGAAAGCACTCCCTCTAACGGATTTGGTCGGCGGGTTCGCCCCGCCGACCGGTTCGGTGATGTCAGGTGCGGCCCGGCCGGAACAGCTTCGGGCCGGGCCGCGATGTGGATGAGTTAGTCCAGGCTCTTCAGCACGCCGGCAAGCTTGTCGAAGATCTGGTCGATGTGAGCCTTGGTCACGATCAGCGGCGGCGACAGCGCGATGATGTCGCCCGTGGTGCGGATCAGCAGCCCCTGCTCGTAGGCCTTCAGGAAGGCGGAGAAGGCGCGCGCCGTGGGCTTGCCCGGGATCGGCTCGAGCTCGATGCCGGCGATCAGGCCCATGTTGCGCAGATCGATGACGTTCTTGATGCCCTTCAGGGCATGCACCGCGTCTTCCCAATACTTGGAGAGACTGGCGCAGTTCTCGAACAGGCCCTCTTCCTTGTAGATGTCGAGCGAGGCGAGCGCCGCGGCGCAGGCCACCGGATGCGCCGAGTAGGTGTAGCCGTGGAACAGCTCGATCGCATTCTCCGCCGCGTTCTCCATGAAGGCGTCGTAGATGTGCTTGCGGGCGAAGACGGCGCCCATCGGCACCGCGCCGTTGGTCAGGCCCTTGGCGCAGGTGATCATGTCCGGCTGCACGCCGAAATGCTCGGCGGCGAAGGGCGAGCCCAGGCGGCCGAAGCCGGTGATGACCTCGTCGAAGATCAGCAGGATGCCGTGCTTGTCGCAGATCTGGCGCACCTTCTGCAGATAGCCCTTGGGCGGGATCAGCACGCCGGTCGAACCCGCCACCGGCTCGACGATGACGGCGGCGATGGTCGACGCGTCATGCAGCGCGACGATGCGCTCCAGCTCGTCCGCCAGGTGCGCGCCCCATTCCGGCTGGCCCTTGGAGAAGGCGTTCTTCTCCAGGTTATGGGTGTGCGGCAGGTGATCGACGCCGGCCAGCATCGGGCCGAAGAACTTGCGGTTGGCAACGATGCCGCCGACCGAGATGCCGCCGAAGCCGACGCCGTGATAGCCGCGCTCGCGGCCGATCAGCCGCGTGCGGGCGCCCTGGCCCTTCACCCGGTGATAGGCGAGCGCAATCTTCAGCGCGGTATCGACCGATTCCGAGCCCGAATTGGTGAAGAACACGTGGTCGAGGTCGCCCGGCGCTAGGTTGGTCAGGCGCGAGGCCAGCTCGAAAGCGGCCGGGTGGCCCATCTGGAACGCGGGCGCGTAATCCATCTGCTGGATCTGCTTGGCGACCGCCTCGGAGATCTTCTTGCGGCCATGGCCGGCATTGCAGCACCACAGGCCCGCAGTGCCGTCCAGCACCTGGCGGCCCTCGATGGTAGTGTAGTGCATGTTCTCGGCGCCGACGAACAGGCGCGGCTTGGACTTGAACTGCCGGTTCGCAGTGAACGGCATCCAGAAGGCTTCGAGGTTGTTCGGGCTGGGGTCGAACGCACTCGGTTGGAACGGCGCGGCGGCCGCTTTGGCGGTAGCGGACATGGGACAGGTCCTTGGCCAGTGGATTGGAAGGCCGCACCATAGCAATGTTCAACAAACCGAACAAGACTGGCCGGAATGTTTACAATTTAAGGCCAGTTGTGCCTTGATCGTGGGTACAGTCGTTCATTATATTGAGCGCCAAAGCTGTCAGGGCGATGATTCCATGGCTGAAACAGACGGTTTCGATCTGGGCGGGCGGCTAAAATCCCTGCGCGAGGCTCATGCACTGTCGCAGCGCGAGCTGGCCAAGCGGGCCGGCGTCTCCAACGCCATCATCTCCATGATCGAGCAGAACCGCACCTCGCCCTCGGTCGGCATGCTGAAAAAGCTCCTGGACGGCTTCCCGATCTCGCTGGCCGAGTTCTTCGCCCTGCAGGAGGCGCCCAAGCCGCAGATCTTCTTCGCGGCGCGCGAGCTGGTGGAACTGGCCGGCGGCCCGGTCTCCTACCGCCAAGTCGGCCGCGACATGACCGGCAAGGCGATCCAGCTCATGCATGAGCACTACGCGCCGGGCGCCGATACCGGCGAGCAGATGCTGACCCATGATTCGGAAGAGGGCGGCATCATCGTGCGCGGACGTCTCGAGGTGACGGTGGGAGACCAGGTGAAGATGCTCGGCGCCGGCGACGCCTACTACTTCGACAGCCGCATCCCGCACCGCTTCCGCAACCTCGGCGACGAGGAATGCGAAGTCGTCACCGCCAACTCCCCGCCCAGCTTCTAGATGCCCGAGACCAACGCCCGGCGCCTGCGCAAAACCATGACGGATGCGGAGCAGGCGCTGTGGCGGAACCTGCGTGATCGGCAGGTCGAGGGGTGTCGGTTTCGACGGCAGGTGCCGATCGGGAGATACATCGTCGACTTCGCGTGTCTGGAAAGACGATTGATCGTCGAGGTCGATGGCGGGCAACACGAAGTCAATCAGGCGGACGACGCGGTCCGCGATGCCTGGCTGAAAAAGGAAGGCTATCGCGTGCTGCGCTTCTGGAACAATGACGTGCTCTCCAATCGCGAAGGTGTCCTACAGAAAATCGCTGAAGCGCTTGCGATCGACATTTGACACCGAGCCGTCACCCCCATCCCACCCTTCCCCCCTCAAGGGGGAAGGAGCCGACCGAGACGCTTGCTCGTTCTGTTCCCTCCCCCTTGAGGGGGGAGGGCTAGGGTGGGGGTGATGGCGAAGCCACATGAGCGAAGAAAGTAACGGGAACTGGATCAGACCATGATCACTATCGCGCGCGAATCCCCACGCCAAGTCGACGTCGTCGCGCTGATCCGCGCGTCCGATGCGCTGATGCAGTCGCTCTATCCGGCGGAGAGCAATCACCTGGTCGACATCGACAGCCTGGCGCGGCCGGAGGTGCATTTCCTGGTCGCGCGCGAGGGTGGCCGCGCGCTCGGCTGCGGCGCCTTCGTGCGCGGCGGCGGCGATCAGGCGGAGATGAAGCGGGTGTTCGTCGATCCGGCGGCGCGCGGCAAGGGAATCGCCCGCGCGATTCTGGAAGCGCTGGAGCGCGACGCGGCGACAGCCGGCGTCGCCTTGATGCAGCTGGAGACCGGCATCCACCAGCCGGACGCCATCGCCCTCTATCGCAG
Organism: Dongiaceae bacterium; assembly: GCA_039808885.1. GTDB lineage: Bacteria > Pseudomonadota > Alphaproteobacteria > Dongiales > Dongiaceae > Dongia_A. The sequence continues at coordinate 15,132 of JBDHTX010000042.1, read as the reverse complement.
GTTCGGATACGCCGAGCGCGGGCCCTTCGGCGCCTACCGACCCGACCCGCTCAGCATCTTCATGGAAAAGCGCCTCGCCAAGTAGTCCAAGGGGCGGACAAGAAACGGGCGCCGGAGTGGTCCGGCGCCCGCCAGGTCGAGATGAAGTCGAATGACTCGTCGAGGACGGACCGTCCTAGATGACGGTGCCGCCCTTGCTGGTGCACTCCTCCGCGGACGCGGTCGGCAGCCAGCCTTCGCCCTTGCAGTTGTTGAGGCCCTTGCATGAGTTGTTGGCGCTCTTGCAGGCGCTCTGGCCCTTGCAGGCATTGATGCCGGCGCAATGCACCTCGGCCGATTGGGCGGATTTGTCGTAGCTTGCGCAACCCGACACCAGGATGAGTGCGGCAGCTGCGGCCAGGGACGCCCCCGAAATCTTGCGAATAGTGCTCATCGTCTCCTCGCATTTCGAATGTCGCAGCACGGCGAGCGTAAGACGACGCGCCCCGCGCGGGACAATCACCATTGTGTGAATGCGGATGCTCGTACGCGGGCGGGGAAACGCCTACTGGTTCGGCAGCAGGACCCGGACTCCGGCGCGGTTGAGCGCGGCGGCGAGTTCGCCCTCCGGGGCCTCGTCGGTGACCAGCGTGTTGAGGTCGCTGAGCGCGCCGGCGACGGCCAGGCTCGGCTGGTTGAACTTGCTGTGGTCCATCAGCGCCACGCGCCGCCGGGCGCGGGCGAGGATGGCGCGCTTCACGATCGCCATGCCGGTCAGCGTCTCGTTGAGGCCGTCGACGGTGATGCCGCTCGACCCGACGAAGGCCAGGTTGGCATTGAACTGCTCGAGGAACTGCACCGTCTCGGGGCCGAGCACGGTGCCTTCGCGGGCGTTCAGCGTGCCGGGGCAGAGGATGACGGTGATGCTGGGGTTGTGCGCCAGCGCCACGGCCACATAGGGGCTGGGGGTCACCACCGTCAGATCCTTGGCGCTGGCGGCCAGCTGCTGGGCGAAATGCAGGACGGTGGAGCCCGATTCCAGCATCAGCACGTCGCCGGGGGAGGCAAGGCCGACCGCCAGCTTGGCGATCACCTGGCGCTCCTCGCGCATCTGGTTGTGGCGCTCGTTCCAGGTCGGCTCGGCGCCGAAGGGACGGGCGACGGCGCCGCCATAGGTGCGATTGACCGCCCCGGCCTCGCCCAGCTCGGCGAGGTCGCGCCGGATGGTCTCGCCCGAGACGCCAAGCTCTTTGGCCAGTTCGGAAATGCGGATCGCCGTATTCGCGCGCAGTTCCTGCAGGATGCGCTGCTGGCGGTCGGTTTTCTTGGTGGCGCGGCGCCTCAGTTCCATGCGTGCCCTCGCGAATTGTCGCGGCGGCAAGAATGTTAAGAAGCCGCGACGCGGCCCATGCCCTGCAGGCCGCCTTGCATGGGTAGCATGTCGTTTTGGGTTTGACGAGGCGCTACGGACGGCGGGTCCGCGGCCGGCTGCGGCCCTGGAATCCGGGGGCCGGCCGCCGCGCCGGGCTCACGCAGCCGGCGGGCAGATCAGCTCGACTCCGGCCTGCCGCAGGGCGCCGGCGAGCGGGCCCTCGGGCGCCCGGTCGGTGACCAGGACGTTGATATCGCGCAAGGGGCAGACCAGGGCCAGGCTCGACAGGTCGAACTTGCCGTGGTCCATCAGGGCGACCCGCTTGCGCGAGCGCGCCATCATCGCCCGCTTGACCGCGGCGATGCCCGAATGGGTCTCGTTCAGCCCGGCCTCGGTGATGCCGGTCGACCCGAAGAAGGCGGTGCTGGCGTGGAACTGCTGCAGGAACGCCACGGTCTCGGCGCCGATCACCGTGCTTTCCCGCGCATAGAAGGTGCCGGGGCACACCACCACGGTGATGCCGGCATTGGTGCCCAGGGTGGCGGCCACGCTGAGGCAAGGCGTGATCACGGTCAGATCCTTCGCCGCCGCCGCGAGGCGCTGCGCGAAGTGCAGCAGGGTCGAGCCCGATTCGAGCATCAGCACGTCGCCCGGCTGCACCAGCTTGATGGCGAGATCGGCGATGGCCGCCCGTTCCTCGGGCATGTGGCCGTGGCGGTCGGTCCAGTCCGGTTCGAGATTGTAGGGCCGGGCGACCGCGCCGCCATAGGTGCGGTTGACGATCCCGGCTTCGCCCAGCTCGGTCAGGTCGCGCCGGATGGTCTCGCCCGACACGCCCAGATCCTTGGCGAGTTCCGAGATCCGCAGGGCGGCATTGGCGCGCAGGGTGTCCAGAATCCGCTTGTGCCGATCAGCCTTCTTCTTGGCGCGACGCGTCAGCTCCATACCCGTCCTCGGTGGGCGGCAAGGACCTGGGATTTGGTCCGCGCCGCGAATTGTGGAAGTTTTGTTTCTGCGGGCATGGGTAGCACGGTTTTCTGGCCTTTGACGAGCAGTCAGCCACGTAGATCGACGCAGGCTGCACAGACTAGCCGGCGCTGCGCCGCGTCCGGCGCCGGGTTTCGCCTGCGCCCAAGGCTTCCGCTCCGGGCCCGCACAAGGCCCGCGGTCGCGTGACCACCTGCACTTGGAATGTGATGGTTCGGAATTGGCCTCGCACGCCTTGACGTTGTGGAGCCTGGCTTCATGCCCGGCAATTGTGAAAAAATAGCTATATAAATCAGATTATTAGAATGAAAATTGCGTTCTATGCTCGACAAAGAATGCCGGATCGGGCAAACGGAAGAAAGATACATTTATGTGATCCTGAACACAGGATTCCGGATAGAATGTGATATTCTGATCATATTATGATTTTGTTCCTTTTGCAGTGATCCGCCTGATCCATGCCTCTTGTTCTTTCCCCTTTCCGTCCCGTCTCCGCTCCGGCCGGCCCAGCGCCGGCCAGGCGGGTTCGCCGCCTGACGCGCTGCGTCGAACCGGTCCGCTGATTGTGTCCCCAAGCCACAAAGACGACCGGGCGACGCTCCTCCATCGCGTCAACCTGGCCCGGATCGATGTGCCCTCATCGATCCGGGCCCTTTTTCCGCTCATGCTCGGCACGTTGCGTCGGCGCCTGGGTTCCGGGCAGACTGCCGCTCGCGATGGCGCGCCCGTCGCCCCGCAGAGGAGCGACCCGTGCCCGCCGGAGCCGCCATCCGCATCAGCCGCCACGACGGTGAAGGACAAAGCTGGGCGCTAGCCCCGTGGCTGCCGGATGCGCGACTGCGGCCCTATGTGACCGACTATCAGGGCTATCGGGAGCGCGCGGCAATGCCGATGCGCCGCCTGCAGGCGCCCTTCGCCGGCATTCCCATGATCATCGCCTTCGGCCCCGGCATCGACATCATCAACGGAGACGCGCCCGCCGCGCGCGGCCGCTTTCGCAGCTTCATCGCCGGGCTGCACGACGTGCACGTCTTCACCGAATACCGCGGCGAGCAGCGCGGCCTGCAGGTGAACTTCACGCTGCTGGGCGCCTATCGCTTCCTCGCGCTCGCCATGTCGGACATCGCCAATCGCTGCCTGGATCTCGGCGATCTGCTGGGCGGCGCGGCGGACCTGCTGGCGGATCGCCTGCAGCAGGCGCGCCACTGGCCGGCGCGCTTCGACCTCATGGACCGGTTCCTGCTCGAGCGCATCGGCGCCGGCCGCGCCATGGCGCCGGACGTCGCCTGGGCGTTGGCGGCGCTGGAGCGGAGCCACGGCGCGCGTTCGATCGGCGCGCTCAGCCGCGCCCTGGATTGCAGCCGCAGGCACCTGATCCAGCGTTTCCGCGCCCAGGTCGGCCTCGGCCCGAAAGCCGTCGCCGGCATCCTCCGCTTCGCCCATGCCGCGGACAGCATCCGCGCCGCCGGCGAGCGGGAGGAAGAGCAGGGCTGGGCGGACCTTGCCTTGGCCTGCGGCTACAGCGACCAGGCGCATTTCAGCCGCGACTTCCGCCGCTATGCCGGCCGCACGCCGACCGAGTTCCGCGCCGCGCTCCTGCCCGGCGGCGGCGGCGTCGCGGGTTGAACCTCGCGCGGTAAAATTCCTTCAAGACCGGCAACCGATGCGCGGCTAGCCTTGTTGCGTCACCGATACGAATGGAGGTCCGCATGGCTGACAAGGCCGGGGTGCCCAACATCTTTCCCGCGCTGAAATTCAAGGACGCGCCGAAGGCGATCGACTGGCTCGGCCGCGCCTTCGGCTTCCAGCGGCAGTTCGTGGCGCCGGGAGAGGATGGCGGCGTCGCCCACGCCCAGCTCCGTCACGGCGCCGGCATGATCATGATGGGCTCGGCGGGCCAGCCGGACGCCGCGAACCCGTGGACCACCGAGCCCTTCGGCATCTACGTGGTGGTCGCGGACATCGACGCCCATTTTGCGCGGGCCAAGGCGGCGGGCGCGAAGATCGAGCGGCCCCTGGCCGACACGGCCTACGGATCGCGCGAATACTCGGCGCGCGATTGCGAAGGGCATCTGTGGAGCTTCGGCACCTACGATCCCTATGCCGAATCCTAGGTGCCGCGCAGCGCCTTCTGCACCGCCTGCTCCAATGCGTTGAGAAAGGCGGTGCGGTCGCGCTGGGAAAAGGCCGGGCCGCCGCCCTTGATCTCGCCCATGTCGCGCAGCTGCGAGCTCAGCTCGCGCATGGCGAGGGCCGCGCCGATGCTGTTGAGCGTGAAAGGCCGGCCGTTATGGCCGATCACCTGCGCGCCGGCCTTCAGGCAGCGGTCGGCGAGCTGGATGTCGCCGGTGATGACGATGTCGCCCGCCGCCAGATGCTCGACGATCCAGTTGTCGGCGGCATCGAAGGCGTCGCCCACCAGCACGTTGCGGATCTGGGGATGGTCGGCCGTGCGGAAGCCGCGGTTGCTGACCAAGTGCGCGACGATGCCGTGCCGCTCCGCCACCCGGCGGATCTCGTCCTTCACCGGACAGGCATCGGCATCGACATAGATCTGCGGCATCGTTCAACCTACTTCCGTCATCGCCGGGCGGCCGCGACAGCGGCAAGACCCGGCGATCCAAGTTCGCCGATGTTGTCTCAATAGGACTTGGATTGCCGGGTCAAGCCCGGCAATGACGAATGGCGGGTCAGCCCACATCCGCGCTGTTGAAGCCCGGGAATTGCAGCGAGAAGAGCGCGAGGCTGATCGGCGGCAGCGGCTCGCGGTTGGGGACGATGAGGCCGACCTTGCGCTCCACCTCCGGCTGCACCAGGTCGAGCGCCACCGCGCCGGACGGCATGCCCAGCACCTGGATCAAGGTCTTGGGCACGATGCTGGAGAGCCGCCCGGAACGGACGTGGGCGCAGAGATTGACCACCGAGTTGGTCTCCAGCTGCGGCCTGGGCGAGCAATCCAGCGACTTGAACACCCCGTCCAGGATGCGCCGGTTCTGCATGTTGGGGGTGAGCAGGCAGAGCGGCAGGTCCGCCGCTTCGCGCCAGGTGGCGCTGCTGCGCCCGCCGAGCGGCCCGTGTTCCGGGGTCAGCAGCACGTAGCGCTCGACATAGAGCTCGCGGTGCAGCACGCCGTGCAGCGGCTCGCTCTCCAGATAGGTGATGCCGGCATCGAGCTCGAACTGGTCGAGGCCCTTCTGGATCTCGATCGAACTGGTCGACCAGACGGTGACCTGCACCTGCGGATGCCGGTCATAGAGCGGATCGGTAACGGCCGGGACCAGGGGCAGGGCGGAGGGGATGACGCCGAGCCGGAGCTTGCCGGTCAACGACCGGCGCGCATTGAGGATGCCCTGGCGCAGCGCCTCCTCGTCCGACAGCATGCGCCGCGCCCACAGCAGGACCTCCTGGCCCTCCGGGGTGAAGCCGTTGAAGCGCTTGTCGCGCTCGACCAGCAGCACGCCCAGCTCTTCCTCGAGCTGGCGGATGGCGGCGGAAAGGGCCGGCTGGGTGATGTTGCAGGTGGCCGCGGCGCGGGCGAAGTGCCGTTCCTTGGCGAGGGCGACGAGATAGGAGAGTTGCCGCAGCAGCAAGGCGGCCGGCTCAGGCCGACTTCTGCACGGCCGCGGAATCCTTCTCCGCCAGGCGCTTCACCGCGGCGAGCGCGATGGGCGTCAGGCCGGCGCCGCCGGTCTTCGCCAGATGCGCCTCGATCTCGCGCCGCATGCGCGGGTCCCAGAAGCTCCTGAGATGCGTGAAGGTGCCGTCGATCGCCTCCGGCTCGGTGTAGGAGCCGAAGAATCCGGCCACCTGATTGGCCATGTGCACCAGACGCTGAATCGTCACGATTGATCCCCTCAGAAGTCTTCCAGCTCAGTAAACTCGTTCCGGATGGCTGACCAGCACCACGCTGTCCGGCCGCGCCAGCGCCACCATGGCAAGGTTGTGCGCCTCGGCCAGGCGCTGCGCCATCAAGGTCGGCGCGGAGACGGCGACCAGGACCGGGAAGCCGGCGGCGATCGTCTTCTGCGCCATCTCGAAGGAGCAGCGGCTGGTGATGATGCACATGCCGGCGGCGGCATCGAGCCCGCCGCGCACCACGCCGCCGATCAGCTTGTCGAGCGCGTTGTGCCGGCCGACATCCTCGCGCACCAGCTTCAACTCGCCCTCAGCGGTGGCGAAAGCCGCGGCGTGCAGCGAGCGCGCCGCGCGGTTATGGACCTGTGCCGCCGGCAGGGCGTCGAGCGCCCGATGCACCGCGGCCAGCGAGACCTTCAGGCCGCTCTCGAGGCGCGGCAGGTCGCGCACGGTCTGGTCGAGGGATTCCACCCCGCAGAGGCCGCAGCCGGTGCGCCCGGCCAGGCTGCGCCGGCGCTCCTTCAGATGCCAGAAGGCGCGCGAGGACAGCTCGATCCGCACTTCGACGCCGTTGGCGACGGGGATCACCTCGACCGCGCCCAGATCGGCCTTGCTGTCGGCGATGCCTTCGCTGATCGAGAAGCCGACGGCGAAATCCTCGAGGTCCGCCGGACTCGCCATCATCACCGCGTGGCTGACGCCGTTATAGACCAGGGCGACCGGCGTCTCCTCCGCCAGCACGTCGAGGCGGTCGATCGACCCGCCCTCGCGGGTGGCGCAATGCACCGGGATCTGCTGCACGACCGGCGGCAGCGGCCGGGCATCGTCGGCGCCGCCGTGATCCTCCGTCATGCCGCGTCCCGCCTTGTCGTGCCCCACGCTCATGCGCGCGCCGCCTTATTCCGCCGCCGTGGTGGCGATCTTGCGGGTGGCCTCGCGCAGCTCGTCATAGGAGCGCTGCCACTCGGATTGCTGGTTGCTCAGGCGCACCTCGACCGCCGTCACCTTGTATTCCGGGCAATTGGTCGCCCAGTCGGAGAACTCGGTGGTCACCACGTTGGCGCCGGTGCCGACATGGTGGAAGGTGGTGTAGACCACGCCCGGCTGCATGCGCTCCGAGATCCTGGCGCGCAAAGTGGTGTCGCCGACGCGGCTGGCGAGCGAGACCATGTCGCCGTCGCGGATGCCGCGGTTCTCGGCGTCGTGCGGATGGATCTCCAGCACGTCCTCGGGATGCCAGGCGCCGTTCTCGGTGCGCCGGGTCTGCGCGCCCACGTTGTACTGCGAGAGGATGCGCCCGGTGGTGAGGATGAGCGGGAAGCGCGGCCCGGTGCGTTCGTCGGTCGGCACGAAGGCGGTGATCATGAACTTGCCCTTGCCGCGCACGAAGCCCTTCTCGTGCATGATCGGCGTGCCTTCCGGCGCCGCGTCGTTGCACGGCCACTGCACCGAGCCCAGCTCGCGGATGCGGTCGAAGCTGACCCCCTTGAAGGTCGGGGTCAGGCGCGCGATCTCGTCCATGATCTCGCTCGGGTGCTTGTAGTTCATCTCGTAGCCGAGCGCCTTGCTCAGCATGATCGTCACTTCCCAATCGGCATAGCCCGCCATGGGCGGGATCGCCTTGTTGACCAGCGCGATGCGGCGCTCGGCATTGGTGAAGGTGCCGTCCTTCTCCAGGAAGGATGAACCCGGCAGGAAGACATGGGCGTAATTCGCCGTCTCGTTCAGGAAGATGTCCTGCACGACGACGCATTCCATGGCTTTCAGCCCGTCGGTGACGTGCTTGATGTTGGGGTCGGACTGGGCGATGTCCTCGCCCTGGATGTAGATGCCCTTGAACGAGCCCTCGACGGCGCTGTCCAGCATGTTGGGGATGCGCAGGCCCGGCTCGGCGTCGAGCGTGACGCCCCAGGCGCCCTCGAACAGGTGGCGCACCGCGTCGTCGGAGACGTGGCGATAGCCGGAGAATTCGTGCGGGAAGGAGCCCATGTCGCAGGAGCCCTGCACATTGTTCTGGCCGCGCAGCGGGTTCACGCCGACGCCGCGGCGGCCGATATTGCCGGTCGCCATGGCGATGTTGGCCATGCCCATGACCATGGTCGAGCCCTGGCTGTGCTCGGTGACGCCGAGGCCGTAATAGATCGCCGCATTGCCGCCGGTGGCGTAGAGCCGCGCCGCGGCACGCAGCTCGGCCGCCGGGACGCCGGTGTATTTCTCCGTCGCTTCCGGCGAGTTCTCCTCCTGTGCGACGAAGTCCCGCCAGCGCTGGAAGTCTTCCGGCTCGCAGCGCTCGGCCACGTATTTCTCGTTCACCAGGCCCTCGGTGACGATGGTGTGGGCGATGGCGTTGATGACCGCCACGTTGGTGCCCGGCTTCAGCTGCAGGTGATGCTCCGCCGCGACATGCGCGGTCTTCACCAGCTCGATGCGGCGCGGGTCGATGACGATGAGGCGGGCGCCCTCGCGCAGCCGGCGCTTCATGCGGCTGGCGAAGACCGGATGGGCGTCGGTCGGGTTGGCGCCGATCACCAGCATCACGTCGACGTCGGTCACCGAATCGAAATCCTGGGTGCCGGCGGAGGTGCCGAAGGCGGTGCGCAATCCATAGCCGGTCGGCGAATGGCAGACCCGGGCGCAGGTGTCGACGTTGTTGTTGCCGAAGGCGGCGCGGATCATCTTCTGCACCAGGAAGGTTTCCTCGTTGGTGCAGCGGGACGAGGTGATGCCGCCGACCGCGCCGCGGCCGTATTTCGCCTGGATGCGCTTGAACTCGGAGGCGGCGTGGTTGATCGCCTCTTCCCAGCTCACTTCCTGCCAGGGGTCGGTGATCCTGGCGCGGATCATCGGCTTGGTGATGCGGTCCTTGTGCGTCGCGTAGCCCCAGGCGAAGCGGCCCTTGACGCAGGAATGGCCGTGGTTCGCCTTGCCGTCCTTGTAGGGCATCATGCGCACGACCTGGTCGCCCTTGAGCTCGGCCTTGAACGAGCAGCCGACGCCGCAATAGGCGCAGGTGGTCAGCACGGAATGCTCCGGCTGGCCGTTGTCGATGATGGTGTTCTCGATCAAGGTCGCGGTCGGGCAGGCCTGCACGCAGGCGCCGCAGGAGACGCATTCGGAATCCAGGAACCCGTCCTGCTGGCCCGGCGAGACGACGGAGGCGAAGCCGCGGCCGTCGATGGTCAGCGCGAAGGTGCCCTGCACCTCCTCGCAGGCCCGCACGCAGCGCGAGCAGACGATGCATTTCGCGGCATCAAAGGTGAAATAGGGGTTGGAGGTGTCCTTCTCCGAATTGAGGTGGTTGGCGCCGTCATAGCCGTAGCGCACCTCGCGCAGGCCCACCGCGCCCGCCATGTCCTGCAGCTCGCAATCGCCGTTGGCCGCACAGGTCAGGCAGTCGAGCGGGTGATCGGAGATGTAGAGCTCCATCACGTTGCGGCGCAGATCGGCGAGGCGCTTGGTCTGCGTCTTCACCTTCATGCCGTTCTCGGCCGGCGTGGTGCAGGAGGCCGGCGTGCCCTTGCGGCCCTCGATCTCCACCAGGCAGAGGCGGCAGGAGCCGAAGGAATTCAGGCTGTCGGTGGCGCAGAGCTTCGGCACCTTGGTGCCGAGCTCGGCGGCGGCGCGCATCACGGAGGTGCCGGCCGGCACCGTCACGCTCTGGCCGTCGATCTCCAGGGTCACCATGGCTTCGGCATTGACGGCCCGGGTATTGACTGGAGGCGTGCCGAAATCCGTTTCCTTGATCAGCATGGGATCGCTCCTGAGCTATTCCGCCGCCCGGGCCTTGCCCGGGTTGCGGTCGAAATCTTCCGCGAAATGCTTCAATGCGCTCTGCACCGGGAAAGGCGTCAGCCCGCCCAGCGCGCAGAGCGATCCGTCCACCATGGTGGTGCAGAGGTCGTCGAGCACGGCGAAGTTCTTCACCTTGTCCTGGCCGGCGAGGATGCGGTCGATGACCTCGACGCCGCGGGTCGAGCCGATGCGGCAGGGCGTGCACTTGCCGCAGCTCTCCACCGCGCAGAACTCGAAGGCGAAGCGCGCCTGCTGCGCCATGTCGACGCTGTCGTCGAACACCACGATGCCGCCATGGCCCAGCATGCCCTTCTGCGCCGCCATCGCCTCGTAATCGAGCGGCGTGTCGAGCAGATCGGCCGGGAAATAGGCGCCGAGCGGGCCGCCCACCTGTACCGCGCGGACCGGCCGGCCATTGGCCGTGCCGCCGCCGAAATCCTCGATCGCCTGGCGCAGGGTGAGGCCGAAGGCCTTCTCCACCAGCCCGCCGCGCTTGATGTTGCCGGCAAGCTGGAACGGCATCGTGCCGCGCGAGCGGCCCATGCCGTAGTTCTTGTAGAACGCCGCGCCCTTGTCGAGCACGGTCGGCACGGCGGCGAAGCTCAGCACGTTGTTGACCACGGTCGGCTTGCCGAACAGGCCCTGCAGCGCGGGCAGGGGCGGCTTTGCCCGCACCATGCCGCGCTTGCCTTCCAGGCTGTCGAGCAGCGAGGTTTCCTCGCCGCAGATATAAGCCCCGGCGCCCAACCGCAGTTCGAGGTGGAAATCCTTGCCGCTCTTGCGCACGTCGTTGCCGAGATAGCCCTCGGCCTTGGCGACTTCGATGGCGCGGTTCATCTGCGCGAAAGCGTGCGGGTATTCGCTGCGGATATACACGAAGCCCTTTGTGGCGCCGACGGCGATGCCGGCGATGGTCATGCCCTCGATCAGCAGGAAGGGGTCGCCTTCCATCAGCATGCGGTCGGCGAAGGTGCCGCTGTCGCCCTCGTCGGCGTTGCAGACGATGTATTTCTGCTCCGCCTGGGCGCCCAGCACGGTCTTCCACTTGATGCCGGTGGGGAAGCCGGCGCCGCCGCGCCCGCGCAGGCCGGACTCGGTGACCGCCGCGACGATGTCGGCGCCGGTCATCTTCAGCGCGTTGGTCAGGCCCTGATAGCCGCCATGGCCGACATAATCCTCGAGCGACAGCGGGTCGGTGATGCCGCAGCGCGCGAAGGTCAGGCGCTCCTGGTTCTTGAGATACGGGATCTCTTCCGGCTTGCCGAGGCGCAGCTTGTGATCGGCGCCCTTTATCAAAGCCGGGAACAATCCGGCCACGTCGCTCTCGGCAACCGGGCCATAGGCGATGCGGCCGGCCTCCGTCGCCACTTCCACCATCGGCTCCAGCCACAACAGTCCGCGCGAACCGTTGCGGACGATCTTCACCTCGGTCTTCGCCTTGTCCGCCGCGGCGCGGATCGCCGCCGCCACCTCGTCGGCGCCGAGCGACACCGCCGAGGAATCGCAGGGAACGTAGAGCGTGATCATCGCTTGCCCTCCAGCGCATCGATGAGCTGGTCGAAGCGCTGCGGCGTCACCCGGCCATGCAGCTTGCCGTCGATCATCGCCGCCGGGGCGCAGGCGCAATTGCCGAAGCAATAGACCGGCTCCAGCGTGTAGCGGCCGTCGGCGCTGGTCTCGTGGAAATCGGCGTGCAGGCGCTGCTTGGCATGCGCCTCGCTCTCGCGGCCGCCGACCGACTGGCAGGCCTCGGCGCGGCAGATCTTCACCACGTGCCGGCCCGGCGCGTGACTACGAAAGTCGTGATAGAAGGTGACGACGCCATGCACCTCGGCGCGGCTCAGATTGAGCTCGTCGGCGATCACCGGCACCGCCGCGGCGTCGACATAGCCGAAATGATCCTGCAGCGCGTGCAGGATGGGCAGCAGGGCCCCGTCCAGATGCTTATGGGCGCGGACGATGTCGCGCCCGCTCTCCGCATCCCAGTTTCTCGCCGACATGCTCGTGCTCTCGCTAACGGTCGTTTCCAAGGTTCATTAAAAGCGCGTTCCCGGGTGGGATCAAATCGGAAGCGGTGATTTCGTGATAGATATTTTTTATCACGTCAATAAAATCAGTGAGTTAGAAACCATAAAAAGTGGCTCTTACCCGAGATTTTAACCGCCAGAGTGATCAAGCCGGCCCCACGAGCGCGCGCCGGCATTCTGCGGCGGGTCCCAGCTAGCCACTTGTCTCCGAGCGTCATGACACGCTACCCAGGCGCCGGCCGCACGACCCCGAGTCATCTTCCTGCCATGGTTCGCGTGGTCATTCTGCCGCCCCGGGGCTGTCACGCGAGTCGTCATCCATGAGCATCACGTTGCGCTACGCCGAGGGCGAGGCGGATCATCAGGCCATCTATCGCATCCGCTACGACATCTATGCCGTCGAGATGGGCTACAAGTTCGGTAATGTCGACCATGCCGGCAAGCGCCTGGTCGAGCCCTTCACCCGGCCGACCCGCCTGCTGATGGCGGAGGAGGACGGCGCCCTGGTCGGCACCCTGCAGTTCAACTGGGGCGGCGAGTGCGCCTTCACCGCGGAGGAGCAGCACGTCTACCACCTCGCCGGCTTCACCCCGGTGGTCGGCAACGAAGGCATCATGATCCTCTCGCGCTTCATGATCCGGCCGGAGCATCGCACCGGCGACCTGCCGGGCCGGATGCTGGACGAGATGTACCGCTTCGGGCTGGAGCATGGCGTGCGGCTGCTGCTCTGCGATTGCCGGCCGCATCTCATCAACACCTATCTGCGCCTCGGTTTCCGCACCTATGCCAGGACCTACAACGATCCGATCGCCGGCATCCTGGCGCCGCTGGTCGTGGTGATGGACGACGTGGCGCATCTCGAGCACCTGAAGTCGCGCTTCTTCCTGCTGACCCGGGGCTGGCAGCCGCGCGCCGACATCCGCGCCCGCATCCTCGCCATGCTGCCCCAGGCGACGCAGGTGAAGCTGCTCAGCAACCCGGCCGGCTCGCCGGACTGGACCGGCATCCAGGACACCCTCGCCGACGAGATCGACGGCCATGTCTCGATCTTCCAGGGGCTGGAGCCGGAGGAGATCGCCCGGCTGATCGAGATGAGCCCGGTGATCAATTGCGGCCCGGGCGACAAGATCATCAGCCAGGACGTCGCCGACCGCACCGTCTTCGTGGTGCTCGACGGCGCCGTCGAGGTGCATCGCGACGGCGAATTCGTCGCCCTGCTGCCGCGTGGCAGCGTGTTCGGCGAGGTCGCCTTCCTGCTGGGGCGCGAGCGCACCGCCGACGTGGTGGCGGCGACCGAGGCCCGCGTCATCTCGCTGCGCGAGCGGGCGCTGAATGACCTGATCGCCTCGGAATCGAAGATCGCCGCGCGCTTCCTGCTGAACCTCGCGCGCATCGTCTGCCTGAAGCTGGCGGAGCGCGAGGAGGACGACGTGCCGGTGCTGCTGAATCCGTAATCCCGTGCCCCGCAACCGCGCGTCCCAGGGGCCGGCCGGCGTGGCGCCCGCCGCATGCTGATCCGGATCGAGGCCGGCGAGGGGCGCGCGATCCTGGCGCTCATGGCCATCAACATGGCCAGCGGCATCGCCAACTGCCTGGTGCTGAGCGCCGCCTTCGCCCTGTTCTTCCAGCGCTTCGCCGCCGAACAGCTGGCCATCGTCTACGTCGCCAATGCCGGCGTGATCGTGGCGGCGAGCGCCGTGTTCCTGCGCCTGTCGAAGCGGTTCGCCATCGGCGCGGCGCTCAGCGGCTTAAGCGCCGCCCTGGCCGCGCTCGCCTGGATCGCCGCGATCCTGCTCCGGGCCGGCACGCCGGATTGGCTGGTCTTCGCGCAGCCGATCCTGTTCCAGGTCCTGTTCGTGCTCGGCAACCTGGTGATCTGGAACCTGGCCGGCCGGATGTTCGACGTGCGCCAGGGTCGGCGGCTGTTCGGCCTGGTCAATACCGGCTACTGGATCGGCGCCGTCGGCATCGGCCTTGCCGTGAAGATGCTGACGCCGCTGATGGGCCTGGCGGGACTGCTGTTTCCGGCGGCGCTGGCGGCGAGCTGCGCGGCGCTCGGCGTGGCGCTGGCGACGCGCCGCTACCGCGCGCGGATCGGCGATGCGAAGCCGTCCGCCCGCGATGGCCGCGCGTCCCTGGCCACTGCGCTGAGGGATCGCCACGCGCTGCTGGTCTTCGCCGTCACCGCCTGCGTCTGGCTCGCCTTCTATGTCATCGACAACATCTTCTACGAGCGCGCCCACGCGATCTATGCCGACCCCGCGGCGCTCGCGGGTTTCATCGGCTTCTACATGGCCGCCAACGGCATCGTCACCATCGCGCTCACGGCGATCGGGTCCGGGCCGCTGATCCAGGCGCTCGGCGTGCCGCGCGCCCTGCTGGCGACGCCGATCCTGCTGGCGCTGCTTTGCGTGGCGCTGGCGGCGACCGGGCTCACCGCCGGCGAAGGGCTGCTGATGTTCGTCCTCGCCGCGACGACGCGGCTCGCCGACGTCGCCGCCATGGGCGCCGTCAACCAGCCGGCGCTGAACCTGACCTACCAGCCGCTGCCCGCCGCCCTGCGCACCGGCGTGCAGACGCTGGCCGAGGGCATCGTGCAGCCCTTGGCGATCGGCGTGGCGGGCGTGCTGCTGCTGTGGCTGCGCCAGGGGCTCGGCGCCCATTCGACGACGCTCGCGGTCGTCGCCCTCGCCATCCTGGCGCTGTGGGGCCTCGGCGCCGGCGGGCTCGGTGCTTCCTATCGCCGGCGCTTCGCCGCTTTGCTGAAGGTGCGCGCCTATGACACTACGGCCGAGGCCAGGCTGCCGATCGACCGCGACGCCATTGCCGTGCTATCCGAGGCCGCGCGCGGCGGGGAACCGGCGGCGGCGCTCTATGCCGTCGACGTGCTGATGCAGCAGGCGCCGCTGGCGCTGCTCGCCCTGTTGCCCGACCTCGCGCGCCATCCGGCGCCGGCGGTGCGCGGCGCCATCCTGCCGCATCTCTCCAATGCGGAGCCGGAGCTGCTGCGCCACCTCGCGCGCGGCGATGCGGCGCCGGAGGTGCGCCTGGCGGCGCTCGCCCTGCTGGCGGAATCCGCGGGACGCGCGGACCCGGTGGTCGCCGCCGCGCTGGCGGCGG
>JBDHTX010000041.1:0-39718 GCA_039808885.1 Dongiaceae bacterium | reverse complement strand
TCGTCGCCGACGAAGCGCCAGTTATTCGGCTGCAGGGCGCCGTGCTGGAGCAGAGCCATAGAGGGCCTCCTTGAAGGGATCCACGCCGACGCGGCGGACGAAGTCGAGGAACCGCTCGCTCCTGTCGCTGCGCTGGCTGAGATAGGTTTCGACGATGGTATCGATGGCCGGCACGATGTCGTCCTCGGAAAAGGCCGCGCCGACGATCTTGCCGAGCGAGGCGTCATCCTTCGACGAGCCGCCCAGGGTCACCTGGTAGAATTCCTGGCCCTGCTTGTCGACGCCGAGGATGCCGATATGGCCGACATGATGATGGCCGCAGGCATTGATGCAGCCGGAGATGTTGAGCCGCAGCTCGCCGATCTCCTCCAGCTTGCGCGGGTCCGAGAAGTGGCGCGACAGGCGCTGCGCCACCGGGATCGAGCGGGCATTGGCCAGGTTGCAGTAGTCGAGGCCCGGGCAGGCGATGATGTCGCTGACCAGGCCGAGATTGGGCGTCGCCAGCCTGGCCGGCTTCAGCTTCTGCCACAGCGCGTAGAGGTCGCGCTTGCGCACGTTCGGGAACACGATGTTCTGGTGGTGCGTGACCCGCACCTCGTTCAGCGAGTAGGCTTCGGCGAGGTCGGCGAGCAGGTCCATCTGGTCGGCCGAGGCGTCGCCCGGAGCGCCGCCGTCGGGCTTCAGCGAGACATTGGCGATGATGTAGCCGGGCACCCGGTGGCGCACGGTGTTGGCGCGCACCCAGCGGGCGAAATCCGGATGCTCCAGCTTCGCCGTTTCAAATGCGGGGTCGTTGTCCGCGAGAACCTCGTAGGCCGGCGGCGCGAAATAGCGGTGGATGCGGTCGATCTCGGCCTGCGGCAGGTAGAGCGGGCCGTCCTTGATCTTCTCCCACTCCTCCTCGACCATCGCGGCGAATTTCTCGGCGCCGGCCGCCTGGACCAGGATCTTGATGCGCGCCTTGTAGATGTTGTCGCGCCGGCCGAGCAGGTTGTAGGTGCGGAGGATCGCCTCGAGATACGACAGCAGATGCGGCTTGGGCAGGAACTTGCGGATCGGCACGCCGATGATGGGCGTGCGGCCCAGCCCGCCGCCGACCCAGATCTCGAAGCCGGTCTCGCCGGCCTCGTTCTTGACGATGCGCACGCCGATGTCGTGCACGCGGATGGCGGCGCGATCGTCCGGCGCGCCCGTGACCGCGATCTTGAACTTGCGCGGCAAATAGTCGAATTCCGGGTGGAAGGTCGACCATTGCCGGATGATCTCGGCCCAGATGCGCGGGTCCTCGATCTCGTCGGCGGCGACGCCGGCGAACTGGTCGGCGGTGACATTGCGGATGCAATTGCCGCTGGTCTGGATGGCGTGCATCTCGACCTCGGCGAGGTGCTCCAGGATGTCGGGCGCCTCGTTCAGCTGCGGCCAGTTGTACTGGATGTTCTGCCGCGTGGTGAAATGGCCGAAGCCGCGGTCGTAGCGCCGGGCGATGAAGGCCAGCTTGCGCATCTGCTTCGCGGAGAGCACGCCATAGGGCACGGCGACGCGCAGCATGTAGGCGTGCAGCTGCAGATAGAGGCCGTTCTTCAGCCGCAACGGCCGGAACTGGTCCTCGGTCAATTCGCCGGCCAGCCGGCGCGCGACCTGGCCGCGGAACTGGCTGACCCGCTCCTTGACGATGGTGGCGTCGAATTCGTCGTAACGGTACATGATCACTCTAATCCGAAATGCGGCCGGTCCAGGAGCCGACCTCTGGTTCGAAGGTCGGCAGATGGGTGGCGCGGATACGCTCTCTGGCACTCGTGGGCTGCGGGCCCGCTTCCGTCGTGGCAACGTCGATCAGGTAAGGCCCGACGATCAGCCGCGCCTCGACCGCGCGCTCGCTGGCCTGCAAGGCGCCCTCGGCGCGCTCCTTGTCGGCCCACAGGGCGCCCTCGACGAAGTGCTCCGACCAATCGTGGCCGGCGGTGAGATAGACCACCACGCCGTCGACGAGGCGGTTCGCGGTCACCATTTGCGCTTGCTGGCTCATCCCGTCCTCACTCCGCCGCAGCCTGAAGATCGGCGCGGCCACCGGCCTGGGCCTCCCGCGTCACCTCGTCGATCACCAGCAGCGCCGGCGTGGCGATGCCATGATCGCGCACCAGTGCCGCGGCCTGGTTCAGCTCTCCCTTGATCACGCGCTGGTCCCAGCGCGTGCCGTTCTCGATGATGGCGATGGGCGTCGTCGCCTCCCGCCCCGCCGCGATCAGCTGGTCGGCGATCGCGCCCGCGGCGCCGAGGCCCATATAGACGACGATTGTCTGGCGCGGCCGGGCCAGCGCCTGCCAGTCGAGATCGGTGATGCCGTCCTTGGCCAGCCCGTCCCTGGACTGGCCGCTGACGAAGGTGACGCTGGACGCCAGGTCGCGATGGGTGAGCGGGAAGCCGGCATAGGCGGCGCAGCCCGTGGCGGCGGTGATGCCGGGCACCACGTCGACGCGGATGCCGGCGGCGACCAGCGCCTCCAGCTCCTCGCCGCCGCGGCCGAAGACGAAGGGGTCGCCGCCCTTGAGCCGCACCACGTGGCGGCCGGCCTTGGCTTCGGCGATCAGCAGCGCGTTGATCTCGACCTGCGGCAGGGTGTGGTCGCCCTTGCTCTTGCCGGCATAGATGCGCCGCGCATCGCGCCGCGCGTAGTCGAGCACGGCGGGATCGACCAGCTTGTCGTAGACGATGACGTCGGCCTCGCGCAGGGCGCGGGCGGCGCGCAGGGTCAGCAGCTCGGGATCGCCGGGACCGGCGCCGACGAGGCTGACGAGCCCGGCATCGGCCTGCGGCTCGCCCCTGTTGACCCCACCTTGATTGATGGCGCGGATCAGGTCGCGCGCGGCGCGGCGCTCGTCGCCCGCCAGCACCGCCTGGCCGATCGGACCGGCGAAGACCTGGTTCCAGAAGCGGCGGCGCGCGCCGTTCTCCGCGATGCGCGCCTGGATGGCCGTGCGGAAGCGCCGGGCGAAACGCGCCAGCCGGCCGAGCGCCGGCGGCAGCACGCTCTCGATCGCCGCGCGCACGCGCTGCGCCAGCACCGGCGAGGCGCCGTCGGTCGAGATCGCCACCACGATCTCGTCGCGGTCGACGATGGCAGGCATGGTGAAATCGCTGAGATCGGGCCGGTCGACGATGTTGACCAGCTTGCCGGCCGCGCGCGCCGCGGCGGAAAGCGCGCGGTCGGCCTCATCCGCTCCAGCCGCGCCGAAGACCAGATCGGCCTGGCGCAGATCGGCGTCGGTGACGACACCACGCTCGCAGGCAATCGACAGTTCCCGGCTGGCCTGCAGCAATTCCGCGCCCGGCGCCGAGGCGATCAGGCGCACCCGCGCGCCCGCCGCCGCCAGCAGGCGCAGCTTTGCCGCGGCCGCGGCGCCGGACCCGGCGAGAAGCACCGGCCGACCCTGGAGCTTGAGGAACAGCGGAAAGCTGCGCATCGATTCCACACTCGATTAAGCGGAAAAGCCGACTGGAATGGCCTTTCCCGAGTAGGTAGGTCAGTGATTCACACAAGTCAATCTTATTCCACAGTTTTATTTGGTAAAAGCTAGCGAGCCTGGCAGCGGAGATTCAAGCGACCTCCCGCCCGCATCAAAGTAAATACAATATTTTCAATGGTTTTTATGGTTAATTTGAGACACGTGAAGAGCTGGTTATTTTCACATAATTTTTTCGGTAAATCCATCTGGCCCCACCGGTAGGCCGCCGCTGGCCCCCCTCGCGGTGACGGGTCGCCTTCCCTATACTGTGGGATGAACAGATGAGCCTGCATCCCATGAGCACAGCCGCCCTGCACAGCCACGACCACCAGCATTGCATCGACGATGCCCTGCAACGGGCCGACCATGTCTGCGCCGAGCGCGGCGCCAAGATGACGCCGCTGCGCCGTCGGGTGCTGGAGCTGGTGTGGAACAGCCATGCGCCGATCGGCGCCTATGCGATCATGGATCTGCTGCGCGCCGAGGATGACCGCGCCGCCGCCCCGCCCACCGTCTACCGGGCGCTCGAGTTCCTGCTCGACCAGGGGCTGGTGCACAAGATCGAGAGCCTGAACGCCTTCGTCGGCTGCGACCGGCCGGAGGAGCGCCACGTCTCCCAGTTCCTGATCTGCGGCAAGTGCAAGGCGGCGGTGGAACTGAACGACCCCGCCATCCTGCGCGCCGTCGAGGCCAGCGCCGCCCGCGCCGGCTTCGCCGTCTCGCGGGTCACGCTCGAGGTGCAGGGCCTGTGCGATGCCTGCGCCAGGGACAAGGCTGCCTGACGCTCACCCCCCTTCCGCGGCGCGCATGACCATCGAGATCGTTGAATTCATCTCTGGCTGGGGCACAGCGGGCTTCGAGCCGCCCGGCCTGCCGCCCTGGGACGTCACGGCGCGAGCCGCCGCCCTGATCGCCGCGGCGCTGCCCAAGCTCGACGGCGGCTATCGCATCACCGGCGAGCAGGCGATTCACGCTACGGCGACCATCGAGCCGGGCGCGACCCTCAAGGGGTCGCTGATCATCGGCCCGCGCGTGCTGGTCGCCACAGGCGCCTACCTGCGCGGCGGCGTCTTCCTCGGCGCGGATTGCGTGGTGGGGCCGGGCTGCGAGGTGAAAACGAGCTTCCTGTTCGAGGGCGCCAAGATCGCGCATCTGAGCTTTGTCGGCGATTCCATCCTTGGCGCGCGGGTGAATGTCGAGGCCGGTGCGATCATCGCCAATTATCGTAACGAGCTGGACGACAAGCGTATCCGCATCCGGCATGGCGGCGGCGTCATCGACACCGGCTGCGAGAAGTTCGGCGCCCTGGTCGGCGACGACGCGCGGATCGGCGCCAACGCGGTGATCGCGCCGGGCGCGCTGATCGCGCGCGGGGCCCGCGTCCCGCGCCTCGGCCTGGTCGACCAGCACCCTGACTTTCGGGGCTAGGCCATCAGCTGCCCGCCATTCACCTCGATCACCTGGCCGGTGACGTAGCCGGACATCGCCTCAGAGGCGAGGTAGAGCGCGGTGCCGGCGCAATCCTCGGCCGTGCCGAGGCGCGCCATGGGGATGCCCTTGCGCGTCGCCTCGAGCTTGTCCGGCGTCGAATGGCGCTGGTGGAAGGCGGTGTCGATGGTGCCGGGCGACAGCGCGTTGACGCGGATCCTGTCCGGCGCCAGCTCGCGGGCGAGCGAACGCGAGAAGGTGGAGACGAAGGCCTTGGCGGAGCTGTAGACGCTGGAGCCCGGCGAGCCGCCGGTGCGCGCCGAGATCGAGCTCACATTGACGATCGAGCCGCCGCCGCTCCCGGGCGGGTTCCGGCGCATCGCCGCGGCGCCGGCCTGGCAGCAATGGACCAGGGAGCGGACATTGAGGTCCATCACCCGGTCGTAGAAGGCGTCGTCGAGCTCGGCCAGGACCTTGCGGGCGACCAGTCCGCCGGCATTATTGACCAGCACGTCGAGGCGGCCGAAATGCCGGACCGTCTCCGCCACCAGCGCCTCCGCGGCGCCGGGCTGGGTGATGTCCCGGTGCAGCAGCAGGGCCTCGCCCCCGCCGGCCCTGATCGCGGCGGCGACCTCCTTGGCCTCCGCCTCGCCGTTCAGGTAGTGCACCGCCACCTTCATGCCGGCGCGGCCGAAGGCGCGCGAGATGGCGCCGCCGATGCCCGTCGCCCCGCCCGTCACCAGGGCCACGCGCCCGGCCAGATCGTCCAGCATTCCCCACCTCCGTGTTCCGCCGCTCTGCGGAACACGGTGCTAGCACTTATGGCGGGGAATCAGAAGGCGCGGATGTCGTAGCCCGCCTGCACCCGGGCCAGCCCGGGCCCGCGCGGCAGCAGCTTGCGGTAGAGGTGCCAGGTCGCGTGGCACAGCACCGGCATCGACACCACCAGGCCGACGAACAGCGGCACGGCACCCAGCGCCAGGCCGATGACGACGACGAGCCCCCAGGCCGCCATCGGCACCGGGTTGGCCGCGACGGCGCGGACCGAGGTCCAGATCGCCGTGCCGAGCCCGACATCGCGGTCCAGCAGCAGCGGGAAGGACACCACGCCGATCATCAGCGCCAGGGCGGCGAACAGGAACCCGATTCCGCAGCCGAGGCCGATCAGCCACCAGCCCGCCGGGGTCTGCAGGACCTCGCGGACGAAAAAGCCGATGGTCTCCGGCGGCTGCGGCCCGTGCAGCGCCCGGTAGATGCCATAGGCGGTGCCCAGCCACAGCACGTAGAGCGCCACCAGCATCAGGCCCAGCATCACGATGGCGCCGAAATTGCGCGACCGCACGATGCCGAGCGCGTTGGCCCAGGCGTGGTCCTCCTCGTGCCGGCGCAGCGCGCTGATCTCGCGCCGCCGGCTCATTTCGTAGAGCACGACGCCGACGAAGGGCCCCATGATCGCGGTGCCGGAAATGACCGGGAACAGCAGCGGCGCCAGCTGCGCGTCGAACGCGGCCGCGGCGATCACCAGGCTGACCAGGGGATAGATCAGGACCAGGAAGACCACATCCGTCCGATAGGCGGTGAAGTCGCGGTAGCCCCGGGCCAGCACGTCCTTGAGGTCCGCGACGGTGATGCGCTGGATGCGGAGCGGCGCAGTGAACATATGCGTCGAGGTGCGGTGCATCGCCTGCCCGGCCCGCTCGACGCCGTGCGCCAGCTCGGAGACCTCGTCCATCATGTATTCGATGGGATTGCGGATGGTTTGCGGCATGACTCTTCCTCCGAACGAGAGTTCGCGAGGTCGCCAGCACGGATCGGCCGCTTCTTCGATGAGCTGTCGCAGGGCCCGGCCCTGCCGGCATCGCCCAAGTCGGACAACGGTCACGACCCAAGCCGCGACCTGTCAGAAGTGCGAAGTATACGCCTAGCACGCGCCGACGCAATTCCCTTCCCCCGGCACGGGGGAGGGTCAGGGCGGGGGAAGGTCAGGGCGGGGGAAGCCGGGGACGCATCCCGCGCGCAATCATCGCTCGCTGCCCCCACCCCATCCCTCCCCCGTTTCGGGGAGGGAGATCCATCAACGTAGGGCCGCAGTGACGAAC
Source organism: Dongiaceae bacterium (assembly GCA_039808885.1). GTDB lineage: Bacteria > Pseudomonadota > Alphaproteobacteria > Dongiales > Dongiaceae > Dongia_A. The sequence continues at coordinate 32,688 of JBDHTX010000041.1, read as the reverse complement.
TTCTCGAAATGGCCGAGATCCGGCGTCCTGGCGCCGACGATCTTGCCCTCGTCGTCCCAGCGGCGGAGCTTGATGCCGTCGGCGGCGAAGCGCTCGGCTTCGTATTTCCGGGTCTCCTCGGGCGACATCAGGCCGCCCTGCAGCTTCAGGCTCTGGATCGAGGCGGCGGAAAGCAGCTCGTAATACCCCTTCTCCACCGTCGCCAGGTAACGCTTGGCGGCGACGTGCAGGCGCACCGGCTCGGTCACGTCGGGCCCGAAATGCTGCGACAGCCAGGCGGAGCCGAGGCTCTCATGCTCGGTGTCGATGCCCTGGTCGGCGATGTCCTGCGGCAGGTCGTGCAGCAGATGGCCGATATCATGCAGCAAAGTGGCGGTGATCAGCGCCGGCGAGGCGCCGTCGCGCTCGGCGCAGGCGCCGCATTGCAGGGCGTGCTCCAGCTGCGAGACGCCCTCGCCGTAACTGTCGGCGCCGCGCTTGGCGAAGGCGGCGCGGATGTCGTCCAATGCGCTCATGCCGCCGCTCCATTCAGTTTCCGGCGCAGCACGCGCATGCGGCTCTCCATCCCGTCCTTGTCGACGTAGCAGCCCTGCAGGCGCCGCCGGCCCTTGTTGGGGTCGAAGGCGGTGCGGCCGTGCAAGGCGCGCTCGTTCTGCATCACCACCAGGTCGCCGGGGCCGAGGCGGAAGATCACCTCGCGCTCCGGCCGCTTCAGGATCGCGGCGAAGGCGCGATAGGCTTCGTACCAGGGCTCGACCAGCTCCTCCGCCACGTCGATGCCGGCGAAGGAGCGGTTGTTGAAATGCACCGCCGTGACGCGGCCCGCGTCGTCGACCGAGATCAGCGGCACGCGGGTGCCGAGATCGGCATCCTTGTCGGCGAAGCGGAAGCTGGCCGGCACCTTGACCAGCATGGCGAAATGCTGCGGCGCCTCTTCGCGCAGCTGCTCGGCGGCGGCGAAGCCGTCGACCAGCAGCGTGTCGCCGCCCGGCGCCTCGGATTCCAGGCAATGCAGCAGCTGCACGCCCGGCGTCGGGTCGCGGTAGGGATTATCGCTGTGCACGCCGAGGCCCAGCGCGGTATTGGCGAGGTTGTTCGGATCCGGCACCGAGATGACGTCGAACAGCTTGCCGTAGTTGGTGGTGCGGACGAAACCGAGATGGTCGCCGACCTGGGCCACCTGTCCCGGCTCCACCGGCACGTTGCGCAGCAGGCCGAAGCCATAGGTGTGATAGGCCTCGAGCCAGCGCAGCTCCGCGGCGGGATCGCGCGCGATGGTGGGCCAATCGCCCTCGGGCAGCCTGTTCCCGATCTCCTTGCCCCATAAGCGCGGCTGCTGTGCGCGCGCGGCGCGCGCCGCCTCGGACAGGTCGTGGTCGGCGAGCCACGCGGCGCCGAACTCGGAGACGTGGCCGTCGCGCCAGTCGAGGCGCAGGGCGCCGTCGATCAGGCTCACGGCGGAAATCTCCGGCCGCGCCGGCAGGTCGCCGATCTCGAACAGGCGCTGGCCGCTCGGGTGCCGGCATTTGGCGCAGCGGCACTGGTCGCGCAGCCAGATCGCCGGCCAGGCGCTGCGGCCGCCATCGGCCCAGGTGACGGCGAGCGAATTGCCTTGAGACGAAAACCGGTCGATGCGGCGCATGCGGCCTAACCCCAGGGCAGTGAGAAGGTCTTGACGTTGGTGAAGGCCTTCATCGCCTCGATGACGCCTTCCTTGTAGCCGAGGCCGCTGTCCTTGATCCCGCCGAAGGGCGACATCTCGATGCGGTAGCCCGGCACTTCGCGCACGTTCACCGTGCCCACCACCAGCTCCTTGATGAAGCGCTGGATGTAGTCGTAGCGGTTGGTGCAGATGCCGGAGGACAGGCCATAGACCGTCGAGTTCGAGACGCGGATGGCGTCGTCGATGTTCTTGACCCGGATGATCGGCGAGACCGGCCCGAAGGTCTCCCACTTCACCAGCTTGCAGTCATACGGCACATGGTCGACCACGGTCGGGTAATAGAGCGCGCCCTCGCGCTTGTTGCCGTGCAGCAGCTTGGCGCCCGCACGGATCGCGTCATTGGTCATGTCCTCGCAATAGCGCGCGGCCTCCTCGTCGATCACCGTGCCCATATCGGTATCGGGATTCATCGGATCGCCGGCCTTGACCTTCTTCGTCTTCTCGACCAGCAGCTCGGCGAAGCGGTCGGCCACCGCCTCATGCACGATCATGCGCTTGACCGCCGTGCAGCGCTGGCCGCTGTTCTTGTAGGACCCGGCGGCGGCGAGGGTCGCCGCCTCCTCCAGATCGGCATCTTCCATGACGATGAGCGGATCGTTGCCGCCCAGTTCGAGCACCGCGCGGCGATAGCCCATGTGCTCGGCGATGTATTTGCCGACCTTCACGCCGCCGGTGAAGGTGATGAGGTCGACATCGGGATGGGTCAGCATGGTGTCGGCGATCTCGCGCGGATCGCCGGTCACCACCTGGAACATTTCCTTGGGCAGGCCGGCCTCGTAGAGGATATCGGCCAGCAGCAAGGCGGTCAGCGGCGTCTTCTCGGATGGCTTCAGCACCATGCGGTTGTTGGTGGCGACCGAGGGCGCCACCTTGTGCGCCACCTGGTTCAGCGGGTGGTTGAAGGGCGTGATCGCGGTGATGACACCCTGCAGCGGATCGCGCTGGGTGAAGATCTTGCGCTTCTTGCCGTGCGGGGTGATGTCGCAGGAGAAGATCTCGCCATCGTCCTTGATGACGGCGGTCGAGGACAGGAAGAACACGTCATAGGCGCGGCCGACCTCGTAGAGCGTGTCCTTGAGGCAGAGGCCGGATTCCGCCGTGATCAGCTCGGCGACCTCCTGCTTGCGCGCGACCAGGAGGTCGGCGGTCTTGCGCAGGATCTCGGAGCGCGCGGCACGCGACAGCTCCGGCTTGAAGGCCCTGGCGGATTCATACGCCTTGGCGATGTCGGCGACGCTCGCCTTGGGCACGCTGCCGCAGATCGCGTTGGTATAGGGATTGTAGACGTCGATCTGGCGGTCGCTGGTGCCCGGACCGCTGGCGACGCGCATATGCTCCTTGCGAGCGACGATACCCATGGATGTTTCCTCAGACGGCCCAGTAATTAGACAGCTCTGTCCAGCGTGGCGCTGGACAGGGCATAGTTGAGCGCCAGGTCGAAGGCGCTGAAATTGCGCAGGCGGTAGCCATTCGGCAACGCCTTCAGCTTGCGGTTCACGATCACCGGCACCTTCTGCTCGGTCATGCCGCCATGCGAACGCAGCGGCACGGTGAGGCCCGAGAGATCGTGCTTCTTCGCCGCGCTGCCGATGGCGGTGTTGCGCGCGGAGACGACGATGATGTCGCCCATGCGGTCCTCCGGCAACTCGAACTTCTTGCAGCCCGTGGCGCGGTCAACGGCCAGTTCGATACCCGGGATTTTCGCAATGCGGGCGATGATATCCGCCTGCTTCACATCATCCGGCAGATAGACGGTGGCGAAGGAACCGAGCGCGCCGTGATGCACGACATAGGGATCTGTGATCGGCAGGATCACCCGCGCCTTGCCGGCGCCGATCCATTCGTCCAGCACGTCCTGCAGGTAGATGACGTTGGGCGTGCCGTCGGCCTTGTGCTTGTCGTTCATGCCGTGATCGGCGGTCAGCACGATGGTGGCGCCCATGGCGTCCAGCTGCGCCAGGTAGCCGTCCATCATCTTGTAGAAGCTGTTGGCGTCCGGCGCGCCGGGGGCGGCCTTGTGCTGCACGTAGTCCGTGGTCGAGAGATACATGATGTCCGGCCGGCGGTCCTGCAGCAGCTTGACCCCGGCGGCGAAGACGAACTCGCTGAGATCGGCGCTGTAGACCGAGGGCAGCGGCCGGCCGACATAAGCCAGCGCGTTGTCGATGCCGTGCTCGGCCACCGTCGTCCCGTCCGCCTTCTCGGCCGAGAAGCAGATGCCGGTCATGCCCTTGCCGAGCAGCTTCCTGAGCTTGTCCTTGGCGGTGACGACGGCGAGCTTGGCGCCGGCCTTGGAAAAGGCGGCCAGGATGGTCTCGGCGCGCAGGAACTTGGGGTCGTTCATCATCACCTCCTGCCCGCTCTCGCGGTCATAGAGGTAGTTGCCGCAGATGCCGTGGACCGAGGGCGGCGCCCCGGTGACGATGGAGAGGTTGTTCGGGTTGGTGAAGGTCGGCACCACGCAATCGCCGATCAAATCGGCGCCGCTCTTCACCGCACGCGACAGCCAGGGCATGACGCCCGCCTTCATCGCCTCGGTGAGGTAGTCCGGCTCGCAGCCGTCGACGCAGATGACGACGATAGGTTCGCTCGGCCAGGCGTAGGTCTTGCTGTTGACGGTGATGGTCTTGCTCATCCGACTACTCCGCACTCGATCTATTCAGCACTGGCGGCCTGGCGCCGTGGGCTGCCCGAGGCGACGCCCAGCTCCGCCATCGCCGCCTTTACCGCTAACAGGGCGCCCTTCATATGGGTCTCATTCAGGCGACCGATGCAGCCGATGCGGAAGGAATCCGCCACCGTCAGCTTGCCCGGATAGATCACGTAGCCGCGATCCTTCAGCTTGTCGTAGAAGCTCTGGAAGTTGAAGCGCGGATCGGCCGGCATGTGGAAGGTGATGATGATCGGCGCCTGGATCTGGTCGGGCAGCAGGGTCTCGAAGCCCATGCCGCGCATCCCGTCCACCAGCACCTTGCAGTTGTTGCGGTAGCGGGCACCTCGGCCGGCGACGCCGCCCTCTTCCGCGTGCTCGGTCATCGCCTGGTCGAAGGCGACGATGCAGTGGATCGGCGGGGTGAAGCGGTATTGCCCGGTCTTCTCCAGCGCCTGCCACTGGTCGTAGAGGTCGAGCGCCAGCGACGGCGAGTTGCCTTCGCAAGCCTTCAGCGCGTCGATGCGCGCCAGCACGAAGCCGAGGCCCGGCACGCCCTCGATGCATTTGTTGGAGGACGCCGCGACCGCGTCATAGGTCACGTCCTTGCTGCTGACCGGGATGGCGCCGAAGGCGCTCATGGAATCGATCAGCAGCTTGCGGCCCGCGGCGGCCACGACCTTGCTCACCTCGGCGATCGGGTTCAGCACGCCGGAGGTCGTCTCGCAATGGATCACGGCAACATGGGTGATGGCCTTGTCGTCGGCCAGCGCCTTGGCGACCTTGGCCGGGTCGACCGCCTGGTCCTCCGGCCATTCGAGCGCCACGCAGGCGCGCTTGTGATAGGCGGCGATCTTCTGGATGCGCTTGCCATAGGCGCCGTTGATGAGGACCAGCAGCTTGCCCTGCGGCGGCACGAAGGCGCCCACCATGGCCTCGACGGCGAAGGTGCCGGAGCCTTGCATCGGCACGCAGGTGAAGGCGCCCTGGCCGTCGATCATCTCGACCAGGCGCGAGCGCATCCGGCTGTTGATGGCGATGAAATTCTGGTCGCGGGAGCCCCAGTCATGGAGCATCGATTCCTTGACGCTCATCGAAGTGGTGAGCGGGCCGGGGGTCAAAAGCCAGGGATCTTGGAATTTTTGGGGATCTTGAGACATTTAGCGCCCTGTGAAGACTGCGCCCCGGGTTTTCCGGGTCGTTCCTTGCGGCAGGATGCGCCGGCCGCTACTATAAGGCAAATCGCAGTTAGTTATACGCGGCATAGATGACATCTATAAGTCACAGCCAGCTTCGCGCCTTTCACGCGGTGGCCACCGAGGGCAGCTTCACCAAGGCGGCCCAACTGCTGAACGTGACCCAGCCGACCCTGTCGGGACAGGTCCGGGCGCTGGAGGAGCGTTTCGGCGTCCGCCTGTTCGATCGCCGGCGCCGGCGGATCGAGGTGACGGATATCGGGCGCAACCTGCTCGACATCACCTTCCGCATGTTCAGCCTGGAGCTGGAGGCGGTGCAGGTGCTGGGCGCGGCGCACGCGCTGAAACGCGGGCACCTGCGCATCGGCGCCGACGCGCCCTATCACTCGGTGCCGTTCCTCTCCGCCTTCCACCGCCGCTATCCGGACCTGCGGCTCAGCATGACCATGGGCAACACCAAGTCGCTGCTCGACGATCTGCTGGACCAGCGCTGCGACGTCGCCATCGCCGCCAACGTGGCGACCGATACGCGCATCTTCGCCATTCCCTTCCGCCAGGATCATTTCATCGCCTTCGTCGACCGCGCGCATCCCTGGGCGCGGCGGCGCGGCGTGAAGCTGGCCGAACTCGCCAGCCAGCGCCTGCTGCTGCGCGAGCCGAGCTCCAACACGCGGCAGACCTTCGATGCGGCCATGCAGAAGGCCGGGGTCAATGTCGGCGAAATCCTGGAGATCGGCAGCCGCGAGGCGATCAAGGAAGCCGTGGCCGCGGGCCTCGGCGTCGGCATCATCGCGGAATCCGAGCTGGGCGACGATCTGCGGCTGAAGGCGCTGCCCTTCGAGGGCAAGCCGATCACCTCGACCGAATATGTCGCCTGCCTGCAGGAGCGCAAGGCCTCGCCGCTGGTCAAGGCCTTCCTCGACGTGGTGCGCGAGACGGCGGAGCAGAAGGTGCCGCGATGAGACGCTTGTTGCTGTCACTGCCGCTGCTGCTCGCGGCCGGGCTGGCCTCGGCCCAGTCGTCGATCTGGACCCGCGGGCGCGACGGCCGCTTCGAGGCGGCGATTGCCGAGATCGCCGCCGGTTCGACCCTCGGCTTCTGGTGCTCCGCCTATCAGGTGCCGAACACGGCCATCATCGGCCTGCGCAACATCCTGCTCGCGGTGCAGCTCAGCGATGGCGACTACTATGACATCCGTTTCGTCATCGACGGGCAACGCTTCGATCTCCGCGGCATCGTCAAGGAAGGCGAGATCATGGTCTCGCCCGCCGACGCCAACATGGAGCTGCGGGTACGGGAATTGCTCGACGCGCTGCGCGCCGGCAAGGACGCCCAGGTCGCCGTGCCGGCAAAGGGCTGGCGGTCGCCGCTGCCCCTGGAGGGGGCGGCGGAGGCCCTCGACGGCGTCTTCGACACCTGCCTTTAGCCGAACCGCGCCGGGGCTAAGTGGGAATGCGACATCCAGCCCACGCCCCGCAGGCTTGGCCTTGACTCGAAACATATCTGTCACAATCCTGAAACGATCGATATGCTCTATCGGCGCTTCCCGCTGATTCTCGAGACTCGGGCGGGCGAGCGGATATTGAGGGGGTCAGCTTGGAAACCGGCACGCCTATGCGCGATGTCGGCTCATTGAGTGAGCAACAACAGGTCCGTCGACGGCGCGACCGATAGGCCAGCCCCACCCCTTGGGTCTCGTTCCAGCACTTGAATCCTACGCAATGCTGGAACTCTGGCGGTTCGTAGTAAACAGGAGATTGAAAATGACGAGCGCATGGAAACTGGCATCTTCGACGATGGTGCTGGCTTTCGCCCTGACCTTGGCCGCGTGCGGCGAGGAGAAGAAGGAAGAGCAAGCGGCCGATACGTCCGCGGCTCCGGCTGCCACCACCGAAGCGGCGCCTGCGGCCACCACGACCGAGCAGACCGCAGCCGCGCCCGCCGCGGATCCGATGCAGGCGCTGATCGACGCCGCGAAGGCGGAAGGCCAGCTGACCACCATCGCCCTGCCGCATGACTGGTGCGGCTATGGCGCGCTGATCGAAGGCTTCAAGGCGAAGTACGGCCTGACCGTGAACGAGCTCAATCCCGACGCCGGCTCCGGCGACGAGATCGAGGCGATCAAGGCGAACAAGGGCAACACCGGCCCGCAGGCGCCGGACGTGATCGACGTGGGCCTGTCCTTCGGCCCCTCCTCCAAGGCCGATGGCCTGATCCAGCCGTACAAGGTCGCCACCTGGGACAGCATCCCGGATAGCGCCAAGGACGCGGAAGGCTATTGGTACGGCGACTACTACGGCGTGCTCTCCTTCGAGGTGAACGCGGACGTGGTGAAGTCGGCGCCGCAGGATTGGGCCGATCTCTTGAAGCCCGAATACGCCAACTCGGTGGCCCTCGCGGGCGACCCGCGCGCGTCGAACCAGGCGATCCAGGGCGTCTACGCGGCCGGCCTCTCCGCCGCCGGCGGCGACGCCAGCAAGGCCGCCGATGCGGGCCTGAAGTTCTTCGCCGACCTGAACAAGGCCGGCAACTTCGTGCCGGTGATCGGCAAGTCCGCCTCGCTGGCGCAGGGCGCCACCCCGATCATCATCCGCTGGGACTACAACGCCCTCGCCGATCGCGACGCGCTCAACGGCAACCCCAAGGTTGACGTCGTGGTGCCGAAGACCGGCGTCGTCGCCGGCGTCTACATCCAGGCGATCAGCGCCTTCGCCCCGCACCCGAACGCGGCGAAGCTGTGGATGGAGTATCTCTATTCCGACGAAGGCCAGCTCGGTTGGCTGAAGGGCTATTGCCATCCGATCCGGTTCAACGACCTGGCGAAGAACGGCAAGATCCCGCAGGAGATGCTCGACAAGCTGCCGCCGGCGGCTTCCTACGAAGCGGCGGTGTTCCCGACGCTGGACGAGCAGGCGGCTGCGAAGGAAGTGATCACCAAGCAGTGGGATTCGGTGGTCGGCGCCAACGTTCAGTAACAATAGCCGTATAGAAGTCCTCCCCGCCGGAGCTCGGTGAGCCCCGGCGGGGAGCGTTTCCAGCCTGCACCGGATGCCGGTTCGACAAGAAAGTTCAATGGCACAAGACGCCCAGACCGCGCCGAAGCCGGCCTCCACGCTCCAGCGCAGCCAGACGACATGGGCCTGGGTCGGCGTCTCGCCCTTCTTCCTCTTCGCCCTGCTGTTCCTGATCCTGCCAACGCTCTACCTGGTGGTCGGCGCCTTCCAGGACGCGGACGGGAATTTCACCCTGGTCAACGTGCTGAATCTGTTCCGCGACGGGCAGATAAAGAGCGCCTACTGGATCAGCATCAAGATCAGCCTCGCCTCCGGCATCGCCGGCGCCGCCATCGGCTTCGCGTTGGCCTATGCCGCGGTGCTGGGCGGGTTGCCGAAATGGATCCGGCCGACGCTGATGACGTTTTCCGGCGTCGCCTCGAATTTCGCCGGCCTGCCGCTGGCCTTCGCCTTCATCGCCACGCTCGGCCGCGTCGGCCTGGTGACGATCCTGCTGCGCGACCTGCTCGGCTTCAATCTGTATGCCACCGGCTTCAACCTGCTGAGCTTCGTCGGCCTGACGCTGACCTATCTCTATTTCCAGATCCCGCTGATGGTGCTGATCATCACCCCGGCGCTGGACGGGCTGAAGCGCGAATGGCGCGAGGCTTCCGCCATCCTCGGCGCCAGCCATTTCGAATACTGGCGCTACGTGGCGCTGCCGATCCTGTGGCCCAGCATCCTCGGCACCACGCTGCTGCTGTTCGCCAATTCCTTCGGCGCCATCGCCACCGCCTATGCGCTGACCGGATCGTCGATGAACATCGTCACCATCCTGCTCTACGCCCAGATCCAGGGCGACGTGCTGCACAACCAGAACCAGGGTTACGCGCTGGCGCTCGGCATGATCCTGATCACCGGCCTCTCGAACGGCGCCTATATCTGGCTGCGCGCGCGCAGCGATCGGTGGCAGAAATGAAGCAGGCCCGCCTCGGCTCCTGGATCGCCATGATCATCGGCACGCTCTATTTCGTCGTGCCGCTGCTGGGCACTTTCGAGTTCTCGCTGCGCATGCGGCGCGGCGAATACAGCTTCGACGCCTATACGGTCGTGTTCTCCGACCCCAGGTTCCAGGCCACCTTCGGCTATTCCACCCTGATGGCGCTGATCACCATCGTCATCGGCGTGGTCCTGGTGGTGCCGACCTCCTACTGGGTGCAGCTCCGCCTGCCGAAGCTGCGGCCGCTGGTCGAGTTCATCACCCTGATGCCGCTGGTCATCCCGGCGATCGTCATCGTCTTCGGCTATATCCGGCTCTACAACAGCTCGTCCTTCCTGCCGATGACGGCCTCGGCGCGCAGCACCGATCTGCTGCTGGCCTTCAGCTACGTGGTGCTGGCGCTGCCCTACATGTATCGCGCGGTCGATACCGGCATGCGGGCGATCGACGTGCGTACGCTGACCGAGGCGGCGGAGAATCTCGGCGCCGGGGTGCCGACCATCCTGTTCCGGGTGATCCTGCCCAATGTGCGCTCGGCGATCCTGTCGGGCGCGTTCCTGACCTTCGCCACGGTCATCGGCGAGTTCACCATGGCCAGCCTGCTCAACCGGCCGGCCTTCGGACCCTATCTGCAGAACATGGGCGCCAACCGCGCCTATGAGCCCTCGGCGCTGGCCGTCATCGCCTTCGTCGTGACCTGGGCCTGCATGGGATTGATCAACGTCTTCGGCAGCGGCAAGCAGATCAAGGCGGCGCCATGATCGCGGCTCGCATCCGATTGGGGGAATAGCATGGCGTTTCTGGATATCGCGGACGTCCGCAAGAACTACGGCGCCCAGACCGTGGTGCAGAAGTTCGACCTTTCGGTCGAGCGCGGCGAGTTCATCTCCTTCCTCGGCCCGTCGGGCTGCGGCAAGACCACGACGCTGCGCATGGTGGCCGGCTTCGAGGTTCCGACCGCGGGCTCGATCAGGATCGACGGCAAGGAGATCACCCACCTGCACCCGAACAAGCGCAACGTCGGCATGGTGTTCCAGTCCTACGCGCTGTTCCCCAACATGACCGTCGCCGACAACGTCGCCTTCGGCCTCAAGATCGCCCGGAAGCCGGCGGCCGAGGTCAAGGCCCGGGTCGAGGAGATGCTGAACATCGTGAAGCTGCCGCACCTGGCCGGCCGCTTCCCCTACCAGCTGTCCGGCGGCCAGCAGCAGCGCGTGGCGCTGGCCCGCGCCATCGCCATCAAGCCGCAGGTGCTGCTGCTGGACGAGCCGCTCTCGGCGCTGGACGCCAAGATCCGCGTCTCGCTGCGCGAGGAGATCCGCTCGCTGCAGCGCACGCTCGGCATCACCACCATCTACGTGACGCACGACCAGGAAGAAGCCCTGTCGATGTCCGACCGCATCGTGGTGATGAGCGAAGGCCGCGCCGAGCAGGTCGGCACGCCGTTCCAGATCTACAACCACCCGACGACCCGCTTCGTCGCCTCCTTCGTCGGCACGCTCAACGTGCTGAAGGGCCAGGTGCTGGATCCGGCAGCCGGAAGGCTGCGCATCGACGACCAGGACATCGTCTCGGCCAAGCCGCTCCCGGCCAAGGCCGGCGAGGAATGCTCCGTCGCCCTCCGCCCGGAGGTGGCCGCCATCGGCCATCCCAGCATCGCGCTGGCCGACGGCAAGAACCGCATGATCGGCACCATCGAGGAGGTGAGCTTCCTCGGCTCCGTGGTGCGCATCCGGGTGCGCTTCCAGGACAACGCCATCAAGCTCGACACCTTCAACAACCCGAACGCCGCCCCGCCCGAACGCGGCGCCCAGGTCGCCGTCAGCTTCGCGCGCGAGGACGTGCTGGTGCTCGAAGGCGGCCACGCGTAGCGGCCCACAATCGCCATGGCGTCATTGCCGGGCTCGTCCCGGCAATCCATGCGACATCGGAACCCGCACACGCCCCGCAAGGATGCCCGAGGCAAGCCCGGGCATGACGGAAATTGCGCGGAAACCTAGGCCGGCGCCTCTTCCTTGAGCCTGGACGGATGCAGCTCGCCCGCCGCCTCCAGGCGCGGCTGGGCCATGATGGCCAAATGCGAGTTGATGCGCTTCAGGTCGCGCAGGATGTCGAGGTGCAGGCCGGAGGTGGAGACGCTCTCCATCCGCCCTTCGCGCAGGCGCTGCAGGTGGTTCTCGGAGGCGATGCGCTCCAGCTCGCGGAACGCCTGCTTCTCGGCGAACAGCTTGCGCGCCAGGGCCAGGTCGCCGGTCATGAACACGTTCATCGCCAGGCCGACATTCTCGTTCAGCCGGCGGTGGATGTCCTCGATCTCCTTCGACCCCTCGGGCGAAAATTTCAGGCCGTATTTGGTCTTCTTGCCGGCGAGGTCCATCAGGCTCTTGTCGACGATGTCGGCGGCGTGCTCCAGGTTGGTGGTGAAGGTGATCAGGTCGATGATCCGCTTGTGGTCGGCCTGGTCCATCACGTCGCGGCTGACCCGCGTGAGGTAGAGCTTGATCGCCTCGTTCAGGCGGTCGATCTGGGAATCGATATCGGAGACGGCGCCGATCAGCCGTCGGTCATCGTTGCGGAACACCTGCAGCGACAGGTTCAGCATCTGGCCCAGCAAATCGCCCATGCGCAGGGCCTCGCGGCTGGCATTGGCGAGGCCGATGGACGGGTTCTCCACCGAGCCCTCGGAGAGGTAGCGCGCCTTGCCCGGATCGTCGGGGCGCTCCTGCTCGGGCAGCAGCCGCTGAAGCAGCCGCGCCACGGGCCCGACGAAGGGGAGGAACAGGATGGCCAGGCCGAGATTGAAGGCGACGTGGAAGTTCAGCACCTGGCGCCAGTCCTCCGGCTGCAGGCGGGCGATCTCCGGCATGATCAGCGGCAACAGGGGCAGCGCGATGACGACGCCGACGACGCGGAACAGCAGGTTGCCGAGCGGCACCCGGCGCGCCTCCGGCGTGTCGGAGAAGGTGGCCATGATCGGCATCACCGCGCTGCCCAGGTTGGCGCCGAGCACCAGGGCGTAGGAGACCTCGACCGGGATCAGCGCATGGGTGGCGAAGGAAACGATGAGCAGGATGATCGCCAGGCTCGAGGTCGAGGCGATGGTCAGCGCCGCGCCGACGATGACGCCGGAAATCGGCGCGTCGGCCATCATCTTCAGCAGCAGCGGCACCACCGGCGCCTCGCGCATCGGCTCCGCCGCCAACGAGATCATCTGCAGGCCCAGCAGCGTGATGCCGAGCCCGACGATGGCGCGGCCGAGGTCGCGCTTCCGCGTGTCGGTCAGGTGGTTGAACATGAACCAGCCGACCAGGATCAGCAGCGGCGAGATCCAGGCCACCTTGTAGGCATAGGCCTGGGCCACCAACGCGGTGCCGACATCGGCGCCCAGGATGATGGCGAGCGCCGCCGCCGCCCCCACCACCTTGCGCGAGGCGAAGGAGGAGGTGATCAGCGCGGTGGCGCTGGAGGATTGCAGCAGGATGGTGGCGCCCAGGCCGCCAAGCAAGGCGGTGACGCGGTTGCCCATCGCCTTGCCCAGGAACGCGCGCAACTGGCTGCCGAAGGCGCGCAGCACGCCGGTGCGCACCATCCGCAAGCCCCACAGGAGCAGGGCGGCGGCACCCAACAGGTTGATCAGAAAGACCATACTATCTGGAGATCGATTCGCTCGCGGCGCGACTCCCGCAGCCGCATTGTCATAATTCCGTAATATCCGCGTATATCAACTGGCGTGCCCGCGCAAGGCTCTCCACGCCAAAACGTGGTAACAATCACAGGAGGCCGCGCGACTGGACCGCCGCCGCTGTGGGTTGCGCAATCGATTCCGCGGAACCGAACGACCTTTCCGCTTCTTCCCGCCCGCTTGTCTTCGCCTGCCTATTCCCGCCCGCGCAGGAAGGCGTCGAACAGGGCGACACCGTGGCCGCTGGCCCCCTCCGGGCAATAGGGCTTGTCCTTGTGGGCCATTTCCTTGTCGGCGATGTCGAGATGGGCCCAGGGCTTGCCGGCGACGAACTCGCCCATCAGCGCCGCGGCATGCGGGGCGTCGGCGGCCATCTCGTCAGTCGCGTGGTGGCGGTAGTCGGCGATCTTGGATTTCAGGTTCTCCAGATAGCCCTCATGCACCGGCAGGCGCCAGACCGGCTCGCCCGCCGCCTCGCCCGCCGCCGTCACCTCGCGCGCCAGCGCATCCTGGGTGGCGAACAGGCCGGTGAAGACCGGGCCCAGGGCCGCCATCACCGAATAGGTCAGGGTCGCCGCGTCGAGGATGCAGACCGGGTTGAACTTGGACGCCGCGTAATAGAGCGAGTCCACCAGGGTGATGCGGCCCTCCGCATCGGTGTCGAAGATCTCGATGGTCTTGCCGGAGAGCGTCTTCACGATGTCGCCCGGCTTGTAGGAGGAGCCCGAGGGCATGTTCTCCACCAGCGCCATGACCGCGACCACGTCGACCTTGGCCTTGCGCAGGGCGGCGGCCAGCACCGCGCCGGTGACCGCCGCCGCGCCGCCCATGTCGCCCTTCATCGGGAACATCTGGTTCGGCCGCTTCAGGCAGAGACCGCCGCTGTCGAAACAGACCCCCTTGCCCACCAGGGCGATGGGCGCCTTCGACTTGGTCCCGCCCGACTTCCCACTGAGGCCGTTCCAGCGCAGCGAAACCAGGCGCGGCGGGTTCACCGAGCCCTGGGCCACGGCGAGGATGCCGCCGGCGCCCATCTTGGCCAGCGCCTTCTCGTCCTGGATCTCCACCTGGATGCCGAACTTCTTCAGCTCCAGCAGCTTCTTGGCGAAGCTCTCGGGATAGAGCGTCGAAGGCGGCTCGTTGACCAGGTCGCGGGCATAGCAGATGCCCTCGCCCAGCGCCTGCGCCTCGGCCAGCGCCTTTTCGGTCGCAACACGCTTGGCGCTCACCAGGTGCAGGGCGGCGATGCTGCCCGGCTGGTCGTCCTTCTTCGCCTGGGTGATGTATTTGCGGAAGTGGTAGGCGCGCAGCCGCGCGCCCAGCGCGACATTGGCGAGGAAGGCGGCCTCATCCAGCTTTCCGCTCTGCGCCGGGGCGATGATCTGCGCCGCCTCCTCCTTCGCGCTCATCAGGCAATGGGCGATCTCGCCGCCGATCTCGCGGGCGCGGATGGCGGTGAGCTCGCGCAATTCGCCGAGGCCGACGATCAGGATGCGGCGGCCGCCGTGACCGGCCGGCGACAGCAGATCGAGCACCTGGCCGCGCTTGCCGGCGAAGCCCGGCGCCGCGAGCGCCTGGGCGGCGGCCGCATTGGCGGCGCCGAGGAACTGCGCCGCGGCGCCGGCCAGCTTCTTGTTGCCGCCGACAAAGACAACCGAGACCGCCGCCGAATCCGCCGGTCTTGCCACCACATCGATCTGCATGAGAAACCCCTGATACAATCCATTCGCGGCGTATTGCGCACCGCCGATGGCAGCGATCCAAGCATAGCGGCGCGGAAATGTAAAACCGCGGCCGGCAAAGCCGCCATGACCGGCTCGCGCGCAACTGGCGTTTGGCGGCGGCGCCGCCTACAATTTGCCGCAAAGTACGCATCAGAGCGCGCGTCGGGGGACGCCAGCATGACCGAGAAGACCATCATCCGCACCACCTGCCCGCGCGACTGCTACGATGCCTGCGGCATCGCGGTGGTGAAGCGCGACGGCAAGGTGAAGGTGCTGGGCGATCCCGACCACGCGGTTTCGCGCGGCGCGCTCTGCGGCAAATGCGCCATCGCCTATAACGGCGCCTTCCTCGATGCCAGGGCGCGGGTGACGCAGCCGCTGAAGCGCGTCGGCGCGAAAGGCGCGGCGCGCTTCGCGCCCGTCAGCTGGGACCAGGCGCTGGCCGAGATCGCCGCCCGCCTGCGCGGCATCGTCTCGGTGCATGGCGCGGAGACCATCTGGCACGGCCATTACACCGGCACCTGCTCGCTTTTGGCCGGCGGCTTTCCGCAGCGTTTCCTCAACCGGCTGGGCGCCAGCGAGATCGACCCGGATTCGATCTGCAACGCCGCCGGCCACCTGGCGCTGCAATACATGTACGGCGCCAGCGATCTCGGCTTCGATCCGCGCACGGCCAAGGACGCCAGGTGCATCCTGGTTTGGGGCGCCAATCCCGCCGCCTCGGCGCCGCACCAGCACAAGCACTGGCTGAAGGAAGCTCCGGGCAAGGTGATCGTGGTCGATCCCGTGCGCCACCCGACCGCCGCCGAGGCCGACCTGCATCTGCAGCCCTTCCCCGGCAGCGACGCGGCGCTCGCCTTCGCGCTGGTCAACGTGCTGCTGTGGGAAGGGCGCATCGACCGCGCCTTCCTCGCCGCCCATGCCGTCGGCTGGGACGAGCTGGAGCCGGTCGTCGCCAAGTGCACGCCCGACTGGGCGGCGCCGATCACCGGCGTTCCGGCGAGCCTGATCGAAGAGGCGGCGCGGCTCTATGGCGACGGCCCGTCGCTGCTCTGGCTGGGCCAGGGCCTGCAGCGCCAGCCGATGGGCGGCAACGTGTTCCGCGCCGTCGGCCTGCTGCCGGCCGTGACCGGCAATTTCGCCAAGCCCGGCGCCGGTTTCCTCTACCTGAACGGGGGCGGCCGGCGCGGCCTCGACGGCGAATACCTCGAGGCGCCGCATCTGCGCCAGGGCGAGAAGCGCAAGGTCAGCCACATGGACCTGGTGGCGACGTTGTCGGACCCCGCGAAGGCGCAGGCGCTGATCACCTGGAACATCAACATCGCCGCCTCGAACCCGGACCAGAAACGCCTGCATGGCGTGTTGCGCGACGAGCGGCTGTTCCATGTCGCCATCGACCCCTTCCCCACCGACACCACCGACTTCGCCGATTTCGTCCTGCCGGCGGCGACGTTCCTGGAGTTCGACGACATCGTGTCGCCCTATTTCCATCTCGGCCTGTCCGCCCAGGCGAAGGCGCTCGATCCTGCCGGGGAGTCGCTGCCCAACCAGGAGATCTTCCGCCGCCTCGCCAGGGCGATGGGCTATGCCGAGCCGGAACTGTTCGAGGATGACCGGACGATGCTCGACACGCTGTGCCGGCAAACCGGTCTCGCCGATTTCGCCAGTCTCGCCGCCAAGGGCACGGTGGAGCTGACCTCGGCACCGCAGCTGCACTTCGCCGACCTCGCCTTCCCGACGCCGAGCGGCAGGATCGAGATCGCCTGCGCCCGCGCCGAGGCCGACGGGCATCCGCGCCTGCCGCGGCCGGTCTCCGATCCGCGCCCGCGGGGCGGATTGTTCCGCCTGCTGTCGCCCGCTTCCGCCTGGCTGATGAACAGCAGCTACAACGAGGACCCGAAGATCGCCGAGAAGCTCGGACCGGACCAGATCATCCTCAACGCCGCCGACGCCGCGCGGCTCGGCTGCCAGGACGGCGATCTGCTGCAGGCGGCCAACGACACCGGCCGCCTCGACCTGCGCCTCAGCATCGCCGACGTGGTGCCGAGCGGCGTGGCGCTGGCGCACAAGAGCCGCTGGCCGAAGCTCTCCAGGCAGCATGCCAACATCAACGCCCTCAATCCCGGGCGCAAAGCGGACATGGCGGAGAGCACCGCCGTGCACGGGGTGGAAGTGCGGCTGACTCGGCTATAGCGCCGGGCGCAACAACATCCGATCCGTCATGGCAAGGCCTGGCCTTGCCATCCACGAGTTTCGCACGGCGAGTCTGCGACAGCACAAGCAAACTCGTGGATGCCAGGACCAAGTCCTGGCATGACGACAGAGGGGTACGGATTGGTGCGCGAAGCTACCCCAGCGCGCCCACGACGTGGATGATGCCGCTGCTTACCCGCCGCGACAGGGCGTACAAGCCCGCGATCGGCTGGAAGATCGCCTGGTGCTCGCGCTCGTAGGTCTGGTTCCAGTCGCCGACATAGGTTGCGACTTCGCCGAAATCGCCCTCGAACTTCTCCTGCTCGACCTTGGGGAAGATGGTCGCCAGCTTGCGGATGGCGTCCTCGACCTCCAGGTGGATGATCTTGGAGATCAGCTGCTCGCGCGAGATGTTGTGCTGCACCGAGAAGTCCGGGATATGGACCGCGAGCGGGAACAGCCGCATCAGCAGCGCGATGCGGATGCCGTGCAGCAGGCGCAGGTTGAGCCGCGCCTCCGGCGGCAGCTTCGGCTTCGGCCCGCCGACCACCGCCAGGCCGTCGCGCAGGTCCAGCATGTCGCGCTGGAACACGCGGTAGATCCGCGCCAGCTTGTCATAGACCGCCTCGTGCTCCAGATGCTCGGCCACCTGGCGCAGTTCCCAGGCGCGCTGCGGCTCCTTCGCCTGGTAGGCGCGGCTCAGCCACTGGCCGGGATCGAACAGATCGACATAGGATTTCAGCGCCTCGAGATCGCTGAACTCCAGCGCCCATTCCACCATGCCGAGGAGCCGGCGCAGGCGCGGCGAGGCCTTGTAGACCTTCTGGAACCTCTCCGGGTCCTTGACGATGGCCTGGCCGACGCCGCCGACCGTGTTCGCCAGGATGGCCAGCTGCTGCAGGATGCCGTTGTGCGGAATGGCGCGCAGCTGTGTCGGATGCGTCAGGTTGATGCGCAGGTTGAAATCGTCGTGCTGCCGCTTCAGCGCGCGAGAGCCGCTGGGATAGAGCAAATTGGCGCCGAAGGCGTCGAGCAGCGCCGCATAGTTCGGGTCGTCCATCACCTGCTCGTTGAAGCGGCGGATGGTGATGAAGAACTCCTTGATGTAGTCCTCTTCCACCGTGTAGGCGGGGTCGGCCAGCAGCTCCTCGCCCGGCTTGTCGAGGATGTATTCGACGATGCGCGCCACCGAGGCGAAGGCGATCTGCGGCGTGATGAACAGCGCGTAGCCGTCGCCGCCCTGGAAGCTCACCTCCTCCTTGGCGCGGATGCCGTTGTCCTGGAACTTGCGCCGGCTGGCCGGCGAGGCAACGTATTCCAGCCGCGCCTGGAAGCTCTCCTGATGGCCGCCGCGGCCGATCGATTCGCCGTGGGTGTCGAAGACCACGATCTCCACGTCGGCGAAGCCGCGCTCGCGCAGCAGATCGGCCAGCTTCAGGCGCAGCCACTCGACCGAGATGGCGGCCACCGTCTGGCCCAGATGCCGGCCGGCGTCGGAAAAGCCGGTCTGGATGCAGAGCCGGCCGCGCTGGCGCACATAGGCGGCGTAGTCGGGGTTCTGCAGGCACTCGTCGATGACGCGGATGCCGCGCTCGAAGGCCTTCGTCGTCTCGAACAAGGGCGAGATGTCGACCTTGGCCTCGACGCCGAACAGCCGCGCGAAATAGAGCGCGGCCAGCAATGTCAACGGCGATTCGCTCTCCGCGATCAGGAAGCGCACCGGCGTGGTGGCGTCGATGTATTTCAGCATCTGCGCCACGATCATGAACAGGCGCTTGGCCGAGGTGCGCTCGGCCAGGATCGAGGCGAAGTTGATCTTCACCGGCTTCACCTCGCGCAGCAGCTTGGCGACCGCCGCGAGATAGGAGCGCTTGTGCGCCGGATCGTCCGGCTCGGTCTCCATGCCGATCAGCTTGCGGACGGCGTTGTGGATCTGCACCGCGTTCAGCCGCACATGGGTATGCGCCATGCCGAGGCCGTGGTTGCACAGCTCGGCGCGCAGGATCATCAGCTTGCGCCGGTCGGCCGGGCGCTTCGACAGTTGCAGGGCGCGCTCGATCAGCTCCAGCAGCTGCGCGGAATCGATCAGGCGCAGGTGCCGCCCGTCATGCATGCGCTTGGCGATGCGCCGCACCTCCTCGTTCCAGGTCTTGGGATCGGAATCGCCGGACTGGAACACCTCGATCTCGTCGTTGGCCTCCTTGATGGCGAGCGCCAGGCGGCTTTCCAGCAGATCGAGCAGATGCGCCAGGTCGACATTGGCCTCGCCGCGCCCGGGCACGGCGCGTAGCTCCTCGATGACCGAGAGGTACTGCTCGAGCTGCGCCGTCTGCACGCGCAGGCGCTTGAACAGGGTGTCGCTCCACTTGATGTCGGAGCGGCCGTCGAGGTCGTAGCCGACCCAGGAGGCGATGGTGAGCAGCTTCGGTCGCAGGCTCTCCCATTCCTTCGGATAGAACTCCGCCGCCACGTCGAAGACGATGTCGTAGACCCGGCGCAGGGCCTTCTGGATGTTGCCGATGGCCTCGATCGACAGCCGGTGCTCATAGGCGAGGGCCATGTTGGCCGGCGGGCGATGCTCCACCCCGCGCGCGGCGGCCAGGCGCCGCTCCCGCTCCTTGGGCGAAATCCGGTTGCCGGCGCTGTCGCGCTCCATCGCCAGCTCGGCCAGGGAGCGCAGCATCTCGGTCGACTGGCTGAAGGTCGGGTGCGCGGTGATGACGATGCCGAACAGCTCGCGCTCGAGCAGCGCCTGGAACTCGGCGAAGGGAACTGGCGTCGGCTTGCGACCGCCCTTGCCGGCGCCCGGACCGGCATCCGGCAGCGCCACCCGGCGCACCGCCGCGCGGATCGCCGCCGCGTTCTTCGCCTCGTCGCGCTCGCCGAGATAGGCGGCGAGGCGGTCGGCGCGATGGCCGTAGCCCTCCGCCGACAATTGCTGGATCAGCCTTTCCAGGTCGCCATAGCCGAGCGCCTCGCGGTCCAGCCGCTTGCCGAGCTCGAGCGCCAGCAGCTTGATCGAATTGCCGAAGGGGTTGCGCTCGCGCAGATCCCCGAGCACCCCCAGCACCTGGCCCAGCTCGCGCTCCAGCGCGCCGATGTCGAGCACGCCGCCTTCGGGGAAGATGCAGGATTCCGCCGGCAGATCGTCGCGCAGGCGGCGCGGCCGGCCGCCTTTCGCCGCGCGCTGGGATGGCGGCTGGCCACGCAAGGCGATGGGCTCGCCGCTCCTGCTCCGGACCTTCCGCTTGCCGCTCCGTTCCGCCATCGCCACTCCCCCGGCCGCTAGGCGGCCGCTTTCCCCAGCGCCTGCAACATGCTGGCGCCCATTTCCGCCGGGCTCGGCGTAATGAAAATGCCCGCCGAACGCAACGCCTCGATCTTCTCCGCCGCACTTTCCCCGCCGCCGGAGACGATCGCCCCGGCATGGCCCATGCGCCGGCCCGGAGGGGCGGCGCGGCCGGCGATGAACCCGACCACCGGCTTCTTGCGCTTCGACTGCTTCAGGAACTCGGCGGCGTCGATCTCCGGCGTGCCGCCGATCTCGCCGATCATGATGATGGCGTCGGTGTCGTCGTCGGCCAGGAACAGCTCCAGGATGTCGACGAAGCTGGAGCCGTTGACCGGATCGCCGCCGATGCCGACCACCGTCGACTGGCCGAGCCCGGCGGCCGTGGTCTGCGTCGCCGCCTCGTAGCTGAGCGTGCCGGAGCGCGAGACGATCCCGATCCGCCCCGGCTTGTGCACGTAGCCCGGCATGATGCCCATCTTGCATTCCGTGGGCGTGATGATGCCCGGGCAGTTCGGCCCGATCACCCGCGACTTGGAGTATTTCAGCTCCTTGCGCACGCGCGCCATGTCCTGCACCGGCACGCCGTCGGTGATGGCGACGATGACCCCGATCTCGGCGTCGATGGCTTCCATGATGGAATCCATCGCATAGGTCGGCGGCACGTAGATGACGCTGGCGTCGCAGCCGGTCTTGGCCTTGGCCTCCAGCACGGTGTTGAAGACCGGCAGGCCGAGATGCGTGGTGCCGCCTTTGCCCGGCGTCACGCCGCCCACCATGTTGGTGCCGTGCTCGATCGCCTGTTGCGAGTGGAAGGTGCCCTGGGTGCCGGTGAAGCCCTGGCAGATCACCTTGGTCGCCTTGTTGACGAGGATGGACATGATCAGGCCCTCCCGGCGCTGGCTTCGGGTCTGACCGCGCGGACGATTTTGTCGGCGGCGTCGGCCAGGGTCGTGGCGTTGACGATGGGCAGGCCGGATTCCTGCAGGATCTTGCGCCCCAGCTCGACATTCGTCCCTTCGAGGCGCACCACCAGCGGGCGGTCAAGCCCGACCTCGCGCGCGGCGCCCACGATGCCCTCGGCGATGGAGTTGCAGCGCATCATGCCGCCGAACACGTTGACCAGGATCCCCTTCACGCCCGGATCGTTGAAGATCAGCTTGAAGGCGCAGGCGACGCGCTCCTTGGTCGCGGCGCCGGCGATGTCCATGAAGTTCGCCGGCTGGCCGCCGTAATGCTGGATGATGTCCATGGTCGCCATGGCAAGCCCGGCGCCGTTCACCATGCAGCCGATGTCGCCGTCCAGCTTCACGTAGTTGAGGTCGTGGCGCGAGGCCTCGAGCTCGAGCGGGTCGATCTCGTTGTCGTCGCGCATGTCCTGGATGTCGTGGTGGCGGAACAGCGCGTTCTCGTCGAAGGTCATCTTGCAGTCGAGGGCGATCAGCCGGTTCGACTTGGTCACCACCAGCGGGTTGATCTCGATCAGGCTGGCGTCAAGCTCGCGGAACGCCTTGTTCATCGCCATCAGCAGGCGCACGAACTTGTGCACCTCGCGCTCCTTGAGGTCGAGCTGGAAGGCGATGTTGCGGGCCTGGAACGCGCGCATCGGCGTCGCCGGCGGCAGCGCCAGCCGGATGATCTTCTCCGGGTGCTTCTCCGCCACTTCCTCGATGTCCATGCCGCCTTCGGTCGAGGCGATGACGGCCACACCGCCGGTCTTGCGGTCGATCAATTGCGCGATATACAGCTCGCGCGCGATGTCGCTGCCCTGCTCGATATAGACTTTCTTGACTTCCTTGCCCTGCGGGCCGGTCTGGTGCGTGACCAGCTTGCTGCCCAGCAGCTTGTCGGCGCTGGCCATGACTTCCTTGACCGAGCGGCAGATCTTGATGCCGCCGGCCTTGCCGCGGCCGCCGGCATGGATCTGCGCCTTCACCACCCAGATCGGGCCGTCGAGTTCTTCCGCGATCGTCTCGGCTTCGGCCGGATTGTGGGCGACGTCGCCGCGCGGCACCGGCACGCCATAGCGCCGGAGCAATTGCTTGGCCTGATACTCGTGGATGTTCATGGAGCGTCCCTCCCCACACAGCGTCCCGAGCCCGATGCTTCCGCAGCGGCAATGCTGCACTGCATCAAAAATCCATCCGGTGATCAATGCCTGTGTGCCGGGACTTTGTCCACTGGCATTGCCATTCAACGCGGATGAAGTGTGAATACGACGGGACATGCCCGGAAACCGGGGCGTGACTCGTCTTTTTCACCCGGCACGCGAGCACTCTGGTCGCGCGATGAATGACGCTAATGAGACAGTCGAGCGGACCACTCCAATCTGATCCGGATGTCTCCCGCTGGTTATGTATCCTATTTTGATGACTCTTTTTGACTATCCAGATTTCGACTAGGATAAGCATGAAAGCGTCCCCGAGTCGTATCGTCGCCAATCCGCGACGCCCGACCGGGACGCGACCTGATACAGGGGTCGGTTGATGGTGTGCGGGGGGAAAACCGGACAGCGAGCTTGGCGTCGCGCCGCGACCGGGCTGGGCCTGGCTCTGCTGCTGGCCAGCGGCTGCGCGGCGCCCGGTCCGCGGGTCGCCTCGCTGCCGCCGGCGCCGCCGCCTGCCGCCAGCAGCACCGGCGCGCCCTACTCCGTCGACTACTCGGTCAACATGCAATGCGTGCCCTATGCCCGGCTGCGTTCCGGCATCGGCATCTTCGGCGACGCCCATACCTGGTGGCAGGTGGCGGCCGGCCGCTACGCGCGCGGCCACCTGCCTGAGCCCGGCGCCGTGCTGGTGCTGCGGCAGACCAGCCGCCTCGCCTATGGCCACGTCGCGGTGGTGACGCAGCGGGTCAATCCGCGCGAGATCCGCATCGACCACGCCAACTGGCAGCGCGGCACCGTCATCACCGGGATGCCGGTGATGGACGTCTCGCCGGCCAACGATTGGACCCAGCTGCGCTTCTGGAACCAGGAGGCGCGCGCCTGGGGCGCCATCTATCCGGCGGAGGGCTTCATCTACAACGCGCCGGCCGGCGCCCAGGCGGAGCCGAGCGACATCGGCACGACGATCATCTCAAGCCAGGGGCAGAGCTACTGGTCGCCGCAGCAGACCCAGCCCTGACATCCAGCGCATCGTATCGACCAGGGATGCGTCCAGTGTCCGGCATTGCCAGCCGAGCTCATTCCGCGCCTTGCTGCAGTCGAACGCCATCGAGGTGCGCGCCAGCCGCACACCTGTCAGCGGCGCCATCGGCGGCTTCTTGGTGATGTTGGCGAGGCCTTCGCTGACCAGGGCCGAAACCAGCGCCAGCGCATAGGGCACCCGGGCCTTCGGCATTGTCAGGCGGCTCAGGCGCTGCAGCGAGGCCAGCAATTCGCCCAGGCTCAGATTGACGTTGCCGAGGATGTAGCGCTCGCCCACCCGGCCCTTCTCCGCCGCCAGCACCTGGCCCGCCGCCACGTCGCGGGCATCGACCAGGTTGAATTCGCAATCGAGATAGGCCGGCGTCTCGCCATTGAGGAAGCCCAGGATCATCCGGCTGGGCGGCGTCAGCAGCCCGTCGCCGGGGCCGATCGGCATGGTCGGGTTGACGATGACGACGGGCAGGCCGCCCGCCGCCGCCTCGCGCGCCGCCTGCTCCGCCAGGTATTTCGACCGGCAATAGGGTCCGGGCATGTCGTCCAGACCCAGCACCACGGTCTCGTCGATCAGCGCCCGCTGCGAGGTCTTCGGCGCGCGGTAGCTCTTCAGGATCGATTCCGTCGAGGTATAGACGAAACGCGCGACGCCGGCCTTCTGCGCCGCCTCCAGCATGCGCCGCGTGCCCTGGTGGTTGACCGCGTCGAAGCTCTTCGGATCGGGCGCCCAGAGATTGGGATTGGCGGCGAGATGGAAGACCCGGTCGCAGCCGGCCACGGCGCGGGCCACATGGGCCGCATCGGTGATCGAGCCCAGCGCCAGTTCGACGTTCTCCGGCACCGGCGCGATCGGCCGCAGGTCGAGCACCCGGACCCGCTCGCCGCGCGCCAGCAGCGCGTCCACCAGGTGGCGGCCGATGAAGCCGCTGCCGCCGGTCACCAGATTCAGCCGCGCCAAGGTTTTCCTGCCCAGATCGTTGCCCAAAAGCCGGGCAGGATGTGCCGGATGTCACACCCCAAGTCAAACCGCGCGGCGGCCGGCCGGGGCCGCGATGACAAGCCGCGCCGGCTCTGCTATGACCCTGCGAAGCCAATCTGGGGTGCATCCAAGATGCGGAAAACTCTGAGAAATCTGGTGGCGGCCTTGCTCGTCCTGGCGGCGCCGGCGGTGATGCCCGGCTCGGCCTTCGCCCATGCCGTGGTGGTGAAGGCGCAGCCGGCCCTCGACCAGCAGGTGGCGGCCGGCCCGCTTTCCATCCGGCTCGAGTTCAACGCCCGCATCGACAAGGAGCGCTCGACGCTGCAACTGACCGCGCCGGACGGCAGCAAGTCCGAGATCAGGATGGATCCGGATGGCGAGCCCAACGTGGTCACCGCGACCACGGGCGCGCTGGCGCCCGGCGCCTATTCGCTGCGCTGGCAGGTGCTCGCCATCGACGGCCACATCACCCGCGGCGACATCCCCTTCACCGTCGGCCAATAGCTCCGCGCCTGCATGGATCTGCTGCTCGATATCTTCGGCTTCGCCAGCGTCCTCCTGTCCGGGATCGTGCGCACGGCGCAGTGCCTGACGCTCGGCGGCATCGCCTACCTCGTCTGCATCGCCCTGCCGCTGGCGCAGGGGACCGGCGACGGCCTGGCCGTCGTGGAGCGGGCGCGCCTGTGGACGCGGCGTTTCGCCTGGGCCCTGCTGGCGAGCGTCGCCGCACTGCTCGCCATGCATGTCTCGATCCTGGTCGGCACGGCGGAGATTCCGCTTTCGCTCGGCCTCACCGGCGACTTCGCCGTGGCACAGGAGATCCGGCTGGCCGCGGCGATCCTGCTGCTGGCGCTGCTCTATCGCCCCCGGTTGTCGGCGCCGCTGCTGGTGGTGCTGGGGCTGCTCGATCTCGGCGCCGGCGTCGCCATCAGCCACGCCATGGCCCGCATCGACGACCGCGCGCTGCTGGTTGCCGTGACGGCGCTGCATCACCTGGGCGCCGCCGCGTGGATCGGCGGGCTGCCCTGCTTCCTCGCCGCCATGCGCAACCTGCCGGGGGGCGAGTTGCGCCGCGCCATCGGCGCGCGCTATTCGGCCTTGTCGGCGCTGTCGGTGGCGGCGATCACCGTCTCCGGCATCGTCATGCTGGTCTACTACGTCGGCAGCCCCGAGGCGATGTACGGCACCGCCTACGGCATGATGCTGGGCACCAAGATCACCCTGTTCTGCGGCCTGCTGGTGCTGGGCTATTTCAATTCCCGCGTGGTGCGCGGGCTGGCGGAGAACCCGCACGGCCCGGTGCTGCGCCTGCGCCGCTTCGCCGAGGTCGAGCTTGGCGTCGGCATCACCATCTTCTTCGTCGCCGCCTCGATGACCTCGCTGCCGCCCGCCGCCGACCTCACCGACGGCCGCGCCAGCCTGGCCGAGATCGTCGAGCGGCTGGAGCCGAAATGGCCGGCGCTCACCAGTCCCGACCGCGACAGCCTCGCCTTCTACCAGGAGCAGCACGAGCTGGCCGAGGAGAAGGCGGCGAACAAGCCGGCCACGCTGCAGGCCTATGTGCCGGGCTCCGGCGTGCCGCTGCCGCGCAATGCCGAGGACATCGCCTGGTCGGAATACAACCACCACATCTCCGGCGCCATCGTCCTGGTCATGTCCATCCTGGTGCTGCTGGAGAAGACCGGCAAGGCGCCCTGGGCGCGGCATTGGCCGCTGCTGCTGATCGTGCTGGCGGGATTCCTGTTCCTGCGCTCGGAGGCCGAGGGCTGGCCGACCGGGTCGCTGAGCCTGGCCGAGAGCCTGCGCGACCCCGAATTCATCCAGCACAAGGCGTTCATGCTGCTGATGACCGCCTTCGCCGGCTTCGAGTGGAGCGTGCGCAACAAGCTGCTGCGCAACGACTGGGCGAAATACGTATTTCCCCTGCTGAGCGCGCTGGGCGGCATGATGCTCTTGACCCATTCGCACAGCATCGCCAACGTCAAGGAGCTGCTGCTGCTCGAGATGACCCACATGCCGCTGGCGGTCTTCGCCATCTGGTCGGGCTGGACCCGCTGGCTCGAGCTGCGCCTGGAGGACGGTCCCGGGCGCGTCGTCGCCGGCTGGCTGTGGCCGGTCTTCTTCCTCCTGACCGCCGTCACCCTGTTGCTGTATCGCGAGATCTAGGATCCGATGGAACGCTTCGCCGAACGTCTGGTGGCACGCGCCGTCGCCAATGCCAAGCTGGTGGTGGCCCTGGCGCTGCTGCTGACCGTGGCCGCCGGCTTCTACGCCGCGCGCACCCTGTCGATGGACACCAACACCGCCAACATGATCTCGCCCAGCCTGCCCTGGAAGCAGGAGATGGCGCGCATCGCCGAGGAATTCCCGCAGAACAGCGGCCTGCTGGTCGCGGTCATCGACGGCACCAACCCGGATTCGGCGGAGGACGCGGCCCGCCGCCTCTATGCCGCGATGGCGGTGCGCACCGACCTGTTCGACAGCGTGCGGCGCGGCGATGGCGGGCCGTTCTACGACCGCTACGGCATGCTGCTGCTGCCGACCAAGGACATCGACCAGATCTCGCGCTCGATCATCCGCGCCCAGCCCTTCATCGCCAGCCTCGCCGCCGATCCCAGCTTGCGCGGGCTGTTCGACGTGCTGTCGCTGGCGATGGAAGGCGTCGCCCGCAAGGCGACCGATTTCGCCTCGCTTGAGCGGCCGCTCTCGCTCATCGCCTCGACCATGACCGCGACGCTGTCGGGCGACGACACGCCGCTGTCCTGGCGCACCCTGATGATCGACACGCCGGCGCAGGCGCGCGAATTGCGCCGGCTGATCCTGGCCCAGCCGAAGCGCGACTTCCGCGTGTTGCAGCCGGGCGCCAAGGCGAGCGCGGCGGTGCGCCAGATGGTGCGCGACCTGGACCTGACGGCGGAGCGCGGCGTCACCGTGCGCCTGACCGGACAGGTGGCGCTCAACGACGAGGAATTCGGCACCGTCGCCGAGGGCATGGGCTGGGCGCTGGTCGCCTCGGTCCTGCTGGTGCTGGGACTCCTGTTCGCCGCCCTGCGCTCGTTCAAGCTGATCGCGGCCTGCTTCGTCACCCTGGTCATCGGCCTGGTCCTCACCTTCGGCTTCGCCGCCATCGCCATTGGCACGCTCAACCTGGTGTCGATCGCCTTCGCCGTCATGTTCATCGGCCTGTCGATCGATTTCAGCATCCAGTTCGGCGTGCGCTACGGGCAGGAGCGCTTCGTCGCCGACGACGCGCGCGCCCTGCCCCGCACCGGCGGCTTCATGGCCCGGCCGCTGACCCTCGCCGCCATCGCCATCGCCGCCGGCTTCCTCTCCTTCACGCCGACCGACTATCGCGGCGTCTCCGACCTGGGCTGGATCGCCGGCGCCGGGATGATCGTGACGCTGGCGCTGAACCTCACCCTGCTGCCGGCGCTGCTGCAGCTGTTCCGGCCCAGGAGCCAGCCGCTCGACATGGGCTTCGCCTGGGCCAGGGGCGCCGACGATTTCCTGCTCCGCCGGCGCTGGCTGGTGCTGGGCGTCTGGGGCCTCATCGCGGCGGCCGGCATCGCCGCCGGCTTCGGCCTGCGCTTCGATTTCAACCCGCTGCATCTGAAGGACAGCCGGTCCGAATCCGTCGCCACCATGCTCGACCTGATGCGCGACCCGCTGCGCACGCCCTACAACATCGAGATCCTGGCGCCCGACAGCCAGACGGCGCAGGACCTGGCGGAGAAGATCAGGCAGCTGCCCGAGGTGTATGCGGTGCTGAGCGCGGCCACCTTCGTGCCGAAGGACCAGGAGGCCAAGCTCGCCATCATCCAGGACCTCAACGACCTCGTCGGCCTCAGCCTCGACATGGCCGAGCCGGCGACGCCGCCCACGCCCGACCAGGTCCGCGCCGCGCTGCGGCAATGCGCCGCCAAGCTGCGCGAGGCCGTTTCGTCCTCCGACGTGGCCCAGCAGCTGGCGCGGCTGCTGGACCAGGCGGCGGCCTCCGATGACGCCTTCCTGGCGCGGCTCGACCGCGTGCTGATGTCGACGCTGCAGCCGCGGCTCGAGGCGCTGAAGATGTCCCTCGGCGCCGGGCCGCTCACCATCGACACGCTGCCGCCGGAAATCCGCAGCGACTGGATCGCCGCCGACGGCACCGCGCGCCTGATGGTCATTCCGGCGGGCGACAGCAACGACAACGCGGTGCTGGCGCGCTTCGTCACCGCGGTGAAGGCGGTGGCGCCGCAGGCCAACGGCTCGGCGGTACAGATCTACGAGGCCGGTCTCGCCGTGTCGAAGGCGTTCCAGATCGCCACGCTGCTGGCGATGGCGAGCATGGCGCTACTGCTGATCGTCGTGCTGCGCCGGGTGGTCGACGTCGTCATGGTGCTGGCGCCGCTGGTGGCGGCGGGGCTGGTCACCGCCATCGTCTGCTGGGCGATCGGGCTGCAGTTCAACTTCGCCAACATCATCGCCCTGCCGCTGCTGCTCGGCATCGGCGTCGCCTTCAACATCTATTTCGTGGTGAACTGGCGCAACGGCATCCCGCATCCGCTGCAGACCAGCACGGCCCGCGCGGTGCTGTTCAGCGGCCTCACCACCGGCTCGTCCTTCGCCAGCCTGGCGCTGTCGAGCCATCCGGGCACCGCCGGCATGGGCGTCGTGCTGCTGGTGGGAATGGCGGCGACCCTGCTCAGCATCTTCACCCTGATGCCGGCCCTGCTCGGCTCGCCGCCCGCCAGCCCGGCGGCGCGCTAGGCAACGGCGGGGAGTTCGCGCCGGCTCTGGCCGAGGCGCAGCCGCAATTCCGCGAGCGACATCGGCGCGCGCCGCGCCAGGGTCGCGGCGAAGTTGTCGCAGAACATGTCGGCGATCAGATGCGCCGACATCGCCATCATCAGATAGGCGTTGACGTAGAAATCCGACGCCCGGCCAGACCCCGGCAGCGCCGCCCAGCTGCGCAGCGCGCTCACGCTGGCGGGGCGGAACATGCCCGCGCGCCTTGTCGCCTCCGCCGACAGCCAGCGCTGCGCCAGCGGGCCGGACAGCAGCCCCTGGGACAATCCGCCCGGCGCCAGGAAGGCGCGCTTCTTCTCCGCCACCGCGTCGGGCAGGCGGCGCGCCAGCAGCGCGCGCAGCACCCGCTTGCTCTCGCCGTCGCGCTGGTGGAAATCCGCCGGCAGCCGCCACAGCAGATCGACCACGCGGCGGTCGAGGAACGGCAAGCGGCCTTCCAGCCCGTTCGCCATCTCGACCCGGTCGCCGAGGCCGGCCAGGTTGTAGCGCGGCAGGTCGGTGTGCAGCGCGACGAAGCGCGACAAGGTCACGTCGTCCAGGATGCGCGCGCCCGGCGCGCGCGCCGACAGCCAGTCGAGCAAGGCGCGCGCCGCGTCGCCCGCCCCCTGGCGGCGGAATTCCGACCGCATCAGGAAGCGCGGGCCCCAACGCGCGACGCGCGCCCGCATGGCGGCATAAGGCGTGCCGCCGTGATCGCTCCAGGCCAGTTGCCGGCGCAGGCGCGGCGTGATCGCGCCCAGCACCCCGTCGCGGCCGCCATGCTGGGCCAGGAACGGCTTCAAGCGGCCGGCGTCGCGGCCTTCCGCCGCGTCGGCCAGCAGGGCCGCGTGCCGGAAATAGGCATAGCCGCCATGCAGCTCGTCGGCGCCCTCGCCGGTCAGCACCGCCTTCACGTCGTCCCGGGCACGGCGCGCCAGCAGCAGCTTGGCGGTGCCGTGCGGGTTCGGCGTCGTCGTCTCGGCATGCCAGATCGTGGTGGCGAAGGCCTCCTCCAGCGCCGCGGCGTCGACCGCGCGGCCGACCGAGCGCAGGGCCAGGCGCCGCGCCGTGGCCGCCGCCGCCGGATATTCCGACTGGCCGCGCCCGGTGAAGTCGATGGAAAAGGCGGCGGTCGGCGATTCCGGCGCCGAGCGCGTGAGCGAGGCGATGGTGCCGGAATCGAGCCCGCTCGACAGGAACAGGCCGACCGCCGCGTCGCCACGGAACCGCCGGTTGACCGCGTCGGACAGCGCCGCCTCGAGGGCGTCGATCGCGTCTTCGAAGGAGATCGCCAGGCTGCCGGCGGCTTCCGGATCGAGATCGGCATAGCGCCGGGTCACCATGCGCTCGCGCGACACCAGCATGTAGGTTCCCGGCTCGACCGCGCTGATGCCGGCGAACAGCGTATCGCGCGGCAGGTAGACGCCCTGCAATTCGCGCGCGAGCACGGTGGGGTCAAGCCGGCGCTCGGCCCAGGGATGGGCGAGGATGGCCTTCGCCTCCGACCCGAACAGCAGCATCCCGTTGCGCTGGGAGATGAAGAGCGGCTTCACCCCGAAGCGATCGCGCGCCAGCATGGCCTGGCCGCTGCGCCGGTCGAGGATGACGAAGGCGAACTCGCCTTCCAAGTCGCGGACGAAATCCGGTCCGTATTGCCGGTAGAGCTGCAGCAGGACCTCGGTATCGGAGCGGGTGCGGAACACAACCCCCTGGGCCTCGAGGGCGCGGCGCTCCAGCTCGAAGCCGTAGATCTCGCCGTTGAAGACGATGACCACGTCCTCCGCGTCGTCGGCCATCGGCTGCGGGGCGCCGTCGGGATCCACCATCGCCAGCCGCGCATGCAGCAGGCAGGCCTCGCCGGTCTCCGCCTCCCACAGGCCGATCCCGTCCGGGCCGCGGTGCAGGATGGCCTGGAGCATCGGGAGGGCGCGGTCGGCATCGGCCCGTGCATTGGCCGTGCAGGCAATCTCTCCGGCGAATCCACACATGGGCGATGGGCCTCTCGGTCCGGAGCGCGCGGCGGCCATTCACCCGACTGCCCGAGACGGACCGGCCGGTCGCCGCGAAGACGGCTCCGCTATCACCTTGCGCGCTCCAACCTGACGCGAGACTTACAAGACGCCCCTGCCGCGCCGCGTGCAACCGCAAATTGGCGCGGAAATCCGGCCGGCCTGCGCCGGTCAGACCCAGAGTCAGGCTTGGACCGGATTGCGCGCCGCGGCGACCAGTCCCAGCAGCGCCGCCGAGGCCAGGCGGGATTCGATCGGATCGGCCCGGCTGGTCAGCGCGATCGGGCAACGGGCGCCCATCACGATGCCGGCGCTGTCGGCGCCGCCGAAATAGCTGAGCTGCTTGGCCAGCATGTTGCCGGCCTCGAAATCGGGCACGATCAGGATGTCGGCGCGGCCGGCGACCTCGGAAATGATGCCCTTCTGCTGCGCCGCCTCGACGCTGATCGCGTTGTCGAAGGCGAGCGGGCCGTCCAGGACGGCGCCGGTGATCTGTCCGCGGTCGGCCATCTTGCACAGGGCAGCCGCGTCGATGGTCGAGGGGATGCGGGCGCTCACCGTCTCCACCGCCGACAGGATCGCCACCCGCGGGATCTGGACGCCCAAAGCGTGCGCCAGGTCGATGCAGTTGCGCACGATGTCGCATTTGCAGTCGAGGTCGGGGGCGATGTTGATGGCGGCGTCGCTGATCAGCAGCAGCCGGTCATAGGCCGGCACGTCCATGACGAAGACATGGCTCATCCGCCGCGCCGTGCGCAGGCCGTCGGCGGCGACGGCCGAGGACATCAATTCGTCGGTGTGCAGGCTGCCCTTCATCAGGGCGGCGACCTCGCCGGAGCGCGCCATCGCCACCGCCTTGTCCGCCGCCGCGTGGCTGTGCTCGGTGGCGACGATCGGCATGGCGCCGGCGGCGATGCCGGCCTGGTCCAGGGCGCGGGCGATCTTCGCCCGGGGCCCGACCAGGACCGGGTCGATCAGGCCGGCCAGGGCCGCCCGATGCGCGCCGGTCACCGATTCCACGTCGCAGGGATGCACCACGGCGCAGGGCGTCGCCTTCAGGCCGCGGCGCAGCGCCGTCAGGCGGCCCAGCAGGTCGGGCTCGCGTTCGGGTTGGGAGCGGTGGTTCATCCGGATGGCCCCTCTGAGTGAGGCAGCCATGCTAGCGCGGAATCACACCGCTCGTAAGCGGCCGCTTGTCGCGCGCCGGCGGCGCATCCGGCCTAGGTAGTGGACTCATAAGTTCGGGTCCAGAGGCGGGTTGAGGCAAGGGCGACGGCGGCGAGAAAGTTCCTGGCGAGCTTGTCGAAGCGGGTTGCGACGCGCCTGAA
Source organism: Dongiaceae bacterium (assembly GCA_039808885.1). Taxonomy (GTDB): domain Bacteria; phylum Pseudomonadota; class Alphaproteobacteria; order Dongiales; family Dongiaceae; genus Dongia_A. Next base: position 13 of record JBDHTX010000041.1, on the reverse strand, counting down.
GTGCTTAAGCTTG
>JBDHTX010000040.1:0-39920 GCA_039808885.1 Dongiaceae bacterium | reverse complement strand
GCGGCACCTCGGGCCAGACCAGCGGCGGTACGTCCGGTGGCACCTCGGGAACGTCGGGCGAGTCAAGCGGCACGTCGGGTCAGACCAGCGGCGGCACGTCCGGCAACACCAGCGGCGGCACTTCGGGCCAGACCAGCGGCGGCGCGTCAGGCGGCACCTCGGGAACGTCGGGCGAGTCAAGCGGCACGTCGGGTCAGACTAGCGGCGGTACATCCGGTGGCGCCAGCGGCGGCACTTCGGGTCAGACCAGCGGCGGCACGTCGGGCGTATAGCCGGCCAAGGACAGAAGGCGCGCGCAATTGACCGATCGGCCGATAAGATTGGTTCTCGGGCAGGAGACGACCGGCACCGACCGCGACCCGCAGGGAACTGGAGCGGCCACCACGGCGGATGTCCTCAATCCGCATCTCCGCGAGCGCCCCAAATCAGCCAGCGGCGTCCTGACCGGCATTGCGGGCGTGGTCGCCGCCCTGTCGAGCGCGTTCCTGCTGCGCGACTGGCCGCAGGCCGACCACATCAAGACGCTCGCCGTGCTGTTCGCGACCACGGCGGTCATGATCGGCGTCGACCTGCTGGTCTATCGCGTACAGCGCAATCCCGGCCGGGAAATGACCCGGCATCCGAAGCGTGGGCTCGACCTGGTCCGGGTCGCGCAGAAGTTCCTGGGATTCTGGCTGACGATCGGGACGATCGCCGCGCTCTACGCGCTGATCCCGGAATACAAGAACGCGTTCTACACGCCGTTCAAGGACGCCGCCCTCCTGCTGCTGCCGGCGGCGCTGGTCGTGTCACCCTTCTACATCACCTATGTGGACCGCAGGCAGGACAAGCCGGTCGACGCCTATGCCCAGCTCGCCATGCTGCTTGGCGGCAATCGGCCGGCGGATTGGGCGCCGCTTCGGACGCATGCGCGGGGGTGGCTGGTCAAGGCCTTTTTCATCCCGCTGATGTTCGCCTACGTGAACAATGATCTGAGCGCGATGTGGTCGAGCCAGGCGGTCGCGCAGCTTGATTTCCAGCACATCTACGAGCGGCTCTACGACCTGTTCTTCCTGCTCGATGTCCTGCTCGCCGTGATCGCCTATACGCTGACGCTCCGCATCCTGGACAACCATATTCGTAGCGTCGAGCCGACAATCGGCGGCTGGATCATCTGCGTGATCTGCTATCGGCCGCTGGTCGATGCCCAGGCCCCGTATATTCAATACGAGATGGACAATCTGTACTGGGGGAGCGTGTTCTCGCCCTATCCCCTCCTCTACGCGTTGTGGGGCAGCGCCATCCTGTTCCTGCTCTTCATCTACGTCTGGTCGACGGCCGCGTTTGGGCTGCGTTTTTCCAACCTGACACATCGCGGCATCATCACCGACGGCCCCTATCGTTGGGTGAAGCATCCGGCCTACCTGGCGAAGAACCTGAGCTGGTGGATGATCTCGGTCCCCTTCATTGCCGGGGCGGGATGGCTCGTCGCGGTCCAGTCCTGCCTCCTGCTCGGCGCGGCGAACCTGATCTACTATCTCCGGGCCAAGACCGAAGAACGGCATCTTGCGGCCGACCCGGTCTACCGGGATTACCAGGACTACATCGCGGCGCACGGGCTGTTCGCGCGCCTGTTTGGGACGTCGCTCGCAAACAGTCTCGGCAAGGCCGGGGGGCGGTCACCTGGCTGAAACGGTGGCGTGACGCCCTGATTGCCCGACAGAAGCTGTAGCCCGCGGGTTCGCACCCGATCCGGGACCGTCAGCTCAGCCGCTTGACCCCGCTTTCCCGCCGGCAGGCGCCCGAATATGGTTAACGGCGGCATTCCCCTGCCGGGAGCGGCGTATACGTTCCGGTAACGGTGCGCCGGCATAGTGGTTTGCTGATGGGGATCGTCGCTTTGGAGGTCAACGATGCGTGTTCTTCCGCATTTGCTGCTGGTCGGAGGTATGGCGGCCGCGCTTTCGGCCTGCTCCATGGACTACATACCGGGGCTGTTGCCGCCGCCGCCGCACGCGAGCGATACGCCGCGCGTGGCCGCGTACTACAATCCGAACGATCATCGCGTCCTGATGGACAACCCGGCCGGCCTCGAATACGCGCCGGTGGTGATGCCGCAATAGGCTCAGGCGACGCCGGCCTTGTCGAGCTCGCGGCGCAGGCGGCCGGCGAGCCATAACCCGTACATGCGCGCGTCGCTGATCAGGGACCAGAACGGATAGCGCCAGGTTGCCGGCCGGTTCCCCTCGACGAAGAAATGCGCGGCCCAGGCCGGCCCATAGCCGGCGAGCGGCACGATCACAAGCCAGATCCAACCCTGCCCGCTGAGGAAGAGCGCCAGCGCGACCAGCACCAGCGTGCTGCCGAGGAAATGCCAGGCCCGCGTCGCCGGCCGCCCATGCTCCCGCAGGTAGTGCGGCCAGAATTCCGCGTAGCTGCGGATGCGCTCCCCGCCCATTTGTCTGCTCGGCATCTGGCTATTCGGCCGCGTGCCTGCCGGGTCCGGGATGCGTCACGGCGCCGTAGCGCGGCGAAGAGACGTTCTCGCCATAGCGCCAGATGGCGCCGGACCGGTACTGCGCCGGGCGCGGCTGCCACGCCGCCTTGCGCCTGGCCAGCTCCGCCTCCGACAGCTCGACCTTGATCAGCGCCTGCTCGGCGTCGATCTCGATGATGTCGCCGTTCTCCAGCAGGCCGATCGGCCCGCCCAGCGCCGCCTCGGGCGCCACGTGCCCGATGCAGAACCCGCGCGTGGCGCCGGAGAAGCGGCCATCGGTGATCAGCGCCACCTTCTGGCCCATGCCCTGGCCGTAGATCGCCGCGGTCAGCGCCAGCATCTCGCGCATGCCGGGGCCGCCCTTCGGCCCCTCGTAGCGGATGACGATGACATCGCCCGCCTTGTAGGCGCGCTGCTGCACCGCCGCCGCGGCATCCTCCTCGCGATCGAAGCACAAGGCGGTGCCGCGGAACTTGGTGCTGGCGAGGCCGGCCACCTTCACCACCGCGCCATCGGGGGCGAGATTGCCTTTCAACACCAGCACGCCGCCGTTGGGCGCCAGCGCCTGGCTCACCGGTCGCACCACGTCCTGGTCGGTGCGGAACGTCACGTCCTTCAGATTCTCCGCCATGGTCCTGCCGGTGGCGGTCAGCGCATCGCCATGCAGATAGCCGCCGTCGAGCAGCGTCTTCAGCACCTGGGTGACGCCGCCCGCCTTGTGCAGGTCGCTGGCAACGTATTTCCCGCCCGGCTTCAAGTCGGCGATATAGGGGGTGCGCTTCAGCACGGCCTCGATCTCGAAGATGTCGAAATCGATGCCGGCTTCGTTGGCGATGGCCGGCAGGTGCAGCAGGCCGTTGGTCGACCCGCCGGTGGCCGCGACCACGGCCGCCGCATTCTCCAGCGCCTTGCGCGTGACGATGTCGCGCGGCCGCAGATTCTCCTTCAGCAGGCGCATCGCCGCCTCGCCTGATTGATAGGCGAAGGCCTCGCGCTCGGCGACCACCGCCGGCGGCGAGGACGAGCCCGGCAACGCCAGGCCGATCGCCTCGGAGACGCAGGCCATGGTGTTGGCGGTGAACTGCCCGCCGCAAGCGCCGGCCGACGGACAGGCCAGCTTCTCCAGCGCCGTCAGTTCCTCCAGCTTCATCTGCCCCGCCTGGTATTTGCCGACCGCTTCGTAGACGTCCTGCACCGTCACATCCTTGCCGTGGAAATTCCCGGGCAGGATCGACCCGCCATACATGAAGATGGAGGGGATATTGAGCCGCACCATCGCCATCATCATGGCCGGCAGGGTCTTGTCGCAGCCGGCGATCGCCACCAGCGCGTCATAGCAATGGCCGCGCACCGAGAGTTCGACCGAATCCGCGATGGTTTCGCGGCTGACCAGCGAGGCCTTCATGCCGGAATGGCCCATGGCGATGCCGTCGGTGACGGTGATGGTGACGAATTCGCGCGGCGTGCCGCCGGCGGCACTCACCCCGCGCTTGGCGATCTCGGCATGCGCCTTCAAGGCGGTGTTGCAGGGCGCGGATTCGTTCCAGCTCGACACCACACCGACGAAGGGCTTGGCGATGTCCTTCTCGGTCAGGCCCATGGCGTAATAGAAGGCGCGATGCGGCGCGCGCTCCGGGCCGGATTTCACATGACGGCTGCTGAGGGAATCGTCCGGTTTCTGGCTCATCTGCTCTCCCCTATTTCGGCGTTCACGATAGCGCCGGAGGAATGCAGGTCAATATGCGCGGGGCGCAGGGCCGCTTGCGAAATCCGGGTTTCTAGAGTTCCCGCAAGCGCAGCAGGGCGATCTTGTGGACCTCGTTGAGGGCGGTGCGGAACTCGACCTCCGGCGCATTGTGGATGCGATGCTCGAAATTGCGCAGGATCTCCGCCCGCTCCTTGCCTTTGACCGCAAGAATGAAGGGAAAGCCGAACTTGGCCTTGTAGGCCGCATTGAGCTCGGTGAAGCGCCGGAACTCCTCCGGCGAGCAATTGTCGAGCCCCGCTCCCGCCTGCTCCGAGGTGGATTCGGCCGTCAACTCGCCGCGCACCGCCAGCTTTCCGGCCAGGTCCGGATGCGCATTGAGCAGCGCCAGTTGCCTGTCGCGCGGCGCCGCGTCGACGATGGCGGCGAGATCGCGGTGCAGCGCGTTGACTTCATCGTGGCCCGGCTTCAGCCCGGCCTCCCACAGCGTTTCGGCGATCCACGGCGAATGCTCGTAGACGCGCCCCTGGCACTGCAGGAAGGCCGCGCGATCGAGGGTGCTGGGACGGCGCCGGAAGAGCTCGCCCATCTCAGTCCACCGCGCTCTGCGCGTCGGCCAGCCATTTGGCGATGACCAGGCGCTCCTCCGGCAGCATCCCGGTCTTGTTGGCCAGCGGCATCGCCTCGGTCAGCACCACCATGCGCTCGATCTGCGGCGCCATGCGCCGGATCTGGTCGGCGGTATCGAAGGCGATGCCCTTTGGCGGCGACTTGTACGCCGTGTCGGTGGGTGTCGCCGAATGGCAGGCCAGGCAGCGATGCGCCATGATCGCCTGCACGTCCGCCAGGGTCACCGGACCGACCGCGTCGAGATCGGCGTTCGGGCGATAGCTGGCGAAGCCGATCGCGCCCATGCCGATCATCAGCGCATAGAGCAGGATCGCCTTCTGGTTCGCGCCGAACTTCCCCGCGTTCTTCTGGTTGGCATAGAGGCGCAGCAGGCCGCTGAACAGCAGGATCCCGGCGACGATGAGCCAGCTCTGCGCGTGCTCGAACATCATCGGGTAGTGGTTGCTGATCATCATCAGCACCACCGGCAAGGTCAGGTAGTTGTTGTGCAGCGAGCGCTGCTTGGCGCGCTTGCCCAGCGCCGGGTCCGGCGCCTGGCCGGCCAGCAAGGCCGCGACCGTCTTCTTCTGGTTGGGGATGATGATGAAGAAGACATTGCCCGCCATGATCGAGCCGAGGAAGGCGCCGACATGGACGAAGGCGGCGCGGCCGCTGAACACATGGGTGAAGCCGAAGGCGGCGGCCACCGCCAGGAGGAAGACCAGGAAGGCCAGCAGCCCCGTCTTGTCCCCGAGCGGCGAGCGGCAGAGCAGGTCATAGACGATCCAGCCGAGCGCCAGCCCGCCCAGGCTGAGGCCGATGGCGGCGAGCGGCGAAAGGTCCATGACGCGCGGGTCGATGAGCAGGTCGCTGGCGCCGAGGTAGTAGATCACCGCCAGCAGCAGGAAGCCGGTCAGCCAGGTGAAATAGGCCTCGTATTTGAACCAGTGCAGGTCGGCCGGCATCTCCGCCGGCGCCACCAGGTATTTCTGTGCGTGGTAGAAGCCGCCGCCATGGACCATCCAGCTGGAGCCGGCGAGGCTCTGCGGCGTGTCCTTGTCGCGACGCAGGCTGGCGTCGAGCCAGATGAAGTGGAACGAGGTGCCGATCCACATGATGCCCACCATCACGTGGGCCCAGCGCAGGCCAAGGCTGATCCAATCGGCGATGATCGGGTTCATGGCGCGTCCCCCGCGGCGGCATCCCCGTCAGGGAGCCGAAATGCGGGTGAGAATCTACCGCACCCGGCTCTTCCCTCCGACAGAACTACCTGCCATTCTGCTGATAATCTTCTTCAAGATTTACGCAACAATCCCAAAGCTAGCCATGCCGGACACCCAGGATTTCGCCATTTTCGTGCGCGTCGTGGAACTCGGCAGCCTGTCGGCGGCCGGGCGGGACATGCGCCTCTCCGCCGCCGTCGTCTCCAACCGCATCGCCCGGCTGGAGAAGGATGTCGGCACCCGGTTGCTGAACCGCACCACGCGCCGCGTCAGCCTCACCGAGGAGGGTTCGCGCTATTACGAACATTGCGTCGTCATCCTGAATGAACTTGAGCAGGCGGAAAGCGCCATCACCTCGGCGACCGCGGAGCCGCGCGGGCCGATCAAGGTCTCCGCCCCCGCCGTTTTCGGGCGCCTGCACGTGGCGCCGCACGTGCCGCGCTTCCTAGAGCGCTTTCCGCAGATGCAGGTGCGCCTGCATCTGACCGACACGCTGGTCGACCTGGTGCAGGAGCGTGTCGACCTCGCCATCCGCATCGCTGCTTTGACCGATTCCACCTCGATCGTGCGGACGCTGGCGCCCAACCGGCGCTTCATCGTCGGCGCGCCCGACTATCTCGCCCGCCGCGGCGTACCGCGGGTGCCGGAGGACCTGCTCGACCACAACTGCCTGCTGCTGCGCTTCCCGGGCTCGAAGCAGTTCCGCTGGACCCTGCAGGGACCGGACGGCCCGATCACCCTCCGCGTTTCCGGCAACATGGACAGCAACAGCGGCGAGGCCCTGCGCGACTGGTGCCTCGCCGGCCACGGCCTGGCGATGAAGTCGCTGTGGGAGATCGTCGACGATCTGAACGAGGGACGCCTTGTGCCGGTGCTGACCGACTACCCGCCGGTCAGTCACGCCGTCTACGCCCTCTACCCGCACAGCCAGTCGGCCCCGCCCAGGGTGCGCGCCTTCATCGACTTCCTGGCCGATACATACGGGCCGAAACCGGCCTGGGAGAAGAAGCTGAAGGCCAGACGATGATAGCCGGCCGATCATCCGACGGCCGCACCGGCAAGACCTCCGATAGTCGGGACAGCGCGGCACCGGCTGCGGCCACGGCCGGCGAGCCCTACGCCGTCTATGTTCTGGGGAGCGTGGGAAAGGGCGGCTACCGGACCTATATCGGCTGGACCACCGATGTGGACCGCCGCCTGGCGCAACACAACACGGGAACCGGCGCGCGCTCCACCCGCGGCCGGGTCTGGACGCTGATCCATGTCGAGCCCTTTGCCGCGCGGCGCGACGCCATGAGCCGGGAATGGCATTTGAAGCGTGACCGACGCTTCCGCAAGCAGCTCGCGGAACGGGCCGGCCTGACGTCGTGACGACGTTGGGATCGCGTCAGCTGCCGCTGCCGCTGTGCGGGAAGCGCTTCAGGTCATCCGCGATCTCCATCCACGGCACCTTCTCCTCATAGTGGACGTGGAACGTCGGCGCGTAGGCGCTCGGGTCCACGAGACCGCAGGCGTAGAGATGGATCTCCTGCGGGTACTTGTCGTGCTCGAAAGCCACCGGCGTGCCGCAATTGGCGCAGAAGGACCGCCGCGCGCCCGGCGACGAGGCATAGATCTTCGGCATGGCACCGGTATAGCGAAAGGCCGTGCGCGGCACGCCGAGCCAGGCCACCACCGGGGCGCCGCTGTTGCGCCGGCAGCTCTCGCAATGGCAATAGCCGCGCCAGTTCTCCGGCCCGCTGTATTCATAGGTGACCGCGCCGCACAGGCAGCGGCCCTTCTTCACCGTCATGGGCGCTCCCCTATTTCTGCTCCAGCAACTCGATGATGATGCCGTTGGGGTCGCGGATATAGCCGGCGAGGCAGCCGCCGACCGGGCCGCTCGCCACGTTGGCGATCTGGCCCTGCGCGGTCGCGCCTGCCGCCAGCAGTTCGGCCCAGGTCCGCGCGATGTCGTCCACCTCCAGGCAGACATGCGCGGCGCCGGCCTGGGCCGGCTGCGCCGCCGCTCCGGCGATGGCGCCGTCCAGGTATTGGATGAACTCGATATGATGGCCGTGGCCGTAGAGATGCGCCACCATCAGCGACGCGCCGGGAATGCCGGTGACCGTTTCCTGCCAGCCGCCGGAGCGCGGCGAGACCGAGGCCGCCTTGAAGCCCAGCTGCTCGGTCCAGAACCGCACCGACTTGTCCATGTCGGCAACGGTGAAGCTGGTGTGGTTGAACCCGGTGATCATGCCCCGCTCCTAGACGAAACCATAGGCGGTCCAGCCGCCGTTCACTTCCAGCGTATGGCCGGTGACATAGCCCGCCTGCTGCGGCGACAGCAGGAAGGTGATGCCCTCGGCCACTTCCTGCTCCGTGCCGAAGCGGCCCATCGGCGTGCGCCGCTCGATCGCCGCCATGTCGAAGCTGCCGGCGGCGGCCAGCGCCCGGGTCGGCTCGTTGATGATGTAGCCGGGCGCGATGGCGTTGACGCGGATGCCGCGCTCCGCCCACTCGATCGCCTGCATCTTGGTGAGGCTGATGAGCGCGCTCTTGGAGACGCAATAGGGCCCCCGTGTCGGCGCCGAGACCTGGCCCAGCACCGAGGACACGTTGACAATGGCGCTGCCGGCCTGCATGCGCCGCACCGCGGCATTCGAGATCTCGATAGGCGCCAGCAGATTGATGTCGAAGACCCGTCGCCATTGCGCCAGCGTCAGGTCGAGCAGCGGCGCATGGTCCCAGACGCCGGCATTGTTCACCAGGTCGTCGATGCCGCCCCAGGCCGCGGTCATCTTGTCCAGCACGCCGTCGATCGCGGCGGCATCGGTGACGTCGCCCTGGTGCCAAAGCGTGCTCGCCTCGCCGATGTCCCGCGACGTCCGCTGCGCCGCGCCGCCGTCGCGGTCGAACAGCGCCACGCGCCATCCCTTGCTCACGAGCAGCCGCGCCGTCGCGGCGCCGATACCGGCCCCGCCGCCCGTGATCAGGGCGCGCCGGCCCGCCGCCTGTGCCGTTGTCATGTCCGTCGCCCGCCTTGCCTGCCCCACCGGCATGCTAGTGCAACGCGCCTGCGCGTGCCAAGGCGCGACGGGCCTATCGTCGTGCTGCCAATCACCCGCCTTGGGACCCGGAACTGCCCGCGCGGATCACGTCTTGCCGAGGCCGCGCGCGAGGGATCGCGCCGCCGCCGGCGCGCTCCTTGCCAGTACATTGGTGAAGCCCAGCAGCAAGCCCGGCGCATAGGGCCGTCCAACACCGCAATTTGAGAGCGCCGCCGCGGCGATACCCTGCCGGTTCAGCGCCGCGACCAAGGGCACGTCCTTGCGGCCGCGTGGCAACCGCGCCAGGAGATGCATGCCGCCCGCCTGCAGTTCGATTCCGAGGGCCGACCCCAATTCCGACCGCAGGGCCGCGACCAGAGCCGCCCGCCGTTCGGCATAGAGAATGCGCATGCGACGGATATGCCGCGCCAGATAGCCCTTGTCGACGAAGTCGGCGATTGCCGCCTGGACCAGCGCGGCCGGCGGCGGCTGCAGGGCGGCGGCGGTCTCGACGAAACGCTGTGCCAGCGCCGCCGGCGCCACCAGATAGCCGACGCGCAGGCCTGGCGAGAGCACCTTGCTGAACGTGCCGATGAACAGCACACGGTCGTGCCGGTCGATGCTTTTCAGCGCCGGCAGCGGCCGGCCCTGGTAGCGGAACTCCGAATCGTAGTCGTCTTCGATGATCCAGCCCTCCGCCCGCGCGGCCCAGGCGAGCAGCGCCATGCGCCGCGGCAGCGACAGCGTGAGGCCGAGCGGAAACTGGTGCGTCGGCGTCACCAGCGCAAAACGGATACCGCGATGTCTCGCCTCGACCGCGGCGATATCGACCCCTTCCTCGTCGACCGGCGCGCCGACCAGCCGCATGCCCGCCAGCCGCAACGCCGCGTGGCCGATGGGGTAGCCAGGATGTTCGGCGAAAACCGCATCGCCCGGGCGCATCAGCGTCCGCGCGATGAGGCCGAGGGCCCCTTGGTAGCCGGTTGTGACCAGGACCTGCGTCGGGTCGCAAGCGACCCCGCGCGCCACGGCCAAATGGCGGGCGATCTGCACCCGCAGGGCCCAATGGCCGGCGCCCGGTTGGTAGGCCAGATCGGCGGGACCCAACGCGCGGGCCTGCCGGGCGATGAGCCGCGCCCAGACCTTTTGCGGGAAAGCATCGAGCGCCGGCAGCCCCAGCTGGAACAAGCGCGGCGCTCCGGTCTGTCGGCCTTCCGTTCCGGATCCGGCATCCGGTATAGCCGAAACCGTCGCACGGGCATCCCGCCCCGGCCGCAGCAGCCTGCGGTCGAGCGCCGGGTCGACCAACGTGCCGGCCGCCCCACGGGCGACGATGTAACCCTCGCCCGCCAGCTGGTGGTAGGCTGCCTCGACCGTGCCGCGCGCCACCGACAATTGCGCCGCCAGGCTGCGCGCCGAGGGCAGCCTCGTCCCGGGCGTCAGCCGGCCGGCCAGAATCGCATCGGCGATACGGGCATAGAGTTGTCGATAGACCGGCAACGGGCTGGCCTGGTCCAGCGCCAGGCGGGGAAGTTCCGACGGTCGGATCATGGCCTAGTCCATTTATCATTTCTTGGCCATTCTTAAAAGCCAAGGCCGGGGCCACATTGGGACATGACCGAGATGGAGTTGCCCGTGTCCAGTCCAGCCAGCCTCGCCATCGGAACAGCTCGCCCGACGATCCCGCGCGGCAATGTGGCATTCGCCGCCGCGCTCACGGCTTGCGGCATCGCCGCAGGGACTGCAGGGCTCATGCAGCGGGGTGCGGCCCCTGCCACCCACGGCCATGAGGCGCCGCTCGCGATGACCGTCGGCGCCTCGCTGCGGCCGACGGCGCAGATCGTCTCTTCCGACGCTCTATCCCATGTCGCCGGCAAGCGCATCACCACCATGGTAGTCGAGTTTCCGCCCTCCGGCTTCTCGCCGCCGCATCACCACGGCGGTTCGGTCAGCGTCTATGTGCTGGAGGGCGCGATTCGTTCCCAGCTCGCGGGAGAGCCGCCCGCCGTGTATCGTCCGGGCGAGACCTTCTTCGAGCCGCTGGGCGCCACCCACCTGGTCGCGGAGAATTTCAGCGCCACCCAGCCCGCCCGCATCCTGGCGGTGTTCGTGGCCGACGAAGGCGCCACGCTCACCACCTATCACGAATAAGGAGACCATCATGCAACCACGCCTCAACCCCTTTACCGTCGCGCCCGACGGTTACCGCGCGATGAGCGGCCTGCAGGCCTATGCCAATGCCACCGGGATCGAGCATGCGCTGATCGAGCTGGTGAAGACCCGCGCCTCGCAGATCAATGGTTGCGCCTTCTGCATCGACATGCATGTGACCGACGCGGTGAAGGCGGGCGAGAGCCACGCCCGGCTGCATCTGCTGAACGCCTGGCGCGAGACGGACCTCTACACGCCGCGCGAACGTGCCGCCCTGGCCTGGACCGAGGCGCTCACCCTCGTCGCCGAGACGCATGTGCCCGATGATGTCTACGAGGAAGCCCTGCGCCATTTCTCCGAAAAGGAGCTGGTGGAGCTGAGCTGGGCGATCGTCGCCATCAACGGCTGGAACCGCATGTGCGTCAGCTTCCGCGTCCCGCCCGCGAGTGCCAAGAAGACCGCGGCGGCCTAGGGCGCACGCGAAGGCACGGCGACGGCGATCAATCCACTGCCGCGTCGAACCCGATCAGCGCCGCGCGCTTCTCGGCATCCGCCATGAACGAGGCCGCGAAGCCGTTGCGCGCGATCGCGGTCAATTGCGCCTCGGACAGATCGAGCGCCGTGCCGACACTGGCGAAATTCTCGTTCATGTAGCCGCCGAAATAGGCGGGGTCGTCGGAATTGACGGTGACGAAAAGGCCGGCATCCAGCATCCGCCGCAAAGGATGCTCGTTCATCTCCCGCACCACGCAGAGTCGCAGGTTGGAAAGCGGGCAGACGGTCAACGGCATGCCGTCCTTGGCCAGCCGCCGCACCAGCGCCGCATCCTCGAGCGACCGGTTGCCGTGGTCGATGCGATCGACGCCGAGGATATCCAGCGCCTCCCACACATATTCCGGCGGGCCTTCCTCGCCGGCATGGGCGACCAGCTTGAGGCCGGCCTCGCGGGCGCGGCGGAAGACGCGGGCGAATTTCGATGGCGGGTGGCCCTTCTCCGAGGAATCGAGACCGATGCCGACGATCTTGTCCTTGTGGGGCAGCATCTGGTCCAGCGTGCGTTCGGCATCCGCCTCATCGAGATGGCGCAGGAAGCACATGATCATGCGCGAGCTGAGCCCCAGCGTATCCTCCGCCACCGCCTGGGCGCGACACAGCCCGCCGATCACGGTGTCGAAGGCGACGCCCCGGCTGGTGTGCCCCTGCGGGTCGAAGAAGAACTCCACATAGCGGACGTTCTGCGCCGCCGCCTTGCGGAAATAGGCCATCGCAAGGTCGAAGAAATCCGCCTCGGTCAGCAGCACCGACATGCCCTGGTAGTAGAGATCGAGGAAGTCCTGCAGGTTGGCAAAGGCGTAGGCCCGCTTCAGCGCCTCGACGGACTCGTAGGCCAGCCGCACGTTGTTGCGCCGCGCCAGCGCGAACATCAGCTCCGGCTCCAGGCTGCCCTCGATATGGATGTGCAGCTCGGCTTTGGGAAGCCTTGAGATCGCCGCGGAAAGGTCTGTCATCAATGCCTCAAAATGAAAACCCCTCCCCCGGAACGGGGGAGGGCTAGGGAGGGGGCAGCCCAAAACTCGGCGCGCTGCCGCTGCCCCCACCCCAACCCTCCCCCATTCTGGGGGAGGGGGAACGCATCGCTGCGCCTCAGCTCGGGATCTGCCCGTCGATGCCGTCGGCCAGCCAGTTCATCCCGGCAATGGCGCCGTCGTCGAGGGCGGTGCCGGCCGGCACCTTCTCGGCGCCGCTCTGGTCCTTGATCGGGCCCTGGAAGATGACGATCTTGCCGCTGGCGATGTCGGCCTCCGTGGCCTTGCCGGCGGCGGCGGCTTCGTCGGTCATGTTGGCATAGGGCGCCATCACCAGCATGCCGGAGGCAAGGCCGCCCCAGGTGTCGGTGCTGGTCCAGGTGCCGGCCATGGCATCCTTGGTACGCTGGATGTAGTACGGCTTCCAGAAATCGACCGAGGCGGTCAACTGCGCCTTCGGCGCCAGGCTGCTCATGTCGCTCGCCTGGCCGAAGCCGACCACATTGCGCTGCTGGCAGACCTGCAGCGGCGCGCCGGAATCGGTGTGCTGGGCGATGACATCGGCGCCCTGGTCGATCAGCGCCTTGGCGGAATCGCCTTCCTTGCCCGGATCGTACCAGGCATTGACCCAGACGATCTTCATCCGCGCATTCGGGTTGACCGAGCGCATGCCGAGGATGAAGGCGTTCATGCCCATGACGACCTCGGGGATCGGCACCGAGCCGATATAGCCGACGATGCCGGATTTCGACATGTGGCCGGCGATCACGCCCTGCACATAGCGGCCTTCGTAGAACCGGATGTTGTAGGTGCTGACATTGGCGTCGCGCTTGTAGCCGGTGGCGTGCTCGAACTTCACGTCGGGGAAACGCTTCGCCACCTTCAGCGTCGGGTTCATGAAACCGAAGGAGGTGGTGAAGATCAGCTTATTACCCTTGTTGGCGAGCTCGGCGATGACGCGCTCGGCGTCGGGACCTTCCTTCACGCTCTCGACATAGGTCGTCTTCACCGCCGCGCCCAGCTCCTCCTCGATCGCCTTGCGGGCGACGTCATGGGCGTGGGTCCAGCCGAAATCCTCGACCGGACCGACATAGATGAAACCGACGCCGAACGGATCGGCGGCGGCTGCACCCCGGATGATGGTCGGCGCGGCGCCGGCCAGAAGACCCGCCCCCAGCAGCTTGTTGAACGTTCTGCGCTTCATGATTTGTGCCTCCTTATTGACGTTCTTTGTTGCGATATTTGTTGCAGAGATTCACACCGAAAACCAAGAAAATCTACGTTGCCTGGCCGTCACCCCGCCGCATGGAACGGCCGCCCCAGGCAGGCCGGCGCGTTGAGACGTATTTTCGCCCGGTCGCGGGAGATCAGCACCAGCACCAGGATCGTCGCCAGGTATGGCAAGGCCGAGACCAACTGCGACGGCACGGTTATCCCCAGGCCCTGGACATAGAGCGACAGGTACATGATGCCGCCGAACAGATAGGCCCCGGCGAGCAGCCAGCCGGCCCGCCAGGTGGCGAACACCACCAGCGCCAGCGCGATCCAGCCGCGCCCCGCGGTCATGTTCTCCGCCCAGCTGGTCGAATAGGCGAGCGACATATAGGCACCGGCGAGGCCGGACATGGCGCCGCCGAACATGGTTGCCAGGTAGCGGATCAGGATGACCGGATAGCCGATGGCATGGGCGGCGTCGTGCGAATCCCCCACCGCGCGCAGCACCAGCCCGCGATGACTGCGGCGCAGGAACCATGCCACGCCGGCGACGGCGGCGAGCGAGAGATAGACCAGTGCGTCCTGGCCGAACAGGATCGGACCGAGATACGGCAGGTCGCTCAAGCCCGGAATGGCGAGCTTGGGCAGCGGCGCGACCGCCGTGCCGACATAGCCCGCCCCCACCAGCGCGCTGAGGCCGGTGCCGAAGATGGTGAGCGCCAGGCCCGTCGCCACCTGGTTGGCGAGGAAGGTCAGCGTCAGGATGCCGAAGATCAGCGCCATGCCCATCCCCGCCAGCACAGCGCAGAGCACGCCGAGCGTGGCACTGCCGGTATGCACTGTGGTGGCGAAGCCGACGATGGCGCCGACCAGCATCATGCCCTCGACGCCGAGATTGAGGACGCCGGATTTCTCCGCTACCAGCTCGCCCGTCGCCGCCAGCAGCAGCGGCGTCGAGGCGGTCATGACGCTGAGAATGAAGCTGACGATCAGCGCCTGGTCCATCACGCCTCCCCCGCCCCTGAAACCGATGCGCGCGGCTTGGCCACGCGCAGCCGGTAGAGGATCAGCACGTCGCAGGCGAGCAGGAAGAACAGCAGCACGCCCTGGAAGATGCCGGTGACGGCATTGGGCATGCCGAGGTCGATCTGCGCCGTCTCGCCGCCGAGATAGGACAGCGCCAGGATCAGCCCGCCGCAGATCACGCCGATCGGATGCAGCCGGCCGAGGAAGGCGACGATGATGGCGGTGAAGCCGTAGCCGGGCGAAATCTGCGGCGTCAGCTGCCCGACCGGGCCGGAGACCTCGAACATGCCGGCGATCCCGGCCAGCCCGCCGCCGGTCAGCAGCGACAGCCAGATCAGCCGGTTCTGGCTGAAGCCGGCAAAGCGCGCGGCGCGCGGCGCCTGGCCCAGCACGCGCAGCTGGAAGCCGATGACCGAGCGCGTCAGCACGACCCAGCCGAGCACGCCCGCCAGCAACGCCGCCAGCACGCCGAGATGCACGCGCGTCCCCGCGATCAGGACCGGCGCCGTGGCACTGGCCGAGAACAGCGCCGTCTGCGGAAAGCCGTAGCCCTCGGGATCGCGCCACGGACCGGTGACCAGATAGATCAGCAGCAGCTGCGCCACATAGGTCAGCATCAGGCTGGTCAGGATTTCGTTGGCGTTCCAATGCGTGCGCAGATAGGCCGGGATGGCGGCCCAGATCATGCCGCCGAGGCAGCCCAGCACGATCATCCCGGGAATGAGCAGGAGCGCCGGCGCATCGGGATAGCTCAGCGCCAGGCCGCCGGCGAAGATGGCGCCGAGCGTGTATTGCCCCTCGGCGCCGATGTTCCACACATTGGCGCGGAAGCCGAGCGACAGGCCGACGCCGATCAGGATCAGGGGGGCTGCCTTCACGAACAGCTCCGGCAGCCCCGACGAGCTCACCAGCGGCGCCACCAGGAACACGTAGAGCGATTGCAGCGGATCCTTGCCGAGGACCGAGAAGATGATCGCAGAGGCGACGACGGTCAGCGCCATCGCCAGGACCGGGGACGCATAGGTCCACAGCTTCGAATGCGCGCCGCGCGGCTCAAGCCGAAGCATCTGCGACCCCCGTACCGTATTCGGTCGTCTTCTGCCCGCCGCCCATCCATTGCCCGATCTGCTCGATGGTCGCCTCGGCCACCGGTACGGTCTGGGACAGGCGGCCTTCCGCGATCACCGCGATGCGGTCGCAGAGCGCGAAAATCTCGTCGAGATCCTGCGAGATCACCACCACCGCCGCGCCGCCGCTGGCGAGGTCGATCAGCGCCTGGTGGATCGCCGCCGCCGCGCCGGCATCGACGCCCCAGGTCGGCTGCGAGACGACCAGCACGCTCGGCCCCTGCTTCACCTCGCGCCCGACGATGAATTTCTGCAGGTTGCCGCCCGACAGCGACCGCGCCTCCGCCGCCGATCCGGTGGTACGCACGTCGAAGCTCTTGATCACGTCCTCGGCGAAGCCGGCGCTCTTCGCCGCGTTGATGATGCCGTGCCGGGAGAGCATCTGCCGCACATTGCCCGACAGGAAGGCGTTCTCCGACAGCGACATGTCGCGCACCGCGCCATGGCCGTTGCGCTCCTCGGGCACGAAGCAGCCGCCCAGCGCCCGGCGCTCACGCGGGCCCATGCGGCCGGCCGGCACGTTGTCGATCAGGATCGCATCCGGAACCGGCGCCAGCATCTCGCCGGACAGCGCCGACATCAGCTCGCTCTGGCCGTTGCCGGCGATGCCGCCGATGCCGAGAATCTCGCCGCCTTTGACGGCGAGGCTGACCTGCTTCAGGTCGGTGCCGAACTGCTGTTCGGATTTGAGGCTGAGCTCCTTCACCACCAGCCGCGCCGCGCCCTCCCTGGCGCCGTGGCCTTGGCGGCTTGCCGCCTTCAGCTCGGTGCCGATCATCAGCTCCGCCAGGCGGCGCGCGGTTTCCTGGCGCGGGTCGCAATGGGCGACCACCTTTCCCAGGCGCATGATGGTGGCGCGCTCGCACAGCGCGCGGATCTCTTCCAGCTTGTGGCTGATATAGAGGATGGCGCAGCCTTCGCGCGCCAGCCGCCGCAGCGTCTCGAACAGCTTCTCGACCTCCTGCGGGGTCAGCACCGAGGTCGGCTCGTCCATGATCAGCAGCTTCGGCTTCTGCAGCAGGCAGCGCACGATCTCGATGCGCTGGCGCTCGCCGACCGACAGGTCATGCACCGCCTTGTCGGGATCGAGTTGCAGGCCATAGGCGCGGCCGATCTCGCCGATGCGCGCGCGCAGCCCTTTGCGGTCCGCCGCGTCGGTCAGCCCGAGGGCGATGTTCTCGGCGACGGTGAGCGCCTCGAACAGCGAGAAGTGCTGGAACACCATGCCGATGCCCAACCGCCGGGCATGGTTCGGATTTTGGACAAGGACGGACTGGCCCTGCCAGCGGATATCGCCCGCGTCGGGCCGCAACACGCCGTAGATGATCTTGACCAGCGTGCTCTTGCCGGCGCCGTTCTCGCCCAAAAGCGCGTGGATCTCACCCGGCAGGATGGTGAGGTCGACATGGTCATTGGCCAGGCAGCCGGGGAACTGCTTCACGATTCCCGCAAGCTGCAGCAGCGGCGTCACGCCGCCCGCCCGTTGCTCCGAATCCGCCTGCCCCGTCATGTCCCCCTCTGCTTATGCTGCAGTTTTAGCGGGCGCCGCCGTCCAAGTCACCCCGCCCCGCGCATTCCAAGGCGCGGATCGTCATTCTCCATGGCATTGCCGGCAAGTTGCGGCAAGGTCAGCAATTGCGCCGCCACCGAAACCGCTATGGCCATAGGCTGCTTGCCTGGAATTTGGGCAAGCCCGATCGGACAGACCAGCCGATCGAGCGCCTGCGGGCCGTGGCCGCGCGCTTTCAACCCGCTGACGAATCGCGCTTTCTTGGTGGCGCTGCCGATCAGCCCGATAAAGGCGGCATCGCCGCGCTTCAGGATGCGGTCGCAGATTTCCAGGTCGAGCTGGTGGCTATGCGTCAGCACCAGGAACAGGCTGGCGGCGGGCGCTTTCTCCGCCGTCGCCGCCAGTTGCGGCTCGATGGCCGTCCGCACGCCGGCCGGAAGGACCTCCGGGAACTGCCCCTGCCGGCTGTCGAGCCAGGTCAGGTCGAAGTCCAGCTCCGCCAGCACGGTCACCAGCGCGCGCCCGACATGGCCGGCGCCATAGACCCAGAGCGGCCGTGCCGCGCGGCGGACAAGCTCGATCACGCGCCAGCCATCGCCCTGCGCCTCGACGCGGCCGGCCGCGCCATCCGCCGCCGCGGACCAGACCTTGCGGCCATCGTCCTGCGTGGCCAGGATTGCCGGCACGCCCGCGTTGCAGCACCGCCGCCATTCCTCCAGCCAGTCGCGATCCGCGCCCGAGATCGGCTCCAGCAGCAGGCGCACGGCGCCGCCGCAACACTGCCCGAGATCGGGGCCGAGCGAATGCCGGACCAGGCTCGGCAATGCCGCGCCCGCGCCCAGCAACTGCCGGGCGGAATCGATCGCCAGCATCTCGAGCTGGCCGCCACCGATCGATCCGACGATGTCGCCGGCGCGCACCAGCATCTTCGCGCCCGCCTCGCGCGGCGTGGAGCCCTTCGCCTCGGCCACGGTCACCAGGACCGCGGGTGTGCCTCCGTCGATGGCGGCCAAGGCGGCGCCAAGCCAGGCGGGCTGCCAGGTCATGGCTTGGCCTCCAGCCGGCGACGCAGATCCTCGACCGCAAACAGCACGCGCTCGGGCGTCGCCGGGGAGTCGAGGCGCGGCATCAGGCGGTACTCCCCGATGCTGGCGACGGCATCGGAAATGGCGCGGAACACCGAGATCGCCAGCATCAGCGGCGGCTCGCCAACGGCCTTCGAGCGATGGATGGTTTCCTCGCGGTTGGGCGCGTTCTCCAGCAGCGCGACGCGGAAATCCGCCGGCCGGTCGGAACAGGTCGGGATCTTGTAGGTGCTGGGCGCGTGGGTGCGCAGCCGGCCCTGGCCGTCGAAGACCAGCTCCTCGCTGGTCAGCCAGCCCATGCCCTGGATGAAGCCGCCCTCGATCTGGCCGAGGTCGATGGCCGGGTTCAGCGACTTGCCGGCGTCATGCAGGATATCGACGCGGGCCAGCGTGTGCTCGCCGGTCAGCGTGTCGACCAGCACCTCGCTCGCCGCCACGCCATAGGCGAAATAGAGGAACGGGCGGCCGCGCGCCGTGTCGCGGTCGTAGTGGATCTTGGGCGTGCGGTAATAGCCGGTGGCCGACAGCGAGACGCGGCCGAGATAGGCGCGGCGCACCAGCTCCTTGAACGGAATCTCCTGGTTGCCCACGCGCACGCGGTTGGGCAGGAATGTGACATCGGCGGCGCTGACCTTGTAGGTATCGGCCGCGAAGATGGTCAGCCGCCGCTTGATCTTCTGCGCCGCCGCCTGGGCCGCCATGCCGTTCATGTCGGAGCCGGAGGACGCCGCGGTGGCGGACGTATTCGGCACCTTGCCGGTATTGGTCGGCGTGATCTTCACCTGGTCGAGGTCGATCTGGAACTCTTCCGCCACCACCTGCGCGACCTTGACGAACAGCCCCTGCCCCATCTCGGTGCCGCCGTGATTCAGATGCACGGAGCCGTCGGTGTAGACATGGACCAGGGCGCCGGCCTGGTTGAGGTGCGCCGTGGTGAAGGAAATGCCGAACTTCACCGGCGTGAGGGCGAGGCCCTTCTTCAGATAGGCGTTCTCGGCGTTGAACACCTGGATGGCGGCGCGGCGCTTGGCATAGTCGGCGCTCGCCTCGAGCCGCGCCACCAGGTCGGGCAGGATGTTGTCCTCGACCACCATGTGATAGGGCGTGACGTTGCGCGGCGCCTCGCCATAGAGATTGGCCTTGCGCACCTCCAGCGGATCGAGGCCGCGATGGCGCGCGATCTGGTCCATCACCTCCTCGATCCCCATCATGCCCTGCGGCCCGCCGAAGCCGCGGAAAGCCGTGTTGGAGACCGTGTTGGTCTTGCAGCGGTGCGAGCGGATGGCGACCGCGTCCAGGTAGTAGCCGTTGTCGGCATGGAACATGCCCCGGTCGGCGATGGCGCCGGAGAGGTCGGCGGAATATCCGCAGCGCACCGCGTGCTCGAAGGTCACGCCCAGGATGCGCCCGCGATCATCGAAGCCCACGTCGTAGTCGATGCGGAAATCGTGCCGCTTGCCGGTGGCGATCATGTCGTCGTCGCGGTCGAGCCGGCACTTGACCGGCCGGCGCAGCTTCACCGCCGCCAGCGCCGCGATGGCGGCCCACTGCGATGCCTGGGTCTCCTTGCCGCCGAAGCCGCCGCCCATGCGCCGGCATTCCACCGTGACCGCATTGGCCGGCCGGCCGAGGACGTGCGCGATGTTGTACTGCACCTCGGACGGATGCTGGGTCGAGCAATAGATCGTCACGTCGCCGTCCTCGCCCGGCACCGCCAGCGAGACCTGGCCCTCCAGGTAGAAATGATCCTGCCCGCCGACGCGGAAGGTGCCGCCGAGGCGATGCGGCGCCGCGGCGAGGGCGGCGGCCGCCTCGTTGCGCTTCATCTCGTGCGGCGGCAGCACGGTGAGGTCCTGCTCCAGCGCCTGCTCGACCGTCAGCACGGCCGGCAACTCGTCGTAGTCGACCTTGGCCAGCTGGGCCGCGCGGCGCGCCGCCTCGTGACTTCCGGCGATGACCGCGAACAGCACCTGGCCGTGGAATTCGACCAGATCGCCGGCGAAAACCGGATCGTCGCCGGCATGGATCGGCGACACGTCGTTGATGCCGGGAATGTCCCTGGCGGTGAGCACCGCCACCACGCCAGGCGCCGCCGCAACCGCCGACAGATCCATGCCGGTGATCCGCGCATGCGCCTTGGTCGAAAGCCCGGGTGCCGCGAAGAGCGTACCGGCGGGTTCCGGAATGTCGTCGACATAGACGGCGGCGCCGGTCACGTGCTTGCGCGCGCTGTCGTGGGCGATAGCGTCGTGGACGCCGCCCAGGATCGCCGCGGAGGTGCCGGCGGTCGTATCAGCCATGGCCATGCGCCGCCCGGCGCTCGGCTAGGATGCGGGTGCGCGGCGGCACCTCCGATGTTTCGGCGAAGAGCTTGCGCAGCAGGTTGCCGGCGATCGTCCTGCGGTAGGCGGCGCTGGCGCGCATGTCGCTGATCGGCTGGAAGTCGAGCGCCAGGGCCGCGCAAGCCGCCTCGATCGTCTCGCGCGTCCACGGCTTGCCGTTCAGCGCCGCCTCGGCTGCCGCGGCCCGTTTCGGGGTTCCCGCCATGCCGCCGTAGCAGATGCGGATGTCGAGCACGCGGCCCGCCTCCAGGATCACGGCGAAGGCCCCCAGCACCGCCGTGATGTCCTGGTCGAAGCGCTTGGACACCTTGTAGCAGCGCAGCAGGCGGCCGGGCTGGGCGACCGGCACGCGGATCGCGGCGACGAATTCGCCCGCTTGGCGGTCCTGGCGGCCGTATTCGACGAAATACGCCTCCAGCGGCAGCTCCCGAAAGCGGTCGCCGCGCCGCAGCACCAGCCGCGAGCCCAGGGCGATCAGCGGCGGCGGGGAATCCCCGATCGGCGAGCCGTTGGCGATGTTGCCGCCGATGGTGCCGGCGTTGCGGATCTGCTCCGAGCCGAGGCGCCGCATGGTCGCGGCGAAATCGGGGTGGTGCTCCTCGATCACCGCCAGGGCGTCGGAATAGGTCGCGCCGGCGCCGATCTCGATCCAGCGCTCGCCCACCGCGATCTGCTTCAGGTCGGCGACGTCGCCCAGATGGATGATGGTGTCCAGCCGCCGCAACTGCTTGGTGATCCACAGGCCGACATCGGTGCCGCCGGCCAGGATCGTCGCCTCCGGATGGCGCAACAGGAGATCGGCGAGCTGGGCGGAACTGCGCGGCGCGAAAAAGCTGCGGCCCTCGCTCTGCAACACCGCCATCTTGCCTTCGCCGAGCGCGCGCAGCTTGCCGATGGTCTCGCCGCGGTGGCGCACGAAGCGGTCCAGCGCGCCGCTCTCGCGCATCGCTCCGGCGGCGGCGATGATCGGGCCGTAGCCGGTGCAGCGGCACAGGTTGCCCGCCAGCGCCTCGTCGATGCGGGTGCGGTCGATGCGGTCCTGGCCGTGATAGAGCGCGAACAACGACATCACGAAACCGGGCGTGCAGAAGCCGCATTGCGACCCGTGATGGTCGACCAGAGCCTGCTGGCAGGGGTGCAGCGCGCCGTTGCCTTCGGCATGCGCCGGATCGGCCAGATCCTCCACCGTCAGCAGCTGCTTGCCGTCCAGCGTGCCGACCAGCTGGATGCAGGCGTTGACCGCGCGATAGACCAGGCGGCCCTCCTCCAGCGCGCCCAGCACCACGGTGCAGGCGCCGCAATCGCCCTCGCCGCAGCCTTCCTTGGTGCCGCGCCGCCGCTCATGCTGGCGCAGATAGCCCAGCACCGTCGTGTTCGGATCGAGATCCGCCAGCTCGCGCGCCTCGTCGCCCAACAGGAAGCGGACCGGGCGCGTCGGCTCGTTCATGCTCACGACCCTCGATAGGTCGAATAGGCGAAGGGCGAGACCAGCAGCGGCACGTGATAGTGCTGGTCTTCCGCCATGCCGAAGTGAATCGAGATGACGTCGACGAAGCGCGGCTCCGGCAAGGCGATGCCGAGGCGGGCGAAATAATCGCCGGCGGCGAAAGTCAGTTCATAGCTGCCGACACCGAATGCCGCCCCCTCGAGCAAGGGCCGGTCGCAGCGGCCATCGGCATTGGTGACGAAGTCGCCAAGCTTGCGGCGCGCGCCGCCCGCCTCCAGCCGATAGAGCGCCACGGCCACGCCCTCCGCCGGGCGGCCATGCGCGGTGTCCAGGACATGGGTGGTTAGCCATCCCATTGCCGGTTCCCTCGTGCCACGTGGCAATCCGACTGTCACCGCGACCCGCCGAAACTTGCCAACAGGCAAAAGATACCGCGATTCCAAGGACATCGGGGGTCGATTATGCGGAATCCAACCCAAAACACTATCAACAGATGCTTGAAGGTCTCTCGCCTCCGAGCGCGGCAATTAAGGAATATCAACCGCTTATCGGCTGGCACGCCCCGGCGAAAGGATCGTAGCGTCCGAGACCCCAATCGACCGGGCGGATCTCGCCTTCGAGCATGGTCCAGGCGAGGCTGACCGGCCATAGCGTCGCCTTGTAGGCGAGGTAGCCGACCAGAGCGGGCGTCCGCGCTTCCGCCGACAGCCCGAAACGGTCGAGGCAGCGATCGAGGCCGTGCGACTTCACCAGCAGCTCCATGTGCCCGAAGGCCACGATCGCCACCAGCATGCCGAACCCGCCATAGAGTCGCACCAGCGCCCGGAACACGGATGCCCAGGGCCTGTAGTCCGGCTCCAGCATCGGCTCCTCCCCGACAGAGCACCTTGCCTCGACATCCTCGGCATCCTAAGCCATCCCTCGCCCATCGCCGAGAGGATATCCATGCCCGTGATTTTTCGCCGCGCCGCGCGCGAGGACCTGCCGCGCATCGTCGCCCTGATCGCCGAGGACCAGATCGGCCAGACGCGCGAGGATGCCTCGATGCCGTTGGGCGACGCCTATGTCGAGGCCTTCGCCGCGATCGAGCGCGACGAGAACCAGCTGCTCGCGGTGGCGCAGCTGGATGGCGCGGCGATCGGCTGCCTGCAGATCACCTTCATCCCCGGCATCTCGCGCAAGGGCATGTGGCGCGGCAACATCGAATCCGTGCGCGTGGCCAGGAACCTGCGCGGCCAGGGCATCGGCCGCGCGTTCTTCGATTGGGCGATCGCGCGCTGCCGCGAACGCGGCTGCGGCCTGGTGCAGCTCACCATGGACAAGCGGCGCAGCGACGCGTCACGCTTCTACCAGTCGCTCGGCTTCACGCCGAGCCATGAGGGCATGAAGCTCTCGCTCTGATCGCCGCTATTGCGGCACGCAACCGGCCGGGTCGCTGCAGCCGCCGGCATCGGCGGGGGCCGGCTGGGGTTGCGGCTGTGGCTCAGGCTGTTGTTGGGGCTGTTGTTGGGGCTGCTGCTGGGGCTGCGGCTCGGCTTGCACCACGGGCTCGGGTTCCGGCTGCGGCACGGGCTCGGGTTCCGGCGCGGCCCCGGTTTCGGGCTGGGTTTCGGGCAGCATTTCGGGCTGCGGCGCGGCAACCGGTTCCGGCGGTGCTGCGTCGATGACGTTCTCCTCCACCGGAACGACCGGCGGATTGTCGGCCGGTGGCGCTTCCTCGGGCGCGACATCGGCGACCGGCGGTTCTTCCGTCGAAGCGGGCGCTTCCGCCGGCATCCCGCTTTCGACGGGCGCCGGCTCGGCGGACGCATCGGCTTCGCCCGAAGCGGGCGGCTCCGGCAGGGCGACCGGCTGTGGCTTCACGACGCTCGCGCCCGGCGCGCCGGGCCCCAGGACGTCGGCCAGATCGTCGGCAGCGGCGCGACCGTAATAGATCTGGGTCAGCGTGATGCTGGGGCCGTTCTTGTCGGAGCAGACCTTGGTGGCGTTGACGCAGGTGACGTAGCGCTCCGGCACGAAGCTGTCGCCGGCCAGCCAGGTATTCACCTTGCGCTCCGCCTTGTCGCCGAAGATGTCGTCGGTCCAGTCGGTGTCGAGGCCGCCGGCATCCGAGCACGTGCGCGTGCGCCGGTCGCAGGTGACGCCGCGCTTCGGCGCGAACAGGAACACCTGCTCGCCATACTTGCGCACCGACTGGTTGGCGTCGTGCTCGCTGAAATAGCGCTGCGTCGCGAAGTAGTCGAGGCCGTAGCGGTCGTAGCAGATCTCCCGCGCGCGCTCGCAGGTGATGCCGCGCGCCGGACGGAACAGCACGCTTTGCCCCCCATAGGTGGACCCGCCGTAGCCATAGCCGCCACCGATGCCGACGCCGCCATAGCCGGCGGGCTGGCCGCCCCAGGATCCGCCGTTCGAGGCGGAGTTTCCCGGGTAGCCGTATTGCGAGCAGGCGCCGAGGCCGAGCATCAGCGCGAAAGACAGGATGCGAAACGCGTTCATGAAAAAACCGGTGCAGCTGAAATCGACCTGGAGTTTACCAGGGTCGCCGCCGGCTCCGCCGATCACATGCGCGCGATCTGGCGCTGCTCCCTGTGCGATACCTCACAGTCCTTCGCGACCTCGGCCAGGATCCAGTCGCGGAAAGCGCGGATTTTTGGCGATTTGGCGCGGTCGGCGCGATAGGCGAGCCAATAGTTCTGGTCCATGCGGTAGACGATGTCCGACGCGCAAACCAGCCGGCCGGTCGCCAGCTCGTCGGCGAAGAATTCCGGCGTCAGCAGGGCGATGCCCTGCCCCGCCATTGCCGCGACGCCCAGCATGTGCTGGGTCTGCGCCGCCATCGACGGGCCGCCCTCATAGACCGGATCGTCGATCCCGGCGACCTTGAACCAGCCGCGCCAGCATTCATCCTGCCAGTCGAGCAGCGGCAGTTTCAGCAGGTCCGCCGGCTTGCGGCCTTGCCCCGCGCGCTTCAGGAAATCGGGGCTGCACATCGGCACCATTTCCATCGCGAACAGGCGGTGCGATTTCAGCCCGGGCCAGTCGCCCTTGCCGCCGCGGATGGCGATGTCGAACTCCGCCTCGCGCAGGTCGTAGGTGCGCCACGAGGCGTCCAGCCTGACCGCGATCTCCGGATGCGCGATCTGGAACCCGCCCAGCCGCGGCACCAGCCAGTTGGTGCAGAAGGTGCTGACCACCGTGAGCGAGAGCACGTTGGCCTCGCCCTCCTGCAGCCCGGCGAAGGCGGCGCCGAGACGCTGGAACGCATCGGCCACCGCCGGCGCCAGCTTGCGCCCCGCCTCCGACAGCTCGACCTTGCGCGCCTGGCGCAGGAACAGCGGCAGGCCGACCCGGTCCTCCAGCAGCTTCACCTGATAGGAGATCGCCGCCTGGGTCATGCCCAGTTCCTCGCCCGCCTTGGTGAAACTGCCGAGCCGGGCGGCGGCCTCGAAGGCCCGGATGGCGGAAAGGGGCGGCAGCTTGGCCATGGCGATCCATAAGGTGGCTTAGGGCTACTCCTCTCAGGATCGGTTTGTTTTTGGTCTTTGTCCAGGCCAGATTCCAAAGGGAGAGCATAAGCCCCCTTTGGGCTTAGGAGAATTCCCGATGAATCAGAGCCCTGGCCTGACCCTGACCGCCCCGGCCCCGCGCGGCCGGCTGGCCCGTATCCTGGCCCGTATTCTAGCCTGGTTCCGCCGCCCGGCCCCGCGCAACGGCGTGATCCGGCCGGAGGCGATGACCCGGCACACGCTGCGCGACATCGGGCTGGCCGAGGACGTGCGCGGCAACCACCTGCTGGGCGATGCCTGGCTGCGGCGGTAGCGCTAGCTCGCCGGCTTGGCCGGCGCCCGCCGGCGGCGGCGCGGCTTCGGCGCCTCGCTGCCCGCAGCCCCCTTTGCCGGAGCCTCGGGCTTCAGCCGCACCTTCAGCCGGCGGCCTTCCGACTGGTCGATCTCGAAGCCGCCGCTCCTGCGCACAAGGTCGCTGAGCTTGGCGCAGCCGTAGCTGCGCGGGTCGAAGTCCGAGGCGAAATTGGCGATGCGCTGGCCGAGCTGCCCGAGGCCGACCCAGCCATCCTCGCTGTCCATCTGGGCGATGGCCTTCTTCAGGATCGGCAAGGCGTCGCCGGGCGATCCCTGCGCCGCCCGCGCCGGCGTGGCTTCGCCCTGGCGGGCCGTCTGCGCGCCAACCAGCAGGTTCTCGGTGTAGATGAAGCGCCGGCAGGCCTGGCGGAAGCTCTCCGGCGTCTTGCGCTCGCCGAAGCCGAAGACGTCCAGCCCCTCCTCTCGGATGCGCGCGGCGAGGCGGGTAAAATCGCTGTCCGACGAGACCAGGCAGAAGCCCTCGAACCGCCCGCTATGCATCAGGTCCATCGCGTCGATGACCAGCGCGATGTCGGAGGCGTTCTTGCCGGTCACATAAGCGAACTGCTGATGCGCGATGATGGCGTGCTTGGACAGGATGTCGGTCCAGCCACGCAAGGCGGGCCGGGTGAAATCGCCGTAGATGCGCCGCACGCTGGCCTCGCCCAGCTGCGCGATCTCCTCGAACAGGCGGTCGGCGATCTTGGCCGAGGTGTTGTCGGCGTCGATCAGGACGGCAAGGCGCGGCGAGCGGGGTTCGAGGGCCATGGGCAGGCGACTCCGGTACGGTTTCACCGTTCCAGTATAGCCGAGGCCCCGCTCTTTGCACCTTGCCCGTCCGCGAGCGCGCCGCATGCGGCGCGCGCCAGGGCCATCATTGCCGGCCTTGACGCGCGCATCTGCCGGCTTCTCCGGTTCCGGCTAGGCCGCTCTGCCGCCGCACGGCGCCGCGCGCAGATAGCGCTCAGCCTGGGGCGGGTTCTTCGCCAGCTTGCCCGCCGGCCGGATCGGGCGCGGCACGAAATTACCGCCGCAATTGGGGCAGGTCCCGGCATAGACCTGCTCGACGCAGGTGGCGCAGAAGGTGCACTCGAAGCTGCAGATCCGCGCCTCGGCGCTCTCAGGCGGCAGGTCGCGGTCACAGCATTCGCAATTCGGCTTCAGCTTCAGCATTTTCCAGTCTCCTTGACGAACTATTCATCGAAAGGCGCGGCGTTCATCAGCGCCTGCGCATCGGGAATCTCCACGCCGCCCAGGCAGTGATGCGCGACCATCGTCGCCGGGTGGAACAGATGGCTATGCGGCTTCAGCGCCGCCTCCTGGCGGAGCAGCCCGAACAACCCGCGCTTCAGATCGAGCCGTGGATAGGCGGCGAGAATCTCCCGCACCGCCGCCGGCGCGATCCGGTCCAGGCCCATGCCGAGCACGTCGGCGCAAATGCCCCACTCGACCGCCTGGGCCTCGGGCTCCTTGTAGGCGTTGAGGTCGAGCGGGTGCAGCGCGATGTTGTCCCAGACGAGCCAGGCCTTTTCTGGCGGATACCCGCGCGCCGCGACGAAGTCGCGCGCCACGTCGGCGCCCTCGATCTCGAACCGGCGCTCGCCCCGCGCGTGATCGGTCAGCCCCAGATCGTGCAGCACGAGCGAGACCAGCACCACCTCGCGGTCGTAGGTGGCGAGTTCCGCCTGCGCGCGCAATTCGCCGAACAGGTAGCAGCGCATGACATGGTTGAACAGCATCGGGCTGGAAACCAGCCGCGCCAGCTCGATCGCCTCGCGCGCCAGCTTGCTGTCGGGCGGACGCACGCCGCCGATTGCCTCGGTCAATGGATCGATGCGGGTCCGGCTCATCTTGTTCATCAGCGTCTCCTGGGGGCTGGACCCGAGCTTTACATCGCCGCCGGTCTGGCATAAATGTCCATATGCCCTCGTTTCCTGCCACACCCGTTCTCCGTGCGGCCGCCGCGCAGCCGCGCCGGATCGCCTTTCTCGCCTTCGACGGCGCGCTGGCGACCGACGTCGCCGGGCCCTCCGACGCCTTCGGCATCGTCAACCGGCTGCACGAGGACGAGCGGCTGCCGGCGCTGCCCAAGCCGGCCTACGAGATCCGCTATTTGTCGCTGCGCGGCGGCCTCGTCCGCGCCTCTTCGGGCCTCATCCTCGAGACCGAGCGGCCAAGCGCGAAGCTGCTCGCCGGCCTCGACACGCTGATCGTCTCCGGCGGCTCCTGGATGCTGGAGACGATCAAGGACCAGGCGCTGGTGCGCTGGATCGCCAAGGCGGCGCCCAAGGCCCGGCGCGTCTGCTCGGTCTGTTCCGGCGCCTTCCTGCTGGCCGAGGCCGGCCTGCTCGACGGCCGCAACGCGGCGACGCACTGGGCGATGGTGGACGCATTCCGCGCCCGCTATCCGCAGGTGAAGCTGGCGCTCGATCCGATCTATGTCGAGGACGGCAAGGTCTGGACCTCCGCCGGCGTCACCGCCGGCATCGACCTCGCCTTGGCCCTGATCCGCCGCGACCACGGCGCGGAGATCGCGACCCGCGTCGCCAAGCAGATGGTGGTCTTCCTGCAGCGCCCCGGCGGCCAGGCGCAATTCAGCGCCGCGTTATTGGCGCAGGAGACGCGCGCCGCGAAGGACGACCCGTTGCTAGCGATCACCGCCTACATCGCCGCGCATCTTGATCGCGACCTCTCGGTGAATGCGCTTGCCGAACAGGCCGGCATGTCGCCCCGCAGCTTCGCCCGATTGTTCAGTAACGGTCAGACGCCCGCCAAGCTGGTCGAAGCCACCCGCGTCGAAGCCGCCGCGCGTGCGCTGTCGGAGTCACAGGCGTCGATCAAGCAGATCGCCGCCCAATGCGGCTTCGGCGACGAGGAACGGATGCGGCGGGCGTTCCTGCGCAAGCTCGGCGTGGCACCGAATGTATATAGGGCGAGATTTGCGAATATGGGATGATTTGGATGCTGAGCGACAGCGTGCCCAGAGAACGCACGCCTATGAATCGACGTTTATCCCTCCTTGTCGAGATATCGCTCCATGTCCGCTGGGAACATAGAAAAAGCAGACAAGTCTTTCAGAAGATATCGAGCAAACAAAATCCAAGAGTCTTGAGCGGACGACTTGGTCTTGATCTTGTTGTTGACTGTAACCTGCCTCACCAGCCAGTCCGGCTTCAAAACGTGAACGCCATGAAAGAGAGCATTGTGCTGCCGGGACAGATCTTCAACGGCCTGTGTGATCGACTCCAAGGAGCTTCCCTGTTTTGCATCGAAGCAGAATAAGTACGAACGAGGCGCTATTGGACTTGGCGCGCTTACTAGTTCGCTCTTTGTTGCGTTTCCCTCATCATCAAAGGTTACCACCGGCACGCGATACCACTTTTGCTCCTTTAGGGCGCGCATCTGACCGATGGCTTTCGCTGCTTCCTCTATTGCTCCGTTGTCGATCCAACTCTTGACTTCAATTGCTGCATAAACGCACTCAATCGGAAAGACCCCAACTTCTCCCGCCAACCAAACGGGCGTATTCATAAGTTCATCGTAGACAACTATGTCTGTTTGCTTACTCAGGCTGCCGTCCGAAGCAACAAGAAATCCGGTGCCGATTGCGTACCGTCGAGGAAGCAATGGTCGCAGCATTCCTCGAACGACATGCTCGAATGATCGCCCCTTTTCACCGGGGTGCTCAATCAGCAGCTTTATCTGATCAATCTGTTGCGCTGCGACACTCTTGAGAGTGCTGGCATAGTCGAATACCTGGCTCATAGATGCTCCATGAGGGCTTCGATGTTCCGGACTGATATGGCGTTGGTGCCCGCGGCCGGACTCGAACCGGCACAGCTCTTTCGAGCCGAGGGATTTTAAGTCCCTTGTGTCTACCAATTCCACCACGCGGGCGGGCGCCTCAGGGGTAGCATGCGGGCGGCGGGAGCGGCAATGCTTCCCCCTCGTCATTGCCGGGCTTGACCCGGCAATCCAAGTTGGGACGGTGCCACGCCACGAAACTTGGATCACCGGGTCTCGCAGCTTCGCTGCGGCCCGGTGATGACGGAAAGGGGCGAGGCGGGATGCTCCTACCCCGCCCCCGTCAGCACCGGGAACTTCGCGGCCAGGCCGCCGATGATGAACTCGACGGCGATGGAGGCGATGATCAGGCCCATGACGCGGTTGAAGATGGTCATCGCGGTGGCGCTCATATAGGCGCCGGCCTTGGCCGAGAGGCGCAAGGTCACGTAGACGACGATGGCGACCAGGAGGATCACCGTGCTGACCGCGAGCTTGTGCGCGAAGGTCGGCAGCGCGGTCGCGTCGACGATGGTGGTGACGATGGCGCCCGGCCCGGCGAGCAGCGGGATGCCCAGGGGCACGATGCCGAGCGAGGTCAAGTTGCTCTCCGCCTCGGCCTGGCGTTCGCCGGTCGGCGACTTGGCGCGCATCATCTCCAGCGCGGTCAGCAGCAGCAGGATGCCGCCGGCGATGCGGAAGGACTCGATGGTGATGGCGAAGAGGTCGAGCAGCGCCGCGCCCAGATAGGTGAAGATCAGCAGCGTCACCAGCACGGTCAGCGCGGCGACGGTCGAGACATGCGCCTTCTCCACGCCGGAGCGGCCATGCACCATCGTCAGGAAAATGGGCAGGATGGTGAGCGGGTTGATCAGCGCCAGCAGGCCGACCAGCAGCCGCACATATTCATTCCACTCGCGCAGGCCTTCGATCATCGCGGCGATTCCCCCTGACCCCCAATGTCACCGGAGCCAGTCAATCGCCCTCCCTCCACCCCGTCAAGCGAAGAGCCCTCCGGCGGGTTGCGCCGGAGGGCTCTGTTGCGTCAGGTTCTGCGCGCTTCAGGCCGCCGGGCTATACAGCCGGCTCTGCACGAAAGGCGTCGCCGAGAGGCGGTGCAGCGTCTTGGCCGCCGCCAGGACCGCGAGGTCGACCAGCGGCTCGACGATGATCACCGTCATATAGGCGGCGCCGAAGGTGGCGACCGAGGCGAGGTTCGCCGCGCCGAAGCCCTGGCCGTAGAAGGCCCAGAAGGCGACCCAGGCGACGATGCCGCCCTGATACGCGGTGGAGAGCGCCAGCGCCTGGGCGTAGCTCACGTCCTTGTAGGCGGTGCGCGCCGGGATCAGCTTCTTCGCGAGCAGGCTCATGGCGAAGAGCGGCACGATCAGCGTGGTCACGTTCATGCCGTATTGCGGCAGGTCGAAGGGCGCGAAGAACAGGCCCTGGACCAGCAGGCCGAGCGCGAGGCCGAGCGCGGCCGGGCCGGCGCCGAAGATGAGATAGAGCGTCGAGCCGAGGATCAGATGGACCTCGGAGACGCCCACGGCATGGTGCGGCAGCACCTCGAAGAAGCCGAAGACCAGGGCGGTCGTGGCCAGCGAGCGCAAGGCGAAGGCGGCGACGCCGTCCTTGCGGATGGTGTCGGCGGCCAACTTGCCCACGAGGCCGAAGGAGGCCGCGGCGGTGCCGTAGCTCAAGGCGATCTTGGCCCCATCGACGAGGCCGGGTTCGATATGCATGTCATTCCCCTTCCCGCACCCACCGTGCGGAAGATTGTTGCGATGGCGCCCGTTGCGGGCGCCGGCGATGTGATGGCAGGTCTCCTGGCTCGCGGTGGAATTCGGCACCCGCCTTCCCGGCCCCGGAGCGGGGCCAGTGGCATTCGGGTGTCGGCCGCTGACAGTTGCGGGGGCAGCCACGGCTTTGGCCCCGATTGGGTCGTCCGCACCGTGTTCCCTATTAATCCCCTGGACTCCATCCGTCGGGGAACCGATCACGGGGGAGAGGATGGCCGAGCGGCGCGGACGCGGTCAAGCCGGCGCGCGGCGTGGAGTTCTGCGGGGGCGACGCCGCAATCTATTTCGTCATGGTCGTGCTTGGCACGACCACCCACGAGTTTGCTTGAAACCACCTGGTCTTGCCCACGAAAACTCGTGGGTGGTCGGACCAAGTCCGACCATGACGATCCAGTTGAACGTGCTCTACTTCACCCGCCCGTCATCCGAGGCAGGACGAAGACCTCGCTGTCGGGCTTCAGCGGCTGCAGCCAGCCGTCGCGGAACATCACGCCGTCGATGGCGAAGGAGACGCCGCGGTCGAGCTGCGGCTTGAGGCCGGGATATTCCTTGCCGAGCTTGTCGATCAGCTCGCGCACATTCGCCGCGTCGAGCTCGATCTCGGCGCGGCCGCCGGTATGGGGCTTCAAGGAGCCCCATACCACGACCTTGACCATTACTTCGCCTTCGCCTGCGCCTCGAGCGCCGCCAGGATCCGCGGCGGCGACATGGGCAGGCTGGTCAGCCGCACGCCGGCGGCGGCGGAGACCGAGTTGGCGATGGCGGCCAGCGGCGGGACGATCGAAGTCTCGCCGACGCCGCGCACGCCGTACGGATGGCCCGGATTGGGAATCTCCAGGATCACCGTGTCGATCATCGGCAGGTCCGAGCAGACCGGGATGCGGTAATCGAGGAAGCCCGCATTCTGCAGCCTGCCGTCTTTGCCGTAGATGTATTCCTCGTTCAGCGCCCAGCCGATGCCCTGCGCGGCGCCGCCCTGGAACTGGCCCTCGACATAAGCCGGGTGCACCGCCTTGCCGGCATCCTGCAACACCGTGTAGCGCACGATCTTGGTGAAGCCGGTCTCCGGGTCCACTTCGCTGTCGACGATGTGCGTGGCGAAGGAGACGCCCGCGCCATCGGCGCTGTATTCGTGGTGGCCGGCGATCGGGCCGCCGGTGGCGCCCGCCTGGGCCGCGATGTCGGCCAGCGACAGCGGCTCGAAGTTGCCGGCATTGGTGCCGGCCGGCTTGGCGTAGCCCTTCTCCCAGGTGACCGCGTCCTCCGGGATGCCCCAGATCTGCGCCGCGCGGGCGCAGAGCTTCTTGATCGCGGCGCGGGCGGCGTGGATCGTCGCCATGCCGGTGGAGAACGTCACGCGGCTGCCGTCGGTCACGTCGTTGTAGCCGAGCGACGAGGTGTCGGCGACGATCGCCCGCACCTTGTCATAGGGAATGCCCAGCTCCTCCGCCGCCATCAGGCACATCGAGGCCCGCGAGCCGCCGATATCCGGCGTGCCGACCGAGAGCGTCACCGTGCCGTCGACGGTCACGTTCAAGGTCACGCAGGTCTGGCCGCCGAAATTGAACCAGAAGCCGCAGGCCATGCCGCGGCCCTGGTTCTTGCCCAAGGGCGCGGTGAAGTGCGGGTGCTTCTTCGCCGTTTCCAGCGTCGCCAGCAGGCCGATCGGGCCGAAGGTCGGGCCGTAGCTCGACTTGGTGCCCTCGCGCGCCGCGTTCTTGATGCGGAAGTCGATGGGCGCGATGCCGAGCTTGTTGGCGATCTCCTCCATCACGCTCTCGACCGCGAAGGCCGCCATCGGTGCGCCGGGCGCGCGATATGCCGCCTGCTTCGGCCGGTTGGTCACCACGTCATAGGCGATGGTCTTCACGTTCTCGAGGTCGTAGCAGGCGAAGGAGGTCATCGCGCCGAACTCCGCCGGCGAGCCGGGGAACGCGCCGCCCTGGTAGCGGAAGGTGCCTTCCGCGGCGGTGATGCGGCCGTCCTTCTTCACGCCGACCTTGATGTCGATCGAGGTGCTGGAGGTCGGGCCGGAGGCCTTGAACACCTCCTCGCGGGTCATCACCACCTTGACTGGGCGGTTGGCCTTGCGCGACAGCGCGAGCGCCACCGGCTCGATGAAGACGGTGGTCTTGCCGCCGAAGCCGCCGCCGATCTCGGAGGCGGTGACGCGCAGCTTGGAGATGTCCATGCCCAGCAGGCGCGCGCAGGTGTCGCGCACCATGAAATGGCCCTGGGTGCAGACCCACAGCTCGCCCTGCCCGTCCGGGCCGACATTGGCGAGGCAGGCATGCGGCTCGATATAGCCCTGGTGCGTCGCCTCGGTCTTGAAGGTGCGCTCGACGATCAGGTCGGCCTGTTTGAATCCGGCCTCGACGTCGCCATGGCCGAACTCGTAGCGGCGCACGACGTTGGAGGGCTTCTTCGGCTTCGGCTCGACGCCGTCGGTGAAGATATGACTGTGCAGCACGGGGGCTCCCGGCTTCATCGCCTCGTCGACGTCGGTGACGTGCGGCAGCACTTCGTAGTCCACCTTGATCAGCTTCAGCGCCTTGCGCGCGGTCGCGGCATCCACCGCGGCCACCGCGGCGACGGCATGTCCCTCATAGAGCGCCTTGTCGCGCGCCATGATGTTGATCCAGATGTCGCGCAGGCCGGCATCGCCCTTGGTGTGATCCGGCAGGTCGTCGCGGGTGATGACCGCCTTCACGCCGGCGAGCTTCTCGGCCTTGCTGATGTCGATCTTCTTGATCTTCGCATGGGCATGCGGCGATCGCAGGACGCGTCCCACCAGCATGCCGGGGGCCACGGCATCGGCGCCGAACTTGGCGCGGCCGGTCACCTTGTCGATGCCGTCCGGGCGCAGCGGCCGCGTGCCGACGACCTTGAAATCGCGCTTGTCGGGTGCGTTGTCGAGAGGCATGGATCAGGCCCTCCGCTTCGTCTTGCGCATGTCCTGCGCGGTGTCCAGGACCGCCCGCACGATCTTGTCGTAACCGGTGCAGCGGCAGAGATTGCCGGCGAGGCCGAAGCGCACTTCGGTCTCGGTCGGGTTCGGGTTCTTGTCGAGCAGCGCCTTGGCGGCGACCAGGAAGCCCGGCGTGCAGACGCCGCATTGCAGCGCCGCATGCTCGAGGAACTTGGCCTGCAGCGGATGCAGCTCCTCGCCCTTGGCCATGCCTTCGATGGTGCCGATCTCGTGCCCGTCGGCCTCGGCGCCCAGCACCAGGCAGGAGCAGGTCAGGCGGCCGTCCAGCGTGATCGAGCAGGCGCCGCAATCGCCGGTGCTGCAGCCTTCCTTGGCGCCGGTCAAGCCGAGCCGGTTGCGCAGCACGTCGAGCAGCGTCTCCTCGGCGTCGCAGACATATTCAACGGTATCGCCGTTGATCTTGGTTCTCACCTTCACGGAACTCATCTTACTTGCCTCCCGCGCGCTTGCGCGCGATTTGGGCGGCGCGGCGCGCCAGCACGCCCGCCACCTTGATACGGAAATCGCGCGTGCCGCGCTTGTCGTCGATCGGCTTGCAGGCCGCCGAGCAGGCCGCCGCCAGGTTGTCGAGCGCCGCCTTGTCGAGCTTGGTGCCGATCAGCGCCTTGGCCGCCTCGGGCACCAGCAGTACCGTCGGCGCGACCGCGCCCAGCGCCACACGGGCCGCCGTGCAGACGCCCTTGGCATCCAGCGTCAGGCTGACGCCGACGCCGACCACGGCGATGTCCATCTCGGTGCGCGGGATGAAGCGCAGATAGGCATCGCCCGAGCGCGGCGCGCGCTTCGGCAGGCTGATGCTCTCGATGATCTCGCCCTTCTTCAGGGACGTGCGGCCGGGTCCGGCCGGCACCTGCTCCACCGGGATGGAACGCTTGCCCTTGGGGCCGACGATGTTGGCCTTGGCGCCCGCCGCGACCAGCGCCGGGACGCTGTCGGCCGCCGGCGAGGCGTTGCACAGATTGCCGGTGACGGTGCAGCGGCCCTGGACCTGCTTGGAGCCGATCAGGTTCGCGGCCTCGACCACGCCCGGCCAGGCCTTCTTCAGCGCGCCGTGCTCGCCCAGTTCGGCGCAGGTCACGGCGGAGCCGATCTTGAACCCGCCCGCGGCGGATTGGACCACCCGCGTGCTGGCGATGTTCTTGATGTCGACCACCAGGTCCGGCTCGATGAAGCCGGTACGCAGACGCACCAGCAAATCGGTGCCACCGGCCAGCACGTAGGCGCTGCCCTTTTCCTTGGCAAGCAACGTCGTTGCTTCCTTCAGCGTCGAAGGACGTTCGTATCTCACGGCAAGATCCTCATTTGATAGGACATTGATCGGCTCTCCCAGACCGGAACGGTCACCGAATGCGCTTGTGTTCGGCACCATGGGTATCATGCCGCAACACCCGCACACAATCCTCGCCACGACCGGCTTTTGGCGCAAAATGGCGCGATGCCGAGCCTATTCCGCCGGCTCGCCCTCGATCGGATCGGCGCCGAGGCTGCGGATCAGGCCGCGCAATTCTTCGGCCGCCGCCTTGATCGCGGCGGAATCGGTGCCACGCAGCACGAAACTGGCGCCAAAACGCCCCTGGCGGAAAAAGGGATATGAACCGATTTCCAGTCGCGGATAACGGTCCTGCAGCGCGCCCAGCCCCTTGGCGATCACGCCCTCGCCGACATAGGCGGAGACCGTGGCCGACAGCATCCGGTCGCCGACCGTCAGCCGCCCCTTCACGCCGTCGAACATGGCGCGGCAGATCGCCGGCACGCCGGCCAGGACGAAGACATTGCCGATCTGGAATCCGGGCGCCGTGGAGATCGGATTGTCGACCAGCAGGGAACCCTCCGGCAGATGCGCCATGCGCAGCCGCGCCTCGGTCAGGTTGGCCTCGCCATAGTGGTCGGTCAGCAGCTTCACCGCGCGCGGGTCCTTGATCAGCCTGACGCCGAAGGCCTTTGCGACGCATTCCGAGGTGATGTCGTCATGGGTCGGACCGATGCCGCCGGTGGTGAACACATAGTCATAGGCGCCGCGCAGCTCGTTGACCGCCTTGATGATCGCTTCCGGCACGTCCGCGACGACCCGCGCCTCGAGCAGCCGCACGCCGATCGCGTTCAGCTCCGTCGCCAGGTAGTTCAGGTTGGCGTCCTTGGTCCGGCCCGAGAGGATCTCGTTGCCGATGACGAGGACGGCGGCGGTGACGATGGCAGGTTCAGACATGGCTACTTGTTCTGGAGCATCACGGCTGCATCACCCCCACCCTACCCTCCCCCGTCAAGGGGGAGGGGAAGTTTTCTTGGCGGTGACGGAGAATGTTGATGCAGCGCGCGGCACGCTCCTTCCCCCCTTGCGGGGGAAGGGTGGGAAGGGGGGTACCACGGACCCGCTGTTGGAAAGCTGGCATCAACCGATTCAATCCGCCGGCGCGTAGCCCAGCTGACGCATGCAATCGTTGACGATGTCGCCATAGCGCTTGCCGGAGCGCTGGCTGGACATGTTCTGCGACAATTCGGTATCGACCGCGCCCTGGCTGGAATCGCCCATGGTCGCCGCCGTGTCGGTGTCGATCTTCTCGTCCGCGCTCTGCTGCGCCCAGGCGACTTCCTTGCAGCTCTGCAGATCGGCATCCGCCTCTTCGGCGGTGACGCCGGGTTTGCTCCACGACTTGGTCTCGGAGAACAGCGAGCAGCCGGCCAGCGACACGGCCAGTGCCAATGCCGGGGCTGCCAGGACAAGCAAGCGCATCTGGAAATTTCCAATCGGTCCGAAGTGGCCGCTACCTTGCCGGGATCGGGCCGAAGTTGCAACATGCCCCGCCCCACACGTTTGTCGCACTTCCATGCAATATTCTGAGCCTCTCATCCCAGCGCGCCTGGTGCGGCGCTACAAGCGCTTCCTCGCCGACCTGGTGCTGGAAGACGGGACGGAGATCACCGCGCATTGCGCCAATCCCGGCTCGATGCTGAGCCTGGCCGAGCCGGGGCGGCGCTGCTGGCTCAGCCACGATCCGAATCCGAGGCGGAAGCTGGCCTATTCCTGGGAGCTGGAGGAGACGCCGGCCGGCTGCGTCGGCATCAACACCGCGCGCGCCAACCAGGTCGTGGCGGAGGCGCTTTCCCGGGGCGCGATCCCCGAACTCGCCCGCTGGCCGGTCGTGCGGCGCGAGGTGGCGGATGGCGGCGGCTCGCGGCTGGATTTCCAGCTTTCCGGCCCGGACGGCGCCCCCTGCTGGCTGGAGGTTAAGAGCGTGACCCTCAGCCGCCAGACTGGACTCGCCGAATGGCCGGATTCCCGCAGCGCCCGGGGCCTGCGGCACCTGGAGTCGCTGACCGCGCTGGCCGCCGGGGGTGCCGCCGCCGCCCTGCTGTTCCTGGTCCAACGGCCGGATTGCACCGCCTTCCGCGCGGCGGCCGGGATCGACCCGGCCTATGCCAGCGCCCTGGCCGCGGTCCTGACCCGGCCGGACGGAGCCAAGTCCTTGATTCTAGCCTACGATTGCGAAATTTCGCCGCGTGGGATCGAATTGCGCCGGCGGGTGGATATAATACCCAACTGACGCGGCCGGAGCATGGCTGCCCCGCGCGCCGCCGCCGGTTCTTGCGCCGGGACGGCTTCGACCGTATCTATCCGGCGAGGAGACCCCGGCAATGCGCGAGATTCCAGGCACCCAGATGCAGAAGCAGGACGTCAGCGACGATTGGGATTACGAGGATCGCAAGATCAAGATCCACGACGCGGCGGCCTTCGAGGCCATGCGCAAGGCCGGCAAGCTGGCGGCGGAGACCCTCGATTTCATCACCCCGCATGTCGTGCCGGGCGTGACGACGGACGAGCTCGACCGCCTCTGCCATTCCTTCATCGTCGCCGCCGGCGCGATTCCGGCGCCGCTGAACTATCGCGGCTTCCCGCGCTCGATCTGCACCTCGATCAACCACGTGGTGTGCCACGGCATCCCGGGGCCGAAGAAGCTGCTGGACGGCGACATCGTCAACATCGACATCACCGTGATCGTCGATGGCTGGCACGGCGATACCAGCCGCATGTTCCTGGTCGGCAAGGTCGGCGTCGCGGCGCAGCGCCTGGTCGAGATCACATATGACTGCATGATGCGCGGCATCGAGAAGGTGAAGCCGGGCGTCCGCCTGGGCGAGATCGGCCACACCATCCAGACCCTGGCCGAGAAGCACCGCTATTCGGTGGTGCGCGATTTCTGCGGCCACGGCATCGGCCGCGTCTTCCATGACGCGCCCTCGGTGCTGCATTTCGGCCGGCCAGGCGCCGGACCGGTGCTGAAGCCCGGCATGTTCTTCACCGTCGAGCCGATGATCAATGCCGGCCGCTACGAGGTGAAGATCCTCGACGACGGCTGGACCGCCGTCACCCGCGACAAGAAGCTCTCCGCCCAGTTCGAGCACACGATCGCGGTGACCGAGGATGGCTTCGAGATCTTCACCCTGTCGCCTAAAGGCTGGGACCGCCCGCCCTATTCCGCGTGACGCCATGGCGGAGGCCGAGGCGGAGAAGCCGCATCATCTCGGTCATCGCGAACGGTTGCGCGAGCGCTTCCTCGACGGCGGCCCCGACGCCCTCCCCGACTACGAACTCCTGGAACTGCTGCTGACGCTGGCCCGGCCGCGGGTCGACTGCAAGCCATTGGCCAAGGATTTGCTGAAGCGCTTCGGCAGCCTGCCGGCCTTGATGGCCGCCGATCCGAACGCCCTGCGGAACATCGACGGCGTCGGCGACAGCACCGCGACCGCCATCAAGATCGTGCAGGCGATGGCCCAGCGCATGCTGAAGCGCGACGTGCTCGACAAGCCGGTGCTGAATTCCTGGAACAAGGTGCTGGATTACTGCCACTCGGTGATGGCGCAGGAACGCGCCGAGCAGCTGCGCCTGTTCTTCCTCGACGGCCGCAACGCGCTGATCGCCGACGAGGTGCAGAGCAAGGGCACCGTCAACCACACGCCGCTCTATGTGCGCGAGGTGGTGAAGCGGGCATTGGAACTCGGCGCCTCCGCCCTCATCCTGG
>JBDHTX010000039.1:0-40724 GCA_039808885.1 Dongiaceae bacterium | reverse complement strand
GGATCTCTGCTTACTTGTTGACCGAAGTCACGCCGCGGCGGTTCTGCGCCCAGCAGCCTTCGTTCGAGTCGGTGCACTCCGGACGCTCCTTGCCGTAGGAGATCACGGAGAGGCGGCCGGCATCGATGCCCAGCGCGGTCAGGTAGTTGGCGACCGCATTGGCGCGGCGCTCACCCAGCGCGAGGTTGTACTCGCGGGTGCCGCGCTCGTCGCAATGGCCTTCGACGGTGACGGTGGCAGCCGGATACTGCTGCAGCCAGGCAGCCTGCTTCTGCAGCTGCGACTGGGCCTCGGCCGACAGGTCATAGCGATCGGTCTCGAAGAAGACGCGGTCGCCCACATTCTGCTGGAAGTCCTCGGCCGAACCCGGAGTGACCGCACCCTGCGAGATGCCGTCGGTGGTGGTGGAGCCGCCGGCAGCGGCGTTGCCCGACTGCGCAGCTTCGTCAGAGGCGCAAGCTGCCAGGAGCAGAGCGGCAGCCAGAGCCGAGATCATCTTAAGACGCATTTTGTCCTCTCATCCTCTTTGTTTGTCGTCAAACCGTGCGCTTGTCGAGCCCGCTACCAGGACGAAAAAACGCCGGCTTGTTAGGAAATTCCGCAACTGATGGTTTGGCACAACGCCGGGCCCTCAGAACCCCCGGAATCGCCTGGAACATAAAGCATTATTGCTTGCTGAGCAAGGGCGACCAGGCCGGATCGGAGCCGTCCA
The DNA here is from genome assembly GCA_039808885.1 of Dongiaceae bacterium. Taxonomy (GTDB): domain Bacteria; phylum Pseudomonadota; class Alphaproteobacteria; order Dongiales; family Dongiaceae; genus Dongia_A. Next base: position 40,012 of record JBDHTX010000039.1, on the reverse strand, counting down.
TGGGCGTCTTAATCACTCGTTCATTATGTCCGGTGAGGTCGATCGACTTCAGCTGCGCGCGGCCCCGCTGGTCCTGGGTGTAGAAGGCCAGGACGCGACCGTTCGGTGCCCAGGTCGGCCCCTCGACCAGCCAGCTCTGCGACAACATGCGCTCCCCCGACCCGTCCGGGCGCATCACCCCGATGTAGAAGCTGCCCTGGTAGATCCGGGTGAAGGCGATCAGGTCGCCGCGCGGCGACCAGACCGGCGTGGCGTAGCGGCCGGCGCCCTTGGAGATGCGCACCACGCCCGAACCGTCGGCATTCATGATGTAGAGCTGCTGTTCGCCGCCGCGGTCGGAGTTGAAGACGATGCGGCTGCCGTCCGGCGAATAGGAGGGCGAGGTGTCGATCGACGGGTGGTCGGTCAGGCGCTTGGACTTCCGGGTGCGGACATCCATCACATAAATGTCCGTGTTGCCGCCTTGAGCCAGGCTCATGATGACGCTGTTGCCGTCCGGCGAGTAGCGCGGGGCGAAGGTCATGCCCGGGAAGTCGCCCAGCACCTCCTGCTGGCCGGTGCTGATGCTGAAAAGATACACGCGCGGTTTATTTCCGTAATAGGACATGTAGGTGATGTCCTGAGCCGCCGGCGAGAAGCGCGGCGTCAGCACCAGCGCCCCGCCATCGGTCAGGAACTGATGGTTCTCGCCGTCCTGGTCCATGATGGCCAGGCGCTTCTTGCGGTTGTCCTTGGGGCCCGATTCCGCGATGTAGACGATGCGGGTGTCGAAATAGCCGTCCTCGCCGGTGATGCGCTTGTAGATGTCATCGGCGACGATGTGGGCGGCGCGGCGCCAGATGTCGGGGGTGAAGGTGTAGGAATTGGAGAACATCTCCGCCCCGCCGAACACGTCCCACAGGCGGAACTCGACCGAGAGCTTGCCGCCCGCCCCCGGCTTCACCGCGCCGGCCACCAGGGCCTGGGCGTTCAGCAGCCGCCAATCCTGGAACCGCGGCAAAGTGTCCGAGGTGACGCCCTGCTGGATGTAGGCGCGCTGGTCGATCGGCGCGAACAGGCCGGAACGCTCGAGGTCGGCGGCGATGACGCGGGCGATCTCGGAGCCAAGCTGGATGTCGGTCGGGTTGGAGCCGCCGAAGACCGGCACGGCGATGGGCATGGGCTCGACCACGCCGCGGGTGATGTCGATGACCGGCTCCGCCCAGGCGGAGGAGGCCGCCAGGCCAGCGCCAAGGCCGAGCCCCGCGATTGCCGCCGTCGCCAACACCATCCGCCGGGTCACGCCCCCGCAGGTCGTCGCAATCCGCGCCTTGCCAGCCAGTTCGTTCCAAGCCATCTCGTCGCCTCGTCCGTTACTTCCTGGATATTTGGCCGAATCGGCCATGTTCGCTGAATTCCCCGGTTTATACTGATGCGCGGCCCCCTTGCCTACCGCGCCCAGCGCCAGCGGAACGTCGCCCGCGCATCCTGCGCCGTCATCAATGACCAAGTCTCCGTGAAGTTCCTGCCGCGAAATGATGGCATTTGTGCGGCTGTGCCGCAGGCAGAGCTCAATGCCGGCTCAATGCTCGGTCGGCTCCTTCCCCCCTTGCGGGGGAAGGTTGGGAAGGGGGGTGATGCAGCGCCGGATCGGTCCATCAAGAGCCTTCACCCATTATCGCCTCCGGCGATACGCGTCCGCAGGACGCGCCCCCCTTCCGGCTACGACTAGGCTCGCGTTGCTCGCCAAGTCTCCGCTGCCTTCCCCCGCAAGGGGGGAAGGGAAATCCAGCTACCACGCCGCATAGAGCGGCTTCAGGCGGAGGCGCATGGAGGGGAAGCTCTTGCCCGGCGGCACGGCGAGCGGGCTGGCGGCGCGCACGGCCTGCTCGGCGCTGTCATAGGCGCGGCGGCCGCAGGCGCTGTCCTCGACGATTCCGGTGCGCTGGATGCCGGTGACGGTCGCATCGGGCGCCAAGGTGAGCTGCAACTCCACCGGCGCCATCTCGCCCCAGGGACAGCCCTTCATCACCTCAAGGTCCCAGTTGCGCAGGATCTCGTCGGTGATGGCCCGCTTCTCCGCCGCGGTGAGCTGGCGCGGATCAGTTGGCGGCTGCGGCGCGGGCGCCGCGGCTTGCTTCGGCTCCGCCTGGCAGGCGGCGAGGATCGCACAAAGCAACGGAGCGAGGAGGCGGCGCATGATGCGCCGAGACTACTGCATCACCTGGTCGGGATAGAAGCGCAGCTTCATGGTGTCGTAGGTCTTGCCGGGCGGCAGCTTCAGCGGGCTGGAGATCATCACCGCGCGCTTGGCGCTCTCCGCCGCCTGACGGAAATAGGGGCTGGAGCCGGAGTTGAGGATGTCGACGCGGCTCACCGTGCCGTCGGGCAGCAGCGTGATGCGCAGCTCCACCAGCATGCCGGCGAGGTCGGGCGAGCCGGCGAGGCTGCCCAGGTTCCAGTTGTGCTCGATCTGGCCGCGGATGCCATCCTCCTCCGAGGCAGTCAGCGGAATCTCGGAGACGTCGGCGGTCTGCGGGCCGGTGGTCGGCTCGGCAGGCGCGGCTTCGGCCTTCTTCTTCGGCTTCTCCGGGGTTTCCGGCGCCGGCGGCTGATTGAGGACGTTGGCGAGAAGCGTGTCGAGGGCCTGGTCCTGCTTCTTCTTCTCGGCTTCCTTCTTCTTTTTGTCGTCCTCTTCCTTCTTCTTCTTTTTCTTTTCCTCTTCCTTCTTTTTCTTCTCCTCCTCCTTCTTCTTTTCCTCTTCCTTCTTCTTGTCGGCCTCGGGGTCGGGGATCGCCTCGGCGACCTCCTCTTCCTCGGGCGGCGGAGGCGGCGGCGGCGCGGCGGCAGCCGGCGGATTGGGCGGCGGCGGAGCCTCCTTCTTAGGCTGCTCCTTCTGCACCTCTTCCTTGGGCGGCTGCGGCTTCGGCTGCGGCTTGCCTTCCTTCTGCACCTTGGGCGCCGCGGTGATGTCGGAGAGCTGCGCCATCTCGATGCCGATGGCGCCGGGCAGCACCTCGGGCTCCCAGAAGATGGGCAGGCCCAGCACCACCAGCAGGATGATGACGACGTGCAGGCCGATGCTGACGCCGATGGCGCCGATCAGTCCCTCGTCATCGGAATGATGCGTTATGCGGACCACGCTCGCTCAGCTCTCTCGACTCAATCCAGGTTGCGCGCGGTCATTGCGCTGGCTGCTCGGTGGCAGCGGGTGCGCCGTCCGCCGGCGCGGCGCCTTCCGGCGGCGTGCCGCCGCCGATCTCGCCCCCGCCGGGGCTTTCCGAGATCAGCGCCAGATGGCGATAGCCGGCCGAGACCAGCTGGCCCAGCACCTGGGCGACGATGCCGTAATTCGCCGCCTGGTCGCCGCGGATGAAGATCTTCACATCCGGATTGTTGTTGGAGATTGCGGCAACTCTGGGGCCGAGGGCCTCGAGGGTCAGCTCCGCCTCCTGCAGGAAGATCTTGCCGTCCTTGGTCACCGACACGACCATCGGCTCGTCCGGGTCCTGCATCGCCTCGGCCTTGGTCTTCGGCAGGTCGACCGGCACGCCGACGGTGAGCAGCGGCGCCGTCACCATGAAGATCACCAGCAGCACCAGCATGACGTCGACCATCGGCGTCACGTTGATGTCCGCCATCGGATGCGAACGGCGGCGATGCACGCCGCGCGCGGGCCTGGCGCCGAGCCTGACGGCCATGGTCAGTGCTTCTCCTCAAGCTGGCGCGACAGGATGGCGCCGAACTCGCCAGCGAAGGCCTCGAGCCGGTTGCCGTAGCGGGTGATGTCGCTGTTGAGCTTGTTGAAGGCGAGCACCGCGGGAATGGCGGCGACGAGCCCCAAGGCGGTCGCGAACAGCGCCTCGGCGATACCGGGCGCCACGACCGCGAGCGAGGTGTTCTTCGAGCCGGCGATGGCGGCGAAGGAATTCATGATGCCCCAGACGGTGCCGAACAGGCCGACGAAGGGCGCCGCCGAGCCGACCGAGGCGAGGAAGGTCATGTAGCGCTCGAGCTGGTCCATCTCGCGGCCCAGAGCGATGTTCATCACCCGCTCGATGCGGTCGCGCAAGGATTCGCGCAGCGCCTCGGTGGTGAGCAGGCCCTTGGCGGCGGAGCGGCGCCATTCGCGCATGGCGGCGACGAAGATCGAGGCCATCGGGTCGGCCGGCCGGTTGGAGATGCGGTCGAACAGATCCTCGAGCGAGCCGCCGGACCAGAAGGTCTCCTCGAACTGCTTGGCCTGGGCGCGCAGCGAGCGCAGGCGGATCAGCTTCTGGAAAATGATCGCCCAGCTCCAGATCGAGGCCATGAGCAGCAGGATCATCACCGCCTTGACGATCCAGTCGGCCTGGATGAACAGGCCCCAGACCGAAAGATCGTGCGCGGCGGCGCCCAAGCCGTCCGCGGTGCTCTGAATCGTGCCGGCCATCTGGTCCAGCCCCTGCCCCGCATCGACGGGGGCGACGGGAACGGCCTGCGGTGCTTGTTGCTCCATAGTCTCTAATCCTGTGTCTGGAAACGCTTGTTCATGCGCCAACGTGGTTAACAGGCGGTAAAGCCTTGCGCAGATAGTCCGGGATCCGATGGGCCTTGCCATCCCGCCCGACGCAGACGATCACCACCCTCATGTCCACCAGCAGCTCGCCGTCGCGCAGCACCCGCTGCACCAGGTCGACGGACGCGCCGCCGAGCTTGGCCAGCTCCGTCTCGACCACCAGCTCGTCGTCGAGATGGGCCGGCCGGCGGTAATCGGCCTCGCAGCGCCGCACGACGAGGGTCAGCCCGTCGCGCTTGATCATCTGGGAATGTGGCATTCCTAAGGCGCGCAGCCAGTCGGTGCGCGCCCGCTCGGCGAATTTGAGGTAGTTGGCGTAATAGACGATGCCGGCGGCGTCGGTATCCTCGAAATAGACGCGGATCGTCTGCCGGTGGATGTCAGCCGGCGCGGCCTTCAGTCCCATGTCACTCATCGGATTGGTCTGCCTGGGCTGCCAAGAGGTCGAGTTGCGCCTGGTTGCGCGGCGGGGTGAGGCCGAGATGCTTGTAGCCGGTCAGGGTCAGCATGCGGCCGCGGGGCGAGCGCTGCAGCAGCCCCTGCTGGATCAGGTACGGCTCGATCGCGTCCTCGATGGTGTCGCGCTGCTCGGAAAGCGCGGCGGCCAAAGTCTCCACCCCGACCGGCCCGCCGCCGTAATGGTCGGCGATCAGCTTCAGGTAGCGGCGGTCCATCTGGTCGAGGCCGATGTCGTCGACATCGAGGCGGCGCAGCGCCTCGTCCGCCGCGCGCTGGTCGACCTCGGCCATCCTGGCGACGGCGGCGAAGTCGCGCACCCGGCGCAGCAGGCGGCCGGCGACGCGCGGCGTGCCGCGCGACCGGCGGGCGATCTCCATGGCGCCGCTGTCGGTGAGGTTGAGGCCGATGACCCGCGCGCCGCGGCGCACGATCAGCTCCAGCTCCTTCGGTTCGTAGAAATTCAGGCGCAGCGGAATGCCGAAGCGCTCGCGCAAGGGCGTGGTGATGAGGCCGAGCCGCGTCGTGGCGCCGACCAAGGTGAAGCGCGGCAAATCGATGCGCACCGAGCGCGCCGCCGGACCTTCGCCGATGATGAGGTCGAGCTGGAAATCCTCCATCGCCGGATAGAGCACCTCCTCCACCGCCGGGCTCAGGCGATGGATCTCGTCGATGAACAGCACGTCGCGGGGCTGCAGGTTGGTGAGGAGCGCCGCCAGATCGCCCGCCCGCGTGATCACCGGGCCGGAGGTGGCGCGGAAGCCGACGCCAAGCTCGCGCGCCACGATCTGCGCCAAGGTGGTCTTGCCGAGGCCGGGCGGGCCGTAGAACAGCACGTGGTCCATCGCCTCGTCGCGGCCGCGCGCGGCCTCGATGAAGACCGCCAGGTTCTCGCGCAGCTTCTGCTGGCCGATGAAATCGCCGAGGATGAGCGGGCGCAGCGACGTCTCGCTGTTGTCCTCCGGCTGCCGCGCCCCGTCGGTGACGCGGCCGGAATTCTTGGCGTCGGGATTGAAGGCCCCTCTGGGTTCGGCGGGAGCGCTCACTGGCTCAGCTCCTTCAGGCCGAAGCGGATCAAGCCATCGAGGGTCGCCTTGTCGCCCAGGTCACGCGCGCCCTTGGCGACGGCGGCATAGGCCTCGGCGCGGCGATAGCCGAGATTGACCAGGGCGGAAACGGCATCTTCGGCCGGCGCCCCGCCCTTCCCGCCGCCGTTCAGCGCCGCATTGCGCACCGCGCCGACGGAGAGGTCGTTGGCGACGCTGCCGGCCTTGTCCTTCAGCTCCGCGACGATGCGCGCGCCGAGCTTCGGGCCGACGCCGGGCGCGCGGGTGATCGCCGCCTTGTCCTGCGCCGCGATGGCGAGCGAGAGATCGTCCGGCGACAGCACGCCAAGGATCGCGAGCGCCACCTTCGCTCCAACACCTTGAACAGTCGTCAGCAGGCGAAACCAGTCGCGCTCGGCCTTCTCGGCGAAGCCGTAGAGGTTGATCGCGTCCTCGCGCACCTGGGTCTCGATCAGCAGGCTGACCAGCGCGCCGGCGCCGCCCAGTTGTCCCAGGGTCCGGTTGGAAGCGTGCACCACATAGCCGACGCCGCTGACGTCGACGATGGCCGCGTCGCCGCTGACGCTGTCGATGGTGCCAGTCAGCTTGCCGATCACCGCAGCACCTCGCGGAAATCCTTGGCGCCCCAGGTGTTGAGCGTGGCGCGGTGATGGGCGTGGCAGATGGCGACGGCGAGCGCGTCGGCGGCATCGGCGCTGTCGGCATCGCCGGACGCCGGCAACAGCACGCGCACCATCATCTGCACCTGCTCCTTCGCCGCGTGGCCGGCGCCGACCACCGACTTCTTGATCAGGTTGGCGGGATACTCGGCGACCTTCAGCCCGAACAGGGCCGGCGTCAGCAGCACCACGCCGCGCGCCAGGCCGAGCTTCAAGGTGGAGGTCGGGTTCTTGTTGACGAAGGTCTCCTCGACCGCCGCCTCGGCCGGCTCCCACGCATCGATCACCGCGCGCAGGCCGTCATGGATCTCGACCAGGCGTTCCGCCAGCGGCCGCTTGGGCGAGGAATTCACCGTGCCCGCGGCGACAAAGGACAGACGCGAGCCGTCGACCTCGATCACACCCCAGCCGGTATGCTGCAATCCGGGATCGAGGCCCAGCAGGCGCATGGAGGTCAGGCCGACAATTTGGCGAGAGTTTCGTCGGAGAACTCAAAATTGCCGAACACCACCTGGACGTCGTCGTTGTCCTCCAGCACGTCGATCAGCTTCAGCAGCGAATCCGCCGCGTCGCCGTCGACCGGCACGGTGTTGAGCGGCAGCCATTGCAGCTTCGCCTCGCGCGCGGCGCCGAACCTGGCTTCCAGCGCGTCGCGCACGGCGGAGAAATCCTCCGTCGCGCAGGTGACCTGGTGCGCCTCGGCGCCGCTCTCGACATTGTCGGCGCCGGCCTCCAGCGCCGCCTCGAACATCGCATCGGCGCTGCCGGACTTGGCCGGATAGACGACGACGCCCTTGCGCTCGAACATGAAGGAGACGGAATTCGTCTCACCCAGATTGCCGCCGGCCTTGGCGAAGGCGGTGCGGATTTCCGAGGCGGTGCGGTTGCGGTTGTCGGTCAGCGCCTCGACGATGAGGGCGATGCCGCCCGGCCCGTAGCCCTCGTAGCGCACCTCTTCATAGGCGGTGGAATCGTCGCCGCCGGCGCCGCGCTTGATGGCGCGTTCCATGGTGTCCTTGGGCATGTTCGCCTCGCGGGCGGCGATCATGGCGGCGCGCAGCCGCGGATTGGCGTTGGGGTCGCTGAGGCCGGTCTTGGCCGCAACCGTTAACTCCCGGATGATCTTGGTGAAGACCTTGGCGCGCTTGGCGTCCTGCGCGCCCTTCCGGTACATGATGTTCTTGAATTGTGAATGGCCGGCCATGACCCTAGACTCCGGGACCCAAACCCTTGAGATCGTTGCGAGAAAACTCACCATATGGGGCGGGTCCGGCGGCGACCGAGGGGCCAGGCCAGGCCGCTCATATGGCGGGAGTTTGACGCCTTTTAGCACACTTCTCCGCGTCGCCAAGAACCCCGCGAAGGGCCGCCGCGCCGCGTGATCCGGGGCAGGTGGAACGGGCTGTCTTAAGACGTTGTTTACGATTTCGGGCGCAGGCTTCGGGTCGGATGTCGCACTTGGTCCAGGTCGAGGAAACGGTCATGTCGGAAGCCCTTCAGGTCAATCGCGCTGAACACGGTGTCGCCGAATTGCAGGCGGAAGTCGTCCGCATGGCCGACATGGTCTGCGAAGCCACCCGCCAGGCCGCCTTGGACGGCATCGGCTCGGCCCTGTCGATCGCCGCCGACCGCAACCAGGAAACGCCCGACCGGGTGCGCGAGATCGCCAACCAAGTCCTGGCCCGCGCCCAGATCATGCAGAATGAGATCGACCGCTTCCTGGCCGTCGCCCGCGGCCAGCAGCACTGAGGCCAGTCGCACTAAGGCCGGTCACACGAAGGCCGGCCGAAAGTCCCCCGGCCTTCGTTGCCTAAGGCCCGTACTAGATCCCGTATTCCCTAAGCCTGGCCCCAATACTGGGTCTGCAGCCCGCCTGATCAGGGGCGGGCTTTTTGTTTGGCCGGAGCCCGGCGACGCCCCGGCCGCGACAACAAAACCGTTTATTTTGTTGCATCTTACACACCAGTCCATTTTGTGTTGTTGATCTCACCATAAAAACTGCGTCTTTCCACCCTCCACCATGGCAGAAGGGCCATTCGGCCCAGCTCGCAAGAGTTCGCCGCGATACATGGAGGAGATCGTGTTCAGCAGATATTTCCGGCTGCCCAGCCGGGCCACCCGAGGTTTCCTGGGCATCGTTGCGCTGGCGGTCCAGACCGTCACCTGCCAGCCGGCCTGGGCCTGGCAGACCGCCCATGGCGATCCGGACAATTCCGGCTTCGTCGACGTGCCGACCGGATTGGCCCGGGCGCCGCTCACCACCGTGCCGCGCCTCGGCGGCATCGCCCCGGGCGCCGGCCCGGTGGTGGCGCCCGACGGCACCGTCTACATCGCCAACATGCGCGGCAAGCTGATGTCGTTCCACCCGGACGGCACGCCGGGCTGGAGCCGCGACATCGGCGGCCAAGGCGTGCTCTCCTCGCCGGCGATCGGCGGCGACGGTTCGATCTATGTCGTCGGCACCGCCAAGGTGCGCGACCACACGGCGACGCCGGTGACCACGAGCGTGGTGACCGAGCTCTACAAGTTCAATTCCGGCGGCGCCCTGCTCTGGCACACGCCGATGCCGAAGGTCTATGGCGGGCTCTCCGGCGACGCGCCGCCCAACATCTGGCGCAGCGGCGGCAGCGAAGCGATCATCGTGCCCGGCATCTTCCGCCAGGACAGCGCGCAGTTCGAGATGCACCTGGTCGCCTTCTCGACCGACGGCCGGGTCCTGGCCGACACCAGGGTCAGCAACCTGTTCGGCGACGTCACCGGCAGCGGCCTGCCGGTGAGCGACTGGTGGATGTATCCCTGCTACTTCATCACCCTCGGTCACGGTTGCGGCTCGTTCAGCGCGCCGCAGGGCGAGGCCGTGCCGAGCGCGGGATTGCTCCCCGACAACCTGATGAACCCGCTGCCGGCGGCCGCGATCCGCCTGCCCGACTATGCCGCGACGCCGCAGATCGTCGTCTCGGATTCCTTCCACGACCTGGTGGCCTACACCTTCAACGGCAGCGCCTTCGAGGAGCTGTATCGCGCGCACGACGCCAACCGCATCCTGCTCGGCACGCCGACGCTGCTCAACGACGGCCACGCGATGATCCCCATCAGGAACAAGGACTACAAGACCAGCATCCTGTTCGCGGCCCGCGGCCTGCAGGACATCATCGTCCCCACGCCGCAGAGCTTCGCCGCGCCGGCACGCATGAAGGACGGCCGCTTCGCCGTGGTCCGGCACTTCGGCGGCGTGGCGATCCTGCGCGGCGGACTGGTCGACGCGACGGTGACCCTGCCCGGCCAGTCCGTCGCCGCCGCCGCCGCGTCGCGCAACTATCTCTACGTCTCGACCGTGCTGGGGCTGCATACGCTCGACCCGCAGACGCTGACCGAACTCGCCAATTTCGAATGGACCCGCGGCGGCGTGAACACGCCGGTGATCGGGCCGCAGGGCCACGTCTACGCCATCGCCGACGATACGCTGTTCGTCTTTCCACCGACTTCGGGAGCGCCGGCGCCGAAGACCGGCGTGTTCCAGGATTCCGGCATTCCCGCGCCCGCCGGAGGCGGTGGTGTGCTGCAGGAGATTCCTGCGACGCCGCCCGCCACGAAGACCGGCGTGTTCCAGGATTCCGGGATCCCCTTGCCAGAAACGGCGCCGACGGGCACCGGGGCCGGGCAGTCGACCAGCTACAAACCGCCGCTGAGCAAGAACGGCTATCGCCTGTTCGCCTGCCTGAAGCCGGATGGCGATGATTGCGGCAAGAAGGACCACCGCGAGATCGCCCGGCAGTTCTGCGTCAAGGAGGGCTACACCCAGTCGCAGAAATTCGATGTCGAGACCCGCAAGGAGAAGGCGGAGACCCTGACGGGCGACGAATACTGCACCAAGAAGAAGTGCAAGGTGTTCAAGGAGATCATCTGCAAGAGCTAGCCCACCACGCCTACCGATGAGCGCACCAGGCCCGCCCGGGCAACCGGGCGGGCTTTTCCGTCGGCCGGGCAATCCGGGCGCCGTGTGATCCGCTTCACAGCGCGCCGCCGCCACTCGACCTACCTGTTCCGGCAAGGCTGGTTATCCACACCCATCACAGAATTGTGGCAGGAATTTCTGACCTGCGACTGTTAGTGGTGTAACCTGCCACATGGAATGGAACGGTCGCCCTTGGGTCCGTTTCGGACACCAGGCGCGCCGGGCCAGCTGCGGGAGGCTCGCGTGACTGACCTTCGCCCTGAATTCCCTGGTGCCGACTCTCACTTTGCAGACTTCCTGCGTCGCATCGGCCCGCGCGCCGTCGCCTGCGCCGGCCTGATCGCGGCGCTGCTGGCCGGCGCGCCGGCCGGGGCATGGCAGACCGCGCACGGCCCCACCGACAACACCGGCCTCGTCGATGTCGTCACCAAGCCGGCCGAATTCGCGGTCAAGACCGTGAGCGACATCGGCACCATCGCGCCCGGCGCCGGGCCGGTGGTCGCGCCGGACGGCACCGTCTATCTCGGCAACGAGCAAGGCAAGCTGATGTCGTTCAAGCCCGACGGCACGCCGGGCTGGAGCCGCAACATCACCGCGGGCCAGCAGATCGTCGCCTCGCCCGCGATCGGCTCCGACGGGTCGATCTATGTCGTCGGCGTCAGCGTCAGCCGGGACCACCGCGGCGGCAAGAACGTGAAACGCGTCGATGCCTGGCTGCACACCTTCAACGCGACGGGCGGCTATCTCGGCGCGACGCCGTTCCCGGACCACGACGGCGCCGGAGGCACCGCCGCGTCGCCGAATCTCTGGCGGTTCAACGGCACCGAGCTGGTCATCGTGCCGGCGGTCTACGGCACCGATGTCCGGCTGCTCGCTTTCTCGACCAACGGCGCGCTGGTCCTGGATCAGCATGCGATCACCATCGGGACGGAAATCTTCGGCGGGCCGGTCTATCCGTGGGACTTCCCGGCGTCCGACGGCAAGACCCCGCGCAGCGGCGAGCGGGCGCCGCAGTTCCAGCCGGTCGGCATCTTCAACAACCCGCTTGGCGGAACGCCCTTCATCCTGCTGTCTGACAGCAACCATTTCCTGGTCGGGTTCACGCTGTCGGGCGGCGCATTCGTCGAGGCCTTCCGAACCCAGGACGAGAACCGCTTCATGCGCTCGGCGCCGGCCATCCTGCCCGACCGCCACGCGATCATCGGCACGGAGGATGTCGAACGGGACGCCACTTTCGGCCCGCGCGGCAACGGCCATGGCGGCGTGCTGTTCTCGGGGCCGAATCTGAACAAGCTGGCGCCGGTCGTCGGCCTGGGCGCGATCTACGCCACGCCGACGCACCTGGCGGATGGCCGGACGGTCCTGATCGGGCAGAAGCAGATGACCGTCATCGATGGCCGCAACATCGTCAAGAGCCTGCCCCTGATGGGCTACAGCTTCGCCTCCGCCGCCGCGTCGCGCACGCACATCTTCGTCTCCACATCCGATGCCATCCAGACCTTCGATACCGCGTCGCTCACCGAGGTATCGCGGCTGTTGTGGAGCGGCGGCGGCACGTCGCAGCCGGTGATCAGCCCGCTGGGCTACGTCTATGCTCTCGCCGGCGACGGCCTGTTCGTCTTCCCGCCGGCGAAGCAGCTGCCGCCCAACCGGGTGACGCCGCAGGCCGGTACGACGGTGGTGAGCACGGATCCAGGTACCTCCACCCAGGATTCCAAGCCCTACGTGCCGCCCCTGCTGCCGAGCGGCAACCGCCTGTTCGCCTGCGAGAAGCTCGACGGCGACGATTGCGGCAAGGGCGACTACAACGCCATCGCCACGGCCTTCTGCCAGAAGGAGGGCTTCGTCGGCGCCGGCCAGCTCAAGGTCGACAGCAAGAAGGTCAAGGCCGAGACCCTGGACGGCCGCTTCTGCAGCAAGAAGAAGTGCAAGGTGTTCGACCAGATCGTCTGCGCCAACAACTGACCGTCACGGTCGCACGTCTCAGGCGCCGGTCGTTCAGCGGCCGGCGCCGTTGTCTTGGTGCTGTTGTTGTGATGCCGCGCACATTCGTGTGGGCAAACCACAACATTCACCAGTTCGTGTTGGGACATGGCACAATTCGGGTGTATATTTCCACACGACACGGGCACACCAGACGATCTTGCGGCTGCGCGGCTGGATCAGGGGCTCGCTCTCCGCAGCGAATTTGCGCAACGGCGCATGCGCCGCCGGTTTCCGGCGCATGCCGTGTGGTTCGGCACGAGGCAGCGGAGGGTGGCATGGGCACGATGCGGCCGGCATTGTCTTTCGCGCGCGTGGCGGGATTGATCCGCGGGTTGATCGCGGCCGGCATCCTGGCAGTTGTTCCGCTGGCGCCCGCCGCGGCGCAGAACTGGTACTTCCCCCATTTCAACGGCGGGAATTCCGGATTCTTCTCCAGCGTCGAAACGGCGCCGGCGGGCGCGGGCTCGATTTCGATTCCCAACATCGGCACCTTCGCCAACGGCGCCGGGCCGGTCATCGGCCCGGACGGCACGCTCTATCTCGGCAACCAGCAGGGCGAGTTGATGGCCTTCCGCGAGGACGGGGCGCGGCTGTGGACCGTGAACCTATCCGGCGGCGAACGTATCGTCGCCTCCGCCATGGTGTGGAATGGCGACATCTACGTCGTCGGCCAGACCGACACCGATGCCGCGCTCTACCGGTTCAATCCCAGCGGCGGCGAGGTCTATCGCGCGCCCTTCCCGCCGCATCGTCCCGGCACGATCATGACGACGGCGCCGAACATCTCGTTCACGCCGGTCATCGGCTCGAACGCCCAGAAGGCGCTGGTCGTGCTGCCGGTGGCCTACAAGGTCCCGAACGCACCGGTCTATGAGACGCATGTGCTGCTGTTCTTCGACGACGGGCAGCTTTCCGTCGACCAGAAGATCGACACGGTGACCCCCACCACCACCGGCAGTTTCGGCTCCGCGACGATCTCCCCGGGCGCGCCGGACCTGGAACTGCCGTTGCCCATGGCGGCAAGCTGGACCGATATTGGGACCGGAATTTCCTATGTCGCCGTGGCGGACGGGTTCCAGACGCTGGTCGTCTACCGGACGACCGCGAACGGCCTCATTCAAACGGCGATCTGGAAACAGACCGACCGGCTGCGTTCCTTCGTGGTGACGCCGAACCTCGGCCAGCGCACCGTCGCCGCCTATAGTTCGCAGGGCTACCTGATCGCCTATGTCGACGGCAGCAATGAATACCGTCTGCCCGCGAAGAAGGGCCTCAGTCCGATCACGACGACCTTCAGCACCACTTTCGCCGTCTCGCTGGACCAGGTGCTGATCAACAACCCCAGCGGCGACCGCGACAAGCCCCTGGCCGGACGCTCGATCGCAGCAGTCGCCGTATCGAAGAACTACGCCTACGTCTCCAGCGAAGACGCCCTCACGACCTTCAACGCAATCCCCGACACCTACGAGCAGGTCGCGCGATTCGACTGGGTCGGCGGCGGACGCAATCCGCCGGTCATCGGCGCGAACGGGCGCGTCTACGCCATCGCCTCCAACATCCTGTTCATCTTTCCGCCGCCAAAAGCGCCGGGCATGATCAGCGGCACCAACGTGCTGAAGCCGGGGAAACCGAAGCCGGGCGCCAACACGCCACCTGAGCCGGGAGTGGGCACGGACTTCCTCACCACCAACGATCCCGCCGCGCAGCCGCAGCCAACGTCCACGCTGCCGCCGACACAGCTCTACAAGCCGCCGATGACGGCCAACGGCAACCGGCTGTTCGCCTGCAAGGAACTGGACCAGGACGATTGCGGCAAGGGCGACTATCGCGAGATCGCGCTCGCCTGGTGCCAGAAACAGGGCTACGCGAAGGTCTCCGGCTACGACGTCGACGGCCGCAAGGTGCGGGCGGAGACGCTCGACGGGCAGTTCTGCTCCAAGAACAAGTGCAAGGTATTCGATTCCATCGGCTGCGAGAACTGAGGGGAGGCGACCATGCGAGGGCATTGCGTTTCACGGTTGATCGCGGCGGCCCTGCTGCTCTGCGGCGCGGCCCATGCCGCCAACGGCTGGGAACGGCCGCATGGCGACGGCACCAATAGCGGCTTCGCCGACGTGAAGACGCTGCCGGCCAAGTCGAGCATTGCGGCGATCGGCAATATCGGCAGCTTTGCGACTGGCGCCGGACCGGTGGTCGCGCCCGACGGCACCGTCTATCTCGGCAACGAGCAGGGCGAGGTCATCGCACTCCATGCCGACGGCAAGCCCTATTGGCGCCGCAACATCGCGCCGGATGAATCCATCGTCGCCTCGCCGGTGATCGATTCCCAGGGCAACGTGTTCGTGGTCGGCATCAAGACCCGGCATGAGACGCACGGGCCCGACGAGATGGAGACGAGCCTGCACAAATTCACCGCCAGCGGCGGCTACGTCTTCAAGCAGCCGTTCCCGGCCCATGGCGGCGGCACCACAACGGCGGCGCCGAACATCTGGAGCTACAACGGCGCCGAGGCCGTCATCGTGCCGATCAGCTACAACCTGCCGGCCGGCTACGAGACGCGGCTGATGGCGTTCTCGACCAATGGCGGGCTGCTGGCCGATGCGCGGGTCAGCGTTTCGATCCCGACGGCGACGGGCGGCATCGAGGATCAGGTCATCTCCTGCGCCATCCCGCCTTTCATCACCTGCCTGCTGATCCGCGGCTTCCATGCGCCCTATCATCCCGACCCCATCGTCGAGCCCGCGCCGACGGCCGCAATCTTCACCTATGCCGGCGGCGGCACGCCGTTCATCGTGGTCGCCGACGGATTCATGAACGTCGTCGGCTTCACCTTCGACAACAACACGATGACCGAGATCTTCCGGAAGACCGAGAGCGACAAGTATTTCCGGTCCTTCGTCTCCACGCCGATGGTGACGCCGGATGGCCACACCCTGGTCACGTCGGCCTCCGGGTTCCAGTTCCTTGGGCCCAACATGACCAAGGTGCCGGCGATCAAGACCGTCTACAGCTATTCCCCGCCGACCCTGCTGCCCGGCGGCAAGATCGCCGTCGTCATGAGCCAGCAGCTTGCGATCCTGCAGGGCGGGACCGTGGAATCGCGTATCGACCTCGGCGGGCCGTCGGTGGTCTCGGCCGCCGCCTCGCGCAATCATCTGTTCGTCGCCACGGCGAATGCCTTCCTCACCTACGATGCCGCGACGCTGCAGCAGGTCGAAGCGGTCAACTGGACCGGCGGCGGCCTGTCGCAGCCGGTGATCGGGCCGGACGGCCATGTCTATGTCATCGCGGCCAACAACCTGCTGGTGTTCCCGGCCCCCCTCAACGTGCCGATCGACACCGCCACCATCACGCAGCCGCAGGGCGTCCTCGAAACCAATCCGGCGCCGCAGACCAGCCAGTCCAGCGCGCAGCTCTACACCCCGCCGCTGCTGCCCGACGGCAATCGTCTGTTCGCCTGCGAGAAGCTCGACCAGGACGATTGCGGCAAGGGCGACTACCAGGCCATCGCCCTCGCCTTCTGCCAGAGCCAGGGCTTCGCGAAGGTGAGCGGCATCGACGTCGACAGCCGCAAGGTGAAGGCGGAGACGCTGGACGGCCACTTCTGCTCCAAGAAGAAGTGCAAGGTCTTCGACACGATCGGCTGTGGAAACTGACCGGAGGACATGAATGATCGCGTTCGCTCCACTGGGCCGGGGCATCCTGGCGGCGCTGCTGTTGTCGGTATGGGCCGGCCCGGCGCCGGCCTGGGATCGGCCGCACGCCGACGGCGCCAATAGCGGCTTCGTCGACGTGGCGACCCTGCCGGCCGAGCGGCCGCGCAACGTGACCGGCATCGGCAGCTTCGCGCCCGGCGCGGGACCGGTCGTCGCCGCCAACGGCACTTTCTATCTCGGCAACAAGGAGGGACAGCTGATGTCCTTCCAGGCCGATGGCACACGGGGCTGGACGTCGGCGATCACGCCGGGCTTTTCCATCGTCGCCTCGCCGGTGATCGGCAGCGACGGCGCGATCTACGTGGTCGGCACCCGCGTCGTGAAGAACATGCAGGTGAACCCGCCGCTGGTGCGCTACGATTCCAGCCTCTACAAGTTCACCGCCGCCGGGCAGCTCGCCTGGCAGACGCGCTTTCCCAACGGCTTCGACGGGCCCAGCGTCACCGCGCCGCCGAACATCTGGAAGCTGCCCGGCGATTCCGACGTGGTCATGGTGCCGGCGGAGTTCCCCAACCGCCTGACCGGCGGCTACGACATCAACCTGGTCGCTTTCTCCTCGACCGGGGAAGTGCTCGACAACGTCAAGGTCAAGACGATGGTGCAGCAGGTCACCGGCAGCAGCGACATGCCGCTGTGGTGCGCCACGATCTTCACCATCCTCTCCTGCCTGCTCGGTTCCGATTTCAACCCGAGCGGCGGCGACTACGTCTCCGATCCGGCCACCCTGCTGCCGGCGGACATAAAGCTGCCGCGCCCGGGCGCCGCCATCGTCAAGTTCAGCAGCGCCATCGAGCCCTTCATTCTGATGTCGAACCAGCACCAGGATTTCGTCGGCTACACCTTCCCCGGCCGCCGCTTCCGCGAGGCCTTCCGGGTGCATGACGAGAGCCGCTACCTGATCTCGCCGCCGATGGTGATGCCCGACGGGCACAGCGTCATCGCCGCGACCGGCAGCGACGGCAAGGGCAAGATCCTGTTCCTCGGCCCCAACGGCGTGACCTGGCCCGCCATCAAGGGGCCGGTCGCCCAGGCGCCGGCGACGCTGCTGGCCGACGGACGCGTCGCGGTGGTGGAGAACGTGATGCGCATGTCGATCCTCAACGGCAAGAACCTGGAGCGCCAGGTGCCGCTGCCCGGCCAGTCGATGGTCGCCGCCGCGGCCTCGCGCAACCATCTCTTCGTCTCCACCGCCGGGTCCTTCCTCACCTACGACCCGGCGACCTGGCAGAAGCTGGCGGAGATTTCCTGGGTCGGCGGCGGCACCGTGACGCCGGTGATCGGCCCGCAGGGCCATGTCTATGCCATGGCCTCCAACGTGCTGTTCGTGTTCCCGCCGCCGCAGGCGATCGCGGCGCCGCTGACCGGGGATGCCACCGGCGACACCGGCGGCACCAAGGTCAATACCGATCCGGGCCAGCCGGCGGCGACCCAGGCGAAGCAGCGTTTCAACGCGCCGACCACCCCCGGCGGCCTGCGCCTGTTCGCCTGCCAGGGGCTGGAGGACGGCGATTGCGGCAAGTCCAGCAGCAAGGCGGTCGCCCTCGCCTTCTGCCAGCAAAAGGGCTTCGCCAAGGTCGACAAGGTCGACACCGAGAAGCGCAACGGCGCCGCCGCGCGGCTCGACGGGCAGCTGTGCACCACGAACAAATGCAAGGTGTTCGACGAGATCGTCTGCGCCAATTGAGGCGGAGAATCATTTCCAGAGTGGAGACCAGATGTTCCTGAAGACCGTTTCCGAAGGCGACGCCACCGGCGCCATCGCCGAGATCTATGCCAGGCAGAAGGCGCAGCTTGGCTTCGTCATGTCGACCGCCGCCTGCATGACGCCGCGGCCGGACCTGCTGCCCGTGTACATGGACTTCGTCTCCAAGATGCGCGGCGGATTCTCGCTCGGCGAGCGCGGCTGGCAGCTGATCACCTTCATCGCCGCCAAGCACGTGCCCTCGACCTATTGCTCCATGGTCTATGGCAAGCAATTGATCGACGTGCTCGGGTCGAAGGAGAAGGTGCTGGCGGTGCAGCGCGACTTCCGCAACGCCGGCCTCGCGCCCAAGGACGTGGCGATGCTCGCCTATGCGGAGAAGGTTGTGCTGGACGCATCCAACATCACCCAGGCCGACGTGGACCAGGTGCGCGCCGCCGGCTTCACCGACCAGGAGATCTGCGACATCGCCTTGTGCGCCGCCTTCCGCTGCTTCATCAGCCGCTTCTTCGACGCCATGGGCGCCGGGCCGGAGCCGGAGTTCATCGATGCGGATGAGACCTTCCGCGCGGCCATGACCGTGGGCCGCGCGCCGGGCGGGGCCTGATCACGCCCGCGACTGAGGGCGGAAGTAATGTGGGCTTTTCGTCATTTTGTGGTCATATTCCACAACTGTATGGGTATAACGCGGTTGTGAACGGAACATAAGCATAAACTGCGGCTTGTTTCACGTTTCCATGTGGTATGCCCTCCATCCTCACTCCAGAGGTGGAGAGACCCGTGCGAGAGACGCTGCGCTTCCTTGCGACCACCCTTCTGCTGATCTGCGGCCTGCAGGCCCCGGCCGGCGCCTATTCCTGGAGCCAGCCGCACGGTAACAGCACCAATGCCGGCTTTTTCGACGCCGCGACCCTGCCGGCGACGGCGCCGCTGAAGGTCGTTTCCGGCATCGGCACCTTCGCCCCCGGCGCCGGGCCCGTGATCGCGGCCGATGGCACCGTCTATCTCGGCAACGAGCAGGGCAAGGTGATGGCCTTCCGGCCCGACGGCACGCCGTGGTGGAGCCGCGACGTCCCGGGCTCCATCGTCGCCTCGCCGGTGCTCGATTCCGAGGGCAACGTCTACGTCATCGCCAACCACCCCTTCACCGACCACCGCGTCAGCCCGCCCGAGCAGCGCATCGACGCCGTGCTGCACAAGTTCTCCGCCGGCGGCGGCTGGCTTCGCCAGGTCGCCATGCCGTCCAAATACGGCGCCAGCGGCACGACCGTGGCGCCGAACCTGTGGAAGTCGGGCGATGCCGAGCTGATCATCGTCATCATCCCCTATGACCTGCCGCTGCATATGGGCTCGGAGCCGCATCTGCTCGCCTTCAGCACCGATGGCGCCCTGCTCGCCGACGCCACGGTCAGCGACCTCACCGGCAAGGTGACCGGCGGCAGCGGCCTGCCGGACTGGGCGGTCTATTCCTGCCTGCTGCCGCCCTTCGTCCATTGCATCGCGCTGGTGAATTCCGGCTTCGAGTCCAAGCCGGGCCAACCCAGCGGACCGGTGCACGATCCGGTCAAGCAGCCGGCGCCGACGGCCGCGATCTATCCCAATCCCGGCGGCCCGCCGCACATCCTGGTCGCCGACGGCTCGCAGAACCTGGTCGACTACACGTTCGGCGGCCAGGCCTTCAACGAGATCTTCCGCATCCACGACGAGGACAATTTTATCGCGCTGGGGACGCCCACCGTCACCTTCGACGGCCACACCATCTACGGCGCCTATGACGGGATCCGCTTTGCCGGCCCCAACTCGAGCACCGTGCCAACCGTGAAGGGCGTCTATGCGGTCACGTCGCCGACCATCCTGCGCAACGGCAAGGTCGCCGTCGTCACCACCAGCGGCGACGTGGCTGTTCTCAACGGCGGCCATCTTGACGCGCGGATCGCCCTCGACGATTTCACCATCGCGGCCGCGGCGGCCTCGCACAACCACCTGTTCGTGTCGACCTGGCACCACCTCATCACCTACGATTCCGAGACGCTGCAGGAGGTCGGGCGCTATGACTGGGCCGATGGCGGCCTGACGCAGCCGGTCATCGGCACCCAGGGCAACGTCTACGCCATCGAGGGCAACAAGCTCTACGTCTTCCCCAGCGCCCAGCTGGCCACCACGAATGCGCCATCAGCGCCCAGCACGGAGACCCCGGCCCAACCGAACCCGGCCGGCACCGACCAGCCGACGCAGACGGCATCGACCGGGCCGAAGGCCTACAAGCCGCCGCTGACCGCCAGCGGCAGCCGCCTGCTCGCCTGCGCCAGCCCGGACGGCGAGGATTGCGGCAAGAGCGACGCCAGGGCCATCGCCCTCGCCTTCTGCCAGAAGCAGGGCTTCAGCGCGGTGGAGAAGATCGACACCGACACCCGCAAGGGCGCCGCCGAAACCCTCGACGGCCAGGCCTGCGGCAAGAAGAAGTGCAAGGTGTTCGACAAGATCGTCTGCGGGAACTGAGCCGCCGGGCCGCCGGCTAGATGCCGAGTTGCCGCTGCAGATGACGCCGCCCCGTCTCCGTGACGCTGACCGCGCGGGAGTTGCGCTTGCGGGCGATCCAGCCGAGCGCGACGAGGCGCTCGGCCAAGGCGGCGCCGAGCGCGCCGCCGAGATGATCGCGGCGCTCGCTCCAGTCGAGGCAGGGCGCGGCGAACTTTCGCCGCCGGCCGCGGATCGCGTCGAGGTCGATGCCGAGCTCGCCGAACCAGGCCGCACCCTTGCGGGTGACGGCGAAGGCATCCTCCTCCTTGCGCAGCAGGCCCTGCGCCACCAGCGCGTCGGTGAGGCCGATGCCGAGCTCGCCCGCCAGGTGGTCGTAGCACATGCGCGCCTGGCGCAGCTTTTCCTCGACCCGCGGCCGCGGCCGGCGCAGGACCGTGCGCGGCGCCACCGCCATCATCAGCTCCATGAGCTGCGCCACGTCGGGCGAGGCCAGGCGCACATATTTGTGCCGGCCCTGGACCGCCACCGCGACCAGGCGATCCTCGAGCAGGCGCTTCAGATGCGCGGTGGCGGTGGCGGGCTCCACCCCCGCGCCATAGGCCAGCTCCTTGGCCGTGAGCGCGCGCCCTTCCATCAGCAGCGTCAGCATCTTGATCCGCGTCGGGTCGCCGAGGGTGCGGGCGAAGCTCTCGATGTCCGGTTCCTGATCCATAGTTCGATGGTAGCCAAAGCGTCGCCGCATGACAATCCGGCACGCTTCGGCGATGGTCAAACCATCGATTGCAAGCGAGGACACCCGCCATGCCGGCCAATGCACGCCCGTCGCCCCGGAACTTCCCCGACAACCTGCTGATGGCGGCAGCGCATCCCGACCCCTACCCCTACTACGCCGCCCTGCTCGCCTATCGCCCGTTCTATCGCGAGGCGCAGCTTGGCCTGTGGGTGGCGCTCGGCGCCGGCGCGGTCCGGGCGGTGCTGGAACATCCGCATTGCCGGGTCCGCCCGACCACCGAGCCGGTGCCGGCAAACCTCGCGGGCTCGCCCGCGGGCGACGTCTTCAACCAGCTGGTGCGGATGACCGACGGCGAGCGGCACGGCGCGCTGAAGCCCGCTTTGAGCGCCTGCCTCGGCGCCACCGAGCCGGAACGGCTGGTGGCTCTTGCCCGCCGCGCCGCCGCCGCGTGCCTCGACACGGGAGGAAGCGACGGCCTGGGCCTCGACCGCTTCCTGCGCGCCTATCCGGTGCGCGTGGTAGCGCGGATGATCGGCCTGCCCCCGGCGGCGGCGGGCGAGGCGGCGCTGCTGGTGGGCGATTTCGTGCACTGCCTGTCGCCGCGGAGTGGCGAGGCCGCGGTCGCGCGCGGCAAGGCCGCCGCCGCCGCGCTGCTCGACCTGCTCGAGCGCAACGCGGCGCCGGGCCTCCGCGGCGGAGTGCCGATGCTGATCGAGCGGCTGGCCAGCCTGGGCGTGACGCAGCGCGACGCGGCGCTGGCCAACATCCTCGGCCTGATGTCGCAGACCCATGAGGCGACCGCGGGATTGATCGGCAATACCTTGCTGGCGCTGGCGCGCGACGGCCGGCTGCGCCGCGCCGCCGCCGGCGACGATGCGCTGCTGCGCCGCCTGGTCGCCGAAATCGCGCGTCACGACCCGCCGATCCACAACACGCGGCGCTACGTGGCCGAGGATTGCCTGCTGGCCGGCCAGGCGCTGAAGGCGGGCGACGCGATCCTGGTCGTGCTGGCTGCAGCCAATCGCGACCCGGCGGCCAACCCGCAGCCGCATGCGTTCGATCCGGAGCGCGCGCAACCCATCTGCTTCACCTTCGGCCATGGCGCGCATGCCTGTCCCGGCGCGCGCATCGCCGTGACGCTCGCCGTCATCGGCGTCCAGGCGCTGCTGGCGCGCGGGCTGGACTTCGCCGCGATCGCCGGCACCATGAGCTACGCTGCGTCGGTCAATGCCCGCATTCCGGTCTTTGGAGCATATCCATGATTGCCGTCATTTTCGAAGTCTGGCCCGATCCGCGCCGCCGCCAGGACTATTTCGATCTCGCCGCCGAGTTGCGGCCGTTGCTGTCCCTGATCGACGGCTTCATCGGGATCGAGCGCTTCGAGAGCCTGAGCGAGCCGGGCAAGATCCTCTCCCTCTCCTTCTGGCGCGACGAGGCGGCGGTGGCGGAATGGCGCGCGATCGCCGAGCACCGCGCCGCCCAGGCCAAAGGCCGCGCCGGCATCTTCAGGAACTACCGCCTGCGGGTGGCCGGCGTGCTGCGCGACTACGGCATGAACGAGCGGGCGCAGGCGCCGCAGGATTCGCGCGCGGCACATGAGTGACTACCTGCGCTGGTTCCGCGCCTCAACGCGTCATGCCGGCCCCTCGGATTTCCCGGGCGCCGGGATCCATCCATCAACCGCAAGAGTCGCGGAGGAATGGACCCCGGCGCAAGGCCGGGGTGACGAGGGAGATAGGGGCAAGATCGCGTGCTCTCTCCAACTCACCGATCGTCATCCCGGGCTTGACCCGGGATCCATGGTGCCGCCGCAGGGGCGGTGGTGAGAGCGCGTGCTTACCCTGCGGTCCGTGCGGCGGACGCGCATTCGAATCACCGGGACTCGCAGCTACGCTGCGGGCCGGCGATGACGAAATGAAGGATGCCGGATGCGAGCGCTAGGGTCCGGACTCAATTGATCCAGCAAGCGAAGATTGCCGCGATATAGGCGCCGCTGAGGAAGTTTCTGGCGAGTTTGTCGTATCTGGTTGCGATGCGGCGCCAGTCCTTGAGCCTGCACCACATGCGCTCGATCCGGTTTCTGGCCTTGTAGGTTCGGCGATTGTGGGGGATCGGCTGGGCGCGCGATGTGGTCGAGGGGATCACGGCCTCGATCCTTTGGGCCGCCAGTCGGTCGCGTAGGTGGTTGGCATCATAGGCGCGGTCGGCGACCAGCCGCCGGAACGGGCCGGCGCGATCGAGCAGGCTTGCGGCGACCGAGATGTCGTTGACGTTGCCGGCGGTCAGGATGAGGACGCGCGGCCGGCCCTTGGCGTCGGCGAGCGCGTGGAGCTTGCTGGTGCAGCCGCCGCGCGACTTACCGAGCGCTTGCTCGAAGGCCCCCCTTTTCCCCCGCTGGCCGAACGGTGCGCCTTGACGTGCGTGCTGTCGATCGCCGCCAGGCCGTAAATGCCGCTATGCCCGGTCAGCGCCTGGAATATCTCGAACCACAGCCCTTGCCGGCTCCAGCGGTTGAACCGATTGTAGACCGTCGTGTAAGGCCCGTAGGCGGTCGGGCAGTCGCGCCAGCGCGCGCCCGAGCGCAACATGTGAACGATCCCGCTGATCACCCGCCGGTCGTCCACCCGGTGTGCACCTTTGCGACCGCGCGGAAGAAGCGGCTCAATCCGAGCCCACTCCGCATCGCTCAGCCAACCAATCCCCTTCATCGCAAGCCTCCAACCGTTTGGAAGCTTGAATCACATCCCGACAAACTCGGGAATCCCATAATTGAGTACAGACCCTAGGCCGAGATCGTCTGCTGGCTGAGCCGCCCGCCGAGGCGCACCGGCTGCACGGCCTTCGCCAGGCCCGTGGCGTCGTCGGTGTCGACCAGCACGCCGCAGAGCGTCGCCGGGCCCTGCGCGGCCGAGAGGCGCTCGGTCGGCATCTTGCGGGTGAAGCGGGCGATGGGCATGGATTTCTCCATGCCGATGACGGAATCGTAGTCGCCGCACATGCCGGCATCGGACTGGTAGGCCGTGCCCCTGGCGAGGATCATGTGGTCGGCGGTCGGCACATGGGTGTGGGTCCCGACGCAAAGCGAGACGCGGCCATCGACGATGTGGCCCATGGCCATCTTCTCGCTGGTCGCCTCGCCATGGAAATCGAGGATCACCGCGTCGCAATTGCCGCCGATCCGGTGCGCGTTGAGCAGCGGCTCGATCTGCTGGAACGGATCGTCCAGCGGGTCCATGAACAGCCGGCCCATCAAATTGATCACCGCCACCTTCCGGCCGCGCGGGGCGGTGAAGATGCCAGCCCCCCGGCCGGGGGTTCCCGCCGGGAAGTTGTGCGGCCGCAGCAGGCGCGGCTCGCCGCCGATATGCGCGACCGTCTCCTTCTGGTCCCAGACATGGTTGCCGGTGGTGATGCAATCGACGCCGGCGCCGAACAAATCGTCGCAGATCTTCTTGGTGATGCCGAAGCCGCCCGCCGCGTTCTCGCCATTGGCGACGACGAAATCGATGCCGTGATCGCGGCGCAATCCCGGCAAGCGCTCGACGATCACGTCGCGCCCGGGCCGCCCCACCAGATCGCCGCAGAACAACAGACGCATTCCCTCTATCCCTCCGCCGTCTGGCGCGCGGCCGGCGCGGCGACGCCGAAGTGCTGCACGCTTTTCTCGGTCACGATCCAATCCACCGGCTGGTCATAGGCGTCGCGCGGCACCCGCGCAACGTGCTGCGCGGAAAAGGCGACGCCGACCGCCAAAGGCCGCGCGCCGCTGCCGCGCAGCTTTTCCAGCGTGCGGTCGTAGAAGCCGCCGCCATAGCCGAGCCGGTATCCTTCCGCGTCGAAGGCGAGCAGCGGCACGATCAGCACCTGCGGCACCAGTTCGGGCGACGAGGGCGGCGGCACCTCGGTCTTGAAGCCGCCCGCCACCAAAGCGAGGCCCGGATGCCAGGCGCGGAAGACCAGCGGCTGCCCCTTGCCCAGCACCACCGGCAGGCCGATCGGATGGCCGGCGGCGTGCAATTGGGCCAGCAGCGGCTTCACATCGATCTCGTCGCCCATCGGCCAGAAGCCGGAGATGGCGGCTCCGGCGGGCAGATGGATGGCGCTGCGGAAATGCTGCGCCAGGGCCAGCCCGGCCTGCGGATGCGCGGCATGGGCGGCCTTGCGGCGCGCGGAAGCCTCGCGCCGGAGGTTGGCCTTCAGCGCCTGGGTCTCCGCATGATCCATTGAGCAGGGCGTGTCCCGGAATCCGTCTGAAATGAGTGGGCGGCGCCACATGGGCCGATGGCACGCATGATCCTCTAAGGCCTGCACTCAGCAGGTGGGCGCCATGTGCCTGGACCGATGGTCCAGGTAGGGACAGCTCCCTAGAGGTGACGTATGGCCCCAGGGATACTCGTCCTGTCGCACCCGGCAGCAACCGCCCGGGCTGTATTTAGGCGGCTTCCAGGCGGGCGGCAATAGCCTCGATCCGGCCGGCCAGCTTCTCCAGGGTCTTGGCGAGGGTGACCTCGCGGCCCTGGCCGGCCTCCTTCTGCTTGCCGCGCAGCTCGGAGAGTTCCTTTTCCCGCTGTTCCAGCTCGTCAGCCAGCAGCAGGGAGGTGACGGCAAACAGGAAGTTCTCCTGCGCCCCGCCGAGGGACCGGGAAATCCCCTCCATCCGGGTGCGCAGGCGGGCGGCGAGCTCCTCCACCCTGGCCTCTTCGCCGGGGCCGCAGGCGATGTCGTAGTTGCGGCCATTCAGGGGGATGGTGACGGTCGGCATGGCGGGTATCCCTTTGGGTGCGGCCCCAAGAATTCGGTTCAGGCGCTGGCCGGGCTAGGCCTGCTCGGCCACATGGCCGAGGCGGCCGATGACGTCATCCAGCTGGTCGGCGACGATGCGGGCCTCGGCCTGCAGCAGGTCATAGGTCTGCTTCAGGATCGACAACTCGCTTTCCAGCAATTCGCGGTCCTTGGCGCCGCGGGCCGAGCTTTCGGCGACGGCGGCGTCCAGGCGCGCCATGGCCGCGTCCAAGCGGTCGATTGCCAGATCCAGGTGGCTCATGATGGCTGGACCCCTTCCCTACACGTCCCGTCTATGGAACCGCCCGCCGTTGGCCCCGTGATGGGTCGGCGAGTCGAGCGGGGCGAATCCCCGGTTTCCAGGGCGAATTAAAACCGCGATCACAGATAAGGTCAATGGAAGCCGCCAAATACTTGGATTTGCGTCATCTCGGCACATCGGCCTGTGCGACGGTGTTGGGTTATTGACCACAGGCGGGCCGGGCGGCATGGTGCGCCGCAATTTCCCGCCGTTTCAGCCCCAGGATCGACCCCATGGAAGCCGCTTCCGCCAAGCCCGTCGCGCCCTCTGACGCCGCCCAATCGGGCGTCTCCGTGCGCGACATGGCCAATGCCATCCGCGCCCTCGCCATGGATGCGGTGGAAAAGGCGGCCTCCGGCCATCCCGGCATGCCGATGGGCATGGCCGACGTGGCAACGGTGCTGTTCACCCGGTTCCTGAAATTCGACCCGCGCCACCCGAACTGGCCGGACCGCGACCGCTTCATCCTGTCGGCCGGCCATGGCTCGATGCTGCTCTATTCGCTGCTGCATCTGACCGGCTATGCCGACATGACGCTGGAGGAACTGAAGAACTTCCGCCAGCTGGGCTCCAAGACGGCGGGCCACCCGGAATACGGCCACGCCCAGGGCATCGAGACCACCACCGGCCCGCTCGGCCAGGGCATCGCCAATTCGGTCGGCTTCGCGCTGGCCGAGCGCATCCTCAATGCGCGCTTCGGCGACGAGCTGGTCGACCACCACACCTATGTCATCGCCGGCGACGGCTGCCTGATGGAGGGCATCAGCCAGGAGGCGATCTCGCTGGCCGGGCACTTGAAGCTCGCCAAGCTGATCGTGCTGTGGGACGACAATTCCATCTCCATCGACGGCCCCATCAACCTGTCGAGCTCGGAGAACCAGATCGCCCGCTTCCAGGCCGCCGGCTGGGCCACCGCCCAGGTCGACGGCCATGATCCGGAGGCGGTCGCCGCCGCCATCGCCAAGGCGAAGACCAGCGACCGGCCGGTGCTGATCGCCTGCAAGACGGTGATCGGCTATGGCGCGCCGACCAAGGCCGGCACCGCCGCCACCCACGGTTCGCCGCTGGGCAAGGACGAGGTCGCCGGCGCCCGCGCCAAGCTCGGCTGGGCGCACGCGCCCTTCGAGGTGCCGGATGCTATCCGGGGGGCTTGGAGCAAGGCAGGCCAGCGCGGCCAGGCCGACTACGCCGCCTGGGCCAAGCGCCACGACGCCAGCGCGCACCGCGCCGAGCATGACCGGGTGATGGCGGGCGAGCTGCCCGAGAGCTTCGCCGCCAAGGTCAACGAGCTGAAGGACGCCATCGCGGCGGAAGCGCCGAAGATCGCCACGCGGCAATCCTCGCAGAAGGTGATCGAGGCCCTGGCGCCGGTGCTGCCGGAATTCATCGGCGGCTCGGCCGATCTCACCGGCTCCAACAACACCAAGGCCAAGAACGCGCAGCCGATCAAGGCCGGCGCCTATGGCGGCAGCTACATCTATTACGGCATCCGCGAGCACGAGATGGCCGCGGCGATGAACGGCATGGCGCTGCATGGCGGCATCATCCCCTTCGGCGGCACCTTCCTGGTGTTCACCGATTACTGCCGTCCGGCGATCCGCCTCTCGGCGCTGATGCATCAGCGCGTCATCTACGTGATGACCCACGATTCCATCGGCCTTGGCGAGGACGGCCCGACGCACCAGCCGGTCGAGCACCTGGCGGCCTTGCGCGCCATTCCCAACCTGCTGGTGTTCCGCCCGGCCGACACGATGGAGACCGCCGAGTGCTGGGCGCTGGCGCTGGCCGCCAAGCACCGGCCCTCGATCCTGGCTCTCACCCGCCAGGCGCTGCCGCATCTGCGCGCGGATTCCGCCGTCGCCAATCACTGCGCCCGCGGCGGCTACGTCATCCGCCCGGCCAAGGCCAAGCGGCAGGTGACGCTGATCGCCACCGGCTCCGAGGTCATGCTCGCCGTCGAGGCGCGCGAGACGCTGGAGGCCCAGGGCATCGGCACCGCCGTCGTCTCGCTGCCCTGCTGGGAGCTGTTCGACGAGCAGCCGGAAAGCTACCGCAAGGAGGTGCTGGGCGACGGCCTGCGCGTCGGCATCGAGGCGGCGATCGGCTTCGGCTGGGAGCGCTACCTGGGCAGCGACGGCGTGTTCATCGGCATGCCGGGCTTCGGCGCCTCGGCCCCGGCGCCCGAGCTCTACAAGCATTTCGGCATCACGGCGGCCGCCATTGTCGACAAAGTGAAGGCGAAGCTCTAACCGCCCCCACCGCATTCAACCGGCACATTCACCGGGGTATTCGAGAGGAAAGCATGACTGTCAAAGTTGCCATCAACGGGTTCGGGCGCATCGGCCGCCTGGTGCTGCGCGCCATCATGGAAAGCGGCCGCGAGGACATCGAGGTGGTCGGCATCAACGACCTCGGCCCGGTCGAGACCAACGCGCACCTGTTCCGCCACGACACCGTGCACGGCCATTTCCGCGGCCTGGTGCGCACCCGCGGCGACCAGATGGATGTCGGCGCCGGCTGGATGAAGGTGAGCGCCGAGCGCGACCCCGCGAAGCTGCCGTGGAAGGCGCTGGGCGTCGACATCGCGCTGGAATGCACCGGCCTGTTCACCGCGAAGGACAAGGCCGCCGCGCATCTGGCGGCCGGCGCCAGGAAGGTGCTGATCTCCGCGCCCGGCACCGATGTCGATTTGACCGTGGTCTATGGCGTCAACCACCAGAAGCTGAAGAAGACGCACAAGATCGTCTCCAACGCCTCCTGCACCACCAACTGCCTGGCGCCCGTCGCCTATGTCCTGCACAAGGCGATCGGCATCGAGCACGGCTTCATGACGACGATCCACTCCTATACCGGCGACCAGCCGACGCTCGACACCATGCACAAGGACCTCTACCGCGCCCGCGCGGCGGCCCTGAACATGATCCCGACCACCACGGGCGCCGCCAAGGCCGTCGGCCTGGTGCTGCCGGAACTGGAAGGCAAGCTGGACGGCACCTCGATCCGCGTGCCGACGCCCAACGTCTCGCTGGTCGATTTCAAGTTCGTCGCCAAGAAGCCGACCACCAAGGAGAAGGTGAACGCGGCCATCATCAAGGCGGCGAACGGCCCGCTGAAGGGCGTGCTCGCCACCAACGAGGAGCCGCTGGTGTCGATGGACTTCAACCACAACCCGGCCAGCTCGACCTTCGATCTGTCGCAGACCAAGGTCATCGATGGCACCTTCGTGCGCGTGATGTCCTGGTACGACAACGAGTGGGGCTTCTCCAACCGCATGGGCGACACCGCGGTGGCGATGGGCAAGCTGGGATAAGCCGGCCGCGATGACGGCACAGCGCGTCGTCGTCGCCAGCCTGGACGAGGCCCGCGCCGCCATCGCGGCGGCACGATCCCGCGGCGTCGCGGCGGAGCTGGAAAGCCCGCCCGACGCCGCGATCACGTACGGGGTGCTCTGGTTCGCGGAACTCAACCGGATGCTGGCGCAGGAATTCGGGAGCGCGGCCTACCGGCTGACGCTCGATTGCGCGGATCGGGCGGATCTCGCCCACGCGGCCTTGCGCGAAGGCCTCAGGCGGGTCCGGTTCGGGGGGCATCCGGCGGCGATGGCCGCCTTGCAGGACATCGCGTCGCAAGGCGATGCCGAGGTCGCCGCCATCGAACCGTCAAGGAACGGGGCGGAGACCGCCTGAACGAAAGTTGGGGGAAAATCGTGACCACACCGCCGACCCTGGACGCCCTGCTGCCCGAAGCCGTCGCCGAGAAGGCGGAGGCCAGCGGCGTCGCCAAGGCGCAGCGCGACGTCCCGACCCTGTTCACGCTGTCGCTGCTGGCCGGCGCCTTCATCGCCTTGGGCGCGATGTTCTCGACCCTGACGGCAACGGGGCTGGGCGAGGCGCTGCCCTTCGGCCTGGCGCGGCTGCTGCCCGCCCTCGTCTTCTCCATGGGCCTGGTGCTGGTCGTGGTCTGCGGCGCGGAGCTGTTCACCGGCGACGTCCTGATGACCATCGCCTGGGCCAGCCGGCGCCTGTCTCTCGGCGCGATGCTGCGCGCCTGGGCCATCGTGCTGTTCGGCAATCTGGTCGGCGCCGCCGGCACGGCGGTGCTGGTCTTCCTGTCCGGCCACTGGCTGATGGGCGACATGCAGGTGGGCGTGACGGCGGTGAAGATTGCCGCCGCCAAGGCCAGCCTGCCGCTGGGCCTCGCCTTCTGGCGCGGGGTAATGTGCAACGTGCTGGTCTGCCTCGCCGTCTGGGGCTCGCTCGCGGCGCGCAGCGTCACCGACAAGATCCTGATCGTCATCCTGCCGATCACCGCCTTCGTCGCCGCCGGCTTCGAGCATTCGGTCGCCAACTTCTACTACCTGGCGCTGGGCTGGCTGCTGCAATCGCCGCTGTCGACATCGGAGTTCCGGGCGCTGCTGTCGCAAGACGGCGTCGCGACCGGTGCCATCGGCCTCGCCAACATCGTGCCGACGCAAATCGCCGTCATCGCCGGCAATCTCGTCGGCGGCGCCTGCCTGGTCGCGCTCACCTACTGGCTGGCGTATCTGCGGTCGCGCGCGCGGGGGCCCGGCGGCGGGCCGCAGCCATGAACGCGAAGCTGGTGCCGGAGCTGCTGGTCTCCGACCATGCGGCCAGCCTCGATTTCTATGTGCGGGTGCTCGGGTTTTCCGTGCGCTACGATCGCCCGGCGGAGAAGTTCGCCTATCTCGACCTCGGCGGCGCCGAATTGATGATCGAGCAGGAGACCGATTTCTGGCTGACCGCCAGGCGCGAGAAGCCGTACGGCCGCGGCATCAACCTGCAGATCGAGGTCGGCGACCTCGGCGCCATCGTCGCGCGGCTGCGGGCGGCGGGCCTTCCCCTCTTCCGCCCGGTGGAGGAAGCCTGGTATCGCGCCGGCGACACCTATTCCGGCAACCGCCAGTTCCTGGTGCAGGACCCGGACGGCTATCTGCTGCGCTTCTTCGAGGATCTGGGAGAGAACGCCGCGCCGACAACGGGGCGCATCGTCGGCTAGGATGCCGCCAGCTTGCGCAACAGGGACGATCTAATCTTCCCGGACCGAGCGAACGAAACCATGTGGGGAAACCGATGCTCAAACTCTACGGCGTGAAATCCTGGGGCTCGCTGGCGCCGCAATGCGTGCTGGCGGAGCTCGGCATCCCGCATGAGATGATCTGGCTGACGCCGGAGGAACGGCGCGGCGCCTATCGCAAGATCAACCCGCTGGGCTACGTGCCGACCCTGGCGCTGGCCGACGGGCGGCTGGTCTTCGAAAGCTCCGCCATCGTCACGCATCTGACCGACCTGCAGCCGAACGCCTTGGCGCCGCGACCGGGCACGCCGGACCACGCGATCTACCTGTCGTGGATGACCTGGATGAACGCCGAGATCTACGCCACCATGAACGCGGCGGAATTCCTGGAGAGCGAGGACAACAAGATCGGCGACGCGGCCTCGCGCGCGGCGCTGGCGCAGGCGGTGCGCGCCAAGGTCGATGGCCTGTTCGACATCGTCGAGCGGCGCCTCGGCGAGACCGGCGGCTTCATGCTCGGTGCCACGGCTTCTGCGGCCGACATCTACCTGATGATGGTGACGCTGTGGAGCCGGCCGAATCGTCAGGCGCTCTATGCGCGATGCCCGAACATCGCGCGGGTGGTCGCCGCCGTCAAAGCGCGGCCGGCGACCGCGAAGGTGCTGGCGGAGAACGGCCTCGGCTGAACGCGGCCGGTCAGCCGGCGCGGCGGCACAGGCCGGGATATTCGATCACGAAACCGTCCGCGTCGACGCTGATGTCGGCGGTGAAATCGCTGTCGGGCGCGTGGAAGCGCCACAGCCGGTCGCCGAGCCGCGTGTAGACCTGCCGGCCCGTCCGCAGCTTCAGCTCCGGCGCCTGGACGTAGGCGACGGTGATCTCCGCCGCCGCGCCCAAAGCGAGGCCGAGCCGGCGGATCGGCAGCGTGTTGGTCGCCGGAGTCAGCGAGAGGTCGACATCGAGGCAGCCGTCGAGCGCCGGAATCCAGATTCCGGCGCCGTCGCTCCAGCGGCCGGCCCCGTTGCTGCGCAGCTCCAGCGACCTGGCGGGCCGCGTCAGCGCGACCGTCACCCGGCGGGTCAGCCACCCGGCATCGGCCTCCACGCTGTAGGTTCCGTCGATCGCCGCGTCGTCCAGCGTGCCGGCGACGTGGCCGCGCAGGACATGGCCGCCGGCGCGGGCCTCGTACGCGAAATCCTCGCCGCCCGATCCGAAGCCGGGCAGCCAGTCCCAGCGCCAGCGCTGCGTCATCGCACGTCCACCTTGATCACCTGCCAGATCGCCTTGCCCTGGAATGTCTCGTTGTCGATCTCCGGCTGCTCCTTGAACGGCCACATGACGAAATGCGGGCCGAAATCGTGGCCCTCCAGCGTCACGCCGTCGAGATCCACGGCCAGGATCGGATGGTAGCGCGCCATCTCCGCGGCGGTGATGGTGACCTTGTATTCGTCGAGCGCCACCAGCGTGGCGTCGCCCGAGGTGGCGCCGGCCAGAGCCAGCACGTCGGCGAGATAGGGGCCGCGAAAGGTCGAGGCCGAGGGGAAGTTCATCGGCTGCTCGGTCAGCTCGTGCTGCGGCAGGGCCAGCAATTGCTCGCGGGTGAGAATCACCTCGCCGCCCGGGATCTTGCCGGCCACGATCAATCCGGTCTCCTGGGCCAGCGCCGGCAGCGCCGCGAAGCCCAGCCACAGCGCCGCGACCAGACCGCAGCAGAACCCGGCCGCAATTCGTCGGAACATGCTATTTTCCTTGTGCATCAAATTGTTAATCCAGTGGAAACGGCATTGTCTGCCGCCGGGCCGGGCGCGGAAAAGGCGGCTTTCGGCGCGACCCATTGCCCCGAGGGAATACCCCTCATTGAACTCGCAGCCCGCCTTCGTTATGAAGCCCGCGACCGCCGCAGACCGCCGGCTCCATTCACTACGAATTCAAAGGGACGCGCAATGAAGCTCACCCGCAAAGTCCGCGACATCCTCAGCCACTACGAAAGCGACAATCCCGGGACCAAGGCCAACCTGGCCCGCATCCTGATGAACGGTCGCCTGGGCGGCACCGGCAAGCTGGTGATCCTCCCCGTGGACCAGGGCTTCGAGCATGGCCCGGCGCGCAGCTTCGCGCCCAACCCGCCGGCCTATGACCCGCACTACCTGTTCGAGATCGCCATCGAGGCCGGCCTTTCCGCCTATGCGGCCCCGCTCGGCATGATCGAGGCCGGCGCCGACACCTTCGCCGGCCAGATCCCGACCATCCTCAAGCTCAATTCCTCCAACTCCCTCTCGCGCATCAAGGACCAGGCGGTCACCGCCACGGTGAGCGACGCGCTACGCCTCGGCTGCTCGGCCATCGGCTTCACCATCTATCCGGGCTCCGACAACGCCTTCGACATGATCGAGGAATTCCGCGAGCTCAGCGCCGAGGCGAAGGCCGTCGGCCTCGCCGCCGTGCTGTGGTCCTATCCGCGCGGCGACACGCTGTCGAAGGACGGCGAGACGGCGATGGATATCTGCGCCTATGCCGCGCACATGGCGGCTTTGGCCGGCGCCCACATCATCAAGGTGAAGCCGCCGACAGCCTTCCTCGAGCAGGCCGAGGCGAAGAAGGTCTACGAGAAGGAGAAGATCGTCATCGGCACGCTCACCGAGCGCATCCGCCACGTGGTGCAGAGCTGCTTCAACGGCAAGCGCGTCGTGGTCTTCTCCGGCGGCGCGGCCAAGGGCGAGGAAGGCATCTTCGAGGAAGTCCGCGCCATCCGCGACGGCGGCGGCAACGGCTCGATCATCGGCCGCAACACCTTCCAGCGCCCGCGCGAGGATGCGCTGAAGCTGCTCGACACGCTCATCAAGATCTATCAGGGCAAGGAGTAAGGGTCATCGCGACCCCCAAGACCGACGCGGAGCAGCCGGCAGCGGAACCCTGCCGGCTGTTTCTGCGTCTGGCGCCCGGCATCGCGCCGGCGGCACTCGACGCGCGGCTTGCCGACCCGCTGGTGGCGAGCGTGCTGTTGCCCGCCGGACTCACCGTGGACGACGCTGTCCGCGCGCTGGTGAAGCGGATCCAGGACGCCGATCGCCCCGCCCTCGTCCGCGACGATAGCGACTTGCGCGCGGCACTCCAGGCCGACGGCGTGCATGTGACCGACCTTGCCGCGGTGAAGGCGCTGCGCCGCAAGCTGGGCGACGGCCTCATCATCGGCGCGGAATGCGAGCCGGAGCGCCATGCCTGCATGGTCGCCGCCGAGGACGGCGCCGACTATGTCGCCATCCGCGTCACCCGCGACAACCGCGCCGAGGCGCTCGAGCTCCTCGCCTGGTGGCAGGAGATGATGACGGTGCCGATCGTCGCGTTGCTCGAAGCCGACATCGACCCGGCGGCCTTCACCGCCTGCGCGGATTTCGTCTCGCCCCCCGCGGCGCAATCCTGACTCGCCGGCAAAGCTGCGGCACCGGCGACACGCGGCTTCGCGATCGTGACCGTGCGCAATGGCGGGCGACATTTGACGTTGTGTTTGCCAGGCAAGTCGATTAACTAGGAATCGCCTGGAAACGACCATTTTTCGCTTCGGATCGCCGGATTTATGCTCATTTTCCTTTCGACATCGGACGCTGTTCTGGCATGAGCGGCCACGCAAGCGCCGCCGCGCAAGCCGCCCGGGCGCCGAAGCCGACGGTCAGCTTCGAGTTCTTTCCGCCCAAGAGCCCGGCGGCGGAGGGCCAGCTCTGGGCGGCGATTCGCGCGCTGGAGCCGCTGCTGCCTGACTTCGTCTCGGTCACCTATGGCGCGGGGGGAAGCACGCGCGACGCCACCTTCGACACCGTGACCCGCATCTTCGGCGAGACGCATCTGCGCCCGGCGGCGCACCTCACCTGCGTCGGCCAGAGCCGGGCCGAGATCGAGGAATTGCTGCGCCGCTACTGGGCGGCGGGCGTGCGCCACATCGTGGCCCTGCGCGGCGACCCGCCGGCCGGCGGCGCCTACCAGCCGCACCCGCAAGGCTACGCCAACGCCGCCGAGCTGGTGGCCGGCATCAAGCGCGTGGCGGATTTCGAGATCAGCGTCGCGGCCTATCCCGAGACCCATCCGCAGGCCAACTCGCCGCAATCCGACCTCGACAATTTGAAGCGCAAGTTCGATGCCGGCGCCGACCGCGCCATCACCCAGTTCTTCTTCGACAACGCGAAGTTCCTGGATTTCCTCGACCGCGCGACCGCGGCCGGCATCGCCGGGTCGATCGTGCCCGGCATCCTGCCCGTCACCAATTTCGCCCAGATGACCAGGTTCGCCGCCATGTGCGGCGCCAGCGTGCCGGACTGGCTGGCCGATTTGTTCGAGGGGCTGGACGAGGACCCCGACACCCGCCGCCTGGTGGCCGCCATGGTGACCACGGAGCAGATGCGCGCCCTGCAGGCGGCGGGCATCAACACGTTCCATATCTATACGCTGAACCGCGCCGACCTGACGCTCGGCATCTGCCGGCGCATGGGCCTGAAGCCGGCGAAGCTGGTCGGCGTGATGGCGCCGCTCTCGGAATCGACGCCGCCGGTTCAACGCGACCCGGATTTCAGGTAAGACTATCCGCGATCGACGCGCGATCGCCGCAAGCACAAGCGAGGCCGATGCAGCTGGACAAACTGAGGGCGGAGGATCTGCCCCGCGAAATCGAGGCGCTGGCGGAATTGCTGCACCATTGCGTCCATGCCGGCGCCAGCGTCAGTTTCGTCCTGCCCTTCACCATGCACGACGCGCGCGCCTATTGGCGCGAGCAGGTGGCGCCGGGCCTGAAGGCGGGCACGCGGCATCTCATCGTCGCCCATCTGGACGGCGAGCTGGTCGGCACGGTGCAATTGTCGCTCGACACCCCGCCGAACCAGCGCCACCGCTGCGAGGTCTCGAAGCTGCTGGTGCATCGCGACGCGCGGCGGCAGGGCGTCGGCAACAAGCTGCTGGTGGCGGCCGAGCGCGTCGCCAAGGGCGAGGGCCGCAGCCTGATCACCCTCGACACCAAGCGCGGCGACGGCGCCGAGACGCTCTATCGCGGCCTCGGCTACCAGATCGCCGGCATCATCCCGCGCTACGCCAAGGCGCCCGATGCCGACCGGCTCGACGACACGGTGATCATGTACAAGGAACTGGCCTGACGGGAGCTGGCCTGAGGGCAGCTGGCCCGAGGAGAGCTGGCCCGAGGGCAGCCGGCCTGAAGCCGGCGGCCGCTACGGCGCCAGCTTGGCGAGGCCGGATCGCTTGTCGATCTCGTAGCGCTCGACCAGCGAGCCCTCGGTGGTGACCACCTCGCCGACGATGGTGTCGGAATCCTTGTCTTCGACCTTGCCCACCTTCAGATGCGGGTTGCCGCGCGCGGCCAGCATCCGCTCCAGATTGTAGGTGACGTCGGCGGCGCTGAGCTGCGCCGGCGCCGGCAGCATGATGAAGCCGCCCGCACCGCTCATCATCCCGCCACCCATCATTCCGGGGCCCATCATTCCCGGCCCCATCATTCCAGGGCCCATCATGCCCATCATTCCGGGACCCATCATTCCGGGGCGCATGTCATCGTCGCCATGCATCATCCCCATCATGCCGGGACCCATCATGCCGCCACCCATCATGCCGGGGCCCATCATGCCGCCCTGATGCATCATGCCCATCATCGGGCCCATCATGCCGCCATTCATCATGCCGGGCCCCATGTTTCCCTGGCCCATCATGCCCGGGCAGCCTTGCGCCCCGCCCATCATGCCCTGGTTCATCATGCCCTGGTTCATCATGCCGGGACCCATCATGCCGGGGCCCATCATGCCGGAGCCCATCATGTTCGGGCCCATCTGCTGCTGCGCCGAAGCCGGGCCGCCTGCCGCCAGGAAAGCCGCGCTTGCCAGCACGAGCGCCATCGCCGCCACGCCGGATTTAGCCAGTCGCATCGTCGCCTCCATGAAGCCATGTGGTTCAGGTCGGAGGATTAAGCGCCCAAACCCCGCCGGCCGCAATCGCGGCGATGCCGCGGGCGGGCGGCCCGGGCGGGTCCGGCGGCCTCCAACCAACACGTTGATCTACAAAACGATTTTTATGGAGCATGGCACCGGCGGCGCGGCTTTACTCCGCCCGGCCACTTTGCTAGCTTCCGCGCCGAATTCCCCGACAGATCAAGGGCCAACGGGTTGATCCCATGAAAATCAACGGCAATTCCATTCGTCCCGGCAACATCATCGAGCACCAGGGCCGGTTGTGGCGCGCCACCAAAACGCAGCACACGCAGCCCGGCAAGGGCGGCGCCTACCTGCAGGTCGAGCTCAAGGACATTCGCGACGGCACCAAGCTCAACGAGCGCTTCCGCTCCTCCGAGACGGTCGAGAAGGTGCGCCTGGACGCGCACGAGTACCAGTTCCTGTTCTCCAGCGGCGACGAATACACCTTCATGGACCAGGTCACCTTCGAGCAGATCACGCTGAACGCCGACCTGATCGGCGAGCCGGCGGTGTTCCTGCAGGAGGGCATGGTAGTGACCCTGGAGAGCTACGAGGGCTCGCCGATCTCGGTCGAGCTGCCGGAGACGGTGATCATGGAGATCGTCGAGGCCGACGCGGTGGTCAAGGGCCAGACCGCGTCCTCCTCCTACAAGCCGGCCAAGCTGGAGAACGGCGTGCGCGTCATGGTGCCGCCGCATATCGGCACCGGCACGCGCATCGTGGTGAACACCGCCGACGCCACCTATGTCGAGCGCGCGAAAGATTGATTGGACTGACGCCGCGGCCCGGTCCGCGACGTTTCGCTGCCCCACTGCCGCTTTTTGAACCGTCGATTGGAATCCGCATGACGCCGCGCTCGGCCCTGCTCAACGTGATGACTCGCGCCGTCGACAAGGCCGCGCGCGCCTTGAAGCGCGATTTCGGCGAGGTCGAGCAATTGCAGGTCTCGACCAAGGGGCCGTCGGATTTCGTCTCCAACGCCGATCTGAAATCCGAGCGCATCCTGCGCGAGGAGCTCTCCAAGGCGCGGCCGGGCTACAGCTTCCTGGCCGAGGAGAGCGGCGCCACCGACGGCAGCGACGCCGAGCATCGCTGGATCATCGACCCGCTCGACGGCACCACCAATTTCCTGCACGGCCTGCCGCATTTCGCCATTTCCGTCGGGCTGGAGCGCTCGGGCGAGCTCATCGCCGGCGTGGTCTACGACCCGATCAAGGACGAGATGTTCGTGGCCGAGAAGGGCGGCGGCGCTTTCCTGAATGACCGCCGGCTGCGCGTCTCGGCGCGCAAGAACCTGGGCGAATCGCTGCTGGCGACCGGCATCCCCTTCCGCGGCCACGGCGACACCAGCGACTTCAAGCGCCAGCTCGACTTCGCCATGAACGAGACGGCCGGGGTGCGCCGGCTCGGCGCCGCGGCGCTCGACCTCGCCTATGTCGCGGCCGGGCGCTACGAGGGATTCTGGGAGGAAGGCCTGTCGCCCTGGGACGTGGCCGCGGGAATCCTGCTGGTGCGCGAGGCCGGCGGCTATGTCTCCGACCTCAAGGGCGGCCAGACCATGCTGCATGGCGGCACCATCCTGGCCAGCAACGGCCTGCTGCACGCGCCGCTGCAGGCGGCCCTGAAGCCGCATTGACGCCGCGCCGGCCGGCCCGGCGGCCGGGCCCGGAGGCGTCGGTCAGCGCAGCGATGGGACCGGCGGCCCGGCGAGACCACCAAATTGAGGCGTGAAATCGCGTTGTGAGAGCGTTTTCGGATCGGTTATAGTCCCCCAGCGCCGAATGGCGGCTCTGGTGAGGCTGAATTTCCGAAGAAATGTCCAGGGGTTACACCATGTCTCGAACCTGCCCCAGCATGACCCTGGGTCGCCGCAACAAGCGCTGGCTGATTCTCCCGGCAGCCCTGCTTTCGGGCGCGCTCATCTGGGACGGGGCGCAGGCCCCCGCCGCGGCCCAGGCCGCGCCCAACCAGGTCATCGTCAACATGGACGTGCTGAACGCCCTGCCGGGCGCCTATGGCGCGCAGGGTTTCCAGCCTTACGGCCAGCCGGGCTACGCCACGGCGCCGCAATCGCAGTTCCTGCCCGGCGCCGCGCCGCAGGGCTATGCCGCCCCGCTGGGTGCGCCGCGCTATCTGCCGCCCTACACGCCCTATGGCACGGCGCCCGCCGCGGCCCTGCCGCTGGCGCCGGGCCTGGCCGGGCTTGCCGTGCCGCCGTCGACCACGCCGTCCAGCGTGCTGACCACGCTTGGTCCGGACGGGCGGCCGATCCAGCCCATCAAGCTGAAGAAGCCCGGCTCGACCACCAAGAAGCCGAAGAAGAAGCAGACCTACGCGCCGCCGGCCGAGACCGCCGCGGCGCCGACGCCGGAGCCGGTCGAGCCCGCGCCGCTGCCCGACACCACCAACGACCAGGTCGCGGCGGTGACGCCGCCCACCCCGCCGGCCGAGCCGGCCGAGGTGCCTGAACAGGTGCCGATGCCGGAAGCGACTCCGGCCCCCGATTCCACGGCCTCGGTCACCGCGCCGCCGGCGCCGGAACCGCCGGCCGAGGAAGCCGCCGCCCCGCAGCCGCCAGCCGAAGAGCAGCCGGCCGCGGAACAGCCGGCCGCGGAACAGCCGGCCGAGGCCGCGGCCACGCCG
>JBDHTX010000038.1:0-41260 GCA_039808885.1 Dongiaceae bacterium | reverse complement strand
CTTCGGCCGCCGCGAGCGCAGCTTCGGCGACCGTGACCGCGGCTTCGGCGGCGAGCGCGGCGGCGAGCGGGGCGAGCGGGGCGACCGCCCCGAGCGCGGCGACCGCCTGCGCCCGGTGCGCGAGAACAAGGGAAATGAAGGAGACGTGGCATGAGCACCGCCGCGACTGAGAGCACCCCGCGTGGCGGTGGTGGTGGCGGCCGTCGGCCGTTCTTCCGCCGTCGCAAGTCCTGCCCGTTCTCCGGCGCCAATTCGCCGAAGATCGACTACAAGGACGTCAAGCTGCTGCAGCGCTTCGTTTCCGAGCGCGGCAAGATCGTGCCGAGCCGCATCACCGCGGTCAGCGCCAAGAAGCAGCGCCTGCTCGCCCAGGCGATCAAGCGCGCGCGCTTCCTGGGCCTCCTCCCCTACGTGCTGAAGTAAGGAGGGCGCAGCCATGGAAGTCATTCTTCTGGAGCGCATCGAGAAGCTGGGCCAGATCGGAGACGTGGTCTCCGTGAAGCCGGGCTTCGCGCGCAACTTCCTCCTGCCGCGCAAGAAAGCCCTGCGCGCCACGGAGGAGAACAAGAAGCGCTTCGAGACGCAGCGCGCGCAGATCGAAGCCAACAACCTGAGCCGCAAGCAGGAAGCCGAGAAGATCGCGAAGAAGGTCGATGGCCTGAAGATCGTGGTCATCCGCCAGGCCTCCGAGACCGGCATGCTGTTCGGTTCCGTCGCCAACCGCGACATCGCCGACGGCATCACCGCTGCGGGCTTCACCGTCGACCGGCGCCAGGTCATCCTGGACAAGCCGATCAAGACGCTGGGCCTGCATCCGGTGCGCGTCGCCCTGCACCCGGAGGTGATCGTCACGGTCACCGCCAACGTCGCCAAGTCGGAAGACGAGGCGGCGCAGCAGGAGAAGACCGGCGCTGCGGTGGTCAAGGCCGAGGGCGAAGCCCCCGACCTCGACAAGTTGCTCGAGGAAGCCGCCCAGGCCCAGGCCGGCGCGGAAGCCCCGGCCGCCGAAGCCTAGGCTTCGCTGCCATCGATACCGCGAACGGCCGTCCCGCAAGGGGCGGCCGTTTTGCTTTGCGCGGGCTATGATTCCGCTTGCCGGCGCTCGCCGCGCGCCGCTTCCCACACCTCCCGCGCCGCATTGGCGTTCATCAGCGCGATGCCGATGCCGACCACGAGGTCGGGCCAGTGCGACGCCGTCACCGCGGTCGCGAAACCGGCGCCGATGATGGCAATGTTGGCCAGCGCATCGTTGCGGGCGGAGAGAAAGGCGGCCTTGGTCAGGCTGCCGCCGTGATGGCGGAACCGCGCCAGCAGGAAGGCGCAGGAAAGGTTGACGGCCAGCGCGCCGAGACCGACCAGCGAGAGCGGTGCGGCCGCCGGCGGCACCGGCAGCGCGAATTTCTGCCAGATCGCCCAGAGCGCCGCGAGGCTCGGCACCAGCAGGATCGCGGCCAGCCCCATGCCCACCCGCGAGCGCGCCGTGAGCGACCAGCCCAGCGCCAAGACGATCAGCAGGTTGACCGCGGCGTCTTCCAGGAAATCGATGCTGTCGGCGAACAGCGAAACCGCGGCGATCGCCAGCGCCGCCGAAAATTCTACGGCGAAATAGGCGAGATTGAGCAGCGCCACCCAAAGGACGGCACGCCGAAGCGCCTCAGATGCGACTGGAGATGCCGCCGGGCTTGTCACCGCATCCTCACAGAAACCGCAAAGCGAACCATGATCCCGGCAGGATAGTTCGATTGGCGAACTTGCGAAGATGGTTTCGACAGACTCTATTCACGTTATACTCATTATCCACAGGACGATTCCGCCCTAATCCGAGTCGCCAGCATTTAAG
This sequence comes from Dongiaceae bacterium, assembly GCA_039808885.1. GTDB lineage: Bacteria > Pseudomonadota > Alphaproteobacteria > Dongiales > Dongiaceae > Dongia_A. The sequence goes on along the minus strand of JBDHTX010000038.1, from coordinate 39,420 downwards.
GTCGCGCCATGGAATCGGGGGCCAAGACTTCAAACGTCGCCAGGTTGCGCGAACCGGGTTCGGTCCCGCCGCGCATCCCGCCGCACAACTACGAGGCGGAGCAGGCGCTGCTCGGCGCCCTGCTCGCCAACAACGAGGTCTATAACCGGGTCAGCGAGTTCCTGCGCCCGGAGCATTTCGCCGACGCGCTGCATGGCCGCATCTATGAGGCGATCGGCAAGCTGGTGCTGCGCGGGCAGATCGCCAACCCGGTCACGCTGAAGAACCTGTTCGACCAGGACGGCGCTTTGGCGGAGATCGGCGGCGCGCAATACCTGGTGCAGCTGGCCCAGGCCGTGGTCACCGTGATCAACGCCGAGGATTACGGCCGCGCCATCTTCGATCTGTATCTGCGCCGGCAACTGATCGGCGTCGGCGAGGACATCGTCAACGATTCCTTCAGCTACGACCCCGACGTGACCGCCGTTGACCAGATCGAGCGCTCGGAAATGCGGCTGTTCAACCTGGCCGAGGGCGGCCAGGTCGAGGGCGGCCCGAAGAAGTTCGACGCGGTGCTGAAAAGCGCGCTCGACATGGCCGAGACCGCCTACAAGCGCGACAGCCACGTCACCGGCGTCACCACAGGCTTGCGCGATCTCGACCGCAAGCTGGGCGGGTTGCAGCCTTCGGACCTGATCATCCTGGCCGGCCGGCCTTCGATGGGCAAGACGGCGCTGGCCACCAACATGGGCTTCAACGCCGCCGAGGCGGTGAAGGATGCCGAGACCGGGACCCGGCACCGGGTCGCCTTCTTCTCGCTGGAAATGTCGGCCGAGCAGCTGGCCCACCGCATCATGGCGGAGAAGTCCGGCATCTCCTCCGACCGCATCCGGCGCGGCGACGTGAAGCACGACGATTTCCTGAAGATCGTCGAGGCGGCGCAGGCGATGACCAGCGTGCAGTTCTTCATCGACGACACGCCGGCCCTGACCGTTCCGGGCCTGCGCACCCGCGCCCGCCGCCTGAAGCGGCAATTCGGCCTCGACCTCATCATCGTCGACTATCTGCAGCTGATGCGCTCGGCCAGCCCGAAGCCGTCGGAGAACCGGGTGCAGGAAATCTCCGAGATCACCCGCGGATTGAAGGCGGTGGCCAAGGAACTGAACGTGCCGGTGATGGCGCTCTCCCAGCTGTCGCGCGCGGTGGAGAACCGCGAGGACAAGCGGCCGCAGCTGGCGGATCTGCGCGAATCCGGCTCGATCGAGCAGGACGCCGACGTGGTCATGTTTGTCTACCGCGAGCAGTACTACCACGAGCGCGCCGAGCCGAAGCAGCGCACCGACGAATCCACCGACAAGTTCCAGGAGCGCATGGCGCGCTGGCAGGAGCACGGCGAGCGGGTCCACAACACCGCCGAAGTCATCATCGCCAAGCAGCGCCACGGCCCGGTCGGCACGCTGGAGCTGTTCTTCGACGGCGCCATCACCCGCTTCGGCGATCTGACGCGCGACGAAGACCTGCCGGAACATCATTGACCGGACCGGTGGCTGCCTCATGAGCGTGATGCCGGCGGCCGAGCTCACCATCGACCTGGCTGCCCTGGTCGCCAACTACCGGCTGCTGAAGTCCCGGACGGCGAATGGCGCCGCCGCGGCCGCGGTCAAGGCGGACGCCTATGGCCTGGGCGCCGCCGCGGCAGCGCCCGCCTTGTTCGCCGCCGGCTGCCGGCATTTCTTCGTCGCCCTGCTCGGCGAGGCGATTGCGCTGCGGCCGCTGGTGCCGGAGGCCGCGATCCACGTGCTGTCCGGCCCGCTGGGCGGCGACGAGGCGGAGTTCATCGCCCACCGGATCACGCCGGTGCTGAACTCCCGGCCGCAGATCGCGCTCTGGGCCCGATACTGCGCCGCGAAGGGGCCGGCCCCGGCGGTGCTGCATCTGGACACCGGCATGGCGCGGCTCGGCCTGTCGCCGGCGGAGCTGGATGGATTGATCGCCGATCCGGCGCCGCTTGCCGCGTTCCCAATCCCCATCGTGATGTCGCACCTCGCCTGCTCGGACGAGCCGGAGCATCCGCTCAATGGCGAGCAGCTGGCGCGCTTCCGGGCGGGCCTGGCCCGGCTGCTGCCATTGCTGCCGAAGCGGCCGATTGTCAGCTTCGCCAATTCCTCCGGCATCTTCCTAGGACCTGATTTCCATTTCGACCTGCTGCGGCCGGGGGCGGCGCTCTACGGCATAAACCCGACCCCGAAAGCCCCCAATCCGATGCGCCAAGTGGTTGGGCTGAAAGCCAGAATCCTGCAGATCCGTCAGATTGACGCTCACCAGACCGTTGGCTATGGTGCCGCCCACCGCTCACGGCGGGCGACGCGCCTGGCGACTCTGGGCATCGGCTACGCGGACGGGATGCTGCGCAGCCTGAGCCAGGTTGGCGCCGCGTATGTCGGGGAAATTCGGGCGCCATTTGTAGGTCGCGTGTCGATGGATCTCATCACAATCGATGTCGGCGAAGTTCCGGCCGGCCTGGCCGAAGCCGGCGCCTGGGTCGAAATCCTGGGACCGCGGCAGAGCGCCGACGAGCTTGCCGCCGCCGCCGGCACCATCGGCTACGAGGTGCTGACCTCGCTCGGACGCCGCTACCAGCGGCACTACATCGCGGCGGAATAGGACCAGCCATGCCCCTGCTTCAGCCCTTGGGGCGCACTTTCCTGAACGGCTTGGAGGCGATCGGCCGGGTGGCCCTGTTCACCCTCCGCGCCGTCCTGCTCGCCCTGCAGCCGCCCTATTATCCGCGCCTGATCGGCAAGCAGATGGTGGAGATCGGCTATTACTCGCTCCCCGTCGTCGGCATGACCGCGATCTTCACCGGCATGGTGCTGGCGCTGCAGACCTATACCGGCTTCTCCCGCTTCAACGCCGAGACGGCGATCCCCAACGTGGTGGTGATCTCCATCACCCGCGAACTGGGCCCGGTGCTGGCCGGGTTGATGGTGGCCGGGCGCATCGGCGCCGCGATGGCGGCCGAGCTCGGCACCATGCGGGTGACCGAGCAGATCGACGCCCTCACCACGCTGTCCACCAATCCGTTCAAATACCTGATCGCGCCGCGGCTGATCGCCGGTCTCACCATGCTGCCGGTACTGGTGGCGGTGGCCGACGTGATCGGCGTCTTCGGCGGCTACCTGGTCAGCGTCTTCAAGCTCGGCTTCAACCCGGGCACATATCTCAAGAACACCGTCGATTTCGTCGAGTTCATCGACGTCTTCTCCGGCCTGGTGAAGGCCGGCGTGTTCGGCTTCATCGTCGCGCTGATGGGCTGCTATCACGGCTTCCAGTCGCGCGGCGGCGCCCAGGGCGTGGGCAAGGCGACCACCAACGCGGTGGTCACCGCCTCGATCCTGATCCTCATCTCCAACTACATCGTGACGGAGCTGTTCTTCTCCCGATGAGCGGCGACCTCAAAATCAAGGTGCGCGGCCTGTGCAAGTCCTTCGGACGGAAGGTGGTGCTGCACGACCTCAACCTCGATGTGCCGAAGGGCCAGTCGCTGGTGGTGATCGGCGGCTCGGGCTCGGGCAAGTCGGTGCTGATCAAGTGCATCATCGGCCTGATGACGCCGGAAAAGGGCTCGATCGAGATCGACGGCCAGGAGGTGCTTGGCATGTCGAGCGCCGAGCGCGAGCAGATCATGCACAAGTTCGGCATGCTGTTCCAGGGCGGCGCGCTGTTCGATTCGCTGCCCGTGTGGGAGAACGTCGCCTTCGGCCTGATCGCCGGACGCGGCGCCAAGCGGCGCGAGGCGAAGGAGATCGCCCTGCGCAAGCTGAGCGCCGTGGGCCTGTCCCCGGAAGTGGGCGAGCTTTATCCGGCGGAGCTCTCGGGCGGCATGCAGAAGCGCGTCTCGCTGGCCCGCGCCATCGCCGCCGAGCCGGAGATCATCTTTTTCGACGAGCCGACCACCGGACTCGACCCGATCATGAGCCAGGTGATCAACGAGCTGATCAAGAAATGCGTCGACGATCTGGGCGCCACCGCGCTCTCGATCACCCATGACATGCATTCGCTGCGGGTCATCGCCGACCGCGCCGCGATGATCTATGATGGCCAGATCATCTGGAACGGGGATGCGGCGGAGATCGACCACTCCGGCAACCCCTATGTCGAGCAGTTCGTGCAGGGCCGCGCCGACGGCCCGATCAGGATGCCGGTTCGTCACCTTTAGCGGGCGCCACCTTTAGGCGGCAACTGAACCCGGCGGAGATTTGAGCGCCGATGGCGAAAGCGAGTTCCAACTACGTCTGCCAGAGCTGCGGCGCGTCCTTCGCCCGCTGGATGGGCAAGTGCGAGGCCTGCGGCGCCTGGAACTCCATCGTCGAGGAGGCGGCGCCCGATACGCTGCCCAAGGGTCTTTCACGCGGCAGGGGCAAGAAGGTCGAGTTCGTCGCGCTTGACGGCAAGGCGCCGGAGGCGATGCGCCGGCCGACCGGCATCGCCGAATTCGACCGGGTCACCGGCGGCGGGCTGGTGCGCGGCTCGGCGATCCTGATCGGCGGCGACCCCGGCATCGGCAAGTCCACCATCCTGCTGCAGGTGGTGAACGCCGTGGCGAAAGGCGAAAGGCCGATGCGCTCGGCCTACATTTCCGGCGAAGAGGCGGTGGAGCAGGTGCAGCTCCGCGCCAAGCGCCTGGGCCTGCAATCGCACGCGGTGGAGATCGCCACCGCCACCAATGTGCGGGACATCATCGCCACGCTTGACCACGCCGACCCGCCTGACCTGGTGGTGATCGATTCGATCCAGACCATGTACCTCGACAACCTCGATTCGGCGCCCGGCACCGTGGCGCAGGTGCGCAGCTGCTCCGCCGAGCTGATCCGCCTGGCGAAGTCGCGCGGCTTCGTCATCGTCCTGGTCGGCCATGTCACCAAGGAGGGCCAGATCGCCGGCCCGCGGGTGCTCGAGCACATGGTCGACACCGTGCTGTATTTCGAGGGCGAGCGCGGCCACCATTTCCGCCTGCTGCGGGCGGTGAAGAACCGCTTCGGCCCGGCCAACGAGATCGGCGTCTTCGAGATGACCGAGGGCGGCCTGCAGGAGGTCGCCAATCCCTCGGCCCTGTTCCTGGCCGAGCGGCGCGGCAGCGTCAGCGGCGCCACCGTCTTCGCCGGCATCGAAGGCACCCGGCCGGTGCTGGTGGAGATCCAGGCGCTGGTCTCGCCCTCGCCGCAGGCGACGCCGCGGCGCGCCGTGGTCGGCTGGGACTCCAACCGCCTCGCCATGCTGCTGGCGGTGCTGGAGACGCGCTGCGGCCTCGCCTTCGCCGGCAACGAGGTCTATCTCAATGTCGCCGGGGGCCTCAGGATCAGCGAGCCGGCGGCGGATCTGGCGGTGGCCCTCGCCCTGGTCAGCGCCTTGAGCGACCGGCCTGTCCCGGAGGATGTCGTCGCCTTCGGCGAGATCGGCCTGTCGGGGGAATTGCGCATGGTGTCCCAGGCCGATCTGCGGATGCGCGAGGCCGGCAAGCTCGGCTTCCGCCGGGCGCTGCGGCCGAAACGGCGCAACGCCGAGGGCAAGGCCGCCGGCGGCGGCGTCGAGGTTCTCGAAATCGGCCATCTGCAAGATCTGATCGATTGGCTGTATGGTGAGGTGCGCTCGCTGAGCGCGGGCAGGAAGGCGCTGGTCCAGTAGGACTGGCGCATGTTGACGGCGGAATGAGCGTGGAGCGCGGAACGTGAACTTTGTCGATATCGGCGTCCTGGTGGTGATCGCCCTTTCGGCGCTGCTGGCCCTGGGCCGCGGCCTGGTCAAGGAGGTGCTGTCCCTGTTCGGCTGGGTCGGCGCCGCCATCGCCACCTACCTGATCTTCCTGCGCGTGCCGCAGGTGCGCGACTTCGCCCGCCAGCAGATCGCCGAGCCGCTGTTCGCCGACATCGCGGCCGGAGTCGCGGTGTTCACGGTGAGCCTGATCATCCTCGGCATCATCAATCACTTCATCGTGTCGCGAATCCCGACCAGCCTGCTGGGTCCGCTCGACAAGTCGCTGGGCCTGGTCTTCGGGTTGCTCCGCGGCGCCGTCGTGGTGGCGATCGCCCACATCCTGCTGGTCTACGTGCTGCCGAATCGGAGCGATTGGCCGGCGGTGATCCAGGAGGCGCGGACCGAGCCCTACGCCGCCCGGGCCGCCGAATACCTGTCGGGTCTGGTGCCGGACGAGATCAAGCAGAAGACCGACGAGATGATCGAGCAGGGCCAGAGCATCAACGACAACCTGCAGAGCATAAGCCCCGGAAATTCCACCGGAACCCCCGCCACGGCGCCGCAGGACCCGAGTCTCGGCACGGGTCAGAACAGCTCCTGGACGCAAGGCAGCGATGCGGCAAATGCCGGTGGACAAGACGGCGGTTCGGGGTATAAGGACGCCGAGCGTAGGGACCTGCAGCGCCTGCTCCAGGGCCAGTCGCACTAACCCACAAGGGAATCCGGGCCGATGCTGACGACCCATCCTTTCGATGACGATCATCTGAAGGAAGAGTGCGGCATTGTAGGGATTTTCGGGGTCGAGGAAGCCGCCACCCTGTGCGCCCTCGGCCTGCACGCCCTGCAGCATCGCGGCCAGGAAGCCGCCGGCATCGTGGCCTACGGCGAGGACGGCTTCAACGCCCACCGCGCCATGGGACATGTCGCCGACAATTTCGCCCAGGCCTCGATCATGGGAAAATTGACCGGTCACGCGGCGATCGGGCACGTGCGCTATTCCACCACCGGCGAGAACTCGCTGCGGAATGTGCAACCTCTGTATGGAGATCTGCATTTCGGCGGTTTCGCCCTCGGCCACAACGGCAATCTCACCAACGCGCAGATGATCCGCCAGGAGCTGGTGAAGCGCGGCTCGATGTTCCAGTCGACCAGCGACACCGAGGTCATCCTGCATTTGATGGCGACGCACCTGCGCGGCAACGTGATCGACCGCCTGATCAACGCGTTGCACCAGGTCGAAGGCGCCTATTCGCTGATCTGCATCGCCCAGGAGATGGTGATCGGCGTGCGCGATACGCTGGGCGTCCGCCCGCTGGTGCTGGGCAAGCGCGGCGACGGCTGGATCCTGGCCTCCGAGACCTGCGCGCTCGACATCATGGGCGCCGAGTTCGTGCGCGACGTCGAGGCCGGCGAGCTGGTCATCCTCGACAAGCGCGGCGTCACCTCGATGAAGCCGTTCAGCCCGGCGCCCAAGCGCTTCTGCGTCTTCGAATACATCTATTTCGCCCGGCCCGACAGCGTGATGGAAGGCCACAGCATCTATGACGCGCGCAAGCGCATCGGCGCCGAGCTGGCGCGCGAATCCCCCGCCCCCGCGGACGTGGTGATCCCGGTGCCGGATTCCGGCGTGCCGGCGGCGCTGGGCTATGCCGCCGCGTCCGGCGTCCCGTTCGAATACGGCATCATCCGCAACCACTATGTCGGGCGCACCTTCATCGAGCCGACCGACCAGATCCGCCATCTGGGCGTGAAGCTGAAGCACAACGCCAACCGCGCCCATGTCGCCGGCAAGCGCATCGTGCTGGTCGACGACAGCATCGTGCGCGGCACCACCTCGAAGAAGATCGTCGAGATGATGCGCAACGCGGGTGCGACCGAGGTGCATATGCGCATCTCCAGCCCGCCCACCGCGCATCCCTGCTTCTACGGCATCGATACGCCGTCGCGGAAGAAACTGCTCGCCGCCAACCACAGCGTGGCGGAAATGGCGGAGATCATCGGCGCCGACAGCCTGGCCTTCATCTCCATCGACGGCCTCTATCGCGCCATGGGCCATCCGGGCCGCGACAACAAGCGGCCGCAATTCTGCGATGCCTGCTTCACCGGCGACTACCCGACCGCGCTGACCGACCAGGAAGGCGGCATGGTGGCGGGGCAGTTGTCGCTCCTCGCGCAGCCCGCCTAAGCCTCCCCGCATGAGTGTCCAGGCAAGCGGAGCCCAAAGCGCTGGGTTGTTGACCGGCCGCATCGCCCTGGTGACCGGCGCCAGCCGCGGCATCGGCCGCGCCGTCGCCAGGCGCTATGCCCAGGAAGGCGCCGACCTCATCCTCACCGCCCGCACCGTCGGCGCGCTCGAGGAACTGGACGACGAGATCCGCGCCATCAACGGCAAGACCTCGCTGCTGGTGCCGCTGGACCTGAAGACCTTCGATGCCATCGACCAGCTGGGCGCCGGGCTCTATGAGCGCTTCGGCAAGCTCGACGTGCTGGTCGGCAATGCCGGCGTGCTGGGGCAGATGTCGCCGCTGACCCATACCGAGCCGAAATTTTGGCAGGAGGCGATCGACGTCAACCTGACCGCCAACTGGCGCCTGATCCGCAGCCTCGACCCGCTGCTGCGCCAGTCGGAGGCCGGCCGCGCCATCTTCGTCACCTCCGGCGCCGCGCGCGGGCCCCGCGCCTATTGGGGCGCCTATGCGGTCAGCAAGGCGGCGCTGGAAATGCTGGTCGGCATCTACGCCCAGGAGAGCCAGCAGGGCAAGGTGCGCGCCAATTTGATCGACCCCGGCCGCACCCGCACGCGCATGCGCGCCAGCGCCTATCCGGGCGAGGACCCGAACACCCTGCCCGCACCCGAAGCGATCACCGACGCCTTCGTCCGCCTCGCGCGCGCCGATTTCACCGGCAACGGCGAGGTGGTGCGGGCGCAGGGCTGAGCCCGGTGTCCACCGCCCTCGTCATCATCGACGTGCAGAACGCGATCTTGCAGGGCAAGGCCGCGGGCGCGCGGCAGGCGGTCCTGGAGGCGGCGCTCGATGCCGTGGTCGGCCGGCTGGCCGGCCTGCAGATCGAGGCGCGCCAAGCCGACGTGCCGGTGATCCTGATCCAGCATGACGGGCCGGAGGGCCACCGCCTGGCGCGCGGCAGCGCCGGCTGGCAGATCCGCGCCGAGCTGGCGCCCCAGGCCGGCGACCTCGTCGTGCACAAGACCGCCGCCGATTCCTTCTATGCCACCGACCTGCAGCAGCGCCTGATGGAACGCGGCATCCGGCACCTGGTCGTCGGCGGTTGCATGACCCAGTTCTGCGTCGATACCACCTGCCGGTCCGCCGTGGCGCACGGCTTCGACGTCACCCTGGTCGGCGACGGCCACACCACCGCCGACATGGGCGGACTTTCCTTCGAGCAGATCATCGCCCACCACAATAGCCTGCTGGACGGCTTCGACGCCGGGCGGCACACCATCCGGGTCACCCCGGCGGAGCGGATCCGGTTCTGATTTTGTGGAACCTTCCGCATTTCTGGTTTGCTTTCGCCAAGAATTGCTGACAGATTCCGGCCGCCGCGGGTGGCTAAGCTGCGCGATCGGCAACCAGCACGGATCCGCGCCATGACCGCCCGCCGCCAGCCCGACCGCCCCGATTTCATCCGCCACTGGAGCGCGCTCGAAGGCGCCGACGACGCGGCCTATGAGGGCAGCGACGAACTGCTCAGCATCGGCGCGCCGCTCGGCCGGGCGCTGGGCCTGACCCGCATCGGCATCCATCACGAGCGCCTGCCGCCCGGCCGGCGCACCTCCTACCCCCATGCCGAGAGCGCCGAGGAGGAGTTCGTCTTCGTGCTCGAAGGCCGGCCGGATGCCTGGATCGACGGGCGGCTCTATCCGCTCCAAGAGGGCGACGCCATCGGCTTCCCCGCCGGCACCGGGCTCTGCCATTCCTTCCTCAACAATTCCGAGGACGAGGTGCGCCTGCTGGTGGTGGGCGAGCGCCCGAAACCGGAGAACCGCATCTACTATCCCTGCAACCCGGAGCAGCGGGCGCGCCGCGCCGATTGGTGGGACGATGTGCCGCCGCGCCCCATGGGCCCGCATGACGGGCTGCCCGACCGCGGCAGGCGCGAAAGCGCGAAAGAGAGCGGCCGGCTCGCCTGCATCCTCAACTGGCAGGGCGAGGAGCAGCCGGCGGACCACTATCCCAGCGATGACGAGAAGATGCAGATCGGCGTCGATTTCAGCGACCGCTTCGGCATCACCCGCCTCGGCATCCATCACGGCAGGCTGCTGCCCGGCCGGCGCAGCTGCTATCCGCACGCGGAAAGCCTGGAGGAGGAGTTCGTCTTCGTCCTCGAGGGCAATCCCGATGCCTGGATCGACGGCCACCTGCATGCGCTGGAAGCCGGCGACGCGGTGGCCTTTCCGGCCGGCACCGGCATCTGCCATTGCATCATCAACAACGGCGATGCCGACGCGCGGATGATCGTGATCGGCCAGCGCGACGTGCCGGGAAACCGCAACTGGTATCCGCTCAACCCGGAGCGCCGGCCGCTGAAGAAGAACTGGTGGGACGACGCGCCGAAACGGCCGCTGGGGCCGCATGACGGCAAGCCCGACCCAAGGTGAAGGGAGTCAGGACGAAACGATGACCGAGACCGCCGAAAACCGCTTTCGCGAGCTCATCCGGGTCGAGGCAGGAGCGGCGACCGCGCTGCCGACGCTGAGCGAAACGCACGCGCAGAAGCTGCTGACCCGCACCGAGGCGGTGCCTTTCTTCGTGCACAGCTACACCTTCTATCACAACATGATCCATGGGCTTACGCCGGCCGATCTGGTGCGTTTCGCCTATGAGAACGACCTGCACGGCGTTTGCCTGCACATCAGCGACGGCGAAGGCGGCGCCGTGCGCAAGATGGACGGCAAGGCGCGCGAAGCGCTGCGCCGGCTGCTGGAGGAGCTCGGCATCGCCCTGCACCTGGAGATCAGCAGCACGGAAAAGGCCGAAGTGGAAACCGTGATCGACTGCGCCCGGGCGCTGGGTGTGCGCAATATCCGCGTCTATGCCCGCCACCAGGGGCCGCTCAGCCAGGTGATCGAGGCGGTCTATGCCGACCTCTCCTATGCCTGCGACCGGGCGAACCAGCTCGATCTCCATTTCGACTACGAGCAGCACGAGGATTTGCGCGCGGCGGAGATCGCCAGCATCCTCCGGCGCATCGGCGACAAGCGCATGAACGCGCTGTTCGACTATTCCAATTCGCTGAATGCCTATGAGGAGCCGCTGGCCGCCCTGCACATCCTGGCGCCCTTCATCCGCCAGGTGCATGTCAAGGGCGCGCGCAAGACCATCGAGGCCAATGGCTGGGGCCAGATCGGCGTGCCGCAGGGCAGCCCGGAGGACGAGCTGCCGGGTGCCCGCATGCTGCACGATCTGCTGATGCTGGGCGAAAAGGCGCCGCAGGTGATCGCCTTCGCCCTGGAGCAGGAGGTCGATTACTACGCGCCGGCCTTCCGCGGGCCGCGCGAGCCGGCGGACCCGATGATCCAGTATCGCGAGCCGAGCGAGACGCCGGTCGACCGCAGCAAGTCGACCGCGCGGCTGCTGTCCGACGAGCGGCGCTGGGCGATGCAGCAGATCGCCTGGAACCGCGGCCTGGTCGCGCAGTTCCGCGAGCTCGCCGGGCAGGTCGCGCCGGCTGGGCGCGGCGCCGACCTGCCCGCCGTCACGCACCTGCCGCCGGCGCCGTATGGCTACCTCGACGGCGCGCGCGCATGAGCCCGGCGCCGGATGCGATGCTGACGTTCGCGGTTTCGCTGGCCGAGGCCAGCGGCGCCATCCTGCGCCGGCGGTTCCGCCAGGACATCGCGGTGGAGCTGAAAGGCGACAACAGCCCGGTGACCGAGGCCGACCGCGAGACCGAGGGCGCCCTGCGCCGGCTGATCGGCGCGACCTTTCCCGAGCACGGCGTGATCGGCGAGGAATACGGCGCCGACCGCCCGGAGGCGGAATTCGTCTGGGTGCTCGACCCGATCGACGGCACCAAGTCCTTCATCACCGGCCGCCCGCTGTTCGGCACGCTGATCGCGCTGTGCCAGGACAGCCGGCCCGTCCTCGGCATCATCGACCACCCGGCGATCGGCGAGCGCTGGGTGGGCGCCGCCGGCCAGCCGACGCGCTTCAACGGCGCGCCGGTCAAGGTGCGGCGCTGCGCCGAGATCGGCCATGCGGCGATGTTCGGCAGCTCGCCGCATTCCAAGACGCCGAGCAATGAAGCGGCTTTCGACCGCGTGCGCCGCGCGGCGCGGCAGGTGCTCTACAGCTCCGATTGCTATGCCTATGGCCTGATCGCCTGCGGCTTCGCCGATCTCTGCGTCGAGTTCGGCATCGGCATCCACGATTTCCTGGCCGTGGTCCCGGTGCTCGAAGGCGCGGGCGGCATCATTACCGACTGGAACGGCAAGCCGCTGACCACCAAGTCGGGGGACAAGGTCGTGGCGGCCGGCGACGCGGCGGTGCATCGGACGGCGCTGGAATTGCTGGCACAGCGGACCTAGGCGGCGGCTACTGCCCGGCGCGCGCGGCGAGCAGGGCGCGATATTCGGCAAGCAGATCGGCATAGCCGTATTCGCCGGCCGCGGCCGTTCCGGAAAGCGACAGCACGAGCGACCGGATGTTGAAGCTGGAGCTGGCATCTTGCGTGTCGGGCGGGACCTGCATCCGGATGGCGATGGCAAGGTTGAGTTGCGACAGCGCCGCATCGGCGGCGGCGATGTCGAGATTGATCGTGCTGCCCTTGTCGCTGAGCGCCGCCCGCAGGCTGCCCTCGCCGGTGGGCTGGAAGGGCGGCAAGCCCTGGACGAACTGCACCAAGGGCGGGTTGTCGCGGCCCGGCGGCGGCGCCCCGGGAATCACCAGGCGATAGCCGTTGCCCTCCGGCTGCAGCGCGAAGGCGACCGGCAGCGGTCCCTGCAGCAGGAACAGGCCGGACTTGAAAATGTCCTTCGCCTGACCGGCAATGTCGATCTCCATCGGCGAGAGCGGGTCGCCTCCGGCGCTGCGGCGGGCGACATAGTTCTGCCATTCGCGCTCGATCATGCTGGCCAGGTCGCGCGGCCCCATGCGCTGCCCGTTCACCACCAGGTCACCGAGTTGCATCGTGCCGCGCCACGGGCCGGTCCAGGTGCCGGTGGGTGTCACGGGCGTCGACGGAGTGGTTGTCGTCGCCGCGCCCTGATCCTGGGTCTGCGTGCCCTGCAACAGCGCGATTAGCGCCGCGATCTCGTTGCGCAGGTCGGCGCATTGCGTCAGGCCCTGCGCCTGACGCAAGGTGGCCAAGGCCGGCGCGGTGTTGCCGAGGTCGGCCTGCCCCCCGCCCTCGTCGTAGAGCGCCAGAGCCTGCTCCTCGCGCGCGGCCGCCGCCTCCAGCGCCGCGCGCAATTCCGCCGCCACCGGCCAGCCGCCCTCCTCCAGCGTCCGCACCAGGGTCTCGGCACGATCGAAATCGCAATTGGCGAGGGCGGCGCGCGCCTGGGCGGCATAGGCATCGACCTGCGCCTTCGTCACCCGCGACATCGCCTCGGCGATGCGGGCGCGATAGGCATCGCACTGGGTATTGGCCTGCGCTTCCGCGAGATCAGCATAGGCGTCGTCGAACTCGCCGGCGCGATAGGCGGCATCGGCCGACTTCCACAAATCCAGGGTCACCCGCTCGCGGTCGTAGGCGGCCCGGTAGACGTCGACCAGATCCGTGCGCTCCGGCCCGGCCGGCAGGCGGGTGATGAGGGTCTTGGCGGTGGGAAAGTCGCATTGCGCGATGGCGGCGCGGGCCGCCGCCGCGGTGTCGGCATCCTGCCCCTGCCGCGCGGCCTGCGCCAGCTTCAGGCAGGTCTCGGCATCCGCCGCGGTTTCCAGCGCCGCGCCGGCGATGGCCTCGGCGACGTCTCCCGTGGCTCGCGCCTGCTCGCCCGCGCTGGCAACGTCATCGGCCAGCCCCTCGACGTCGCTGCCGGCGAAGTCTTTCTCGATCTTCGCCTTCGCGGCGTCGAATTTGGTCTGTGCCGCAGTCAGACGCTGGCGCAAGGCCGCCGCCGCGGCCGCCGCCTTCTTCGCGCAGCCGTCGTCGCGCCCGGCCGCGGATTGCACCGAGACGTAGAGGGTCTCGATCGTCTCGAGCTGCCGTCTCACCGTGTCGGTCTGCTTGCCGGTGCCGAGCAGTTGCCGGGCGCTGACGATGAGGATTGCCCCCTCGCGTGCGGTGGCCGCCAGCTTCTCGCCGACGCCACGCGCCGCGTCGGCCTCGCGTTCGGCCAAGGTGAGCGTCGCCTCCGCTTCGGCGAAGGCCTGGACGACATCGCCGCCGATGTCGCGGATGTCCTGGATGTCGGCCAGCGCCTGGATCACCCCTTCCGCCGAGGCATAGGCCCGTTGGGCGACGTCGGCGGCGCCCTTCGCCGCCTTGTCGGACGCGGCGGCGCGTTCGCGCGCTGTTGCCACGTCGGCCTGGATCTGGTCGAGCTTGCCTTGGTCGGTGGCATCGGCGCGGAACTGTTCGCTCAGGTCGCAGGCGCGCTCGGCCGCCGCGTCGACCTGCTTCTTGGCCCGCTCAGCCTCCTCCGCGAGCGAGGTCGCCTTGGCGAGGTCCTGGTCGATGCCGTCGATCTCGCCCTCGATGATCGCACTGGCCAGAATGGAGTTCTGCCAGAAGTTCTCCATCTCGGTGATTCTGGTCTCGATCGCCGCGATCTCGCTCGTCGCCGATCTGATCTCGCGGTCGGCGTCGCTGCAATACTGTTGCAGGTCGAAGGCGAGGCTGGAGGCGCGTGAGGCAAGGCCGGCCATGCGGTCGGCCATCACCTGGGCCTCGGGCAGGTTCTGTTCTTCCTTGGCCTTGGCACAGGTGTCGAAGAACTCGCGCCGGACGTCCTCGTCCCAGCCATAGAATTGCAGCACCAGATGCGCGCCGCTGCCGCGCTCCAGCTTGCCGAGGCAGCGCACCACTTCCCAGTACTCGTCGACGAGCGGCTTGCCCAGCTCGGCGAAAGCCATTTCGGAATCGAGAACGGAATGCAGCACGTAGCCCTGGCGCAGCAGCACCTCCGCCGCGTCCAGCCCCTCGGCGAAACGCAGGCCGACGTCGTTGGCATAGAGCTTGGGGCCGAGCCTGGCGGTGGCGGCACGCACCGATTCCATGCGCAAGGTGGCGCCGCTGAGCCGCTGCCCCTCGGTCTGCGCCGCGCGGGCGGCCTGCAGCGCCGCGTTCTTGATCTCCACCACCAGACGCTCGCGCGCGCTCACCTCCAGCTCGCGCTCGAGCAGTTTCTTCGCCTGCTCCAAGCTCACCTGGTCGGCCTGTTCCATGGTGCGCTCGACCCCGGCTTCGAGGCGATCGCGGATCGCGGCCAGGACCGGCTTGACGCGCGGCGCGTTCGGGCCGGTCGGCCCCTCGCCGGAGAGGATGAATTTCGACCACCAGTATTCGGCGACCTCAGGATAGATGCCCCGGTCGACCATGTCGTCGACGAAGTTCTTGCGCAAGGCCGCGGTGAAGGCGTTGACCAGGGCGCTGCGCGCCATGTCGCTCAGGCATTCCATCACCACGCCCTCCGGCGTGCTGACATCGCCGGGCAATTCGGGCGGCGTGACGAAGGATGGATCAGCCAGGCCGACAAAGCGCCGCAGCACGCCGCGGCCGACCATCTTGACGGCGCAGTCGAACATGTCGTCCCAGAACTTCTGGGCGTGGTTGCGGATCACGTACCAGGCGTCATCGGCCGTATCCTTGGCGAAGTCCTCGACGCTCATCCCGAGATCGCGGTTGATCAGGGACCCGAGATAGGATTTCACCGCCTGCAGCTCGATGCCGTCATAGATCGCCTGCTCCTGGCGCTCATCGAGCCTGGCGCGCAAAGCGGCAAGTTGCGTCGTCCAGACGCGTTCGCGCCGCGCCTTCGCCAGATCGTCATCGGCGGCGAGGTCGACGTCGCGGCCCGATTCCAGCACCGCCTGGAAGCGCTGGGCGGCGGCGCTGCTCTGCTCCTTGGCCCAGTTCAGCCGGTTGCCGGCCGGGGGATAGTGCGTCGAGCGCTGGAACCACTCGCGCGCCTGCTGGCGCTCGTCATCGGTCCAGTCCTGCCAATAGGCGTCGCGGTCCGCCGCCGTCTTGGCAATGCGCTCGTCGACGGCGGCGATCTTCGCCTGCAGCGCATCGACGGCGGCGTCGAACAGCGGCTTCTCCTCCGCATAGGGCTTGGTGCCCCAGGCCGGTTCGGCAGCCTGCTGTGCCATCACCGGCGACGCCCCGGCGAGGGCGCAAATCAGGATCAACAACCGCAGAACAGATCGCGTCATTCGTTGATCTCCAGGTCGCCCGAGGGAAAGCCGAGATCGCCCAGGCCTTGTTCCGGGGTCGGCGCCGTTCCGGCCGTTGGCGGCGTGGCAGGGGGCGTAGCAGGGAGCGCCGCGGCCGGCGCCGGCGCGGCGGCCAGGGCGGCGATGAGCGCGGGTGTCACGGCGCCGTCGACCGGCAGCCCGGCCTTCTCCTGGAAGGCACGTATGGCGGCCTTGGTCTTGCGCCCCGCGACACCGTCCGGTGTGCCGACGTCATAGCCGAGGCGCGCCAGTTGCTGCTGCGCAGCGCGTACATCCTCGCGCGACGGGCCGGACGGCGCGGTGGCAGCGGGTGACGGCGTCGCGGCGGGAGCGGCTTGCGCCGCTTCGGGGCTCCAGGCGAGCCAGGCTTGCGCCATGGCGCGTTCCTCCGCCTGCAGCGCCGGTTCAAGCTGCCGCAGGAAATCGGCGGCACCCGCATTGCCCTGTCCCGCCGCGCGGCTCATCCAGTAATAGGCGCGCGCATTGTCCCGCGGCACGCCGGCCCCCTCGGCATATTGCAGGGCGAGGTTGTTCTGCGCCGCGGATTCGTTCTGCTGCGCGGCCAGGCGATACCAGAAGGACGCCGCCGCAGGATTGCCACCCTCCGCAGCGCCAATGGCGATCAATACGCCATAGAGGTTCTGCGCCGGGCCCAAGCCGCGCATGGCAAGCTCGTTGGCCAACGCCACCGCGCGGTCGCGGTCGTTCGCCTCGAAGGCCGCCGCCGCATCCTGGTAGCGCGCCAGGAGGTCGGCGCGGGACTGGCCGGATTGCGCGCGCGCGGCATCGTCGACCGTGAGCGTCATCTTGCGGTCGGCGCCGATGCGCCGCACCACCACCTGGATCTTGGCGCCGATCTTCTGCGCCCGCGCCGCCGCCACCAGCGCGTCCGGGTCGCCGATCACGCGGCCGGCGAGGATGCGCACCACGTCGCCCGGCAGGATCCCGGCGCGGGCGGCGGCACCGTCCGGCGCGATGCCGACCACCAGCGCGCCCTTGCCGTCGGGCACGGCGAAGAACGGCGCCGATTCCGGCGTGATGTAAGTGACAACCACGCCAAGCGACGGGCCGCTATCGGCGAAAGCGGGCGGGAGCGGAAGGCCCAGCGCAGCGACGAGCAGCGCGAAGCCGGCAGCCGCGCGGCAGTCGCGAAGGATCCGTGTCGCCACCCTGCCCCAACGCCAAGCCACGGTCGGGACCTCCCAGTCAGACCGGATATCGTCAGGCTATCCCGTTTCCCGGCGCGACGCTTTGCGACATTGTGTCCGGAACGGGACCGGTGCCTTCATTATCATAATAACCCGCTTCGCAAGCATCCATGCCTCGATCGAGGGAGGAGCGAAATGGTTGACCGGACGACATTACTGTCGCTTTTGGCCACGGCGGCGGCGTTCCTGCCAGTGACCGCCACATCCGCGCGGGCCGACGATCTCACGGTATCCTTCAAGTTCGACGCGTCGAGCAAATGCTCGCGCGTCTCGCCGGAAATCAAGGTCGAGAATGTCCCGGCGGGCACGGTCGCATTCAAGGTCCGGCTCAAGGACCGCAACGTACCGACCTGGAATCATGGCGGCGGCAAGGTCGCCCATGACGGCAGCGGCATCATTCCCAAGGGGGCCTTGAAGGACGGCTATAACGGCCCCTGCCCGCCCAGCGGCTCGCACACCTACGTCTTCACCGTGAAGGCGGTGGACGCCAATGACGAATTCCTGGCCGAAGGCGAGAAGTCGCAGCGCTTCCCGTAGGAAGCCGCGCGTCTAGCCCTTGTCGAACGGGTTGTCCGTGCGCCGCAGGTTGAGCCGGATCGCGACGCCCATCAGGTCGAAGCGCTCGCGGATGCCGTTGATGAGATAGCGCGCATAGGCTTCCGGCAGATCGTCCGCCTTCGCCGCGAAGAGCGAGAAGGTCGGCGGCCGGGTCTTGATCTGCGTCATGTAGCGCAGCTTGATGCGGCGGCCGCGCACCAGCGGCGGCGGATGTGCGACCATCGCCGCTTCCAGGTAGCGGTTGAGTTGCGCCGTCGGCACGCGCTTGTTCCATTGCGCATAGGTCTTCAGCACCGCCGCCATCAGCTTGTCGAGGTTGCGTCCGGAGCGCGCCGACAGGGTGACGATCGGGATGCCCGCCACCTGCGGCAGCGACTTCTCGACCCGGTCCTTCAGCTTCTTCAGGGCCTCGTTCTTGTCCTCGATTGCATCCCATTTGTTGGCGGCGATGATGAGGCCGCGGCCTTCCTCGATCACGTTGCGGGCGATGGTGAGGTCCTGCTTCTCCAGCATGTCGTGGGCGTCGAGCACCAGCACGACCACGTGGGCGTAGCGCACCGCGCGGTCAGTGTCGGCGCCGGACAGGCGCTCGAGCTTCTCCACCACCCGGGCGCGGCGGCGCAGGCCGGCGGTGTCGATGAGGCGGATCGGCGTCCCCTTCCACTGCCAGTCGACGGCGATGGAATCGCGGGTGATGCCGGCTTCCGGCCCGGTCAATTGCCGCTCCTCGCCCAGCAGCGCATTCATCAGCGTCGACTTGCCGACATTCGGCCGGCCGACGATGGCGAGTTGCAGCACCTTGGGCGCTTCGGCCTCGTCATCGGGCAACGCGTCCAGTTCGGCATCGCCTTCCACGGCGGCTTCGGCGGCGCCCTTCTTGCGTTTCGCGTGCTCCGCCAGCGCGTCGTAGAGCTCGCTCAGGCCTTCGCCGTGCTCGGCGGAAATCGCCACCGGCTCGCCGAGGCCGAGGCGGAACGCCTCGCCCAGTCCGGCGATCGCGGCCCGGCTCTCGCATTTGTTGGCGACCAGGATGATCGGCGTCTTCGACTTGCGCAGCCGGCGGGCGAAATGCTCGTCGAGCGGCGTGATGCCGGCGCGGGCGTCGATCAAGAGCAGCGCCACGTCGGCTTCCTTGATCGCCATCTCGGTCTGCTCGCGCATGCGGGCCTCGAGGGATTCGTCGAAGGCCTCTTCCAGTCCCGCCGTGTCGATGATGGTGAAGTCGAGACCGCCCAGATGCGCGGCGCCGAAACGGCGGTCGCGGGTCACGCCCGGCTGATCGTCGACCAGCGCCAGCTTCTTGCCCACCAGCCGGTTGAACAGCGTCGACTTGCCGACATTGGGCCGGCCGACAATGGCGACGGTGAGACTCATCGGCCTACTTCAGCGCGATCAGCCGCGCATCGTCGGACAGCATGTAGACCGTCTCGTCGGCGACGACCGGCGGCAGATGCGAGGAATCCGGCAGTTCCTGCTTGCCCAGGATGCCGCCGTCATAGGGCGAGATGGCCACGGCGAGGCCGCTGGACCCGGTGACCAGCAGACGGTCACTGACCAGGACCGGGCCGCTCCAGTAGATGCGGCCGTCCTTTTCCACCTCGTCCTCGAATTGCGGCAAGGCGGTGATCCACTTGATGCGGCCATCCTGGCGCGACAGGCAGATCACTTCGCTTTCGTTGGTAAGGACGTAGATGAAGTCGCCGGCGACCCAGGGCATCTGCGTGCCGCCGAGGCTGTTGTCCCAGACGCGGCCGCCGCGCTGCCCGTCGATCGCCGCCATCACGCCGCCATTGCCGATGGCGATCACCATTTCGCGGTCGATCACCGGCCGGCCGCGGATGTCCGTCAAGGTCGCGATGGCGTTGCCGCGAGCGCCGCCGGCCAGCGAATCCGTCCACAGGGACCGGCCGTCGGTGACGTCGAAGGCAAGCAGCTCGCCCGAGGTATAGGCGGCGATCACCAGGTTGCCGTCGACCGCCGGCGTGCTGCCGCCAAGCAGGCCGGCCGCCTCTTCGACGCCGGCATTCGACCACAGCTTGCGCCCGTCATCGAGGGCGTAGACGACCAGCTGGTTGTCGATGGTGATGACGAAGACCCGGCCGTCGCTGACTGCGGGCGCCGAGCGCATCGGCGCCGGGGCCGGCGCCTCCCACTTCACCTCGCCGGTCTTGGCGTCGAGCGCGAAGACCTTGGCGAAGGGTGTGGAAACGATCAGCTTGCCCTCGGCCCAGGCGACGCCGCCGCCGAACAGGTTGTCGTCCTCGTCGTCGGGCGTCAAATCGGCGCGCCACAACTGGCTGCCGTCGGCGGCGCTGTACGCGCTGACCACTGAATCCGCATCCATCGCGAAGACCGCGCCGTCGGCCACCACGGGCTCGGCGAGCAGACGGTTCTCGTCATCGGCCGCGGCGCCGATATCGACGCTCCACACCTGCTTCAAGGCCCCGCTGGCGGCCTTCAGGTGGTACATCGCATGGGTCTGATTGCCGCCGGACTGGGCCCAATCCTTGTTGTCGTAGGGTGCCGGGAGGATGACGTCGGTGCCGGCGAGATCCGGATCCACGGCGAGCTGGCGGCTGATCTGCAGGGCCGAGACGCGGTCGCCCGGCAGCGGCGGCTTTTCGGATGCGCCGAACCAGCTGCAGCCGGCGGTGAGCGCGACGGCGGCGCAAGCCGCGACGCGCAGGACGAGGCGCGCGCCGCCTCGTGGCCCCCAATGCCACTTCATTGCCTTCCCCACGCCGATCAGTCCTTGAGCCGATCGAGGATCTGGTCGGCCCTTCTTGCGAAGCCGGTTCCCGGGCCTTGCTCGGCCGCGAGCTTCTTCAATTCCTCGAAATTTGCCTTGGCGCCGGCCTTGTCGCCGCCGGCAAGCGCGGCGAGGCCGGTGACCTCCAGCGCCGCCAGGCGATAGGCATTGCCTTCCTGCAGCATGTCCTTCACCAGCGCGGCCGCCTGGTCCGGCTTGCCGATCTCGAGTTCCAGCAGCGCCGCCTCGACACGCGCCAACCCGGCCAGCGCCGGATCCGTGGCGGGATCGGCCGCGATCTCGCCCAGGATGCCACGCGCCTTCGCCTTGTCGCCGGCCTGGGCCGCGGTCTCCGCCAGGCGATAGCGCGCCAGCACGCCATAGGCGCCGCCATCGGCCACCACCTTGGCCAGGGCCACCTCGCGCTGCGCGACGTCGGCATTGGACGCGGCGGCCAGGAAATCGGCGGAAGCCTGCAGCCGCTGATGCGTGGTGTATTTGGTCCAGCCCCATTGGCCGGCGACCGCCAGGATCAGCACCAGCACGGCGCCCACCATCAGGTTGCCGTACTTGTTCCAAAGTGCCAGCGCCTGATCGCGTCGAAGATCCTCTTCGACCTCGTGGAAAAAGTCGGACACGCCTTGCCTCTCCGCCCTGCCGCCCCGGCCTCGCGCCCCTTGCCCGGCCCGTTCTCCGGGTCTGGGCGGCTGACGCAAGCTACGGGATCAATTCATAAAATTCGCGGTAACATAGCGGCTCGAACCGGCGATGGCAAACCATCTCGGCCCCCTGTTCCGGCTGGCTTTTCGACGCCTTCCCGCCGGTTTTAACGAGTTGGAACGGTTCTTGCTTCATCCTGGGGAAACCCCTGTGGAAGCTGAAAATCATGCCTGGTGAACCCATGTCCAACTGCCCCGCACGCCGCTACCTGCGCGCCATCGGCGGCCCCTTGGCCGGCCTGGCCCTGGCCGCCCTGCTGTCCGGCTGCGCCGCGGTTGCCGCCATTCCGGCGGCGGCGGTCTATGCCGGGGTCGAGGGCATCTCCCTCAACCACACCGACAAGCTGATGTCCGACCATGTCGTCTCGGCGGTGACCGGGCAGGATTGCAGCTTCCTGAAATACAAGGAGACCGGCATTTATTGCCGGAGTGCGGCGGAAATCGCCGCCGAGGAAGCCAAGGCCCGGCGCGACCTCAGCGGCTATTGCTACCGCCGCCGCGGTCTCGTCACCTGCTACGACACGCCGGACCCGGACGCCTCGGGCGAGGTCACGGTCAACTGAACGCCGCGCCCGCGTGTGGCCTCGGCGCGACGCAGCCGGACACGGCATCTGGACGAATGACCGGGCTTTGGGCAGAATTTTCAGGTGCCACGGTGGTGGCGCCGATTCGAGGTGACTTGAGCATGCGGGAGCAATGTCACAGCTGGTCCTGCTGAACGAGTACCGGCGGTCCGCCGGTCGGGTGTTCTTCGACCGCGCCGACCTTATGCGCATTCTGTCCCTCTATAGCCGCCAGGTGTCGCGCGGATTGTGGCGCGATTACGCGATCGACCATCGCAGCAACATGGCGGTGTTCTCGATCTATCGACGCGCCTGCGAGCAGCCGCTTTTCGCCATCACCAAGGTCTTGCTGCGGGGCGACCGCGACGCCAAATACGTGCTGGCGTCGCGCCAGGGACAGCTGGCCTCCAGCCGGTCCCTCGCCGAGATCATGGACATCCTGACCCGGCAATTGACCCTGGTGAATTGACGCCAGGGACGGCGCGACCGGGAGGCAACGCCTGATTTCGTTCCGGTTACGTCCCATATCTTGAGAAAAACCGGCGTCTAATCCACAAGATTTTGATGAAACCAGCTTGCCACTCAATGCCTTGTGGTATGAAATGGCTTTGGCTCTAGATATCGAGCGCTCACAAAACGCGTGGGGACTTAGGAATTTGGAGGCGGGCATGGAATGGACCGAACAACGGATCGAGATGCTGCGGCGTCTGTGGGGCCAAGGCCAAACCGCGAGTCAGATCGCGGCCGCCCTGGGCGGCGTTACGCGGAATGCGGTCATCGGCAAGGCGCATCGCCTGGGCCTGACCGGCCGCCCCTCACCCATCAAGCGTGACGCAGCCGGCGGCGACGCGCCGAAGCGGCGGCCGGCGGCCAGGCGGATCGCCATGACGCCGCAGCCCAAGCCGATGATGCCGATGCAGCGCAGCGCCACGCCGCCGCAGGCCGAGGCGGCCCCGCCGGCGCCACCCGCGCCGCAAGAGCGCCGGGCCTATCAGCCGCAGCGCGCGCAAGCGGGCGGCAAGGCCTGCTCCTGGCCGGTCGGCGATCCGAAGCAGCCGGGCTTCCATTTCTGCGGCGAGCCCGCCGAGCCCGGCCGGCCCTATTGCGGCACGCATTGCCAGCAGGCCTATCAGCGCAAGTCGGAAGCGGCCTAGAGCATCGAGGTCAAACGGGGGAAACGCGGCCGGCGCGAGCGATCGCGCCGGTCGTTCCTTTTTCCGCCGGCCCTTCGCTCCTTGTCTCTCGCCGCAGTGGCGTCTCGCCTAGCGCGTGGCGCTGGGATTGGCGGGCGGCTTCGGCGCCGGGGGACGCGCCGTCGACGGCGCGATGGCGCGGTTCTCGTAGCGGCCCTTCTGCAGGTAGTGCACCAGCGGATTGGTCTTCGCCGCCATCACGTCGGGATTGGCGGAGAGATAGGCCTGGGACGAGAACATGGGCGAGGGATCGCGGCCCTCGAACCCGCCATAAAGCACGTAGTGCAGCGAGGGTGGCACGCCGACCGCGGCCACGTCCGGGTATTGCCGCAGATACCAGGCCTCATGCATCAAGCCGCTCTTCAGCACCAGCCGCGCATGGCGATAGGGCCGCATCTGCTTCTTCAGGCGGCCGAAGCGTAGGGTGACGGCCCAGAAGCCGCACATGATCCATTGCCGCAGGTTGTAGAATGCCCAGCGATGGTTCTTCACGAGGCGGCGCAGCGGCTTGGTGATGCGCCACCAGAAGCTCTCCTCCACCTTGCGCAGCCGCTTCAGCGTCTTCACATGGTCGACCCGCGCGGCGGCCAGCGCCTCCCGGGCGGCGGAAAGTGCCGCTTCGAGCTTGGCCAGCTGATCGCTGTCGTGCGCGCTCTGCACGCGATGCTGCAGCTCGACCAGCTCCGCCTGCATGCGCAGGCCGCGGCCGAGACGGGCGAACATTTCGCGCAAGTCGAGCGCGCGCGGCTCTGTGCCGCCGAGCGCGAAGAGCTGGTGCAGGGCGGGCGGCAGATCCGTGCCGATGCCGAGCACACCGAGGCCCGCGCCGTGCAGGAACTCGAAATGCGGATATTTGTCGGCCAGGGTCTGCCAGAACTCGCGGGCGCCGGGATCGGCGGCCGGATCGCCGATGCCATGCACGACCACGACCGCCTGCTTGGAGAGCTTCGGCAGCCAGGCGTGGTAGCGCTTGGCCAAGCCGCCATTGCTGCCGGCCGGGTCGGATGTCAGGTCGATGCTGAGCAGATCGAGCGAGCCTTCCTCGAAGCGGGCCAGCATCTGTTCCGCCGGCCGCGTCGCCAGCTGCGAGAACTGGGCGTAGCGCGCGTCGTGGTGGGCGGCGAAATCCTCGCCGCCGCGCCTGGCGCCGCTGTCGCGCGCGGGGATCGCGGTGCACCGCGACGGCAGCTGCAGGCGCGCCACGGCCTGGCAATAAGCGGCGAGGAAAGCGCCGGGAGTCTCGGTCAATTCGACGATAGTCTGCGGCCGCAAGGCATCGACCAGCCAGAAGGCGAAGGGAACATGCTCGGCGCAGGCCGAGGCATCCATCCACTCAGCGACCCAGAACATGGCGGGCGTGACAAAGCCCCCGCCCGGGCGCGACCACCAGCTGCCGGAATCGGGCTGCCCGGGCAGCTCCCGGCCAAGGGGCAGCTGGACCACATTGACGCGCGTCTCGTCACTCACCGTTGATCGTCCCCAAGCCCGGAAGGAAACTAGTCCAGAATCAGGATTATCGGTCGGAAAGCAAGCAGCTTTGGTGTGACGAAACCGGGTCATTCAGCCGCAACGGGCAACCCGCCGGCGGCTAACGGCTTGCTTATCTTGGGAAAGCTGGCAAGGCGGAGGCCGAGCAATATCGGGATCGCCTGCTCGAAGGCGGCACGGCGCAGCAATGCGGCTGGCTCAAGGACCGCTACGGCCTGCCCTGGCAGATCGTGCCGCGCGTGCTGGTCGACCTGCTGAGCGGTTCCGACCCCGCGAAGGCCGGCCGCGTCATGCAGGCGATGTTCGGCATGGTGAAGCTCGACATCCCCAGGCTGCTGCAGGCGGCGGAAGGCTGAGGACGGCGACGCGGCGGCTAGTCGAAGGCCGCCGCGTAGAGTTCGGGTTTGAAGCCGACGAGCAGCTTGCCGCCACGGTGGAGCACCGGG
This sequence comes from Dongiaceae bacterium, assembly GCA_039808885.1. Classification (GTDB taxonomy): domain Bacteria; phylum Pseudomonadota; class Alphaproteobacteria; order Dongiales; family Dongiaceae; genus Dongia_A. The sequence continues at coordinate 14,399 of JBDHTX010000038.1, read as the reverse complement.
CGCTTGATCATCGCGGGCTGCGCCAGCATGAGGGCGACGGCCTTGGCCTCGGTCAGGTTCGCCTTGTCGGCTTCCGGAAGGTTGCGGAAGGTAGTGCCGGCACGGTTCAGCAGGATCTCCCAGCCCACCTGCTTCGCCCAGCCCTGCAGCGTCGCGCGGTCGACGCCGGCGACCTTGTAGTCATGGAAATCATAGGCGATGCCGCGCGCGTCGAGCCAGGCGCGCGCTTTCTTCATCGTGTCGCAGTTCTTGATGCCGTAGATCGTCGCGCGCTTCGCCATGGCAATTCCCTATTCCGACAACGCCTCGGCCTCTTCCGCCAGGCGGCGGGCGAGGCCGGGCGAGAGCAGCTTGTCGAGTTTCGCATGCGCCTTGCGCCAGAGCGGGACCGCCGCCTCCAGCCGCCGCGCGCCCGCTTCCGTCAGCCACACCGCGCGGCGACGCAGGTCGGTCTCGACCACCGCAATCTCGACCAGACCCAGCCCCTCCAGCGTGCGCAGGTTGCGCGACAGGGTGGATTGCTCCAGCCCGGTCGAGCGCGCCAGGGCGCCCAGGGAATCGTCGGCGGCGGTGGCGATCTGCGCCATCAGGCCGAGCTGCGCCACGCCGAGGCCGGTCTCGGCCAGCTCGCGGTCGAAGAATTGCGTGATGCGCCGCGCCGCCAGCCGCGAGTTCCAGCCGGCGCAGGTGTCCACCATGGCGCGGGCATCCACCCGCAGGGTTTTCCGCCCCGCGGCGCGGGGGGCTTGATTCGTGCGCTCCATAGTTCTATGTATATACATTAGTTGTAGATACATTGGTAGCGGCAAATGGCGAAAATGCCCGGAATCAAGCGGGTCTACGCGGCGGCGACGCCGGCGGACGGCAGGCGCATCCTGGTCGACCGGCTGTGGCCGCGCGGCATCGCCAAGGACAAGGCCGGCATCGACCTCTGGCTGCGCGACCTCAGCCCCAGCGACGCCTTGCGCAAGCGCTTCCACGGCCAACCGGCCAAGTGGGCCGAATTCTGCGCCGCCTATGCGGCCGAGCTGGAGCAGCCGGCGGCCCAGGCGGCGGTGCAGGAATTGCGCGCGGCGCTGCGCCAGGGCCCGGTCACCCTGCTCTACGCCGCGCGCGACGAGGAAAAGAACAACGCCGTGGCGCTGCGCGACTGGCTGGCGCGCGGCAAGGCCAAGAGGGGGAGCGAAGGATGACGGCCGGATTCGCGACACGCACGAGCGGCAGCGTCCTGGACGCGATCGGCAACACCGCGCTGGTGGAACTGCGCCGCGTGGTGCCGCCCGGCTGCGCCCGGGTCCTGGTGAAGGTCGAGGGCCAGAACCCGACCGGCAGCATGAAGGACCGCATGGCGCAATCCATGATCGCCGGCGCCGAGGCGGATGGGCGGCTGCGGCCCGGCGACACCATCGTCGAATATACCGGCGGCAGCACCGGCGCCTCGCTGGCCCTGGTGGCGGCGGCCAAGGGCTACCGGCTGCGCATCGTCTCCTCGCGCGCCTTCTCCGAGGAGAAGCTGACCCAGATGGCGGCCTTCGGCGCCGAGCTGACCCTGGTCGAGAGCGAGGGCGGCCTCATCACCAGGAAGCTGATCGGCGACATGATCGCGGCGGCCAAGGCGATCGCGCAGGAACCGCGCACCTACTGGACCGACCAGCTCAACAATTCCGACAGCATCGCCGGCTACCGCCCGATGGGCGAGGAGATCTGGAGCCAGACGGGCGGTCATGTCGACGCCTTCGTGCAATCCATCGGCACCACGGCCTCCCTGCGCGGCGTCGCCAATGTGCTGCGGGGCCACAATCCGAAAATCCGGATCGTTGCCGTGGAGCCGGCGGAATCCGCCGTGCTGTCCGGCGGCCAGCCGGGCGCGCACCGGATCGAAGGCATCGGCATCGGCTATGCCCCGCCGATGTGGGACGCCAATCTGCCGGATGAGATCATCCCCGTGTCCACCGCCGATGCCGAGGCGATGGCGCGGCGCCTGGCGCGCGAGGAAGGGCTGTTCGCGGGCACCTCCTCCGGCGCCAACGTGATCGCGGCGATCCGCACGGCGCAGCGCCTCGGCCCGGGCCGGAATGTCGCGACGATCCTGGTGGATTCGGGGCTGAAGTATCTCAGCACGCCGGTGTTCCGGCGCGGCTAGCGCGCCCCCTGCACTTCCGCCACCACGCAACGCCACGAGACCACGAGAGCAGCCACCAGACAGGAGCACCAGGATGACCGGCTCTTCCTAGCGACGCTGTTCGACGCGCGTGCCTCCGCACGACGCACCTTCAACCACTTCGACATTCATTCCGTGACATCAGGAGATGATCATGAAGTATTTCATCGACACCCATGACCGCAGCAAAGGCAGCTTTCCGGCCGAGGCCGTGACCGAGGCCGAGTTCTTCGCCATGTTCGACGCGCTGGAGGCGGCCTGCCCGCAATTCGGCGTCGGCGCCCATGCCGCCCACGTCAATCTCGAGGACGGCAAGGCGTTCTGCTTCATGTCCGGCGCGGACGAGGAAGCCGTACGCAAGGCGCATGAGGCGGTCAACCTGCCGTTCGACTCGATCACCGAGGTCAAGCGGGTCACCGGCGCCGACCTGCGCCACCCGCAGCCGGCGCGCAAGGCGAGCGCGGCCTGAGCGCCACGCTTTCACCTGAGTGCTGGCGTTCGCCGGAACCCCTGGCTAGAGCCTGCCGGTCTCGTGCCGCCCATCCGGGCGGCACGAGATCCGCCCAGCGGCTCAGTAGTAGTTGATGCCGAAGCTGAGCCTGGGATCGTAATGCGCGTCCCAGTAGCCCTTCCACAGCGCCTTGGTGATCGGCCCGACTTCTCCATCGCCGACCGGCTTGCCGTCGAGCTCGGTGATCGGCATGACGCCGCCGGCCGTGGTGACGAAGAACAGCTCGTCGCAGGAATAGGCGAGATCGACCGGCACGTCGTCCAGATGCGTCTCCAGGCCCAGGCCGGCCGCCACTTCCATCACCGTCTTGCGGGTGACGCCCTCCAGCACGCCCTTGCGCGCGGAATAGAGCTTGCGGTTCTTCACCAGCACGACGTTGTAGCCGGAGCCTTCGGTGATGTTGGTGTCGCCGTCGGTCAGGATCGGGTACATCGCGCCGCGGTCGCGTGCCTCCAGGATGCCGCGGGTGAAGTCGCCCCATTGCAGGTTCTTCACCGTGGGGTCGATCGCCCCCGGCGGGATGCGCCGCACGGTGCGGGCGATGATGGCGCTGCCGCCCTTCTTCTGCGTCTCCTCGTCCATCACCCAGAGGAAGGGCATGACCATCAGGTAGCAGGAATTCTCGCAGTCTTCCGGCGCGGTCTGGCGGATGTAGCGCAGGCCGCGGGTCACGATCATCATGACATAGGCGTCGCGGATGCCGCTCATCGCCGCCATCTCGACCAGGCGGTCGCGCATCTCCGCCCGGCCGACCGGGCTCTTCAGGCGCAGGCGGCCGCAGCTCTCCCAGAAACGGTCCAGGTGGTCGTCGAGCCGGAAGTAGCGGCCATCCCAGATGGCCGGCACGTCATAGGTGAGATCGGATTTCAGGAAGCCCTGGTCGAGGATCGGGATGCGCGCCTCGTGCAGCGGCACGTAGTTGCCCTCGAGATAGACGACGCCCCGCGCCAGCGGATTGGTGCTGGCCTGCAGCTCCGCGACGCGGCGCCGGTAGGCGACGAAGATATGGTCGGTGTAGCTCATCGGAATCATCACCTATCGTGGAGCGAAGGGAGTGGCGCGCAGTGCCGACGCATCGTACACGATATCCGGCGGGCGCAATATCGGCCAGGGCGCGACCGGGGAATTGCCGCGGCGACACCCCGTAGGACGCGCTGCGGGCGAGGGACACATGCGGCGCATGCCTTCCAGAACAGGTCGCGGCGAGGTATCAAGACGACGCAGGTCGATGTCGCGCCGGAGAACGGCGCTTGCGGATCGACCGACGGGATGACGAGGACCGTCATGGCAAAGCCAGGGACCGAGGCAGCAGGCCGGCGATGATCCAAGACTGGGACGACGCCTATACCAACGGCGCCTATATCGCGGATGGCGCCGCCTATCCGGCGAAATGGGCGGCGGCGGCGCAGGAATTCCGCGCCGAGATGGCGGCGGCGGGCCGCGCCGAACTCGACCTGCCCTACGGCCCGGAAGCGCGCGCGACGCTCGACCTCTTCCACCCCACAGGTACCGCCAAGGGCCTCGCCATCTTCGTGCATGGCGGCTACTGGATGGCCTTCGACAAATCCTCCTGGTCGCATCTCGCGGCCGGCGCCCTCCAGCGCGGCTGGGCCCTCTGCCTGCCGAGCTACACGCTGGCGCCCGAGGCGCGGATCGCGGAGATCACGCGGCAAATCGGTACCGCGATCCGCTTCGCCGCCGCGCGCGTCGCAGGCCCGCTGCGCCTCGCCGGCCACTCCGCCGGCGGCCATTTGATCACCCGCATGGTCTGCGCCGACTCACCCTTGCCCGAAGACTTGCGCGGCCGCATCGGCCACGTCGTCTCGATCAGCGGCGTGCACGACCTGCGCCCGCTGCTGCGCACCAAGATGAACGCGACCCTCCGCCTGGACGAAGCCGAAGCCGCCGCCGAAAGCCCCGCTTTGCTCCGGCCGATGGACAAGTGCTCCGTGACCTGCTGGGTCGGCAGCGCCGAGCGCCCGGAATTCCTGCGCCAGAACGATTTGCTGGCAAACATCTGGACCGGCCTCGGAGCGGAGATGCGCAGTGTGTATGGGGAGGGCCGACATCATTTCGACGTCATCGAAGACCTGGCTGATCCCGCGTCGGAACTGAGCGAGACGTATGTCGGGTGAACTAAGCGGGGATGGACGGTGAGGTCCGGATCGGAGGGACGCGGAGCTACAGCGTTCATCCCTTCTCAAGAGATCTACATAGTGGGCTAGTCGCGAATCATCCCTTCGACTAGCGCATCGCGCTCGTAGAACTTCCGCACGGCGCGCTGACTCGACACCGGAAGGCCCCTAAAGAACTCGTCGAAACTGACTTCAACTGCAGGCCAGATTCCTCGCCTCACATTGTCGGCACTCGCCGGAATGCTCGTTCTCAAGCCCAACTCACTTAACAAAGCATCGAGATCGAGCTTCATCAACAGCACTTTCCTCTCCACATCATACCTAGCCGATACAACCTCAAACATGATGTCTCGAACAAGCTCCCCTCGCCGACGTCCCACTTGAGAACTCTGGAGCTCAGATAGATCAAGTTCTGCCCTCGCAAATAAGAGCATTACAAGCGGCACGACAATGAGATCCGCCGCTACCTCCAAGTCTGCTCCCAGAACCACCAACGTATTCATCGCTGCCAAGATCACACTTGGTTTTCGCTCCGACTTTTCAGCAACGATCCTTGCGACTCGGATAAGCTCGGCAGGCTTTTCCTTCAATGGCAACAAAAGTGTCCGGCCGATGAGGACTGATGCATCCCATGTCGAGAATTGCGCACTGTTTCGACGAAATGCAATGTCGTGCATTTTATCGACTCTGCACAACATGCGAACTGTCCTAACGTTCAGGCCTGACCGGCATTCGGTCAGCGCAGACATTAGCGCTCGAAAGAAATCCTTGTCATTTCGCTCGATGAGAAAATCAAGCACCTCGGTTGTAATGTGCTCAACAATGTAAGAAACAAACTCCTCATCATTTCCCTTATAATCAACGATTGAATCCCAAATGTACTCGGCCACAAGAAACTCTTGAAACGACTTGTGAGCGAAGAAGAAAATCCCTCCACTCTTCTCATCCAGAAATGATCCGGACAACAAATCTCGCTTAGCGGATGCGATCTCCTCTCCAGTCGGTAGATACGGCTCAAAGAGGTGGTCTGGTAGGTCGTCGATTCTGCAGCCCAGTCCGTTTGCCGAGTGCTCTGTCCACAGGAACCAAGCCAAGTCAGCGGCAAACAATCTGCGATCGTTTGCCTTGTAGAGATTTCCCCGACCGGCTTTGGCAAGCTCTCGTCTGATCAACAGATTTACAAAGTGATCGTAAAGTTCGTATCTCGAAAGCTGAGAAAAATTGAGCGACGAATCAGCCGCAAGATCCGCCATCATGCGCGCGTGAATTGGACGCGAGAAAAGTTGTCTATTGTTGGCATCTTGCATTTCTGTTTGGCGCTTCGCGAGTAACTCAATCGAAATGTTCCCGCCACCGATGCGTTGGCATCTCCGTAGATACGCCGCAATAAAGTCCCCGAGTTGCTCCGCGGTAAACGGCTGCAAATTGATTTCTTGGTACACTGGCGCACCTACTTGCCGCACCCGAGTACTCCCAATTGGCCTCGTTCCCCGCAGGACAGACTCGCGCTCGTTCTCGGAGATGAACGCAGTTGGGCGACCCAGCAATATGATCTTAGCTGCACCTTCGGCGAGCTTATTTAGCTCGTCAAAGTTCGCAACGAAATCGGAGTAGGTCATCATGTGCTTCATCTCGTCAAACCCATCTAGCAGCACGAGGAAGCGACCAATAGCATTCAGGCGCGAAAAAATTGGATAGCTATAACGGCGAACAAAAGGGTCTCTACCAGCGAGCACAGATCCGACAAGACCTTCGATACTCTGCTCTCTGGAGATCATGCCAAGCCTAGTTAGGATTGGAACTCGGCAACTCTCTCCCGACAAGAACCTCTTCGCCAAATCGTACGTGATATGCTCTGCAAGGCTGGTCTTTCCCATTCCATAGCCTGCAATGATGGCTAAGGGATCCGCTCCATTGTCAGTCAACCAATCTTGGAGATGGCGCACCAGATTTCCGCCATTCTTCATCAATGGGCTGACGTAGTATTCTTCTAGGCCGTTTGCCTCATGCTTGCCCACATACGCCCGAAGATAGTCCTCGAAGGCGAGAATCGACTCCTGGAATTCATTAAACGAGAGATGCGACACCTTCGGAGTGTCCCTAAGGAACGCCTTGGCTGCAGCAGAACGAATCTGATGTTGAGATACAATGAGCAGCTCGTCAGCCTCTGAGGAGTTCAACAGCGCCGCATAGCCGCCATATATGTTCTCAAGTGCCGTTTTTGAGAGCGGCACCGACCAGTTCTTCGCCTCAACAATATACCTATGCAGACGTCCGAATTTCTTTTCGCTGAAGGTGAGATCGACTCTCTTGTGTCCGATTAATATCTCCGTCTCGACATCAAAGCCACTCGCGCGCAGCAAACCTGCGACTTCGTCGCGGAAATTGTCGCCCACCTGGACTGTGCTCAAGGGAACCACCGTCGGGTCTGTCACCGGATGGACACTATTTAATCACATCACCACATTTGTGCTCAATCTCCGATTGTTTGGATAATTTCCCAGCCTTTGACGGCGTGTCCGCCCTCACTCCCACTCAATCGTCCCCGGCGGCTTGCTGGTGTAGTCGTAGACCACCCGGTTGATGCCGCGCACTTCGTTGATGATGCGGGTCGCCACCCTTCCCAGGAACGCCGGCTCGAACGGGTAGAAATCGGCCGTCATGCCGTCGGTTGAGGTGACGGCGCGGAGCGCGCAGACGTGGTCGTAGGTGCGGCCGTCGCCCATCACGCCGACCGTCTTCACCGGCAGCAGCACGGCGAAGGCCTGCCAGATCTGGTCATAGAGGCCGGCCTTGTCGATCTCGTCGAGATAGATCGCGTCGGCCTTCCTGAGGATGTCGAGCTTCTCGCGGGTGATCTCGCCCGGCACGCGGATGGCGAGGCCGGGGCCGGGGAACGGATGGCGGCGGATCATCGAGTTGGGCAGGCCGAGCTCGCGGCCCAGTGCCCGCACCTCGTCCTTGAACAGCTCGCGCAGGGGCTCCACCAGCTTCAGCTTCATGCGCTCGGGCAGGCCGCCGACATTGTGGTGGCTCTTGATGGTGACGCTGGGGCCGCCGGTGAAGGAGACGCTCTCGATCACGTCCGGGTAGAGCGTGCCTTGCGCCAGATATTCGGCGCCGCCGATCTTCTTCGCCTCCTGATCGAAGACGTCGATGAACAGGCGGCCGATGGTCTTGCGCTTCACCTCCGGGTCGGTGACGCCCTTCAGCTCGCCGAGGAAGAGCTCGCTGGCGTCGCGGTGGATCAGCGGGATGTTGTAGTGGTCGCGGAACAGGCGCAGCACCTGCTCCGCCTCGCCCTGGCGCAGCAGGCCGTGGTCGACGAAGATGCAGGTGAGCTGGCTGCCGATCGCCTCGTGGATGAGGACGGCGGCCACCGAGGAATCGACGCCGCCGGAGAGGCCGCAGATCACCCTTCCCTTGCCCACCTGGGCGCGGATCTTCGCTACCTCCGCCTCGCGGAAGGCGCGCATGGTCCAGTCGCCCTTGCAGCCGCAGATCTCATGCACGAAGCGCTTCAGCAGCTTGGCGCCGCTCGGCGTGTGCACCACCTCGGGGTGGAACTGGACGCCGTAGTAATGCCGCGTCTCGTCGGCGATGGCCGCGAAGGGCGCCCCCTTGCTCACCGCCACCACGCGGAAGCCGGGCGGGATGGCGGTGACGCGGTCGCCGTGGCTCATCCACACCTGGTCCTTGCTGCCCTTGGTCCAGAAGTCGCCGAACACGTCGCAATGATCGGTCACCTCGATCTCGGCGCGGCCGAACTCGCGATGCTCGTGCGGCTCAACCTTGCCGCCCAGTTGGTGGCACATCGCCTGCTGGCCGTAGCAGATGCCGAAGACCGGCAGGCCCGATTTCCACACGATCTCCGGCGCCTGCGGCCCGCCCTCGGCATGCACCGAATGCGGCGAGCCGGAAAGGATGATGCCGCGCGGCTTGAAGTCGGCGATGCGCTGCGGGTCGCAGTTGAAGGGGAAGATCTCGCAATAGACCCCCGTCTCGCGCAGCCGCCGCGCGATGAGCTGGGTCACTTGCGAGCCGAAATCGAGGATGAGGATGCGGTCGGTCATTCAGTGAGTTCCTTGACGCTGAACCGTGGGAGAGTGAACGGAGCCACCAGCTCCAAAGTGATCGAGACGCAACTGGATCGCCTTCAACAACCATTGCGAGGAGACGTCGAAATCCTGGATCGCGATGCGCCAGCGCAGCCAGGCCTTGATGGGATTCGAGCGCCGGCCCAGGTGTCTTTCCTCATCGACGACGCGCAGACGAATGTACTCCGTACGAAAAATCCGGCTGATGCTCGCTTCAGCAATATCACCCCATCGGATCGGCCCAACGTTGAAGGAGCTATAGTCCAGTCCCTCCGGCGACATCGTGAGGCTGACAAACTGCCGGCGAATTGGAATGCCAATGGCACTGCCGCAGAACACCAGAAAACCCAACCACGCCCACAGCCGGGCTGTCGAATTGTCGATACCCTGCGTGATCGGAATGACGCAGGCTCCCGCGAATGCGAGGAACGCTCCGGACACCAGCAATAGCGAGAATATCGATCGCTTCAAGACAACGGTTTCTGCGGGATCGGCGGCCGCCTTCGCATGGCGGTGTGCCGACCAGTCCACAAGTCTCTCAAGCGCCAGCAGCACGACCCCAACGAATACCATTCCCATCGGCAGGGTCGACTCGCCCCAAGTTGCGGAGATTAGATAGATAAGGGCGAAACTACCCGCGACTAGCAGAATGAGCAGCCAAATGATCTTGGCGATGAGCCAGTCGACGAAGTTCATCGTGCCACCGCCCTTAGATCTCCGTGCAGCGACGCAAGCAAGCGCCAGCCATAGGCGACATCGGCCACACCCTCGTCGAGACCCTCCGCCACCACCGCGCCGCCGAGCTTGTCGTAGAACGGCCGATAGGCGTTGTCGGTGTACGCCCAGAGCACCAGCGCCGTTCCGCCGCGCGCGCGGAACGCCCGCGCCGCCGCCGCCATCAGCAGGCGGCCGAGCCCCTTCCCTTGCGTCTCCTTGCGGCAATGGAGCACGTAGATCTCGCAATCGAAGCCGGCGAGGCTGCCGCTGGTGATCTCGTGCGGCAGGACCGGCCCGCCATGGAGGAAGCCTTGCAGGCGGCCGGTCTCGTCCTCGGCCACCAGCACGATCTCGTCGGCGCGCGCGATGCGCTCCCGCCAGAAGGGCACGCGCTTCTCGGGCTGCTTCTTTTCCATCTGGTCCGGCGGCACCACGCTGCCATAGGCGTTTAGCCAGCCGGCATAGTGGATCTCCGCGATCTCGCGCGCGTCGTCGGCCGTCGCGGGGCGGAGGGCGAAGCTCATGATTCTGCCTTCTGCCGCTCGAGGATGGCGGCGAAGAAGCCGTCCGTGCCGTTGCGCGCGGGGGTGAGCGAGAGCATCGCGCCCTCGGCCGGCGGCGCGCCGCCGATCACGTCGTGCCAGACATAGGGCAGCGGCAGCAGCTTGAACTCCGCGTGGTGACTGAGGAAATGCGCAATCTGCGCCTCGTTCTCCTCGGCCAGGAGCGAGCAGGTGGCGTAGATCAGGCGCCCGCCCGGCTTCACCAGGCGGCAGGCGCTGTCGAGGATGCGGCGCTGCAATTCGGTGAGCTCGGCGAGGTCCTGCCGCGTGAGCTTCCACTTGGCGTCGGGATTGCGGCGCCAGGTCCCGGTGCCCGTGCACGGCGCGTCGATCAGCACGCGGTCGAAGGTCCCGGCATGGCGCTTCACCCAGGGGTCGCGCTCGCTGCTGAGGCCCTTGCGCTCGACATTGTGGATGCCGGCGCGGGTGAAGCGCACGGCGGCGCGGTCGACGCGGCCCTGCAAGACATCGCAGGCGAAGATCTTGCCCTTGTTCCGCATCTGCGCGGCGATGGCCAGCGTCTTGCCGCCGGCCCCGGCGCAGAAATCGACCACGCGCATCCCGGGCTTGGCGTCGACCAGCAGGCCGACCAGCTGCGAGCCCTCGTCCTGCACCTCGATGAGGCCGTCCTTGAAGCATTTCAGCGTCGCCAGCGGCGGCCGGCCCTCGACGCGCAGCCCCACGGGCGAGATCAGCGTCGGCTTCGCCTCGATCCCCTCGGCCTTCAGCGCGGCGGCGGCCTCGGCGCGGGTCGCCTTCAGCGTGTTGGCGCGGAGGTCGGTGGACGCCTCGGCGATCGCCGCCTGCATCTCCGCCTCCAGCCGTTCGCCGAAGCGCGCGCGGAGCAGCGGCCCGAGCCATTCCGGGTATTCGTGGCGGATGAAATCCGGCTGGTCCTTGTGGTCGATCCTGCGCCCGGCGATGCGCTTCAGCCAGCGGCGCTCCATCTCGTCCAGCGGCTGCGGGCGATAGGGGCCGCCGTCGAAGGAGCCGGCGATCCTGTCGGCGCTCCAGCCGTCGAGCAGCACCAGCGACGCGATCAGCCGCGCGCGCTCCAGGTCGTGCGGCGGATGCTCGGCATGGGTGATCCACCAATCGAGCGCGGCGCGGCGGCGCAGCACCGCATAGGCGCGGTCCAGCACCTCGCGCCGGTCCTTGGCGCCGATATAGCGGCGGTTGCGGAAGAAGGCCGCGGTGGCGCGGTCGGCCGGCGACTTGCCGCCGTGGATCTCATGCAGCAGCTCGATGGCCGCTTGCAGGCGCGCGCCGGGGGTCATTGTTCTTTCCCCAATCTCGGTGCGCTCCTTCCCCCCAGCCGACGCATGTCGGCCTTCGCCGACGGGCGGGGGAAGGGTGGGAAGGGGGGTGTTGCAGCGCTGGGTGTACCCACAAACAGCTCTCGCTCGTATCGCCTGCGGCGATGCGCGCCCGCAGAGCGCGCCACCCCCCACCCAGCTCCGGCTAAGCTCGCTGCGCTCGCTAAGCCTGCGCATCCCTCCCCCGCAAGGGGGGAGGAGAAGTTTGGGCTAAAACCGCCACCCCCGGCACTGGGCCGGGGGTTTGCGGAGTCGCAGTTCGATTGCTTGGCCAAGCCTGGCCGACGCGGTGGGCTCTTATATGCGCGGGCTCGGCTCATCCGTCACATGTTCTGCCGGTAGTTCGGCGCTTCGCGGGTGATCTGCACGTCGTGGACGTGGCTTTCCTTGAGGCCCGCATTGGTGATGCGGACGAAGCGGCACTTGGTCTGCATGTCGGGCACGGTGGCGTTGCCGGTATAGCCCATGGCCGAGCGCAGGCCGCCGACCAGCTGGTAGATGACGGTGCCGGCCGGGCCCTTGTAGGGCACGCGGCCCTCGATGCCTTCGGGCACCAGTTTCAGCTGGTCGTTGACCTCTTCCTGGAAATAGCGGTCGGCGGAGCCGCGCGCCATGGCGCCGAGCGAGCCCATGCCGCGATAGGATTTGTAGGAGCGGCCGTTGTAGAGGAAGACCTCGCCGGGGCTCTCGTCGGTGCCAGCGAGCAAGGACCCCACCATCACACAGTCCGCGCCGGCGGCAATCGCCTTGGCGACGTCGCCGGAATACTTGATGCCGCCATCGGCGATGACCGGCACGCCGGCGCGGTGCGCGGATTCGACCGCGTCGACCACGGCGGTCAGCTGCGGCACGCCGACGCCCGCCACCACGCGCGTGGTGCAGATGGAGCCTGGGCCGATGCCGACCTTCACCGCGTCGGCGCCGGCGTCGATCAGCGCCTGGGCGCCGTCCTTGGTGGCGATGTTGCCGGCGACGACCTGGCAGTCGTTGGAGAGGCGCTTCACCGCGTCGACCGCGGAGATGACGCCCTTGGAATGGCCATGCGCGGTGTCGATGACGATGACATCGACACCGGCCTCGAGCAGCGCCTCGGCGCGCTTCAGGCCGTCGGCGCCGACGCCGGTCGCCGCGGCGACGCGCAGGCGGCCATTCTCGTCCTTGCAGGCATGCGGGAAGGCCTGGGCCTTTTCCATGTCCTTGACGGTGATGAGGCCGATGCAGCGATAGGCGTCGTCGACCACCAGCAGCTTCTCGATGCGGTACTGGTGGAGGAGACGCCGTGCCTCGTCATGGCCGATGCCGGGCTTCGCCGTCACCAGCTTGTCCTTGGTCATCAGGCTGGCGACCTTCTCACGCATGTCGTTGGCGAAGCGCACGTCGCGGTTGGTCAATATGCCGACCAGCTTGCCGTTGCCGCGCTCGACCACCGGGATGCCGGAGATCTCGTGCCGCTTCATCAGATCGAGCGCGTCGGCCAGGGTCGCTTCCGGGGTGATGGTGAGCGGGTTCACCACCATGCCGCTTTCGAAGCGCTTCACCTTGCGCACTTCCTCGGCCTGGCGGGCGATGTCGAGATTCTTGTGGATGACGCCCATGCCGCCATGCTGCGCCATGCATATGGCCATGCGGGCCTCGGTCACCGTGTCCATGGCGGAGGACATCAGCGGAATGTTGAGGTCGATGCGCTTGGTCAGCCGCGAGCGGGTATCGGCCTGGGCCGGTAGCACCGAGGAGGCGCCGGGCTCCAGGAGCACGTCGTCGAAGGTGAAAGCGTCGCGGATTTGCATGCCAACCTCGGTCTGTCGGGGCGGCCCATGTAAGAGGTGGGAGGGCCGGGCTGAGTTGGCGCGCCATCATACACAGGACTTCCCCCGTAACAAGGTGATTCGGGGCGGATTCGCGCGGGGTCGATATGCGCCGGGCGCACTGGACAGGCGGGCGGCTATGCCCGATTTAGGGGCGTTTGCGCGGCTTCAAAGATGCGGATTCCCGAGGGGAATCAGGGCGCCGGCTTCACCGTTCCCCCGCTCGTCACCCCGGCCTTGAGCCGAGGCCCATCCATCAACCGCAGAAACCGAGGTTTTCCGCACCGTCCCTGCGGCGGGCCAATGGATCCCGGGTCAAGCCCGGGATGACGGCTCGCGAAGCGGCGACGCGGTGCGAACGCCCGCGAAGTCAGCCCCGGAACCCCAGCGCAACCACGTAGATTTCCGCCGAATCGCTGCGGCTTGCCGGCGGTTTCACGTGCTTCACTTCGGCGAAGTCGCGTTTCAGCAGCTTCAGAAGCTCGCCCGTCGCCCCGCCCTGCAGCACCTTGGCCACGAAGGCGCCATGCGGCTTCAGCACGTCCTTGGCGAAATCATAGGCCGCCTCGGCCAGCGCCATGATCTTCAGATGATCGGTCTGGGCATGGCCGGTGGAGGACGCCGCCATGTCGCTCAGCACCAAATCCGCCGCGCCGCCCAGCCGCTTCTTCAATTCGTCGGGCGCCTCTTCGGCCATGAAATCCATCTGGATCAGGTCGGCGCCGGGAATGGGGTCGATGGGCAGCAGGTCGATGCCGACGACATGACCCTTCTCGCCGGTGCGGTCGACCGCCACCTGGGTCCAGCCGCCGGGCGCGGCGCCGAGATCGACCACCTTGCCGCCGGGCTTCAGCAGGTGGAACTTGTCGTCCATCTGCAGCAGCTTGAAGGCGGCGCGGGAACGATAGCCCTGCTTCTTCGCCTCATGCACATAGGGGTCGTTCAACTGCCGCTCCAGCCAGCGGGTCGACGAGACGCTGCGCTTGCCGGCGGTCTTCACCCGCACGGTGAGGCCGCGGCCGCTGGGATTGGAGCCGGCGCGGTCGCGCCCCCCGCCCCGACCGCCGGCTCCGCCGCCGCGCTGGCCTCCGCCG
>JBDHTX010000037.1:0-42035 GCA_039808885.1 Dongiaceae bacterium | reverse complement strand
GGCGAGGGCCAGCGCCGCCACCGCGATGGCGGCGATCTCAGACGGCATGGGGCGGGGTGACGGAGGAGTGATCGGTCATGAATCGGGATGCTAACAGAAAGGCGGCCGGCAGAGCACTGCCGGCCGCCTGATCGAAGCCTTCGTCGCCGGGGCTCAGTAGCCCCTGGGGCGCGGCCAGGCCATGGTGAACTGGTCGCCCTTGCGCACATACTTGTAGCGGAAGAGGACGAACCACAGCGAGACCACGACGTAGAAGGCCATCATGGCCAGCAGCTGGGTGCCGAAGCCGAAATACACCGCGACATAGGTTGCCGAGCAGAGCGCGAGCAACAGGATCGCCGGCAACGGATGGAACGGATGCACATAGCTGCGCTTGATCACGCCCAGCGGCCATTTCGAGCGGAACCGGAACATGTTGATCGACATGAAGGTGTAGCCGAGCAGGCCGGACAGGATCGAGAAGGTGATGGTCGCCGCCAGCCAGCCCGAGAAGCCGAAGCCGACCGCGATCGGGATCAGGAACAGGATGGCGCGATAGGGCGTGCGGTATTTCGGATGCACCGCCGCGAAGATCTGCGGCAGGTAGCGGTCGCGGCCCATCGAGAACCAGGCGCGCGCCGCGTCGTTGATGCAGCCATTGGCGGAGGCGATGGCCGAGAAGATGGTGCCGACGAAGAGCAGGGCATGCAGGAAGGTGCTGCCCGAGGTCTTGGCCGAATCGTAGAGCGGCGCCAGCTCCAGGTCGTTGCCGACATATTCCCAGGGCAGGGTGCCGGCGCAGATGTACCAAGTGAGCGCCGCCGCGATCAGCAGCGTGATCATCCCGGTCATGGTGCCGAGCGGCAGCGAGCGGCCGCAGGAGCGCACCTCTTCGGCCGCCTGGCAGGTGCCCTCGATGCCGAGGTAGTACCAGATGGCGAACTGAAACGACGCCAGCACGCCCAGCCAGCCATAGGGCAGCTCGGTCAGCATCGCCTGATGCTGCAGCGGATGGTCGGTGCCCACGCCGAACTGATAGGCGATGAACAGCACGATGATCGAGGCGAAGGCGATGGCGGTGATCAGGAAATTCACCGTCAGGGCCATGAAGACGCCGCGATAGTTGAGCCAGGCCAGGACCGCCACCGAGAGCAGCACAAAGGGCTCATAGGCGACCGTGGCGCCGAGCTCGCTGGCGCCGATCTGGATCAGCAGCCCGGTCACGATGACGTCGGAGGCTTCCAGCATGGTATAGGCCATGACCAGGTAGAGGCCGACATTGAAGGCCATCAGCGGGCCGGTGGTGTGCTTCGCCTGGGTGTATTGGCCGCCCGCCGCGGCGACCGTCGAGGTCACCTCGGAATCCAGCATGGCGACGCAGGTGTAGAGCAGGCCGATGACGAAGCAGCCGATCAGCGAGCCGAGCGCGCCGCCCTTGCCGATCGAGTAGTTCCAGCCCATGAACTCGCCGACCAGCACGATGCCGACGCCGAGCGCCCAGACATGGGTGGGGCCCAGAACCTTCAGAAGATTGATGTGGGTCTTGGATTGACCCATCGCCGTATCGGTCATGGCCCTATCCCCGCTTGTGCGCTTCTTGTTGCATCGCCAGCTCGTCGACGCCTTCCTGCGAGCTGGTGAGGACGTCCTCGCCGTAGTTCTTGCTGACCAGGATGGCGTCCCAGAGCATCCACAGGATCAGCAGGCCGGAAACGATCCAGGCCGCCCATTCGAGATAGTTCCAAACGGTCATGGTTTCCCCCTGTTTCCGGCTGTCAGCTGGCGCCGAATTTCTCGGCGATCACTTCGCGGTATTCCCGGTCGGAATAGGTGACCAGGAAGGCGAAGTAGCCGGCGACGACGGCAAGCGTCGCGATCAGGCCGGCCCAGGAAAACGTGTAGTCGTAGCGCGAGGTGATGATGAGGGCGGCGCCCTCCATCGCGTCGGCGGGCGCCTGGCCCATGCCGCCGGTGATCGCCTGCACGCCCTGGCTGTCCCAGAGCTTCTGCCAGGCGGTCTGCATCTCGGCATTCTGCTCCAGCGCGTCCCAGGTGAGGCCCTCGAAGGTGATGGCGCCGTCGGCGCCGATCTTCTTGACCAGGCCCTGGTCGTTCTTCAGCACGGTGCCGCCGTCGGCGCCGGCTTCGGTGGTCATCGCGCCCGGCAGCCAATCAACCTTGGCGGCGCCGGCGAGGCCGAAATAGAGCGGGGCCCACAAGGCGAAGAACACGGCCGCCATGAGCAGGACGGCATCGAAAATCTGTCCGACGACACTTTGTGTCGGTGGCTGGTATTTGGCGGCCATCATTCCCTCCTGGTCCGCAAGTGCAACCGGGCTCAGCGCTCGCGCGATTGCGCCATCTGGTCGAGATGCTTGATGTCGAGCTCGTAGATGAACTTCTTGTCGTGCGCGTAGTGGCTGACCATCGCCGCGATAGATGCCGTATTCAGGATTCCCAGAATGAAGGCGGCGACGCCGGCAACGACCTTGGTCGTGCCGTCGCTGATGTGCGGGATGGTCATGAAGTAGACGAAGAGCAAAGTTGCCCAGAGCACGATCACGAACGCCCAGGCCCATAGCCGGTCCTTGGCGAACATCTGGTCGACGCGCGTTTGCAGGTCTTGCGCCATGATGGTCTCCCCCTGATGTGATCGATCGCCCGCCTTTTTGATTGATGGCGCTTATGCGATTCGATCCAGCTCCTCATTGACATGATGGCACAGGCCCGGAGGTTCCACTAGCAGGAAATTTATTTGCCTCCGCCGAAATCGACCGTCTGCGCGACGATTCCGTATGGGGTGCCTGGCGGCGGTGGCTCGAAATCGGCACTTGGACGCGGAAGCGGCCTTGCCGCGACGCCCAGGGAAGTTTTCCTTAGCGGCGCCCGCCAAGATCGCGGCGCTCCAAAAAAGAAAACGGCGCGAGCCGAGCCCGCGCCGTTTTCCGCCTGACGATGCCGATAGGTCAGCAATCCAGAGTATTCTGCCGCTCCCACTCGGTGAGGTGCTTGGTGAAGGCATTCCACTCGGAATTCTTCATGGACACATAGGAGTTGATGAAGCTCTCGCCGAAATAGTGCTTCAGCTCGGCGCTCTTCTCGGTGCGGCGCAGCGCATCCAGCAGGTTCAGCGGCAGCTTCCGCCCGCCCTTCACCGTGTGGCCTTCGGTATACATGTTGATGTCCAGGCGCTTGCCCGGGTCGCGCTTGTTGTCGATGCCGTCGAGGCCGGCGGCCAGGATGCCGGCCTGCAGCAGGTACGGGTTGGTGGCGCCGTCCGCCAAACGCAGCTCGAAGCGGCCGGCGTCGGGGATGCGCACCATGTGGGTGCGGTTGTTCCCCGTGTAGGTGATGGTGTTCGGCGACCAGGTGGCGCCCGAGGTGGTGCGCGGCGCGTTGATGCGCTTGTACGAATTCACCGTCGGGTTGAACATCGAGCACAGCGCCTCGGCATTGTGCATGATGCCGCCGAGGAACTGATAGGCCAGCTTGGAGAGCCCCAACTCGCCCTTCGGGTCGCTGAACAGATTGGTCTTGCCGGTCTTGTCCCAGACCGAGACATGGGCGTGGCAGCCATTGCCGGTCAGGTTCATGAACGGCTTCGGCATGAAGGTCGCGCGCATGCCGTGCTTCTCGGCGATCGCCTTGGTCATATATTTGAAGAACACATGGCGGTCGGCGGTCACCAGGCAGTCGTCATATTCCCAGTTCATCTCGAACTGGCCGTTGGCGTCCTCGTGGTCGTTCTGGTACGGCTTCCAGCCCAGCGCCAGCATGGAATCGCAGATCTCGGCGATGACGTCGTAGCGGCGCATCAGCGCCTGCTGGTCGTAGCAGGGCTTCTCCTGGGTGTCGGCGGGGTCAGACAGGCTCTTGCCGTCCGGCGTGATCAGGAAATATTCGCATTCCACGCCGCTCTTCATGCGGTGGCCCTTCTTGGCGGCCAGCGCGTTCATCTTCTTCAGCTGGGCGCGCGGGGAATCGGCGACTTCCTTGCCGTCCATCCACAGATCGCTGGCGAGCCAGCCCACTTCCGGCTTCCACGGCAGCTGGATCAAGCTTTCCGGGTCCGGCTTGGCGAACAGGTCCGGATGCGCCGGCGTCATGTCGAGCCAGGTGGCGAAGCCGGCGAAGCCCGCCCCGTTCTGCTGCATGTCGGCGATGGCCTGGGCCGGCGCCAGCTTGGCGCGCAGCACGCCGAAGAGATCGGTGTAGCTGATCAGGAAATACTTGATCTTGCGCTCTTTGGCGATTTTGGCGAGATCGGTAGCCACGTTGAAGCCTCCCCTTATTCCGTCTTGTCGTTGATCTCCCGCGGCGGAACGAACCTACATGCCGTTCCGGCCCGGTATCCAGTTGGTCCCGGCCAGCGGCACGCCGGCCATCGCCGCGGCTTCCACCGTCAGCGCGACCAGGTCGTCCGGCTCCAGGTTGTGCACGTGGCTCTTGCCGCAGGCGCGCGCGATGATCTGGGTCTCCATGGTCAGCACCGCCAGGTAGTTGGCCAGGCGATGGCCGGCCTTGACCGGGTCGAGGCGCTTGGACAGCTCCGGGTCCTGGGTGGTGATGCCGGCCGGGTCGCGGCCCTCGTGCCAGTCGTCATAGCAGCCGGCGGTGGTGCCGAGCTTCTTGTATTCCTCTTCCCAATGCGGGTCGTTGTCGCCGAGGGCGACCAGCGCCGCGGTGCCGATGGCGACCGCGTCGGCGCCCATGGCCAGGGCCTTCGCCACGTCGGCGCCGTTGCGGATGCCGCCGGAGACGATGAGCTGCACCTTGCGGTGCATGTCGAGGTCCTGCAGCGCCTGCACCGCCGGGCGGATCGCCGCCAGGATCGGGATGCCGACATGCTCGATGAAGACGTCCTGGGTCGCCGCGGTGCCGCCTTGCATGCCGTCCAGCACCACCACGTCGGCGCCGGCCTTCACCGCCAGCGCCACGTCGAAATACGGGCGGGTGGCGCCGACCTTCACATAGATCGGCTTTTCCCAATCGGTGATCTCGCGCAGCTCCTGGATCTTGATGGTGAGGTCGTCCGGGCCGGTCCAGTCGGGATGGCGGCAGGCGGAACGCTGGTCGATGCCGACCGGGAGCGTGCGCATCTTGGCCACGCGCTCGGTGATCTTCATGCCGAGCAGCATGCCGCCGCCGCCGGGCTTCGCGCCCTGGCCGACCACCACCTCGATGGCGTCGGCTTTGCGCAGGTCGTCCGGATTCATGCCGTAGCGCGAGGGCAGCAGCTGATAGACCAGCGTTTTGGAGCTCTTGCGCTCCTCCGGCGTCATGCCGCCGTCGCCGGTGGTCGTGCTGGTGCCCATCTGGGTGGCGCCGCGGCCGAGCGCGTCCTTGGCGTTGCCGGAGAGCGAGCCGAAGCTCATGCCGGCGATGGTGACCGGGATCTTCAAGTGGATCGGCTTCTTGGCGAAGCGGGTACCCAGGACCACGTCGGTGCCGCACTTTTCGCGATAGCCTTCCAGCGGATAGCGCGAGACCGAGGCGCCGAGGAACAGCAGGTCGTCGAAATGCGGGACCTTGCGCTTGGCGCCGCCGCCGCGGATGTCGTAGATGCCGGTCTGCGCGGCGCGGTGGATCTCGGCGATGGAATGCGCGTCGAAGGTCGCGGACCAGCGGGGCGGCGTGTAGAAGGGCGTGGAGCTCATCGAGGGATTCCCGTCAGTACGCGTCGACGTTGTCGACTGATTAGTAGGCGTCGACATTGTCGACGTGGAAGTTGTAGAGCTTGCGGGCGGACCCGTAGCGCTTGAAGTCCTTCGGATCGGCGTCCATGCCGGCGCGCTTCAGCAGCCGGTCGAGCTTGGCGACATGGTGCGGCGTCATCTGCTTCGGCACGCAATCGGCGCCCAGGCTTTCGACCTTGCCGCGCACGTAGAGGCGGGCCTCGTAGAGCGAATCGCCGAGATTGGCGCCGGCATCGCCGAGCACGACCAGCGTGCCGGCCTGGGCCATGAAGGCGCTCATGGCGCCGACCGAGCCGCCGACCACGATGTCGATGCCCTTCATGGAGATGCCGCAGCGCGTGCCGGCATCGCCCTCGATCACCAGCAATCCGCCCTGGCCGGTGGCGCCGGCGGCGGAGGAAGCCGTGCCCTTCACCCGCACCTCGCCCGACATCATGTTCTCGGCCACGCCGACGCCGCACTGGCCGTGGATGACCACAGTCGCGTGCTGGTTCATGCCGGCGCAGTAATAGCCGATATGGCCGTGGATATGGACCTCGATCGGCTGGGTCAGCCCGACGGCGCAGGCATGCTCGCCATGCACATTGGTCAGCTTCCACAGCCGCTCATTGGTGTCCTTGGGCAGGTTGTGGAAACGGCTGTTGAGATCGCGCAGCGAGGTCTTGGACAGATCGACGACGTTCATATCAATGCAGGCTCCAGGTATAGACGGTCGCCGGGGCCGGCTCCCAGATCTTCGCCTTGTCGACATTGGGCAGATAGGCGAGCGAGCGGAACTCGGAGGCCATCGCCACCCAATCGTCGTTCTCGGCCAGCACCGCCGGCTTGCAGGCGATGGCGTCGCGCACCACGGCGAAGCCGTCCTTGGTGCCCATGGTGAAGGTGAAGAAGCCGTCGAGATCAGTGAGGCCGGCCTCCAGCGCTTCCTTCAGCGTGGCGCCCTCGCTCAGGCGATAGGCGAAATAGCGCGCCGCCACCTCCGAATCGTTGTCGGTGTCGAAGCTCTGGCCCTGCTTCCTGAGCCACTTGCGCAGGTTGTTGTGGTTGCTGAGCGAGCCGTTATGGACCAGGCACATGTCCGGCGCCGGGGTGAAGGGGTGCGAATGCTCGGTGGTGACCGCGCTCTCCGTCGCCATGCGGGTATGGCCGATGGCATGGGTGCCCGACATCTGCGCCAGGCCGTAGCGTTGCGCGACGTCGCCCGGCAGGCCGATGTCCTTGTAGACCTCCATCAGCGAACCGTAGCCCATGATGCGGACCTCCGGGTGCTCGGCATGCACCCAGTCAATCACCCTGGCCTCGGTGGTCTCGGCGATCAGCAGCGCGTGGTTGCCCTTCTGGCTGACATCGGTCTCGACATTGAGTGCCGCACCCATGTCGCCGGCCATCTGGCGCCAGGGATAGGCCTCGTCGGCGTTGAACAGGGTCAGCTTGCTGCGGCCCTTGGGGACCGGGCTGTGATAGACGGCGATGCCGGCGCTGTCCGGCCCGCGCTCGGTCATGCCGATCAGCATGGTTTCCAGATGGCTGCCGAGCGAGGATTGCAGTGCCGGGTTCTTCAGGAACAGACCGACGATACCGCACATGGTTCGACCTCATAGGTTCGCAAAAGGGCTTCCGGGCGGCGCAAGGCACCCGGCGGATGAAAAACCTTAGTCCGGATGCCGGCCCAGGGCAAGGGGTAGGAAACTTTTTTTACTACAAGGAAAGAGGCGCAAAAGGCTAGTCGTTGCCGCGCGGATAGCAGATGACCGAGAGGTAGCGGGCCGGCAGCTTGCGCAGCTCCTCCGGCCCATGCGGCACGTCGGCGTCGAAATAGAGGCTGTCGCCGGGCTGCAGCAGATAGGTCTTGTCGCCGTGCCGGTAGCCGACCTCGCCCTCCAGCATGAACAGGAACTCGACCCCCTCGTGCTGGAAGATCGGGAAGACATCGGAGTTCTTGCTGAGGGTGATGAGATAGGGTTCGACGGCCAGCAGCCGGCTGAAGGAATGGCCGAGCAGCTGGTACTGGTGACCGGCGCGGGTGCCGCGGCGCTCGATCGGCAGGCCCTGGCCGGCTTTCACATAGGTGGCGCTGCGCTCCTCCTCGAAGCGGCGGAAAAAAGCGGTGACCGGCACCTGCAGCGCCCGCGACAATTCGGTCAGGGTGGCGAGCGAGGGCGAGGTCTGGCCGTTCTCGATCTTGGAGAGCATGCCGGCTGACATGTTGGCGGCCTGGGCCAGCTGGGTCACGGTCATGTTCAGCTGATGGCGGAAGGCGCGCACCTCGCGGCCGATCGCGGCCTCCAGGCGCGCCTCGCGCGAGGCGATGTGGTGCGGGTCCTGGAACCCGTCGGCGCCGTCATTGCCGGCCTTGCCCTTGGCCTTCGCGGCGCGGTTGCGGGTGGGCCGGGCGGCGGATCTGGCTTCGCTCGTCACTTTCGCCGCGCTGCGCTGCGTTTCCTTCATCTCGATCCCCAACCCCCGGCAATCCCGCTGGCGTCCTCGCCGATATCGCAACGCAGCATATCGCGGAGGCGTGCGCCCGTCATGGTGATTCGCGGGCCGGTCCCCGTGGCGCGCCGGTCAGAGGTCCAACTGCACCGGCGCATTGGGGTCGAGGACGTCCTTGAAGGCGAAGAACACGATGATCTTGTTCACCGTCTCGCCGTCGTCGGAGAGCGGCAGGAAGATGGTTTCCTCGGTCGCATAGCGGCCATTAGTCGCGGTGAATGGCGTGGGATCGAGCAGCGGCGCCCGGGTCTCGCAGACCTTGTCGTAGCAGCTCACCGCATCGTCGGCGTCGGGGCCGAAGAAACCCTCGCGCACAGACTTGCCGGTGGGATCGCTGCCGCGCACCTGCACATCCGCCGTGCCGACCAGACGATAGACATAGCGGCGATCGTCATCGACCACGTCGACCAGCGACAGGCAAGGCAGCAGACGCGGCGGAATCTCGGACGGATCGATATCGGCCCGCCGAGGCATCTTTCGGTTGCCGCACTTACTCCGCCAGTAGTTGTAGAGCTGCACCGTCTCCGGCCGGCATGTCGGGGGAAACTCCAACGGCGGCGAATCGGTGGTCATGTTCGGGCATTCCTGGTCGCGAGTCGCAAACATAGCGCGATTGCCGCCGCTTGCTAACCCGTTGCCGCTCAGGATTTGCCCGTCTTGCCACGCAGCGCGGTCGCCTTCCGCCCGGCCTCGGTCGGGGGCGTCCCCTCGATTGCCGGGAGATGGGCAAGGATGTTGGCCAGGTGGCCGACGCCGGGCGCCGCCGCGCCGAGCCCGGCCAGCAGCATTTCGAAGGCCGCCTCGAGCTGAAACGCCTCGCTTCGCGTCGGCGCCACCGACAGGTATTCGATGAAACCCGATTCGGCGCAGTCTTCGGCGGTCAGGATGATCCCGCGCCCCGTCTCCGGATCGAAACCCAGGCGGCGCTGGGCGAGGATGTCGACGATCTGGCTGAAGCCGGCCGCGGTATCGCGGCTATGCGAGGCGACGACCAGCCGCTCGCCGTAGCCTTCGCCCGCGATGGCCTGCAGGATGTGATGGATATGCGAGCAGCCGCCGATGCGGCCGTTGAACTCGTTGATGACGATGGCGCCGTCGCCGGTGACGATGCCGTCGACATTGATCAGCCCGCCATAGCCGAGGTCGCAGGTCAGGCGCGCCAGCTCGGTGGCGGCGGCGATGAAGGCGCCGCCGGCATAGGGCGAAAGCGACCACGGCATGATCAGGCCGCTGAGGATCGGCGCCTGGCGCACCTCGCCGCAATTGAGGAAGCGCACCGCATTGGCGCCGGCGTCCACGTGGAACTCGGCGGTGACCACCGCGCTGACCTCGTAATACGCCTCCACCACCAGCGGCACGCGCGCGAGATAGGCGAGACGGGACCACACGATGGCCGCCGCATCGGCGATGGCGGTCGCGTTGCTGACGCTGATGACGTCGGTGGCGCCGAGCCTGCCGGTGCTGCCGACGCGGCTGACGATGAGATTGCCGAGGCCGCCGCTGTGGCGGTCCTGCTTCACGATGACGGCGCCGGTGCGGTCGATCAGCGCGCGGATGCCGGCCTCCAGGGCCCTGGGGTCGTCGCAGACCATGCCTTCGGCGATCGGCACGCCGCGTCCGGCGGCCAGGCTGCGGAACACGCGCTTGTCGTTCAGCAACTCGGCTCCGCCTTCGCGCAGGAAGCCGCGCCGGCCGCCGGCCGCCTCGATGCCCAACGCCTCGGCCAGCAGCTGCGCGCCGCGTTCATGGCAATAGGCGAGCAGGGACCAGTCGCCGCGTCCGCGCATCAGGCGCTGCAGCCGCGCCGGCAGGCCAAGGCGCAGCAATTCCTGCGTGCCCAGCGGGCGGAAGGGTGCTCCGGCCCAGTCCGGCGTCACATAGGCGACGGCGTCCGGGGCATAGCCCTTGACCCGCGCCATGTAGGCCTTGAAATCCGGCGACAGGTCGCGCGGCACCACTACGATGTCGCCGGGCCCGGCGAACCAGGCCATGCGTCCGGCGGTGATGGAACTCGAACGGCGGAAGTCCGGCGTGAAGGCGCGCTCGTCCGCCAGCATGTTCTCGTTGTCGATGTTCGCGACAAGAATGCGCGCCATTTCCCCCCGCGGCGTTACCGGACCTTCCCCGGATCCGATCTTGGCACAACTTCGCGGGGAGGCAAACCGGCTGGTGCTACCCGGCCTTGCGGTCCTCGCGCGGCGAGCAGCCGAAATGGCGGCGATAGACCTTGGCGAAATGCGACAGCGAGACGAAGCCGCAGGCGATGGCGACCTCCGCAACGGACAGGTCAGTCTGCCGCAACATGCGCCGCGCCCGCTCCAGCCGGAGCTGAACATAATATTGCGCCGGCGTGGCGCCGAGATAGCGCTTGCACAGGCGCTCGAGCTGGCGCTGCGAGACGCCGGTCTTCCTGGTGAGGTCGGTAAGGGCGAGCGGCTCCTCGATCGCCGCCTCCATCAGCGAGACGGCCTTCTGCACCACCGAGTTGGTGACGCCCATGCCGAGCAGCATCCGGCGCTGGTCGTCGGCCGCGGCGCGAATGCCGCCATGCAGGAACTGGCCGGAGATCTGCCGGGCCAGCTCCTGGCCGTAATGCGCGCCGATCAGCTGCAGCATCATGTCGAGCGCCGCGGTGGCTCCGGCGCAGGTCAGGATCGAGCCGTCGACCACGAACAGGTCGTTGCAGAGCTGGATGTCGGGAAAGGCCTCGGCGAAGCTGTCGGCATAGTCCCAATGCACGGTGCAGCGCCGGTCGGCCAGCAGCCCGGCGCGGGCCAGGACGAAGCTGCCGGTGCTGACCGCGGCCAGCGCCATGTTGCGTCGCGCCAGGCGGCGCAGGATGTCCTCGACATTGCGGTAGCGGCGCTGCTCGGCATGGCTGGCGGCGCAGACGACGACGAGGTCGAAGCCGTCCGGGTCGAGCTCGGCCACCGGGGCCGCGGCGACCGTGATGCCGCTGTTGGATTCCACCATGCCGCCTTCGGGGGCGAAGAGCTGCCAGCGATAGAGGTCGCGGCGGCTCAGCCGGTTGGCGCCGCGCACCGGCTCGATCACCGAGGCGAAGGACATCAGCGCGAAGCCCGGCACCAGGATGACGGCGAGGCGGAAGGGGGCCGCATTGTTGGCGCGCGGCTTGAGGAAATCCGGCAGCACCGCCGAAACGCCTGACCGCTCGGTGCTCGTCGGCGAATGTGCCTCGTCGGGCGCCGGCCTCGCCTGGCTGGCTGCTGGGCGGAGCCTGTTCGGCGCGGCGATGTTCATGCCTGCAGGGCGCGCAACGCCGCCAGCCCGACGATGCGGCCGTCATATTCGGCGATCGCATCCTCGAGACAGGTCCACAGGTAGTCGGCGGAGGCGATGTCGGCCAGCAGGTGGTAGGCCAGCGTGCCGCCCAGGTCGGCGCGGATGACGATGCCGCTCATCTTGGCGATGGAGGTCTGGGCGATGGTGCCGATCGGGCAATGCGCCGGCCGCAGATCGACGCCGCAGATCTTGGCGAACATCTCCGGCGCCTTGGCGCCGGTGACCATGAACCAGGCGTGGCTGTCCTGGCGCGGGGTCGGATAGCCCTGCTGCGGCCGCGGCGCGCTCGCCGCCCATTGCCAGGCGTCATTCAGGCGGTTGATGAGCGCGCCGGAACCGGCGAGGGCGTCGAGCAGGAAGATCTCGGTCGGCGCCAGCCGCGCCGCCAGTTCGCCGCCGGCCTGGGCATAGGCCTTGTTGCTGTCCGGCCCGATGGTCAGGCCCTGGGCGGTGAGCCACTCGACGGTGCCGCGCCCCTTGAAGCCGCCATGCGGCAGGACGGAAAGATCGGCCAGCGCCATGCGCCGCGCGGATTCGGTCTCGCCTTCCTTGCGCGCCGGATAGCGCATGGCGACGGCGCCGCCATTGATCTCGGCGAATTCGGCGCCGGCGGCCACCAGCTTGCGATACACGAAGCTGCGCCGCTTCAGCGTGGCGGGATCGAGACCGGTCAGCCCGGAATTTGCGGAAGCGGCCATGTCACATCTCCTGGCGCTTGTTGTCCGGATCGTAGAACGGGTACTTGGTCACCACGCCCTTGATGCGCCGTCCGCCGCCGATCTTGATGTCGAACTGCCTGCCGGGTTCGCCGTCCTCGGGATGCACATAGGCCAGGCCGACCACCTTGTTCAACGACGGCGAATGCACCGCGGAGGTGATGCGGCCGACGATCTCCTCGCCCTTCAGCACCAGGTGGCATTCCTCGGGGCAGGGGTCGGCGTCCTGGGCGAGCGTGAAGCCGACCAGCTTGCGGGTCAGCGGCTTCCTGGCCATGATCTCGGCCGAGCGGCCGCCGATGAAGAACGGCTTGGTCTTGGCGACCGCCCAGGCCATGTCGGCCTCCCACACGCTGGTCAGGCCGTCGGTGTCCTGGCTGACGATGATATGGCCCTTCTCCAGGCGCAGCACGCGCTGGGCCTCGACGCCGAAGGGGCGGATGCCGGCAGTGCCGCCCGCCGCCATCAGCGCGTCCCACAGCGCCTCGCCCAGGCTCGCCGGCACATGCACCTCGTAGCCCAGCTCGCCGACGAAGCCGACGCGCATGATGCGCGCCGGGATGCCGGCCACCTGCGCCAGCTTGGCGCCCATATAGGGGAAATCGGCGGCGCCGAGATCGGCCTCGCAGACCTTGGCCAGCACGGCGCGCGATTGCGGCCCGGCGATGTTGACGCCGGCATAGGCGGCGGTGACGTTCGCCACGTCGACATCCAGCCGCCACTGCGCGTTCCAGAACAGCATCTGGCGATAGACCGCGTCGACGCCGCTGGTGGTGGCGGTGACGTAGAAATGCTCGTCGTGGAAGCGCACGGCGACGCCGTCATCGGTGATGACGCCGGCATTGTCGGTCATCAGCACGTAACGGCAGCGGCCGACCTGCTGCTTGGCATAGGCGAAGGTGTACATGCGGTTCAGGAACTCGGCCGCATCGGGGCCGCGCACGTCAAGGCCGCCGAGGGTCGAGACGTCGATCAGGCCGACGCCATTGCGCACCGCGTTCACCTCCTCGCGTATCGCTCTTTCGCGCTCGGTCTTCGGCCCGTAATAGGCCGGGCGCCACCACAGCCCGGCCGGCATCATCTGCGCGCCGGCCTCCAGGTGACGATGATGCATGGCGGTGCGCCGCTCGGGATCGAAGACGCGCCCCGCAAGGTGCCCGAACTTCTCCGGCGTGTAGGGCGGCCGCTGGGTGGTGACGCTCATCCGCTCCAGCTTCTCGCCGGTCTCGCGCGCCACGATGCGCACCGCGGCGACGGCGGAGTGCTTGCCCTGGCTCGGGCCCATGCCGACGGTCGAATAGCGCTTCAGCAGCTCGACATTGTCGAAGCCGTCGGCGATGCCGTTGATCAGGTCCTTGTATTTCAGGTCCTCGTCGAAATCGACGAAGTCCATGCCCTTCTCATGCGGGAAGATCGGCCAGGGATGGGTGATATCCTCGTCGCCTTGCGCGCTGGGCGGGCTCGGCTCGGCGGTCACCGCCAGGCCGGCATCGCGCGCCGCCAAGTGCCCGGCGCGCTCGCCATCGGCCAGCACCGCCGCCAGGGCGTGGGCGTGGTTGACGGCGCCGGCGGCGAAGACATGCGGCGGCAGGACGTCTGGCCGGTACATGTGGCTGGCGCGATCATAGGCGAACTTGGTGCCCGCGTGGTGCAGCAGATGCGCGGCCGGCGAGCAGCCGACCGACATCAGCAGCAGGTCGCAATCGAAGCTGCGCGTCGCATCGCCGAGCGCGCCTTCGCCGACGATGGGTGCCGCGACCACGCCGGTGATGCTCATCTTGTTCGGGCCGGGGATGGCTTCCTTCACTGCATGGCCGGCGAGGATCGCGATTCCGGCGCGGGTGACCGCGCGGGCCAGGTCGCTCGCCTTCGGCTGCGGGCGCAGATCGACCACCGCCGCGACCGCGATGCCGACGTCCAGCAGGTCCAGCGCGGCGGCATAGCCGGAATCGTTGGCGGCCAGGATCACCGCGCGGGTGCCGGGCTTCACGCCGTACAGGCGGATCAGGCGCTGCGCCGCGCTGGCGAACATCACGCCGGGCAGGTCGTTGTTGCGGAACACGGCCGGCTGCTCGATGGCGCCGGTGGCGACGACGACCGCCTTGGCGCGCAGCTTGTAGAGCCGGTTGCCGGAGATGACCGGCAGCCAGTTGTCGGCGAACAGGCCGGAGCACATGGCGTCGCTCAGCACGCGGATGTTCGCGCGCGCACGTACCCCCGCCAGCAATTCCCGGCGGATCCGCTCGGCCTGGGTGCCGTTGGCATCGACGCGCGCGTAGGTGAGCGAGCCGCCGGGTTGCGGGTTCTCGTCGATCAGCACCACGTCGCCGCCGCTCTCCGCCGCGGCCAGCGCCGCCGACAAGCCGGCCGGACCGGCGCCGACGACGGCGACATCGGCGAAGAGGTATTGCTTGTCGTAGTAGGAGTGATGGAAATCGGCCTTGAGGTCGAGCTTGCCGAGGCCGGCCATGGCGCGGACGATGGGCTCCCAGGCCTTCCAGGAGCCTTTCTTCTCGTGCATGCTCTTGTAGTAGAAGCCGACCGGCAGGAACTTCTGCAGCAGCTCCACAAAGCGGCCCTTGTCGTCCTCGAAGCTGCCGAAATAGTTCTGCGCCTCGACCTTCAGCCCGGGCGCGATTGCGCGCTTGTCGGCGAGGCAGCTCGGCTCGTCGCCCACCTGCACGAGGGTATTGGCGTCCTGGCCGTTCATGGTCAGCACGCTGCGCGGCCGGTGGTATTTGAACGAGCGCGAGATCATCGCCTGGCCGTTGGCCAGCAGCGCGCTGGCGATCGAATCGCCGGCGAAGCCCTCGATGGTCCTGCCTTCGAAGGTGAAGGAAACCGGCTGGCCGCGGTCGATGAGCAGGCCGTGCGGCGCCGGCAATCTGTTCATGCCGCCTGGATTGGAAGAGGGCATCAGCGCTGCTCCTTCTTCGCGAACTCGACGCGGGTGTTGAACAGCTCGGTCGCCGGGTAGGTCTTCACGATCTCATCGGTCACGGTGTTGCGCTCGGCAATGAACCAGTAGGAGGTCGGCACGTGGCACCACCATTCGCGCACCAGGCCGGCCTCGTTGTTTTCCAGGAACAGCCAGTCGCCCCAGGCGCGGTCGTCGAGCGCGGCGGGGTCCGGCATCGGCTTCACCTCGCCGCCCCAGGCGAACTCGCTGATGTTGCGCGGGCCGTTGAGGGGGCAGTTCATGAGCTTCATGGCATCCTCCTCAATGGCCGACCGAGGCGGCGCCCTTTTCGCCGACCTGCGCGTAGTCGACGAAGCGGTCGAGGTAGAACGGCTTGATGAGCTCGTGCGGCTCGTCATGGGCGATGGTGTGGGCCATGGTCATGCCGCAGACCGGCGTCGCCTTGAAGCCCCAGGTGCCCCAGCCGCTGTCGATGTAGTAGTTCTTCACCGGCGTCAGGCCCATCACGGGCGAGAAGTCCGGCGTCATGTCGGCCATGCCGGCCCATTGGCGCAGGATCTTCACCTCGCCCAGCATGGGCAGCAGCTCCAGCATGTGGCCAAGCAGCCCTTCCTTGAAGTCGAGGGTCGAGCGCGTCGAATAGAGGCCGTAGGGATCGGTCGACCCGCCCATCACCAGTTCGCCGCGCGAGCTCTGCGACACATAGACGTGCAGCGAGCCGGAGACGATGATCTGGTCCAGGAACGGCTTCAGCGGCACCGACACGCAGGCCTGCAGCGGGATGGTGCGGATCGGCAGGCGGAAGCCCGCCATCTTGGCGACGACGGAGGTGGAGCCGGCGACGGCCTGCATCACCTTGTTGGCGTAGACCCGGCCGCGCGGCGTCTCGACGCCCTTGATGGTGCCGTTCTCGATGATCATGCCGGTGACCGGCGTCTGCTGGTGGATCTCGACGCCCAGCGCCGCGGCGCCGCGGGCATAGCCCCAGGCGACGGCGTCGTGGCGCGCGATCGATCCCGGCGGGTGGTAGAGCGCGCCGAGAATCGGGTAGCGCACCTTGTCCGACATGTTGAGATGCGGGCAGAGCCGCGCGATCTCGTCCGGATAGATCAGTTCCGAATTGACGCCGAGCTGCTTGTTCACCTCGGCGCGCCAGCGGCTGGTGCGCACCGCCGCGTCGGTGTGGGCCAGGGTGAAATGGCCGCGCTCGGAATAGAGGATGTTGAAGTCGAAATCCTGCGACAGGTCGCGATACAGCTTCAGCGACTGCTCATAGAACCTGACGCCTTCCGGCGTCAGGTAGTTCGAGCGGATGATCGCGGTGTTGCGCGCGGTGTTGCCGCCAGCGAGATAGCCCTTTTCCAGGATGCAGACATTGGTAATGCCGTGCCAGCGCGCCAGGTAATAGGCGCAGGCCAGCGCATGGCCGCCGCCGCCGATGATCACCACGTCATAGCTGGACTTGAGGTCCTGCTGCTTCGGGATGAAACGCTGCGCCGGATACTTCTTCCTGAAGCCGTAGCGCAGGAGCTTGGACGGGAACAAGGCTGGCAGCATGAACGTCACCTTATGGCGCGCCGCGGCCGGGCGGCGCGCACCGCCGCGCATTCACCGGATTCGGCTCGCAGAGGCTAGCCGAGTGGCATGGCGCTCCTGGCCGATTTTCGACATGGAGTAACGGTAATTCGACTGGCCCCACAGAGCAGCGGCGCCGACGGGCCGGGCAGTGTCCGGCCCCCGGCGCCGTCTGCGCCGCGTTTCGGGTCTAGTGGACGACGGTGACCGGGCAGGGCGCCTGGGACACGACGCCACTGGAGACCGAGCCGATGAACAGGCGCTGCAACTCGTTGCGGATGCCGGTGCCGACCACGATGTGGTCGTACTTGTTCTTCTCCGCATAGGCGCAGATCGCCATGGCGATGTCGCTGCCGGTCGCCACGGCGCAGATGAAGGCGTCGAACTTGGCCGCCCTGGCCACTTTTGCCGCCGCGGCCAGCTGCTTGTTGGCCTGGGCTTCGGCCGCATCCGTCAGGGCCGCGTCCCAATAGACGGTGCGCTTCACCCGGCTCGGCACCACGTTGATGGTCAGGAACGTCACATTGGCGCCCATCGAACTCGCCAGATCGACCGCGACGGCGGCGGCCTTCGCGGCCACCTTGGAACCGTCAACGGCGCACAGAATCCTTTTCGGCATTGGAGTCCTCCCGTTGAAGAGCGCCCTCGCGTGACCGGCGCCCGGTTTGCCCTGCTTGAAATCCGCTGTCGGTCGCCCCGCGGCCGGGAAGCGCATTGCCGCCGGCACGCGCCGGTCCGGCCGGGCGCCGCAGTGTTCCCAGCATGAACGAATGTTTAATTGTCTTCAACGGTGCAGAGGGCGTGGCGCCAGGAACATTCGCGGAATTCGGGGCGACCGATGGCCGCAGAGCGCGCTCGCCGCCCGGTTTGCCGCCCGCTCCGCCGCAAGTCCAAGCATCCTGACAGGCGCTGTCAGCAGAGCGCTGGCGCCGCCGCGCGCTCTTTGCCATGCTGCGAGAATGTCAAAGTCGGAACGTCTTCTCGGCCTGTTGCAGGCCCTGCGCGCCCACCGCCGGCCGGTCAGCGCCGAGCGCCTGGCCGAAGAGCTCCAGGTTTCGGTCCGCACCATCTATCGCGACGTGGTGGCGCTGAACAGCCAGGGCGCCACCATCGAGGGCGAGGCCGGCATCGGCTATGTGCTGCGGCCGGGTTTCCTGCTGCCGCCGCTGATGTTCGGCGATGACGAGATCGAGGCGCTGGTGCTGGGTTCGCGCTGGGTGATGCAGCGCGGCGACCGCACCCTGGCGGGGGCGGCCCGCCATGCGCTGACCAAGATCGCGGCGGTGCTGCCCGAGGATCTGAAGGAGCGCATCGAACTCACCGGCATGATGGTGGCGCCGCGCTATCCGGACGAGCCCGAGCCGGTGGACCTGGCGCCGATCCGCGCCGCCATCCGCGAGGAGGTGAAGCTGAAGATCGCCTATTGCGACGAGAAGGGGCAGCGCTCCGACCGCGTGATCTGGCCCATCGCGCTGGCCTTTTTCGACCGCGCCCGGGTGGTCGCCGCCTGGTGCGAGCTGCGCCAGGATTTCCGCCATTTCCGCGCCGACCGGATCGAGAAGGCGCGGGCCTTGAAGCAGCGCTACCCCAAGCGCCGGCGGGTGCTGCTGAAGGATTGGCGGGTCAGCCAGAACATCCCCGAGCAGTTCTGACCGGGCGGGGCGCCGCCTCCTTATTTGAAATCGGGCGATTATAAGGGTTTATGGCTGGCGGGCGGTGGCCATAAGCAAAGCCTTAACCCTTTGCTCATGACTCCTGTGCAGATTGATAGGGGTGCCCAACCGGGTGGGTGCGACGAGGATTCCGGCGCATGAACCAGCAGATTCCGACGGCGGCGACGCAGCCCAGCGAGGCGGGAAAGCCCTGGCGCGCCTTGCTGGCCGATGACCATACGATGGTGCGCGAGGCGCTGTCGCAGATGCTGGAGCGGCTCGACCCGGCACTGCAGATGCGCCAGGCCAAGAATGTCGACGAGGTGCTGGCCATACTGCGCGCCGATGCGGGCTTTGCCCTGCTGCTGCTCGACTACCATATGCCCGGCATGCAAGGCGTGCGCACCGTCGAGCAGATGAAGCGCGAATTTCCGGACCTGCCGATCGGCATCATCACCGGCTACGTGTCCCACGAGGAAGTCGAGCCGCTGATCGTCGCCGGGTGCATCGGCGTCTTTCCCAAGGCGATGTCCGGTCCGTCGCTGCTGATGGCGATCAAGCTCGCCATGACCGGCCAGGCCTATGTGCCCTGGAGCGGCGACCTCACCAGCTCGGAATTCGGCCGTTCCAGCCACATGTCGGCGACGCCCACAATTCCGCTGCCTGATCTGAGCGACCGTCAGAAGGAAGTTCTCACCTACGTGGTGGGCGGTTCCCCCAACAAGGAAATCGCCCGCAAGCTGGGCCTGAGCGAAGTGACCATCAAGATCCACGTCGCCTCGCTGTGCCGGAAATTCGCGGTCGCCAACCGGACCCAGCTCGCCACCGCCGCCATGTCGGCCGGCGTGCGCCCCGCCAGCGCCTGAGGCGGCGGCGGCTTCTCTTCCACCGGATGTCTGTTGCCCGTGACGGGCGCTTGCCCGTGACGTTCTAGGCCGCGCTCGGCGGGTCATCGGGGCGCGGCCGCGCGGCCGTGGCGCCCCGCGCCTGGCCGACGGCGCTCCAGACGATGCCGGCGACCTCGCGCAGCGCGAAGGGCTTGTTCAAGACCAGGTCGATGCCCAGGCGTGCGCGCTCCTGCGCGGGCGCATCCTGCGCCCTGCCGCTGACCAGCACGATCGGCTTGTGGAAACCGCGCTCGCGCAGCTTCTGCGCCAGCTCCAGGCCGGAAACGTTCGGCATGTTGAGATCGGTGATCATCAGGTCGAACATCTCCGGCTCGTCGGCCAGGAGTTGCAGCGCCTCGCTGCCGTTTTCGCAGAAGGACGGCTCGCAGCCGATCTTGTCCAGGATCTTGACCAGCGCCTGGCCGGCGACCGCATCGTCATCCACCACGAGCACTTTGCAACCGGCGATGCCCGGGTCGACGGGAACCGCCGCGCCCTCGGTCGCCTCGGGCTGTTCGGCCGCCGCCGCGCTGGTGTCGATCGGCAACAGCAGGTCGAAGGTGGTGCCTTTGCCGACTTCGCTGTCGATGGCGATGGCGCCGCCATGCGCGGTGACGATGCCCAGCACCGAGGCCAGGCCAAGCCCGGTGCCGCGCCCGACTTCCTTCGTGGTGAAGAAGGGATCGAAGATGCGCTGCATCACATGCAGCGGCATGCCGGTGCCCTGGTCGCTGACCCGGATGCGCACATGCGCGCCGGCATGGTCCAGGGTGCCGATCCAGCCGCGCGCACGGTCGGGCGTGACCGCCTCGAAGTGCACGATGGTCTCCTGGTCCGCGCCGGCGCCGCGCAGGCCGGAGGCGCGGCCGCCGTCGATCTCCACCCGCTTCACCTCGAGGCGCACCGTGCCGCGGTTGTTCTCCAGGGCGTCGCGCGCATTGATGCAGAGGTTGACGATGGCGCGGGTGATCTGAGTCGAATTGGCGACGACCGGAATGGGGCCGGGATCGATCTCGGTCTCGAGCACCGCGGGCCCCTCGATCGACATGGCGGCCATGGTCGCAGCCTCGCGGCAGGCGGCGGTGACATCCGTGGCGCGGCGGTCGGCCTTCTCGGCCCGGCTGAAGGTCATGATGCTCTGCACCAGCTCCTTGCCGCGCCCGGCGGCGATCATGATCTGGTCGATCATGGAGCGCTGCTCCGGCTGCTTCTCGAGATCCAACTGCAGCAGCGATCCGAAACCGGTGATGGCGGCGAGGATGTTGTTGAAGTCATGCGCGACGCCGCCGGCGAGGCGGCCGACCGCGTCCATCTTCTCGACCCGGTGCATCTGCTCCTGCATCAGCGCGCGCTCGCGCTCCGTCGCCTTGCGCGCCGCCAGGTCGCGGAACAGGGCGACGAAGCCGCCTTCCGGGCTGCGGGTGATGGCGACTTCCCAGTCGCGGTCGGCGCCGGCCAGCGTGCGGCCCACCAGCTCGCCCTTCCAGGCCCGCCCGATTCCGGCCTCGCGCAGGCCGCGCAGGATGGCAAGCGCACCCTCGCGCGAGACGAAGCGCCGCCAGGTCTCGCGCGTCAGCGTGCGCGAGAAGTCATCCTCGATGAGGTGATGGAAGGCCTCGTTGGAATAGCGCAGCCTGCCATGCGGGTCGAACATCGCGACGCCCTCGCCGCTGCTCTCGATCGCGGTCAGCTGTACGGCGCGCGCGCGGTCGATGGCCACCTGTTGCTGATAGAGGGTTTGCAGCCGGCGACGCTGGATCAGATTGCCGATGGCCAGCCCGAAGCCGGCCAGGATCGCCAGCAGGAACATGCTGCCGGTCAGGGCCGTCGCCGGACCGATCGCGTTCAGGCGATACCTGGCCTCGTCCTGGATCAGCAGGGCGCGGACCATCTCCTCCATCACCAGTTCCTGGCTTTCGAGCAGCGTCTCGAACGGGAGCGCCGAATCCGCGTTGCCGGCCGTTATCTTGGCCAGCTCGGCGTCGAGTTTGGGCAACGCCGCCGCGACCTTCAGGACATCGCCTTGGACGACGGGGATGAGCCTGACATCCTTGCCTTCTGCGGAATCCAGGATCAGGGGAATGCGGCTCCAGAACACGTCGAAGCGCAGGCGCAACTCGTCCAGCGCCCGGCTCGACGGATCGAGGCGGAAGGACTTGCTGGCGGCGAGGGTGTTGTGGAACTCGGCGTTGGCTTCGACCACCAGCCAGTTGCCGGTGCGGATGTTGGAGAGCAACGTGGTGCCGACGCGGTACATCTGCACCGCGCCGACGATTGCCGCAATCAGGAAGACGATTGCGGCGATCAGCAGCCACAGGTCGCGCCTTGCCAGCCGGCCCAGCCACGCCACGGCGAATCCTCCCGGGAGAGCGGATTATTGGATGTCGAGTTCCTTGATCTGCCAGATCATCTTGCTGTGCGTCGCCTCGTTGCGCAACTCGGGCTGGCCGCTCAACGGATAGATCAGCCAGAGCGGACCCTTGTCACGCACCCGCATGCGCTCGCCGTCCATGCGGTAGGCCACGATCACGTCGGGATTCGCGCCGTCCGCAACCGGCACGTCGACGGCATAGTCGTTGAGCGCGACGGCATGGACGGTGGCGCCCTTGGCGCCGGCGAGGTCGAGCAGCGTCTTGAGCGACACGCCCTCGAAGGTCACCATGCCGGTGGTCCACGGCGTCTCGGTCTTGACGGTGGTGAAGGGCAGGGCCTCGAACGCCTTCTCGTCCAGGACCAGCTTGCCGTCCTGGTTGGTGTTGGCGATGGCGCCGCCGATGGTGAGCAGGGCCGGACCCGCCGGCGCGTCGACCGCGCCGGCCGTGGTGGCGATGCCGAAGAGCAGCGCGAACATGGCGAAGAAAACGACCTTGAGACGCATCAGGTCCTCCTGAATGGATGCCGGTCAAATGGATCCCTGGCGGCCATTCCGACGGACGGGCGGAAAAGCCCCGCAAAATCCTAGCCGGGGCGTGGTTAAGACGGCATTGGGCATCGGCATGATGGTCCCCATACTTTCGTATGAGGCGGCCTGCGCATGCAGCATTGCCGCGACCCGGGCCTCGGCCGTACGAGGTAGTTGGCCCCGGAGGGGGCGATGCTAACGAAATCTCAAGCCGGGCGGCCTAACGCTGGTTGCCTGTCTGCGGGCCTCGCAAGGAACTGAAACCATGTCATTGGCACTCGTTATCGATGACGATACGCAGGTGCGCGAATTGATCTGCGTGATCCTGAAACGTGCCGGATTCGAGGTCCTTTCGGCCAAGGACGGACGCGAGGGGCTGGCCACCTGCAAGGCGAACCATCCGGACGTGGTGGTCACCGATATCTTCATGCCGCACCAGGACGGCATCGACGTGCTGCGCGAGATCAAGTCGATGGCGACGCCCCCGCGCGTGGTGGTTATCTCCGGCGGGTCGCCGCGCATGCAGCTCGATTTCCTGGAGATCGCGCAGAAGCTCGGCGCCGACTTCGTGCTCCACAAGCCTTTCACCCGGGACCAGCTGATCGAAGCCGTGACCACGGAAGAGGCGCGGCGCGCCTGACCGGGCGGCGGCGGCGTAGTCGCACCGTCTTTCGATCGTCATGCAGGAATTGCCCGGCGGCGCCTATATATATGGCCATGGCGCAGCGTACCGATCGGAATAATCCAATGGTTACAAAGACCTCACGCAAGGCCGTCCGGCCGCGGCGGCGCCATGTCGCGGCGGATTCCGCTGCGCCCGGCGAACAGCTGGCAGGCCTGCCGGCGCTGCGACACTCGGCCGCAAACCTGCCGGCACCCCATGGCGAGCCCGCCGCCGTCGCCGAGCCCCTGGGCGGCGACCTGGAGGACCCGACCGACCTGCCGCTCGATCGCCTGGTCGATGCGGCGATCGCCCGCGCCACTGCCGGCATCTCGCCGATCTCGCTGTTTGCCGCCTATGCCGACTGGGCGCTGCATCTGGCCCTGGCGCCGGGCAAGCGCGCCGAACTGGTGCGCAAGGCGGCGCGCAAATGGACCCGCTTCGCCCACTACGCCGCGCGCTGCGCCGTCGGCAATGACGGCCATACGCCCTGCATCGAGCCGCTGGCGCAGGACCGGCGCTTCGCCGAAGCGGAATGGCGCCAGCCGCCCTTCAATCTGATCTACCAGTCGTTCCTGCTGCAGCAGCAATGGTGGTACAACGCCACCACCGGCGTGCGCGGGGTGTCGCGCCATCATGAGCAGGTGGTCGAGTTCGTCGCCCGCCAGCTGCTCGACCTCGCTTCGCCCAGCAACGTGCCGTGGCTCAATCCGGTGACCCTGAAGAAGACCTTCGAGCAGGGCGGGCAGAACCTGCTGCGCGGCGCGCAGAACTTCGTCGAGGATTGGCAACGCGCCGTGCTCGGCCAGAGGCCGGTCGGCGCCGAGGCCTTTCGTGTCGGCGAAACCGTGGCGGTGACGCCCGGCAAGGTGGTGTTCCGCAACCGCCTGATCGAGCTGATCCAGTACGCGCCGGCGACGGACAAGGTGCATCCGGAGCCGGTGCTGATCGTGCCCGCCTGGATCATGAAATACTACATCCTCGATCTGTCGCCGCAGAACTCGCTGGTGAAATACCTGGTCGACCAGGGCCACACGGTGTTCATGATCTCGTGGAAGAACCCGGATTACGGCGATCGCGAGTTGAGCTTCGACGATTATCGCCGGCTGGGCGTGATGGCGGCGCTCGACGCCGTGTCGGCGATCTGCTCCAGGCGCAAGGTGCACGCCGCCGGCTACTGCCTGGGCGGCACGCTGCTCTCCGCGGCCGCGGCGGCGATGGCGCGGGACGGCGACGACCGGCTGGCCAGCATGACGCTGCTGGCGGCGCAGACCGATTTCACCGAGGCTGGCGAGCTCAGCCTGTTCATCGACGAGAGCCAGGTGACGTTCCTCGAGGACGTGATGTGGGAGCAGGGCTTCCTCGACACCAAGCAGATGGCCGGCGCCTTCCAGCTGCTGCGCTCGAATGACCTGATCTGGTCGCAC
Organism: Dongiaceae bacterium; assembly: GCA_039808885.1. Classification (GTDB taxonomy): domain Bacteria; phylum Pseudomonadota; class Alphaproteobacteria; order Dongiales; family Dongiaceae; genus Dongia_A. Next base: position 17,824 of record JBDHTX010000037.1, on the reverse strand, counting down.
ATGATGAAGGATTACGTCGCCGGCGAGCGCACGCCGATGAACGACCTGATGGCCTGGAACGCCGACCAGACCCGCATGCCCTATCGCATGCACTCGGAATACCTGCGCCAGCTGTTCCTGGGCAACGACCTCGCCGAGGGGCGCATGCGCGTCGACGACCGGGTGATCGCCATCGACAACATCCATGTGCCGATCTTCGCGATCGGCACCGAGCGCGACCATGTGGCGCCCTGGCGCTCGGTCTTCAAGATCGCGCGCCTCGCCGATACCGACGTCACCTTCCTGCTGACCAGCGGCGGCCACAACGCGGGCATCGTCAGCGAGATCGGCCGCGACGGCCGCCACTACCGCATCGGCGGGCGGCGCGAGCACGACCCCTATGTCGACCCCGATCGCTGGGCGGCGGAGACGCCGGCCAGGGAAGGCTCCTGGTGGCCGGAATGGCAGGCCTGGCTTGCGGCGCGTTCCGGCAAGTTGGCGCCACCGCCGCCCCTGGGTGACGCCGCGCATGGCCATCCGCCGCTCGGCGACGCGCCGGGCGCCTACGTGCGGGCGGGCTAGGCGACCAGCACCGAGTGCGGCTAGTCTGCCGCGCCATGGGCAAGCACCTTCTGATCGTCGGCCATGTGCCGTCCGCGAACACCCGGCGCCTGCGTGACGCGGTGGCGAAGGGCGCCGGGGTCGCCGAGGTCGAGGCGCGCGTGCTGACCCCCTTCGAGGCGCAGCCGGACGACGTGCTGTGGGCCGACGCGCTCATCCTCGGCACCACGGAGAATCTCGGCTACATGAGCGGCGCGTTGAAGGACTTCTTCGACCGCATCTACTATCCCTGCCTCGAACTGACCCAGGGCAAGCCCTTCGCCTTCTATGTCCGAGCCGGACATGACGGCACGGGCACGCGGCGCGCGATCGAATCGATCGCCGCCGGGCTGCGCTGGCGGGTGGCGCGCGAGCCGCTGATCTGCCGCGGCGAATTCCAGGAGCGTTTCGTCGCGGAATGCGAGGAACTCGGCGCGACGATGGCGGCCAGCCTGGAGGCCGGCATCCTCTAGCTCGGCGTCGATGGCGGCCGGTCGTCCTCGTCGTCGAACAGGATGCGGTTGGCGGCGCCTTCCATGTCGTCGTACTGGCCGGATTTGAGCGCCCAGAGGAATGCCGCGAGGCCGAGGCCGCCCAGCAGCAGCGCGACCGGAATGAGATAGAGCAGGATGGTCATCTGGCCTTCCCTCTGCCGAGGCGCAGCGCATTGCCGATCACCAGGATCGACGAGGACGACATGGCCAGCGCCGCGACCAGCGGGGTCACATAGCCGAGGACGGCCAGCGGCACCGCGGCCAGATTGTAGCACAGCGCCAGCCCGAGATTCTGCCGCATCAGCCGGTCGGCGGCGCGCGCCAGTCCGACTGCCTGCGGCACCGCCTGCAGCGACGCGCCCTGGAACACGATGTCGGCCGCCGCCTGGCTGATATCGGTGCCGGTGGCCGGCGCCATCGAGACATGCGCCGCGGCCAGGGCCGGCGCGTCGTTCAGGCCGTCGCCCACCATCAGCGCGCGCCGGCCCTGTGCCGTGAGCGCCTGCAGATGACGCAGCTTGTCAGCCGGCGAGACGCCGCCTTGCCAATGCTCGATGCCGAGGCGCGCGGCGACGGCGCCGACGGCGGCGGGGCGGTCGCCGGAGCAGATCTCGACGGCGCAGCCGGCCTCGCGCAGCCGCCGCACCGCCGCGCGGGCATCGGGACGCAGGTCGTCGGCGAAGGCGAAGCGCGTCGGCGCCAGGCCGGGGCCGCTCAGCCACAGCGACAATGTCTCGCTGCCGTCATCCGGCAGGCCGACAAAAGCGTGGCTGCCCAGGCGCCAGATCCCGGCCGGCGTCTGCTGCTCGAGGCCGCGTCCGGGAATTTCCGCCACGTTCTCCGCCGCCGCGGCGTCAGGCGCGGCGCGACGGATGGCGCGGGCCAGGGGATGCCGGCTGCCCGCCGCCAAGGCGGAGGCTTGCGCCAGCAACGCCGGGTCGATGCCGGGCGCCAGCTTGAGCTCGCCGCTGGTGAGGGTTCCGGTCTTGTCGAAGACGACGGTGTCGATCTCGCGCAGCCGCTCCAGCGCGTCGCCGGATTTGAGCAGGATGCCGCCCTTCATCAGGCGCTGGCTGGCGACCACCTGGACCACCGGCACCGCCAGCGCCAGCGCGCAGGGACAGGTGATGATCAGCACCGCCACGGCGATGAGCAAGGCCGGCTGCCAGTTCATGCCGCCGATCAGGGTCCAGGCGAGGAAAGTGAGCAGCGCCGTGAGGTGCACCACCGGCGAATAGTATTTCGCCACCCGGTCGGCGATCTGCACGTAGCGGCCGCGGCGCGCCTCGGCTGCCTCCATCAGGCGGATGATCTCGGCCAGCAGCGTGGAACCGCCGGCCTGGCGGGTGACGATGCGCAAAGGCGCCGTGAGGTTGAGCGTGCCGGCATAGACCTCGGCGTCGACGCCGCGCGTCGCCGGCGCCGATTCGCCGGTCAGCAGGCTGAGGTCGAGGTCGCTGGTGCCGCTTTCCACCACGCCATCCACGGGCACGCGCGCGCCGGCCGCCACCAGGACCTTCATGCCCGGACGGATGGCGCCCGGCTGCAGGTCGCGGGTGCGGCCGTCCTCTTCGATCACCGTCGCCGCGGTGGCGCCGAGCGCGGTCAATTGCTCCGCCGCCAGCCGGGCGCGGGCTCGCGCCCGGCGGTCCAGATAGCGGCCGATCAGCAGGAAGAACAGCAGCGTGACGGCGGAATCGAAATAGGCGTGGGCGCCGCCCTCGAAGGTCTCGAACAAGGAGATGGCCGGCGCCAGGATGATGGCGAGCGAGATGGGCACGTCCATGTTGGAGCGGCGCGCCCGCAGCGCATTGAGCGCCGAGCGGAAGAAGGGCTGGCCGGAATAGAACACCACCGGGATGGCGATCAACGCCGAGATCCAATGGAACAGGTCGCGGGTGCCGGGCTCCATGCCTTCCGCGTTGCCGGCCCAGACCGAGACCGAGAGCAGCATGATGTTGCCGGCGGCGAATCCGGCCACCGCCATGGCCCGCAGCAGCGCCTTGCTCTCCGCGTCGTCGGCCGATTTCAGCAAGGCGGCGTCGAAGGGGACGAGGCGGTAGCCCAGGCGCTGCACCAGGTCGATGAGCGCCGCCGGATCGGCAGCACCCTTGCGCCAGGCGAGCGTCAGGCGCCGGGTCGACAGGCTGACGCGGGCCTGGACGACGCCCGCCTCGCGCAGCAGCGTCTGCTCGATGAGCCAGACGCAGGCGCCGCATTGCAGGCCCTCGATCATCAGGGAAAGCTGCGCCGTGCCGTCGCCCCGGTCGACGATCCAGGCGCCCGGATCGGCGGCGGCGCGGGTCTCGTCCGGCCGGGGGCGCTGCGTCGGATTGTCGAGGCTGCGCCGCTCGTAATAGCGGCCGAGCCCGAGCGCGTTGATCAGGGCATAGGCGCCTTCGCAGCCGTGACAGCAGAAACGGCCGCCGCCGGTGACGGCGTCGCCGCAATGCAGGCACACGGCGCTCATTTGGTGAACAGGCGCTCGCTCTTCTGCCAGCTGTGCTCGCTGTCGCGGGCGACGATGCGGATTTCCCAGTTGCCGGGCGCGGGCAAGGCGACGTCGGAGACGTAGCGGCCGTTGCCCTTGCCGTCGAGCGTCAGGTTCACGTCCATGCCGGCATTGCTCGGCCGCAGCAGGTGGGCCTCGACCTTCAGGCCGTCGATCGGCCGCTCCAGCTTGTCGGCGAACAGCACGGTCAGCGCACGCTTGCCGTCGACCGGGTCAGAGAGCGAAATCTCGCCGCGCCAGCCGAGCTTCTCCTGCGCCGCGGCGGCTTCCAGGCTCTGGTTGTAGTGCAGGCCGACCTCGTAGGCATGCTCGGTCTCCAGCCCGCTGAAGCTGCTGCTGGCGAAATAGATCAGCGCGCCGTTGACGGCGATCACGATGGCGAAGCCGCCGACGAACATCCAGGGGATCAGCTTCGACCAGCGCGGCGGCTGGCCGGTGCCGGAACCGCCGCCCGTCATCCTACTTCCCGGGACCGCTGAAGATCGCATCATGGCGGCTCTCCTCCTTGCTCTCGACATTCTGGATCGTCACCGCGATGGATGTCGAGCGCTCGGAGACGGCGGCGCGCGGAACCCTGGCCAGGAGGCGGAAAGTCCCCACGGAATCTCCGGGAACTTCGACCACGTCGCCGTCATGTCCGACCAGCTTGAAGGCCAAGCCGTCGATGCCTTCGAACCGGATCTGGTAGTGCTGCGGCTGGCGCAGCTTGTTCGAGATCTTGAGGCTGTAGCCGTTCTGGATGTCGCCGCTCGACAGCTTGACATAGAGCGGCGCGCGGTCGGCCAGCAGCGTCACGTCCAGATGCGAGCGCATGGCGAGGCTGACCGCCATGCCGATGGCGACCGCCAGGAACACGCCGATATAGATGAGCGTGCGCGGGCGGATGAAGTGCCGCGGCACCGGCTGCTCGCCGCGCGCCAGCGCCGCCTGGTCGGAGAGCGAATCATAGGTGATGAGGTCGGCGGGCAGGCCGATCTTGGTCATCACCGAGTTGCAGGCGTCGACGCACAGCCCGCAGCCGATGCAGGCGAGCTGCTGGCCGTTGCGGATGTCGATGCCGGTGGGGCAGACGCGGACGCACAGCCCGCAATCAATGCAATGGCCGCGCTTGCTGAAATCCTCGCCCTTCTTCGCATGGGCCCGCGGCTCGCCGCGCCAGCCGGCATAGGTGACCAGCAGCGAATGCTCGTCGAACATCGCGCTCTGGAAGCGCGGCCAGGGGCACATATAGATGCAGACCTGCTCGCGCGCCCAGCCGGCCAGCAGGTAGGTCGTGCCGGCGAACAGCGCGGTGAAGCCGTAAACCGCCATGCTCGCCTGGCCGGTGAAAATCTCGCGCACCACGGTGGGCGCGTCGTTGAAATACATGATCCAGGCGCCGCCGGTGGCAAACGCGATGGCGAGCCAGGCGGCATGCTTGGCGATCTTCAGGCCGACCTTGCGTGCGCTGAGGGGGCCCTGGTCGAGCTTGATGCGGGCGTTGCGGTCGCCCTCGATCCAGCGCTCCACCTGCATGAAGAGGTCGGTCCACACCGTCTGCGGACAGGTGAAGCCGCACCAGACGCGGCCGGCGAGGGAGGTGACCAGGAACAGCCCGATGGCGCCGAGGATCAGCAGCCCGGTCAGGTAGTAGACCTCCTGCGGCCAGATCTCGATCCAGAAGAAATAGGCGCGCCGGCCGCCCATGTCGATGAGCAGCGCCTGGTCGGGCGCGCCCGGCCCACGGTCCCAGCGCAGCCAGGGGGCGATGTAGTAGATCGACAGCAGGACGGAGAGGGCGGTCCACTTGATGAAGCGGAACCGCCCGAAAATCCGCTGCGGATAGACCTTCACCCGGTCTGCGTAGAAGGACTGTGTTTCCGTCGCCATGATCGTATTCGTATGCGCAGTCGACTCAAAAGCTAAGTGGCGGCCTATTGGCCGCCACCCAGGTTGTGCACGTAGATGGTGACCATCTTTATCCAGTCTTCGCTGATGCGGCCCTGCCAGGCCGGCATCACGCCCTGCCTGGGCAGGGTCACCTGGGCGATGATCCCGTCGCGGGTGCCGCCGCCGTACTGCCAGATCGTGTCGTTCAGCGCCGGGGCGCCGAGCTCGACATTGCCCTGGCCCTGCTCGCCGTGGCAGGCGACGCAGTTCTCGGCGAAGACGGTGGCGCCGCGCTCCTTGGCCGCCGCGTCGGCTTCGCCGCCGGAGAGCGACAGGACGTAGTCCGCCACGTCGCCAATCTGCTCCGGCGTCAGGATCTGGTCGGCGCCGAAGCGCGGCATTTCCGAGACGCGGGTGTCGGGATCGGCCGAGCGGATGCCGTGCCGGATGGTCTTCTCGATATTGGCGAGGTCGCCGCCCCACAGCCAGGCGTCATCGGCCAGGACCGGGAAGCCCGGCGTGCCCTGGCCGCCGGCGCCATGACAGGGCTGGCAGTTCTCGGCGAAGATGGCGCGGCCGCCGTTCTGGGCGAACTCGGCCAGCTCGGAATCGGCGCTGATCTGGTCGACCGAGGCCGCCGCGATCTTGTCCAGCCACACCTTCTGGGCTTCCGCCGCCTTCGCCACCTCGGCGGCATGCTCGGCGTGCGAGTTGTAGCCCATCACGCCCCTGGTGTAGCCGCTGATGCCGGGCCAGGCCGGATAGACGATCCAATAGCCGATCGACCAGACGATCGTGGCATAGAGCACGTAGACCCACCATTTCGGCAGCGGGGTATTCAGCTCCTTGATGCCGTCCCACACATGGCCCGTCGTCTCGGTGCCGGTGACTGCATCGCGTTCCTTCTCACTCATGATGGTTGCGCTCCTCTACTTCGGCGCGAAATGGGATCTGGGCGCATTCCTCGAAATGCCGCTTGTTGCGCGGGCGAAAGGCGTAGAAGCCGATCGCCAGGAAGATCAGCGACAGCCACACGGTCCACAGCGACCGGGCGAACTCGGCGATGCCGTGCCAGTCCATCACTGGCCTCCCGCGTTGGCGTATTCGGGGCGATAGGTCGTGAAGTCGACCATGCGGCCCAGGATCTGCAGATAGGCGATCACGGCATCGAGCTCGGTGACCTTGGTCGGGTCGCCGTCGAGCACGCCGGTCACCGCCTTCGGATAGCGGCTCTCGAACCCGCTCAAATCGGCGTCCGGCGTCGCCTGGGCGACGAGGTCGGCCGCCGCGTTCTCGATCATCGCGTCGTCATAGGGGACGCCGACGATCTTCAGCGTCTTCAGGTGATCGGCGATGTTGTCGATCTTGAGCTCGGTCCGCGCCAGATGCGGATAGCCCGGCATGATCGAATCCGGCACCACCTCGCGCGGATTGGTCATGTGCACGACATGCCAGTCGTTGGAGTATTTGCCGCCCACGCGCGCCAGGTCGGGGCCGGTGCGCTTGGAGCCCCACTGGAACGGATGGTCGTACATGCTCTCCGCCGCCAGGCTGTAGTGGCCATAGCGCTCGGTCTCGTCCCGGAAGGGGCGCACCTGCTGGCTGTGGCAGGTGTAGCAGCCTTCGCGGATGTAGATGTTGCGCCCGGCGAGCTCGAGCGGCGAATAGGGGCGCACCCCCTCCACCTTCTCGATCGTCTCGCCGATGGTGAACAGCGGGACGATCTCCACCAGGCCGCCGATCGCCACCGTCACGACGATGCCGAGCAGCAGGACCAGGGTCTTGGTCTCGAAGATTTCATGCTTGATCATGATGCGGCCCTCACGCCCGGCCCGCGACGGGCGCGCTCGGCAGGACGGTTTCCTGCTTCAAGTCGCCCTGGATCGTGCGCCAGCAGTTGTAGACAAGGATCAGCCCGCCCAGCAGGAACAGCACGCCGCCGCCCGCACGGATCACGTAGTAGGGATGCATGGCGGCCACCGTCTCCACGAAGGAGTACTGGAGGAAGCCGAACTGGTCGTAGGCGCGCCACATCAGGCCCTGCATGATGCCCGAGATCCACATCGCGGTGATGTAGAGCACGATGCCGATGGTCGAAAGCCAGAAGTGCCACGAGACCAGGCGCAGCGAGTAGAGCCGCTGCCGCTTCCACAATGCCGGCACCAGGTAGTAGATGGAGCCGAAGGACACCATGGCGACCCAGCCGAGCGCGCCGGAATGCACGTGGCCGATGGTCCAGTCGGTGTAGTGGCTGAGCGAGTTGACCGCCTTGATCGACATGACCGGGCCTTCGAAGGTCGACATGCCGTAGAAGCCGACGGAGACCACGAGCAGGCGCAGCACCGGGTCGGTGCGGAGCTTGTCCCAGGCGCCCGACAGGGTCATCAGGCCGTTGATCATGCCGCCCCAGGAGGGCATCCACAGCATCACCGAGAAGGTCATGCCGAGGGTCTGCGCCCAATCGGGCAGCGCGGTGTAGTGCAAGTGGTGCGGACCGGCCCAGATGTAGAGGAAGATCAGCGACCAGAAATGCACGATCGACAGGCGGTAGGAGTAGATCGGCCGGTTCGCCTGCTTCGGCACGAAATAATACATCATGCCGAGGAAGCCGGCGGTGAGGAAGAAGCCCACCGCGTTGTGGCCGTACCACCATTGCAGCATGGCGTCCTGCACGCCGGAGAACACCGAGTAGCTCTTGGTGCCGAGGAAGGAGACGGGCACCGCCATGTTGCGGCCGAGATGCAGCACGGCGACGGTGACGATGAAGGCCAGGAAGAACCAGTTCGCCACGTAGATGTGCGATTCCTTGCGCGTCATCAGGGTGCCGGCGAAGACGATGAGGTAGACGACCCAGACGACGGTCAGCCACAGGTCGACATACCATTCCGGTTCCGAGTATTCGGTGCCGGCGGTGACGCCGAGGAGATAGCCGGTGGCCGCCAGCACGATGAAAAGCTGGTAGCCCCAGAACAGGAACTCCGCCAGGCCGCGCCCGCCGAACAGCACGGTGCGGCAGGTGCGCTGCACGACATAGAGGCTGCAGCCGATGAGCGCGCTGCCGCCGAAGGCGAAGATCGCCGCCGAGGTGTGCAGCGGCCGCAGGCGGCCGAAGGTCGTCCACGGCAGGTCGAGGTTCAGCACCGGAAAGGCGAGCTCGAGGGCGATGTAGACGCCCGCGGCGAAGGCCGCCACGGCCCAGAGGATCGAGGCGACGATGAATTGCTTGACGACGCGTTCGTTGTACACGGGCGCAGGCGCCGCCGTTGCGGTCGTGGTCATGGGTGATCCTCCCCGGCCTCGGTGACAAGCACGATCAGGCGGAAAAACATGAGGACGCTGAAGACCGCCAGCAGCAGCCCGAAAAAGCTGAAGCCGCCGTCATGCGCATGCGCGCTGATATACAGGCCGACAAGCCCCACGAGACCGAGCAGGATGCCGCCGAGCCATCTCTGAAGTTCAATCATGTTACCTCCGCATACCCCCAGAATTTGGAACAGACCGTCGAAACCGATCGCAACCGCGCGCTGGTCAGTCCTGATGCACGACCAGGTCGCGATAGGCGTGCCAGCTGGCGTGACCGATCAACGGCATGGTGATGGCAAGACCGATGCAGCCGGTCACCAAACCGGCCGCCGTGAACAGCACGATGAGCGCCGCCCAGCCGGTCAGCACGCGCCAGTTCTTCATCGTCGCGTGGACCGAGGTGGCGATTGCCGCCGCCGCGCCCACGTCGCGGTCGAGCAGCATGGGAAAGGCGGTGACGCTGATGGCGAAAGACAGCACGGCGAGCATGCCGCCGAGGATCGTGCCGACCACCAGGAACGGAACGCCGTCAGTGGAAAAGACCAGCGCCTGCAGGAAGCGGTCCCAGCTCGCCGTCGGGCTGCCGAAGAACAAGGCGAAGATGAGGGTGGCGAGACGGATCCAGGCCAGCTGGAACAGCACCATCACCAGGCCCATGAACGCGATCTGGCTTGCATGCGGCTTCCACGCCAGCGCCACCGTCTCCATGTGGATCGGCTCCTTGCGCTCCAGCCGCCGGCTGATGTCGTAGAAGCAGATGCCGGCCGCGGGCGCCAGGAACATGAAGCCGGCGGCCAGCGGCAAGGCATAGGCGAGGAGGTCGACCTGCCAGAGCAGGCTGATGAGGATCAGGCTGGCAACGGCGATGATGATGCCGAAGGTGAGGCTGATCGAGCGTGCGGCGACGAAATCGCGCCAGCCGAGCTGGAGCCATACCCAGGGCCGCTCGACATCGATGACACGCACCGGCCGCGCCAGGACGACCTCGAGCGCCTGTCGCGCCAAGTCTTCTTCCGAGACCGGCTGATCGCTACTAGACTCTGACATCAGTGTTGCCGACACCCCTCATCGATCGGCCCGCAATCTACCTACGGTGCTTCTCCGCCGGACTGCGACAGGACGACCTGCGACAAACCGTACGCCAAGTATGTTAAGAGAATACCGCAATGAACGACCCGCTCCTAGACCTCTCTCTCGCCCTGGCGCATTGCCGTGGCGTTGCGATTGAGAATGGTCCGCTTCTGATCGGATTATTCCTGACTGGATTGGTCGGAAGCGCCTCGCATTGCGCCACCATGTGCGGGCCCTTCGTGCTGGCGCAGAGCGGTGCGGCGATGGCGCAATTGCCGCTGGGCAGCGGCGAGTTGCGCCGTCTGCGCGGCGCTGCCCTGGCGCCCTATCATTGCGGCCGAGCGCTGACCTACATGGCCTTGGCAGCGATCCTGGCGACGCCGCTGCATCTGCTGCAGCAGGTCTCGCAACTTCGATTCATTCCGGCGATCGCGCTCGCCCTGGCCGCGGTCCTGTTCGCCGTTGTAGCGGCTGGCGGACTAGGCCGTTTGGCCTATGGCACTTCCCTTGCCGGTTCGATCGGTGAACGCCTCGCCGCCGGGATGCGGCCGCTCTTCGCCCGGCCGACAGGGTGGCAGGGTTTCGCGATCGGGCTGTTGCTGGGCTTCCTGCCTTGCGGCTTGCTCTATGCGGCGATCGGCGCCGCCATCGCGCCTGCGGATCCGGTCGCGGCGGCGATGGGCATGGGCATGTTCACCCTCGGCACCTTTCCGATGCTGTGGCTGGTCGCCTATCTGGGCGGCACCGCGCAGCTGCGCTGGAGCGGCCTGGCGCGGCGCGCGATGCCCTTCGTCGCGGCATTCAACGCCATCGTTCTCGGCTGGATGGCGTTCGGCTGGATCGCGCGCTGACCGCCTTCAGGCGAAGCGGATCTCCAGGCCGGCGATGGGCAGGCCGATGACGTCGCTGCGCCACGTCTCTCCCGCGGCTACCGGAAAGGCCCGGGTGACCGTGCCGGTGGTGACGATCTCGCCGGTTGCGAGGGGCGGATTGACCGGGTCCGCCGCCAGCAATTGCACCAGGTGGCGCAGGGCGGAAAGCGGCCCGCCAAGCACGTTGGCGGCGCTGCCGCGGTCGATTTCGACACCGTCGCGCGCCAGCGCGATCTCGAATCGCGCTAGCCGGGCGCGCCACTCGGGCCGCGTCGCCGACGTCAACTGATGGCGCGGGCCGATGCGGTAGGCGCCGTGCAGCCCGAATCCGGCCACGGTATCGGCGGCGGCGAAGCGCCAGCCGGGAAACACCGAATGCACGATCTCGAAGCCGTGGGCGACCCAGTCGATGCAGTCCAGCAGGGCGGCTTCATCCATGGCCGGGTCCGGCGCCCGGCCGATGCCGAAGGCGATCTCCGGCTCGAGGCGCGGCTCCAGAAAGGGGCCGAGATCGACCGGCGCGCCCGGTTCCAGCGGGCGCAGGGTCGTGTCGTACATGTCGCCCCAGATCGGGGCGTAGACGCCGTATTCCGCCCAGATCGTCCGGTTGGTAAAGCCGATCTTGCGCCCGATGGGCCGCTCGCCGCGCGCCTGGCGCAGGCGGCGCAGGGCGGCGGTCACCCGGTAGGCCAAGGCCATGTCCAGTGCCGCGCCGGCGGTGCGGGCTGAAAAGGGGGCGATCTGCCGGCGGCTGTCCGCGGCCCCCAGGATTTCCCGGGCCAGGGCCTCCGCCGGCCCATCTGTATCCTGACCGGTTGCCGAATTCATCCTACTGCTCCGCTCGGGCATGGGCGTTGGCAAAGCTTCGGCAGCATTTCACGGTTTGACTCCCGTTGGCGACCCGGACTACCGTCCGGAACCCAACTGGTATGACAGGTATACCAGCCTGATGACCGTGATTCGCCGCCGCAAGCTCTACGAGGAGATCGCCCAGCACCTGGAGCAGCGCATCCGCGACCAGGCGATCCCGGCCGGCGACCAATTGCCTTCCGAGCGCGACCTGATGCGCGAATTCGGGGTCGGCCGCCCGGCGGTGCGCGAGGCCCTGTTCCACCTGCAGAAGATGGGCCTGGTCCAGCTGCGCTCCGGCGAGCGCGCCCGGGTCAGCCGCCCGACGCCGAAGCTGGTCGTCGAGTCGCTGGCGGGCAGCGCGCGCTATCTGCTGGCCGAGCCGGGCGGCGTGCGCCATTTCCAGGAGGCGCGCAGCTTCTTCGAGACCGGCCTCGCCCGCTATGCCGCCGAATTCGCGACGCCGGAGGACCTGGCGGAACTGCGCGACGCGCTGGAAACCAACCGCAAGTCGATCGGCGACCTCGCCAGGTTCGAGCGCACCGATGTCGAGTTCCACCACGTCCTGGCGATGATTCCGCGCAACCCGATCTTCGAGGCGATCCACGCCGCGATCGCCGAATGGCTGGTCGAGCAGCGTCACGTGACGCTGATGTATCCCGGCGCCAATGAGACCGCCTACGATTTCCATGTCCAGATCTACGAGGCGATCGCCGCGCGCGATCCCGATCGCGCCGAGCGCGTGATCCGTGCGCACCTGGACGACGTTGCCGATCTCTATTGGCGGATGAAGGGGGGCGAATCGTGACCCCCTTCGTCATCGTCGTCGAGTTCCGCATCCACATGGGCCGGATGGCGACGTTCCGCAAGCTGATGGACGAGAATGCGCGCGCCTCCTGCCGCGACGAGCCGGGTTGCCGCCGCTTCGACGTGCTGACGTCGGACAAGGACCCCGATCATATCCTGCTGTACGAGATCTACGACGACCGCGCGGCCTTCGAGGCGCACATCAAGACGCCGCATTTCGCGATCTTCAACCGCGAGAGCGCGCCGCTGGTCGCCGACAAGGTGGTGAAGGAGTACGCATTGGCATGCGAAGGCACGGCCGCCTGAGGCGCCGGGCCCGCAAGAAGACTCTGTCAGGGGAGGATGAGTATGGCGAACACGCTGAGGGCAATGGCGCGGACCCGCGCTCTGAAGCTCGGGCATTTCATCGTCGAATTCGCGACGCCGGGCATCGGCCACATCATGAAGAATGCCGGCTGCGAATTCGTCCTCTTCGATCTCGAGCATTCCGGTTTCGGCTACGAGACCGTGAAAAGCGCCATGCGCTACTTCGAGGCGGCGGGCATCGCGCCCATCGTCCGCGTGCCGTCGAAGGAATACCACCACATCGCGCGCGCCTGCGACATGGGGGCGGAGGGCATCATGCTGCCCATGGTCGGCAATGCCAAGGAAGCGCGCCACATCCTCGACTGCATGAAATACCATCCGGAAGGCCTGCGCGGCGTGGCCCTCGGCGTGGCGCATGACAACTACACCGCCGGCCCGGTGCCGAAGAAGCTCGCCGCCGCCAACAAGCGCACCGCGCTGTTCTGCCAGATCGAGACTGCCGAAGGCGTGAAGAACGCCGACGCCATCGCCGGCACGCCGGGCGTCGACTGCCTGTGGGTCGGCCATTTCGACCTCTCGGTCTCGCTCGGCATCCCCGGCGAGTTCACCAACCCGATCTTCACCAAGGCGATCGACACCGTCGTCGCCGCCTGCAAGAAGCACCGCAAGGCGCTGGGCCGCCTGGTGCCGAATGTCGAGACCGGCATCCAGTACAACAAATGGGGTTTCGACTTCATCTGCTACTCGGGCGACGTCTGGGTGCTGCAGAACGCGCTGACCCAGGCGGTCAACGAGCTGCGCGCCGGCTGCAAGAAGCGGTAGGGCGCAGCCATGGCCGACAAGTTCCGCGTCGCGCTGTCGGGCGACTTCAAGAAGCCGGACGGTTCGCCGACCTTCCCCGATTTCGACCTGGCGCCGCTGCAGGCCGCCCCGGGCGTCGAGATGGTCTATCTCGAGAATGCCAACCCGATCCGCGCCGAGCAGGTGGCCGACATCGACGCGCTGATCCTGCTGATGCCGCGCTTCGGGCGCGAGAGCATCCATCCCAACGGGCGGCTCTCGGTCGTGGCGCGCTTCGGCGTCGGCTATGACACGGTCGACGTCCCGGCCTGCACCGAGGCCGGCATCCCGCTCTGCATTACGCCGGACGGCGTGCGCCGGCCGGTTGCCGTCTCGATCATCGCGATGATGCTGGCTTTGACCGGCAAGATGCTGATCAAGGACAGGCTCACCCGCGCCGGGCCCGAGGCCTTCGCCAAGCGCGTCGATCACATGGGCGTCGGCCTGGTCGGGCGCACCCTGGGCTCCATCGGCATCGGCAATATCGGCGCCGAGATGTTCCGCATGGCGAAGCCCTTCGACATGAAGTTCATCGCCCACGATCCCTTCGCCGACAAAAGCGTCGCGGCGGAGCTCGGCATCGAGCTGGTCAGCCTGGAGGACGTCTTCCGCCGCGCCGACGTGCTCAGCGTCAACTGTCCATTGACCAGGGAGACGACGGGTTTGGTCAATGCCGAGCGCCTGGCGCTGATGAAGCCGACGGCATTCCTCATCAACACCGCGCGCGGCCCCATCGTCGACCAGAAGGCGCTGACCAGGGTCTTGCAGGAGCGCCGCATCGCCGGGGCCGGCCTCGACGTGCTGGAGAAGGAGCCGCCGGAGCCGGACGATCCGATCCTGAAGCTGGACAACACGATCCTGACGCCGCACGCTTTGTGCTGGACCGACCAGTGCTTCGCCGGCAACGGTGCTGCCGACGTGAAGGCCGCGCTCGACATCCAGCACGGACGGGTGCCGCGCGGCGTCGTGAACCGCGAGGTTCTGGAGCAAGCGAAATTCAAGAGCAGACTGGAGGCCTACCGCGCCCGGTTCGGCGGATGACTCGCGCATGGGCACAAGGGAATTCCGGCAGCGGATGGGAGAATCTGCAGACCGGAAGAACAAGGCGATGGCCGCAAGTCATTGCCGCAATCGGGAGGATACCATGAGGCTGATCAAGGGAATGGCAGGTGTGGCCGCCATCGCCGGTCTGGCGATCTCGATGGCGTCGCATGCCTGGGCCGAGAGCGCGGCGGAAATCGCCGTGAAGGAGGCGCAGAAATACAAGGGGACTGAGATCACCATCGTCTGGGAAGCGGGTCTGCAGGCGCTCGATCCGCTGAACTTCTCCGGGCCGATGTGGGAGAAGCTGACCGGCATCAAGGTGAAGGTGGTCGAAGTGGCGACCGCCGAGATGTTCACCAAGATCATGCAGGACTATCGCTCGGGCGCCGGCGCCTATGACGCGCTCAACGTCATTCCCGCCTGGATGCCCGACCTCGCCAATGCCGGCGCGCTCGAGCCGCTCGACGCCTATGTGGCGAAATACGGCTATGCCGACGAGCTGCAGAAGATCGCGCCGACCTACCGCGACAACCAGATGAAGGTCGGCGACAAGATCTACGGCTTCCCCGACGACGGCGATGTCTTCATCATGTACTACCGCAAGGACATCTTCGGCGATCCGAAGCTGCAGGCGGAGTTCAAGGAGAAGACCGGCCACGACCTCGCCCCGCCGAAGACCTGGGCGGAGTTCGACGAGGTCGGCCAGTTCCTGACCGACAAGCTGGCGCCGAACACCTATGGCGCGGCCTTCTTTCGCCAGCCGCCCTATACGATGTTCATGTTCCAGGAGCGCTTCCGCAACGAGGGCGGCAAGTTCTTCGACGCCGACACGATGAAGGCGACCATCAACAGCGACGTCGGCGTGAAGGTTCTCACCGAGATGCGGAACGAGAACAAGTTCATGCCGCCGGGAGTCGAGCAGTTCGGCTTCGTCGAGAACCTGGCCGCCTTCCTCCAGGGCCAGACGGCGATGACCATTTCCTGGCCGCCCTATGGCCGCTGGGCGGCGGGCTACGGCACGGACCAGGAAGTGCTGAGCTGGGTGCCGAAATCCACCATCGCCGGCAAGGTCGGCTATGCCCTGCCGCCGGGAGGCCATCCGGAACTGGCCGCCGGCTTCGCCCTGTCGGTCGCGTCCAAGAGCAAGAACAAGGACGCCGCCTATCTGTTCATCCAGTGGCTGAACAGCGAGGACATCTCCATGCAGCGCGTCCAGCTGCCCTATGCCCTGCGCGATCCGTTCCGGGATTCGCACTTCACCAGCCCGGAATACCTGGCCAAGTGGCCCGACGCGAAGGACTACCTGGCGGCCCTGGGCGAGGGGGCCAAGACCGGCCTGCTCGACCTGTCGCTGCTGCAGACCGACAAGTATGAAGAGGTCCTGCGGCAGATGATCAGTAAGCTGTGGGCCGGCGATGACCCGAAGGCCATCGCCGACGCCGCCGCGGCCGAATGGGATGCGATCACCGACAAGATCGGGGTCGACAAGCAGAAGGCCGTGTATCAGGCTTGGGCAGCGAAGTCCGGCGCCTATCCGCAATAAGCGGAAGCCGGTCGACCGCCCAACACCGCGCACCCCGCCGGTCCCGATTCAGGTCGGGCCGGCGGGGCAGCCGGTGACGGCGGAACACAGGGGATCACGGGCGGCATGACGCAGAATGCGGGTTCGGCCATCGCGTCGGGCGGAACGGGCGGGTTCGTCGTCCCCGGCCATGCCCCTGACCGCCATTTCAAATACTGGATCATCGCGCCGGCCATCTTCCTGCTGCTGCTGGTCGGGCTGTTTCCGCTGATCTATTCGCTGGTGGTGAGCTTCCAGAGCATCACCATGCTGGAGGTCGACACTTCCTTCGCCGGGCTCGCCAACTACAAGGCGCTGTTCAAGGACGCGCGGCTGTGGGAAGCGCTGCTGCATACCCTGATCATCACCGTCATCGCCCTGCCGCTGGAGCTCGTCCTCGGCATGCTGATGGCGCAGCTGTTCCTGGAGCGCCTGCCGGGGCGGCAGATCTTCGTCTCGCTGCTGGTGCTGCCCACCATCATCTCGCCGATCGTCGCCGGCGCCACCTGGCGGCTGCTGTTCGACAACCGCTACGGCCCGATCAACCAGGTGCTGGGCTGGATCACCGGACAGCCGGAAACGCTGCTGTGGACCATCTCGCCCAACCTGGTCTATTCGGCGATCCTGCTGTGCGAGGTCTGGCAGTGGACGCCGTTCATGTTCCTGATCCTGCTGGCGGCGCTCTCCAACGTCGACAAGTCGCTGACCGAGGCGGCGGAGATCGACGGGGCCGGCTACTGGCGGACCTTCTTCAAGATCGTGCTGCCGTCGATCTGGCCGGTGATGGCGATCGCGATCCTGATCCGCGGCCTGGACCTGGTGCGCATTTTCGACATCATCTGGGCGCTGACCATGGGCGGCCCGGGCACGATGACCGAGACCATCTCGATCTATGCCTATGTCCAGGGCTTCCAGCAATTCGAGAGCAGCTACACCGCGGCCATCGCCTTCCTGGTCATCGCGCTGCTGACCGTGCTGGTCACCTGGGCCATCCGCCGCATGGGGCTGGCCAAATGAGCGCTGAGATGCCGTTCTTCCGCCGTCCGGGAACCGTGCTCGCCTTGCGCTACCTGGCGGCCCTTGCGCTGACGATCTTCTTCGTCTTCCCGGTCTACTGGCTGTTCATCATCTCGTTCAAGACACCGGACGAGATCTTCGCCTTCCCGCCGGTCTGGTATCCGAAGAGCATCCAGTTCGCCAATTACGGCGTGCTGTTCAAGGACGGCGATGCGGAGACGGTGTGGAACAGCCTGATCCTGGCGGGGGTCAGCACCGTGATCGCGATGGTGCTCGGCACCATCTGCGCCTATTCGCTGGTGCGGTTCAAGACCGGCGGCGAGAACCTGGCGGTGTGGATCATCTCGCAGCGCATGATGCCGCCCATCGCCATCGTGTTCCCGATCTTCCTGCTCTATGTCTTCTTCGGCTGGGTGGATTCCTATCACGGGCTGATCATCCTCTACACCGCCTTCAGCCTGCCCTACGTGATCTGGATGATGCGCGGCTATATCGAGGATCTGCCGCTGGAGCTGGAGGAGAGCGCGCTGGTCGACGGCTGCACGCGCTGGGAGGTGCTGTGGAAGGTGGTCTTCCCCATGGTGCGCTCCGGCCTGTTCGCCACCGCGGTCTTCACCTTCGTCTTCGCCTGGAACGATTTCATCTTCGCCCTGGTGCTGACGCGGACCGAGGTCGTCACCTACACGGTGCAGGTGACGCA
>JBDHTX010000036.1:0-42575 GCA_039808885.1 Dongiaceae bacterium | reverse complement strand
CGCCGCCGGCCTGGCGGTCCCGCCCGGCGCCGCGCTGGCGGCGCAGCCGGCGCCGGGACTGCCGCTCGAAGTGGGCGACGTGGAGATGCGGCACGATGCGCTGCTGTCCTGCCTCGTCATCCTGACGCGCCTGTTCGGCAACCCGAAATCGCTGGCGGCGCTCGCGGCGGGCCTGCCGATCGGCGAGCAGGGCATGACCCCGGACCTGTTCATCCGCGCGGCAGAGAATGCCGGGCTGGCGGCGAACAAGGTCAAGCGGGGCATCGCCGAGACCAAGCAGATGAACCTGCCGGCGGTGCTCTTGCTGAAGGACCGCCAGGCGGTGGTGATGCTGGCGCCGGTCAAGAACGGCCAGGTCGACATCGCCACCACGGACAATCTCGACGGCATCGTCACGGTTCCGGTGGCCGACCTGGAGACGCAGTTCACCGGCACGATGCTGGTGGTGCGGCCGAAGATCCGCCTCGACACGCGCTCATCGGACGTCACCGACGCGCCGCCGCGCAACTGGTTCTGGGGCGAGGTGGCCCGCTACACGCCGGTTTACCTCGAGGTCATCCTCGCGGCTCTGATGCTGAACCTGTTCACCATCGCGTCCTCGATCTTCTCCATGCAGGTCTATGACCGCGTGGTGCCGAACAAGGCGGAAGAGACGCTGTGGGTGCTGGCGCTCGGCATCATCATCATCTACGTCGCCGATTTCCTGCTGCGCACCATGCGCGCCTATTTCCTCGACCGCGCCGGCAAGTCGCTCGATCGCAAGGTCTCGTCCTCGATCTTCGCGCATATCCTGCAATTGAAGATGGCGGCGGGCCCGCAATCCGCCGGCGCCTTCGCCAGCAACGTCCAGCAATACGAGACATTGCGCGACTTCTTCACCTCCGCCACGCTGTCGGCGCTGGTCGATCTGCCCTTCGTCCTGGTCTTCCTGGTCATCATCTTCCTGGTGGCCGGGCCGGTGGTGACGGTGCCCGCGGTGCTGATCCCGACGGTGATCCTGGTCAGCGTGCTGGTGCAGTTCCCGATGAAGCGCGCGATCGAGCGGTCCTATCGCGAATCCGCGCAGAAGCACGCCACGCTGGTGGAGGCGATCAACGGCCTCGACATGATCAAGGCGACCTCGGCCGAGGGCCAGCTGCAGCGCGACTGGGACGGCTATGTCGCGGCATCCTCGTCCTCCTCGATGACGTCCAAGCTGTGGTCGACGCTCGGCATCAATTTCGTGATGCTGGCCTCGAACCTGGCGACGACCGGCGTCATCCTCTGGGGCTGCTATCGCATCTTCCAGTCCTCCGTGCCGAACAGCGAAGTGCACATGACGACCGGTGCCCTGATCGCGGCCTCCATGCTGACCGGCCGCGCCATGGCGCCGCTCGGCCAGATCGCCGGCCTGATCATCCGCTTCCACCAGTCCTGGACGTCGCTGAAGGGTCTCAACCGGCTGATGGCGCTTCCCGTGGAGCGGCCGCGCGGCAAGGTCTTCATCCGCCGCCCGCGCATCGAAGGCGCGATCGAGTTCCGCAATGTCCTGTTCAAGTATCCGAACGCCCAGACCGCGGCGCTGGACGGCGTCTCCTTCAAGATCCAGCCGGGCGAGCGCGTCGGCATCCTGGGGCGCATCGGCTCCGGCAAGACGACGATCGAACGGCTGATCCTCGGCCTGTACGAGCCGAACGAGGGCGCCGTGCTGGTCGACGGCACCGACATCCGCCAGCTCGATCCAACCGATCTGCGCCAGAACGTCGGCTGCGTGCTGCAGGACCCGCATCTGTTCTTCGGCTCGGTCAAGGACAACATCACGCTCGGCGCGCCCTATGTGGACGAGGCCTCGGTGATCCGCGCCGCCACCATGGCCGGCGTCGACCAGTTCGTGCGCCAGCATCCCCTGGGCTACGACATGCCGGTGGGCGAGAGCGGCCGCATGCTGTCGGGCGGCCAGCGCCAGGCGGTCGCGGTCGCGCGCGCGCTGCTGTTGAACCCGCAGATCCTGATGTTCGACGAACCGACCAGCTCGATGGACAACAGCACCGAGGCGGCGTTCAAGCAGCGCCTCGGCGCCATCGCCAAGGGCCGCACGATCGTGCTGGTGACGCATCGCCATTCGATGCTGGCGCTGGTCGACCGCCTGATCGTGCTCGACCGCGGCAAGGTCGTCGCCGACGGCCCGAAGGCCGGCGTGCTGGAAGCCTTGATGGGCGGCCGCGTCCAGGCGCGCGAATAGCTTGCGCCGCATGATCGCCGCGCACGGAAAGACGGAACACGCATCATGTCGTTGACCAATCGTGATCTTTGGATCGATCCGTCGGAGACGGAACGCGAAGGCACGCGCATGTTCGGCCATCTGCTGCTGATCGCCGTCGTCGGCATCGTGGTGGTCGGCCTGACCTGGGCGCATTTCGCGGTGCTCGATGAGATCACCCGCGGCGAAGGCAAGGTGATTCCCTCGAGCCAGACCCAGGTGATCCAGAGCGAAAAGGGCGGCGTGCTGCTCGACCTCAAGGTGCGCGAGGG
Organism: Dongiaceae bacterium; assembly: GCA_039808885.1. Taxonomy (GTDB): domain Bacteria; phylum Pseudomonadota; class Alphaproteobacteria; order Dongiales; family Dongiaceae; genus Dongia_A. Next base: position 40,064 of record JBDHTX010000036.1, on the reverse strand, counting down.
CGACATCGTCAACGCCGGCGACGTGGTCGCGGTGATCGACAATACCCAGCTCGCCACCAACATGGCCGAGCTGCAGCAACGCTATTGGACCGGCCTCGCGGCGTCGGCACGGCTCCAGGCGGAGCTCGACGGGGTCAAGGATCCGGAGGAGATCAAGTTCGCGCCGCAGCTCATCGCGCAGGCGCCAGAGGTGGCCGAAACAGAAAAGTCCGTGTTTGTGGTACGGCAGCAACAAGTTGAATCGCAACGCGCGACCCTGCGGCAGCAGGTCGAGACCAAGGAACAGGAATTGAGGCAGATCGACACCAAGGTGTCGACGGCGCGCAAGAGCCTGGCGATCGCCCAGGAACAAGCCGACATCCTGGCGCCGCTGGTAAAGACCGGTATCTCATCGAAGGTCGACCTGCTGCGGGCCCAGCAGGAGGTCCAGAGCTACCAATCGGAGATTTCCAACGCCGAGGCTTCGCGGGCGCCGGCCAGGGGTGCCTTGGCCGAGGCCGAGGCCAAGCTGAAGGAGATCGACGCGACCTTCCGTGCTGATGCGGCCCAGCAACTCTCGCAGCATCGCGCCGAGCTTGCCTCGGTCACCCAGCTGCTGACCGGCTCGCAGAAGGAAGCGGGCCGCCAGAACATGCTTTCGCCGGTTTACGGCACGGTGAAGCAGATCCAGATCCATACCTTGGGCGGCGTTCTGCAGCCGGCGCAGGAACTGATGGAGATCGTGCCGATCGAGGACACGCTGCTCATCGAGGCGCAGATCCGGCCGCAGGACCGCGGCTTTATCGCCCCGAATCAGCCCGCCAAGATCAAGATCACGGCCTACGACTACAGCATCTATGGCGGGCTGGAGGCGAAGGTCGAACAGATCAGCGCCGACGCCATCGAGAACGAGCGCAAGGAGCTGTTTTTCCGGGTCCGGCTGCGCACCGACCGCAATTATCTGATCGGCAAGGATGGCGGCCAGCTGCAGATCATCCCCGGCATGACCGCGACCGTCGACATCCTCACGGGTAAGAAAACTGTCCTAGATTACCTCCTCAAGCCCATCCTCAAGGCACGGGATACTGCATTGTCCGAGCGGTAAAAAACCTGATGCGGCGCGACCGCAAATCTGGTACTAGACCGAAAGGGACACAATCTTAGTATATGGTTTACTAAGAGTGAGCGTTGACCGTCTGCCGGCCGCGGAGTGCGGCGTGTAACCTGCTTGGGGGAATTCCATGAAGTTTCGAGCCAATTCGCTTCGTCGCACGGGTCTTCTCGTCGGTACTGCACTGCTTACCGGACTGACCGGTCTCAGCGGCGGCGCGTCGGCGATGTCCCTGCAGGACGCCGTCAGCCTGGTGATCACCACCAATCCGGAAGTCGGCGAGACGGTGAAGGATCGCCGCGCGATCGACTTCGAACTGCGCCAGGCGCGCGCGCTCTACTATCCGCAGATCGACGTTCGACTCGATGCGGGCATCGATTTCTCCGAGAACGAAACCACCGATGTCGGCAATGACCGCACGAATCAGGGCGTGCACGATCATGGCCGCTGGCTCTATGGCCGCCGCGATGCGCAGGTGACCCTGCAGCAGCGGATCTTCGACGGCTTCGAGACCAGCAGCGAGGTCGAGCGCCAGAAGAACCGCCTCGCATCGGCCGGTCAGCGCATTCAGGACCAGGGCCAGGTCTCCGCGCTCGACGCGACCCAGTCGTATCTCGACGTGCTGCGCCACACCGAGCGTGTCGCCAACGCCGAGCAGAACGTGAAGGCGCATGAAGAGACGCTGGCGCTGGTGCAGCGCCGCGCCGAGCTTGGCGGCGGCAATGTCGCCGACGTGCGCCAGGCGGAAGCCCGCCTCGCCACCGCGCGCACCGCGCTGGAGGAAATCCAGGGCGACCTGCGCGATGCCCGCGCCGTGTTCCAGAAGGTCGTCGGCGTCGAGCCGCAGGATCTCGAATCGGTGACGCTGGATGGCGCGATGATCGCCGCCTCGGAAGAGGAATCGGTGGCGCGCGGCCTGCAGACCAATCCGAAGGTGCTGCTGGCGCAGGCCGACATCAAGGTGGCGGATGCCGAGATCAGCAAGGAAGCCGCGCCGCTCTATCCGCGGCTCGACCTCGAAGTGATCGGCAACAACAACCGTCACAACAACGGCCGCGAAGACACCACTTACAGCGCGACGTTCCTCCTCGTCGCCCGCTACAATCTCTATCGCGGCGGCGCCGACCTCGCCCGCGTGCGCGAGTTCAAGTGGCGCAAGGCGGAAGCGCAGGAGCGTCTGCGCACCCGCGAGCGCGAGGTGGCGGAAGACGTGCGCCTCTCCTGGAGCGCGCGCGATACCCAGCGCAACCGAATCGCGACCCTGCAGGACCAGGTCGAAGCCAACCAGAACACGCGCGACGTCTACGCGCAGCAGTTCGACATCGGCCAGCGCAGCCTGCTCGACCTCTTGGACGCGACCAACGAGTTGTTCCTCTCCAAGAACGACCTGATCACCGCGCAGTATGAAGAGCTGTTCGCCAACTACCGCATCCTCGCCTCGCAGGGCGAGCTGGTGCAGGCGCTCGGCGTCGCCATGCCGAAGGAAGCGACCCCCGGCGAGGCCGACTTCGACACGGTTACTCCGGGCGACAGCACGGCGAGCAACTAAGCACGCTCCGGATCATCGGAACGAAGAGCCCCGGCCCCGGCCGGGGCTCTTTGCTTTTCGGTCGTCGTCATTCCCGTATCGGCCGGCGCATGATTCGCCGCGCCGGCGCGTATCAGGACACCATGTCGCGGGCGGCCGACTGCTCAGGCGGCCACTGAAACGGTCATGAATTGGGTGCAGGGGGGATGGAGGCCCGGGCCGGAATCGAACCGACGTACGAGGATTTGCAGTCCTCTGCATGGCCACTCTGCCACCGGGCCGGCACGTCCGGCCGCGCGCGCGGCCCTGCCTGGGCGAGCGCACGTATAGGGCGGAGTAGCCGGGCCGGTCAAGCCGGAGCAGGGGGCCGCGGCGGGGGCCGGATAGCCGTCCGGCGCAGGTTCCGCCGCGTTGAGTTTATGGGCAGCGGCCGGTATAACGCCCGCAGAGCCGGGGCCGTTCGTTCGGGCCTGGACGCGGCGGCGGGACCCGCGCCGCACAGCAGCTTTCGGCCGGCCGTGGCGGGCTCCGCCGCCGCCGGGGGAGAAGGATGAGCATGGATTACGCCCTCGCGCGCCAGCACATGGTGGACAGCCAGATCCGCACCAACAAGGTGACGGACGAGCGCCTGATCGAGGCGATTCGCGCCTTGCCGCGCGAGCGTTTCGTGCCGGACGCCCTGCGCCCCAGATCCTATGTCGACGACGATATCGAGCTCGCGCCGGGCCGTTATCTGATGGAGCCGATGGTGACCGGGCGCCTGATCCAGGCGGCGGCGGTGAAGGCCACCGACATGGCCTTGGTGGTGGGCGCGGCGACCGGCTATGCCGCCGCATTGCTGGCGAAGCTGACCCACACGGTGGTGGCCCTGGAGGCGGATGCCGCGCTTGCCCAGCGCGCGAGCCTGGCCTTCGCGGAGCTCGGCATCGACAATGCCGCCGTCGTCGAGGGCCAGCACGCCGCCGGCTGCGCCAGGCACGCGCCCTACGACGTCATCTTCCTCGATGGCGCGGTCGAGCAATTGCCGCAGGCCATCATCGACCAGCTGGGCGAAGGCGGCCGCATGGTCGGCGTGGCGATCGAAGGCGGCATCGGCCGCGCCATGCTGTGGCTCAAGTCCGGCGGCATCCTCTCGAAGCGCATCCTGTTCGATGCGAACGTGACGCCGCTTCCGGGGTTCGGCGTTCCTGCCCGGTTTGTGTTTTAGTGCTGCAGCCGCGCCCTCATCCGCAGACCTCGCGGCGCGCGCTCCGATGGCTTGCGCTGCCCGTCGCGTTCGGCGCCGCGCTGGGCGTCGGGCTGGCGGCGGTCCCCGCCGAGGCGGCGACGCTCTATGAAGCGCTGGCCACGGCCTATGCCGGCAATCCGACGCTCGAAGCGGCGCGGGCCGATCTGCGCGCCATTGACGAAGGCGTGCCGCAGGTGTTGTCCGAATGGCGGCCGACTGTCCTCGGCGAGGCGCAAGGCGGCCGCCAATGGGACAAGCAGCGCTCGCCCCTCCCGATCGAGCAGGACACCAACCCGCGCAGCTATGGCGTCACCGTGCGGCAGCCGATCTTCGACGGCTTCGGCACCGTCTCCGGCACCTCCGAGGCGGAGAACCGGGTCGAAGCCGGCCGTGCCCGCCTGATCAGCACGGAGCAGGCGGTCCTGCTGGATGCCGTCGGCGCCTATATGGCGGTGGTGCGCGACGTCGCGGTCCTTGACCTCAACCGCAACAACGAGAAGGTGCTGCAGGCGCAGCTGGAGGCCACCCAGGCCCGCTTCGAGGTCGGCGAGCTCACGCGGACCGATGTCGCCCAGGCCCAGTCGCGCCTGCAGGGCGCCATCGCGGCACGCATCCAGGCGGAAGGGCAGCTGACCTCCTCGCGCGCGATCTATCGCCAGGTGATCGGCGAGGATCCGGTGGATGTCGCCATGCCCACCGACGCCCCGCCGCTGCCGGCCAGCCGCGACGAGGCCGTGGCGCTGTCGCAGGCGGCGCCCAACGTGCAGGCGGCGCAGTTCGACGAGCGCGCGGCGAAGGACAACATCGACGTGCAGTTCAGCGACATGCTGCCCTCGGTGGCGATCGAGGGCAGCTACCAGCGCCGGCAGGAGCTGGGCGGCCCGGACAGCGAGACGGATGTCGGCTCGGTGCTCGGCACCGTGACCATTCCGCTCTACCAGGCCGGCGCGCCGGATTCGCGGGTGCGCCAATCGAAGCAACGCTACATGCAGTCCCGGCGGCTGACCGACGAGGCGCTCCGCGCCGCCGAGCAGGAGGCGATCACCGCCTGGCAGGGGCTGCAGACCGCGATAGCGCAGTCGCAATCCTTCGAGGAGCAGGTCAAGGCCGCGGAACTCGCGCTGGAGGGCGTCCGGCAGGAGCAGGAGGTCGGCGCCCGAACCATCCTGGACGTGCTGGACGCCGAGCAGGAGGCCCTGAACGCCCGGGTCAGCCTGGTTTCCTCGCAGACCGACCGGGTGGTGGCCCAGTACCGGCTCCTGGCGGCCGGTGGCGCCCTGACCGCCGCGAACTTGGCCCTGCAGGTCGATTACTACGACCCGCGCCAACACTATGACCAGGTGCGGGACAAGTTCTGGGGCACCGGTCCCAGCGTCGAATAGGGCCTCCGGACGGGGTTTCCGGGGCAGATAACCCATTTCTTGAGAAAGCCCTGGGAAGTGGCTAGGATTACTTGGGTTGCGCGCGATGACGCAAAAGATGAAGCAGCGCGTCGCGTGGCTCTTTGTTGTACGCTGGCAACGGCGCCTCCGGGGACGAGGTCATGAACGACGCGAAAGCCACCCAAGAACCGTCGATGGAGGAGATTCTCGCCTCGATCCGGCGGATTATCTCTGAGGAAGGCAGCGCGGAGGAGGCCGAAAAGAAGGCGGAACCCGTGGCCCCTCCGGCGGCAGCGCCGGTGGCCGCTCCACCGCCAGCCGAGCCCGCGCCGGCCCCACGGCCGGCACCGGCGCCCGCGGCAGCAGCGGCACCGCCTGAGCCGGAACCCGAGCCCGAGCCCGATCTGGGGCCGGCGCCCGAGGAGGACGATCTGGTCCTGACCGAGGTGGTCGAGGGGCAGGAAGAGGAAGTGGCGGCGCCCGAGGAACCGGCCCCGCCGATGGAAGAGGATATCGAATTGGCCCAGCCCGCACCCGAGCCGGCACCGGAACCGCAGATCCCGCCGCGCGCGGAGCCTGCCGCGTCGGTTGGTCCCGATCTGGGCGGCGATCCCTTGGTCTCGCCCGACGTGGCGGCGGCTTCCGCCGCGGCGATGGCGCAGCTTGTGGCACGGAGGACGCAAACGGTGGTTGAAGTGCATTCGCCTGGCCAGGGCCTGCTGGTCGAGACGCTGGTGCGCCAGGCTGTCGAGCCGATGTTGCGTGACTGGCTGGACGCCAATCTGCAGGGCATCGTCGAGCGCCTGGTCCGCCGCGAGGTCGAGCGCCTGGCGCGCCGCGCCGAGCTGAGCTGACCCGCTGCCACAGGGCGGCCGGCGCCGGGCCAGCCGCGCCCGGCCCAGGTTGACGGACCTTCCATCGCCGCTATAACTCCCCCGAATTTCGCGTTTTCAAGGAAGACCAGCGATGCTGGAAAAGACTTTCCGACCCGACGAGGTCGAGAAGAAGCACTATGCCGCTTGGGAGGAATCCGGCGCTTTCGCGGCGCATCCGGAGTCCAACCAGACTCCCTATACCATCATGATGCCGCCGCCGAACGTCACCGGCAGCCTGCACATGGGCCATGCGCTGACCTTTACCCTGCAGGACGTGCTGATCCGCTACGAGCGGATGAAGGGCCGCGACGCGCTGTGGCAGCCGGGCACCGACCATGCCGGCATCGCGACGCAGATGGTGGTCGAGCGGGAACTGGCCAAGGAAGGCATCAAGCGCACCGACCTGGGGCGGGCGAAGTTCCTCGAAAGGGTGTGGGCCTGGAAGGCGGAATCCGGCGGCACCATCACGCACCAGCTGCGCCGGCTCGGCGCCTCGGCCGATTGGCCGCGCGAGCGCTTCACCATGGACGACGGCCTGAGCCAGGCGGTGCGCAAGGTCTTCGTCGATCTCTATCGCCAGGGCCTGATCTATCGCGACAAGCGCCTGGTGAACTGGGACCCGAAGCTGCACACCGCGATCTCCGACCTCGAAGTGCAGCAGAAGGAGAGCAAGGGCCATCTCTGGCACCTGCGCTATCCGGTCGAGGGCCAGAAGGACCGCTTCCTCACCGTGGCCACCACGCGGCCCGAGACGATGCTGGGCGACACCGCCGTCGCCGTGCATCCGGAGGACGAGCGCTACAAGGACCTGATCGGCAAGCATGTGATCCTGCCCATCGTCGGCCGCCGCATCCCGGTGGTCGCCGACGACTATGCCGATCCGGAGACCGGCAGTGGTGCTGTGAAGATCACGCCGGCGCACGACTTCAACGACTTCGAGGTGGGCAAGCGGCACGGCCTGGAGATGATCAACATCTTCGACCGCGACGCGCGCATCAACGAGAACGCTCCGGAAGCCTATCGCGGCCTCGACCGCTACAAGGCGCGCGAGAAGGTGATCGCGGAATTCGAGTCCCTCGGCCTGCTGGAAAAGGTCGAGGACCACGCCATGACGCTGCCCTATGGCGACCGCTCCGGCGTGGTGGTCGAGCCGTGGTTGACCGACCAGTGGTATTGCGATGCCAAGACCCTCGCCCAGCCCGCCATCAAGGCGGTGGAGGAGGGGCGCACCCTCTTCGTGCCGAAGCAGTGGGAGAACACCTATTACGACTGGATGCGCAACATCCAGCCCTGGTGCATCTCGCGCCAGCTCTGGTGGGGCCACCAGATTCCGGCCTGGTACGGGCCCGACGGCAAGGTCTTCGTGGCGATGGACGAGGACGAGGCCAAGGCGCTGGCGCGCCGTGAATTCGGCCAGGACGTCCCGCTCACCCGCGATTCCGACGTGCTCGACACCTGGTTCTCCTCCGGGCTCTGGCCGTTCTCGACTCTCGGCTGGCCGGAGCAGACGCCGGAGTTGAAGCGCTACTATCCCGGCGACGTGCTGGTCACCGGCTTCGACATCATCTTCTTCTGGGTCGCCCGCATGATGATGCTGGGCATCCATTTCATGGGCGACGTGCCGTTCCGCACCGTCTACATCCATGCCCTGGTGCGCGACGAGCACGGGCAGAAGATGTCGAAGTCCAAGGGCAACGTCATCGACCCGCTGGAGCTGATCGACAAATACGGCGCCGACGCGCTGCGCTTCACCCTGGCGGCGCTGGCCGCCCAGGGCCGCGACATCAAGATGTCGGAGAACCGCGTCGAGGGCTATCGCAACTTCGCCACCAAGCTGTGGAACGCCACCCGCTACGCGCAGATGAACGAATGCAAGCCGGTCGCCGGCTTCGACCCCACGGCGCTGAAGGACCCGGTCAATCGCTGGATCGTCGGCCGCCTGGTGGCGGCGACGCGCGCGCTGGACCAGGCGATGGCGCAGTTCCGCTACAACGATGCCGCTGGCGCCCTCTACCATTTCGCCTGGGGCGAGTTCTGCGACTGGTATCTCGAATTCACCAAGCCGGTGCTGCAGGGCGAGGCGGGCGATGCCGAGAAGGCGGAGACCCGCGCCACCGCATCCTGGGTGCTGGGGCAGATGCTGCATCTGCTGCATCCCTTCATGCCCTTCATCACCGAGGAATTGTGGGAGCAGGTGCGCGGCGAGGAACGGGAGAATCTGATCGCGGCGCATTGGCCGGACTATCCGGACCGCCTGGTCGATGCCAGGATCGACGCCGATCTCGGCTGGGTGATCCGCCTGGTGACCGACGTGCGTGCGCTACGGGCGGAAATGAACATCACGCCCGGTGCGCAGCTTACGCTGCTGGTGCGCGACGCGTCGCCCGCGACGGCGGCGCGGCTGCAGCAGTTCGGCGACCTGATCAAGCGCCTGGCGCGGGCCGAGCGCTTGGAGATTCTTGCGGGTGAGGCGCCCAAGGGGGCCGCGCAAATCGTGCTGGACGAGGCCACCATTTTCCTGCCGCTCGCCGGCGTCATCGACATCGCCCAGGAGCGCACGCGCCTGAAGCGCGAGCTCGACAAGGCCAGGAGCGAGAGCGAGAAGATCGGCAAGAAGCTCGGCAACGAGCAGTTCCTGGCCAAGGCCAACCCCGAGGTGGTCGCCGAGCAGCGCCAGAAGCTGGCGGAGGCGAGCCTGGCGGTGTCCAAGCTGTCCCAGGCGCTGGATCGGCTGGCGGCCCTGTAGGCGCGGGTACCCGGCGATGCCGCGCCCGTGATCGGGGTGGCGGCGGGATCGGCTTTACGGCGGCGCCGTCGGCCCGCCATAATGATCCGATGCGATACGCGGTCCTCATGGGGCTCTGCCTTTGCGGCCCGCTCTGGTGCGGGTCGGCTTCGGCCGTCGAGATCACGCAGGACGGGCTCTCTTTCAGCGACGAGGCGGGCGGCTTCACGCTCCTGTCGGTGACCGGCAGCGGCCGGCTCGACGACCCCTACGTGGTGACCGAGGAGGTGAGCGGGCCGCGCGAGGCGATCCTGACCATCCGCGGCCTGAAGGAGGTCGGCAACCGGATCGGCACCCATCACATCGCGGGGATCGCGATGACCAAGATCGTCATCAACCGCAGCAAGGACATCTGGCAGAACTACCAGATGGAACTGCGCGAAGTGACGACGCGCCACAGCCCGTACGAGGACGGGCTCAGCTTCGCGCAGAACACGCTCATCGCCGGGCCTTTCACCGCCAGCACCTTTCCCAACCTGCAACGCTTCGACGAGCCGCAGGATACGCTGGGATTCTCCGGCGCCACGATCTCGCCGGGGGAAAGCGCGCAATTCAGCTTCCTGATCACCGACATGTCGCCGGTCTCCAAGTTCTACCTGTTCCAGCAGCCGTTGCAGCCGGTCTCCGACGCGGCGCCGTCCCGCGACCCCAAGGAAATCCAGCAGAGCGCGATGCCCGCAACATCGCCCACGCCGTCACATTGAACCCGAAAGCCGCGCCGCGCGACAAAGCGCTTTGCCGCGTGGCGATCGCCAACTGCCAGGGAGACCCCGCTTGAACCTTCGTGCCGTCTTTAGCAAGTTCATGCTCATCTGCGTCTGCGCGCTGGCCTTGGGCGGCTGCGGCGTCAACGCCATTCCCACCCTGGAAGAACAGGCCAAGGCGCAGTGGGCGCAAGTGCTGAACCAGTACCAGCGCCGCGCCGACCTCATCCCCAACCTGGTGGCGACGGTGAAAGGGGCGGCGGATTTCGAGCGCTCGACCCTGGAAGCGGTGGTGAACGCCCGCGCCAAGGTGGCGCAGATGCAGCTTCCCGCCGACATCCTGACCAATCCCGCGGCGATGCAGCAGTTCCAGGAGAATCAGGGCGCGCTGACCTCGGCCCTGTCCCGGCTGCTGGTGGTGGTGGAACAGTATCCGGATCTGAAGGCCAACCAGAACTTCGTCACCTTGCAGGCGCAGCTCGAGGGCACCGAGAATCGCATCGCGGTGGCGCGCAAGGACTTCATCGCCGCGGTGCAGGCCTACAACACCGAGATCAAGACCATCCCGGGCCGCTGGTGGGCGGCGCTGCTCTATCCCGAGGCCAAGGAGATGGCGCAGTTCCAGGCTGACGAGGGCGCCGCGCAGGCGCCGAAGGTCGATTTCGGCACCACCACGCAATGAGCGCGCGCAGAATGCAAGGCTGGCGGTTTGTCCTTCTTCTGCTGGGCTGGGTGACGCTCGGCGGGCTGGCGCCGGCGCTGGCCAAGGACCCGCCGATCCCGGCGCTGACCGGCCGCGTCGTCGACCAGGCGTCGATCCTGAGCCAGCAGCAGGAGCGCGACCTCACCGGCAAGCTGGCCACGCTGGAGCGCAAGTCCGGCGACCAGCTGGTGGTCGTCACGCTGAAGAGCCTGCAGGGGCGGCCGATCGAGGATTGGGGCCTGGCGCTCGGCCGCGGCTGGGGCATCGGCCAGAAGGGCAAGGACAACGGCGTCCTGCTGATCGTAGCGCCCAGCGACCGCGAGCTGCGCATCGAGGTCGGCTACGGCCTCGAAGGCACGCTGCCCGATGCCACGGCCAGCGCGATCATCAACAACGTCATCGTTCCGCGCTTCAAGGCCGGAAACATGTATGGCGGCATCAACGATGGCGTCGACGCCATCGGCCGGGCCTTGGCGGGGGAGGCGGTTGACCTGCCGAGGAACGAGTCCCTCCTGGCGCCCTCGCTCGAAATCGATTGGATCCCATTGGCATTCCTGGCCGTTTTCGTACTTTGCGTAGTTATGGCACGGCTGATCCGGTACTTTGAGGATGACGATCTTGGTTCAGGCAGCGGCCGGATATGGCGGAGCAGCAGTTCCTCCTGGGGGTCCGGTGGCATCTCGTCGGGCGGAGGGTTTTCGTCTGGCGGCGGATTCCACGGCGGCGGCGGGAGCTTCGGCGGCGGCGGCGCCTCGGGGCGATGGTGATGGCATGCTGAAAGCGAGCGAAGCCGAGGCGATCGAACGTGCCATCCGCGCAGCGGAAGGCAAGACCAGCGCTGAAATCGTTGTATGCCTGCGCCGCGCCAGCGGCGAAGACCGGGGCGTCGCGGCGTTTGCCGGACTCTGCGCCCTGGTCCTGATGTTCGGCGCTATCGATATCATCGATCCGGCGCTCAACCGCGATATCCTGCTTGCCGCGGCTCTCGGCGCTGCCGTCGCGCTCTTCCTGTTTTTCGACCGGTTCGATCTCGGCTTGAAGTTCCTGCCGGCCCGCATGCTCACCGGTTACGCCCGGCGGGCCGCCCGCGCCGTGTTCCTGGATCACGGTTTGGATGCGACGCCGCAGCGCAACGCCGTGCTGCTCTTCGTCAGCAGGGCCGAGCGCTATGTCGAGATCCTGCCGGACCGCGGCCTTGCGGCGGCAGTTCCGGCCCAGCGCTGGGCCAACATCGTGTCCGCGTTCCAGGCGCAAGCGGCCAAGCAAGGCATGGTCCCGGCGGTCACGGAAGCCGTCACGGCGATTGGAGCTATCTGCGCCGGGCCGTTCCCGGCCGGTGCGCGGAACCCGGACCTGGTGCCGAACCGGCCGATCGTGGAATAGGGAAGGGGCTCAGGCCGCCTCGGCGATGACCCGGTTGCGGCCCTGGTTCTTGGCGCTGTAGAGCGCCGTATCGGCCCGGTGCAGGAAGTCCTCCAGCGCCTCGTTCGCCCGGTAGCGCGCGATGCCGATGCTGACCGTAACCTTGCCGAAGCTCTCGCCCGTCGCCTTGTTGCGCAGATAGTGCTCGGAGAGCGCGCGACGCAGCTGGTCGGCGCGCTGCGCCGCCAGATCGAGCGAGCAGTTCGGCAGCAGGAGGGCGAATTCCTCGCCGCCATAGCGCGCCGGCAATTCGTCGCCGACGGTCGCCGCCTTCAGTTGCGCGCCCAGAACCCGCAGGACTTGGTCGCCGACGCGATGGCCGTAGGTGTCGTTGAAGCGCTTGAAATGATCGATGTCGATCATCACCAGGCACAGTTCGGTGCTGGATTCCAGGGCCGTCTTGCTGTGCTCGACCAGCTTGAGGTCGAAGCAGCGCCGGTTGGCGACCCCGGTGAGGCCGTCGGTCATCGCCTCGTGCCGCACCTGCTGCAGGTGCTGCTGCAAGCGGGAGACCTGGGCGGAGGATCCTTGCAGCTGCGATTGCAATTCGCGGTTCTGGCTGGCGATGTCCTGGGTCGCCTGGATCAGGCCGAGGACGATTTCCTGCACGCCCTCGCTGTCATTGGCGGCGACGTTGCGCAGCGATCCGTCGAAGCCGCGCAGGCGCTCGACGAAGGCGCTGGAATCCTGGCCGGCCTGGCCGATCTGGCTGATCACGCTCCCGATCGCCTGGGTCAGGTCGCCGCCGATGCGCTCCAGTCCCTTGGTCTCGCGCTCGGTGCCGAAATACTTCTCGAACAGCCGCACGTTCTCCTGCAGCGTGAAGACGGTGCCGCTCTCCAGCATCGCCTGCATTTCCCGCTTCAGGGACGGCAGCGACCCGGCGACATAGTGGTACCAGAGACAGTAATTGGATGGCGTCGGCGCCACCTGATGGTGCGTCATGAGTTCCAGGCACTGGCGCGCCCAGCTGGCGCTGGCGTCAATGCCGACTTCACCCACTTGCTTGTCGATCGACATGGGTTCCCCGAAGCTCGCGCAGGAGTCATTGTTGTGGCGGCATCTCCCCTGCCGCTTGACTGGCAGCATCGGTGAGAAAGCTTTAATAAACTTTGAATCACACCCAAGATGACGAAGGGATTTCTGTCCTGTCCCTTCGGCTTCGGCAACACGGATCAGGCAATGGCGCGTATCGCAATCGGCGGCTTTCAGCACGAGACCAACACCTTCGCCCCGGTCAAGGCCGGGTACCACGAGTTCGAAATGGCCGACGGCTGGCCGGGCCTGACCCGGGACGCGGCCATCCTGACCGCCTTCGAGGGCATCAATCTTCCCATCGCCGGATTCATCGCCGCGGCGCGGGAGGAGGGCTTCGAGCTGGCGCCGACCCTGTGGTGCTCGGCCTCGCCCTCGGCCCATGTCGAGGCGGCGACCTATGAACGCATCGCCGGCGAATTGCTGGAGCGCATCGGCGCGCTGGGCGCGATCGACGGCATCTATCTCGACCTCCACGGCGCGATGGTGACCGAGCAATTCGAGGACGGCGAAGGCGAGTTGCTGGCGCGGCTGCGCAAACTGGTCGGCCCCGATCTGCCGATCGTGGTCAGCCTCGACCTGCACGCCAACGTCACCCGGCGCATGGTGGAGCATGCCTCGGCGCTCGTAGTCTGTCGCACCTATCCGCATGTCGATCTCGCCGAATCGGGCGCCGCCTCGGCGCAGGCGATGGGCCGGCTGCTGAAGGATGGGCCATTTGCCAAGGCGATGCGCCGCGCCGAGTTCCTGGTGCCGCTCACCTGGCAATGCACGCTGATCGAGCCGGCGAAGAGCCTCTACCAGGCCGTCGCCGACAGCGAGCGTGGCGCGGTGCGGAGCGCGTCCTTCGCCTTCGGCTTCCCGCCCGCGGACATCGCCGAATGCGGGCCGGCGGTCATCGCCTATGCCGACACGCAGGCAGCCGCCGACGCTGCGGCGGATCGCCTGATCGAACTGGTGAACCGGGACGAGGCGGCCTTCGCCGGCAAGATCTGGCAGCCGGGCGAGGCGGTCGCCTATGCCCGCGCCAAGGGCAACAGCGCGGCCAGGCCGATCGTCCTCGCCGACACCCAGGACAATCCCGGCGCCGGCGGCGCCTCCGACACGACGGGCTTGCTGAAGGCGCTGGTCGAAGGCGGCGCGGAGGATGCCGTCTTCGCCAATCTCTGCGATCCGAAATCGGCGGAAGTGGCGCATCGCGCCGGCATCGGCACGGAGATCTCGCTCGCCATCGGCGGCTGGGCCGGCGGCGGCGGCAACACGCCCTATCAGGGGTCCTTCGTGGTCGAGGCGCTGGGCGACGGCGACTTCATGGCCACGGGGCCGTTCTATCGCGGCAACCGCATGCAGCTGGGGCCGATGGCGGTGCTCAAGACGAATGGCGTGCGCGTGGTGCTGACCAGCCGCAAGCAGCAATGCGCCGACCAGGCGATGCTGCGCCATGTCGGCATCGAGCCCGCGCGGCAGAAGATCCTGGCGTTGAAAAGCTCGGTGCATTTCCGCGCCGACTTCCAGCCCATCGCCGAGGAGATCCTGATCGTCGCGGCACCCGGCGCCAACCCCGTCGACAACCGCGACCTGCCCTACAGGCACCTGCGCAAGGGCCTGCGCCTGATGCCGCTGGGCGAGGCGTTCGGGGGGTGAGCAGGGCCTTTCGAGTGATTGCGCGTTATTTCGGTCGTCATGGCAAGGCCAAGCCCTGGCATGACGGCTCTCAATACAGCTTAAGCGTCACGCCGCCAGGCGGCACCAGATCGGCGTGTGGTCGGAGGGTTTCTCCTGCTTGCGCGGCTCGCGGTCGATTTCGCTCGCTTCCAGCAGGTCGGCCGCCTGCGGCGACAGCAGCAGGTGGTCGATGCGCAGGCCCTCGTCGCGCATCCAGCGGCCGGCCTGGTAGTCCCAGAAGGTGTAGCGGTGCCCTTCCGGGTGCAGTGCATGGAAGGCGTCGACCAGGCCCAGGTTGGTGAGCGCGCGGTAGCGCTGCCGCGTTTCCGGCTGGCACAGCGCGTCGCCCGCCATCGCCGCCGGATCGAACACATCGGCATCGGTCGGGCACACATTGTAGTCGCCGCCCAGCACCAGGATCTCCTCGCGCTTCAGCAGCTCGCGCGCATGAGCGATCAGGCGGTCCATCCAGCCGAGCTTGTAGGCGAACTTGTCGGTGCCGATGGGATTGCCGTTGGGCAGATAGATCGAGGCCACGCGCAGCGGCCGCCCCTGCGGCGCACCGGGCAGATCGATGACCGCCTCGATGTAGCGCGCCTCGCTGTCGGCGGGGTCGCCGGGCAGGGCGGTCAGCTCGACCTTGTGCGGCAGCTTGGAGAGCAGCGCCACGCCATGCCGCGCCTTCATGCCGACGGCGGAGACATGATAGCCCATGCCCTGGATCTCCAGGCGCGGCACTTCCTCGTCGAGGCACTTGATCTCCTGCAGCAGCGCCACGTCGGGGTCGCGCGCCTTCAGCCAGGCCTGCAGATGCGGCACGCGGATGCGCAGCGAATTGACGTTGAACGTCGCGATGGTGACCATGCGGCGCGCCCCCGAAAGCCGCGATCAGCCGATGGAGAAGGAGGAGCCGCAGCCGCAGGAGGACTTGGCGTTGGGGTTCTTCACCTGGAACGAGGCGCCGACCAGGTCCTCGACGAAATCGATCTCGGAGCCGTTCAAGAGGTCGAGCGAGGAATCGTCGACCACGACCTTCACGCCGTCGCGTTCGAAGACGTGGTCGTCGACCTGGACCGCGTTGTCGAAGGAAAAGCCGTATTGGAAGCCGGAACAGCCGCCGCCGGAAACGCTGAGGCGCAGCATCAGCTTGTCGTCGCCCTCGGCGGCGATGAGATGCGCGATGCGCTTCACCGCGCTGTCGGAAACGCTGACCTGGCGATCGGGGACGGGGCTCATGTCGTTCATCGGGCAACCACTGGCAATCGGTGCGTTCCCAAGAATGTAGGGCGCACGGGCGGAATGTCAAATCCCAGCGCCGCGCTCAGATTTCCAGTAACCTTCTGAAAACAAGGGGGAAAGATCGCCGCCACGGCAGGTATTCGCCGCCGGCATGGCCGATCCGGGCGGTTTGGGCCGCTTCGGCCGGGGATTCGTTGCCAGCGCGCCGGGTGGCGACTAGCTTGCCCCGATGCAACCCTATGCCAGCCATCCGGAGGAGTCGCGGGGCCGTCTGGTCGAGGAGCCGGAAAGCGCCAACCGCTCGGTGTTCCAGCGCGACCGCGACCGCATCATCCATTCGACCGCTTTCCGCCGGCTGAAGCACAAGACCCAGGTGTTCGTCTATCACGAGGGCGATCACTACCGGACCCGCCTGACCCACAGCCTCGAGGTCGCGCAGATTGCCCGCTCCATCGCCCGTTCGCTCGGCCTGAACGAGGACCTGGCCGAGGCGGTGGCGCTGGCCCACGACCTCGGCCATACGCCCTTCGGCCATGCGGGGGAGGAGGCGCTCGACCATTGCATGGCGGAATTCGGCGGCTTCGACCACAACGAGCAGACCTTCCGCATCGTCACCATGCTGGAGAAGCGCTACGCCGCCTTCGACGGGCTGAACCTGACCTGGGAGACGCTCGAAGGTGTCGTGAAGCACAACGGGCCGCTGGTCGGCCCCAATGCCTCGGCCAAGGCCCAGGCGCGGCCGGTGCCGGCGACCATCGTGGAATACTGCAAGACGAGCGACCTGGAGCTGTCGGGCTTTGCCGGGCCGGAGGCGCAGGTGGCGGCGCTTAGCGACGACATCGCCTACAACAACCATGACATCGATGACGGCTTGCGCGCCGGGCTGTTCGAGATCCGCGACCTTGCCGATGTGCCGCTGGCCGGGCCGGTCATCGCCGAGGTGCTGCGGCTCTATCCGGGGCTGGAGACGCCGCGGCTGATCCACGAGGCGGTGCGGCGCATGATCAACCTGATGGTGCGCGACGTGATCGACGAGACCACCCGGCGCCTGGCGGCGGCGGCGCCCGCCAATGTCGCCGATATCCGCGGCCGCGCCGCGCCGGTCGTGGCCTTCACCGACGCCATGCGGGCCAACGACCGCGCGCTCAAGGCGTTCCTGTTCGCGCGGATGTATCGCCATCACCGGGTCAACCAGATGACGATGAAGGCGAAGCGGGTGGTGAGCGAGCTGTTCGACCTGCATCTGGAGCGGCCGCAGCTGCTGCCCCCGGAATGGTTTGCGTTGACCTCCGGCGCCGCCAGCGCCGCGACCGCGCGAGTGGTGGCCGATTACATCGCCGGGATGACCGATAAATTTGCGCTAGAAACGCATCGCCGCCTGTTCGACCTTTACGAGCGCGGCTGACTCCCGGAAAAATCTAGTCGAATCCGGGATTTAAGCTGGACGCTCCGAGTCGTTTTCCTTGACCGACTCGGGGAATCACTGATTCACTTGTGGATAAGTGCTTGCAGCAAAGCCCGGGCGAGCGGGGATGAACAGCCGGGCGGGGGCTCAATCACGCCGCATTTGTGCGGTAACGCAGGCCCGATCCTTGCTGGAGAACCGACATGTCCCAGGAAAACGTGAAACCCGATCAGATCCAGGCCAGCGTTGCGGCCGCCTTGAGCCGCCTGCGCGGCGATCTGGCGCCGCCCAGCGATGCGCCCGCCGATATGCCGGAGGCCGCTGCGCCAGGCATCCCCGCCGCGCTGCGGGCGGACCCGGCCCAGCCTGCGAACGACCTGCGGGCGGAGCCCGGCTTCAAGCCCCTCCCGTCGGGGGTGACGCCGACGGCCAGCGCCGAGCCGGCGCAACCGGCCGCCGAGCCGGAATTGCCGCGGGCGATGTTCTCCCGCACCCGCTTCGTGCCGCCATCGACCCCTGACGCACCGCCGCAGCCCACGGTGCAGCGGACCAGCGGCCCGCTCGCCCGCATGATGAACAAGGAGACGCCGCAGCCGGCAGCGCCCGCAGCCGCGGAGCCGCCGCAGCCCGTGACGCCGGGGGCCGAGCAGCAGCCCGATCTGCTGGCCGGCCTGCCGCCGCCGCCGTTGAGCGACGCGCTGACCGAGGATACCGAGGCTGGCGCTTCGCGCCGCCGGCGCAATCGCCGCGTCCTGGTCCTCAGCGTTGCGCTGGTCGCCGCGCTCGGCGCCCTGTGGGCCTGGACCAAGATGCATGGCGGCACCAAGGACGTGCCGGTGATCGCCGCGGAATCCACGCCGGAGAAAGTGAAGCCGGCGGACGAGGGCGGGCTGCAGGTGCCAAACCAGAACGTCCAGGTGCTGGACAACATGGACAGCAGCCAGCCGACGGCGGAGGCCGAGACGGTCCTGCCGCCGCCTGAGCAGCCGGTGACCCCGCCGGCGCCGACGGTGGAGGAGACGCAGCCCGCGCCGGAAGCCGCGACGACCGAGACCGCCGACAATTCGGCGGCGACGGTCCAGGACGTGCCCGCAATCGTCGCGCCGCAGCCGCCGGTGGTCGAGGCCCCGGCTGCTGATGCGGCTGCGAGCGAGCAGCCGGCCACCGATCAGGCGGGCACCGCACCGGCGGCGCCTGCGCCTGAGAGCCCGGCGCCCGAACCCTCCAAGACCCAGGAAGCCGCCACGCCAGAACCCGAACCCGCGCCAGCACCCGAACCCGCGCCGGCACCGGCGGCGGAGCAGCAGCCGGCGGCCGCTGCGCCCGAACCGGCCGCGACCCAGGAGGCCGCCGTCACGCCTGCGCCGGCCCCCGCCGCGGGGAACGCGCGGATCCAGCTGGCCGCGGTCAAATCCGAAGCCGCCGCGAAAGAGGAATGGGCCAAGCTGCAGAAATCCTACCCCGATCTGCTCGGCAGCCTGACCCTGACCGTGCAGAAGGTCGACAAGGGCGCGGCCGGAATCTTCTATCGCATCCAGGCCGGGCCGTTGGCGGACAAGGGTGCCGCCAAGCAGCTCTGCGCCAGCCTGAAGAAGCGCGGCCAGGATTGCCTGGTTGCCAAGTGAGGCCTCGCCGGCTACCCCTCTGCGCCAGAGCTTGACGCAGAGGGTGAGCGAACGATGCTGGCGGCGATTTTCGGGATTGGCGGTCCGGAACTGAGCGCGGAAGAACGGGCGTTCTTCCGCGATACGCAGCCGCTCGGCTTCATCCTGTTCGCCCGCAACATCCAGGACCCGGATCAGGTGCGCCGCCTCGTGGGCGACCTGCGGGCATCCGTGGCCCATGCCGACGCGCCGGTGCTGATCGACCAGGAAGGCGGACGGGTGCAGCGCCTGCGCCCGCCCCATTGGCGGGCGGCCGCACCGGCGGCGCGGTTCGGCGATCTGGCGCGGCGGCAGGCGCAATCGGGGGCCAAGGCCGTGTTCCTGAACCATCAGCTGATCGGGGCTGAGCTGGCGGCGCTCGGCATCGACGTGGATTGCGCGCCGCTGATCGACGTGCACCAGCCGGGCGCCCATGACGTGATCGGCGACCGCGCCTTCAGCGGCGACCCGGAGGAGGTGGCGACCCTCGGCCGCGCCGCAGCCGATGGTTTAATCTCCGCCGGCATCACCCCGATTATCAAGCATATTCCCGGCCACGGCCGGTCGATGGTGGACAGCCATCACGACTTGCCGCGCGTCGCGACCTCGCATGCGGAACTGGCCCGCACCGACTTCCTGCCGTTCCGTCGGCTGAACGACATGCCCTGGGCGATGACCGCCCACATCGTCTACGAGGCGCTTGACCCGGCGCTGCCGGCGACCCTCTCGCCCAAGGTCATCGGCGAAGTGATCCGGGGCGAGATCGGCTTCGACGGCCTGCTGCTCTCCGACGACATGTCGATGAAGGCGCTGAACGGGCCGCTGGAGGATCTCACCCGGCGCGCCCTCCAGGCGGGCTGCGACGTCGCCCTCCATTGCAACGGCAAGATGGAGGAAATGCGCCAGATCGCCGCCGGCGCTGCGCCCTTGTCCAAGGCGGGCGAAGAGCGCTACACACGGGGCCGCCGCCAGGTGGGCAAGGGCAATGTCGCCCAGCTCGACCGGGTCCAGGCGGAGCTGACCGCGCTGCTCGCCTAGCATTTTGGGCCGCTCAACGATTTTATGAGGAAGGGCGACCTTGTCCGCTGATATTTCAGCTTTTATCCAGATCGCCGCCATTGTGGCGATCCCCATCGTCATCGCCATCACGTTCCATGAGGCCGCGCATGGCTTCGTCGCCTGGCGCTGCGGCGACGACACCGCCTATCGGCTCGGCCGCGTGACCTTCAATCCGCTGAAGCACATCGATCCGATTGGCACCATCGTCCTGCCGCTCTTCCTCTATCTCAGCACCGGCTTCATGTTCGGCTATGCCAAGCCGGTGCCGGTCAATTTCCGCCGCCTGCGCAATCCACGCCGCGACATGGTCCTGGTGGCCGCGGCGGGTCCGGCGACCAACATTCTGCTGGCCTTCGCCTCGGCGATCCTGTTGCGCATCTTTCCCGAGCCCACCTCGATGACCACCGCGGTGATCGGCGAGATCCTGCAGCGCTCGATCATCCTGAATATCATCCTGGTGGTGTTCAACATGATCCCCCTGCCGCCCCTGGACGGCGGACGAGTCGCCGTGGGATTGCTTCCTTACCCGTTGTCCCTGCATCTGGCGCGGCTGGAGCGATATGGGATGCCGGTGCTGATCGGGTTGCTGATAGTGCTGCCCTGGATCGGTTCGCAGATGGGGGTCGACCTCCATATCGTGCAATGGATCATCGGGCCGGTGGCTCAGCACATCGCGCATTTCATTCTGTGGGTTACGGGCAATGTCGGTTAGGGTTTCGCCCCTGGTTTGGTTGTCGGACAGGCCATGACGATGATCGCGATTGGCGAAGAGTTCGACGCGCCGTTCCCGGCCGACGACGAGATCCGGCCGGCGGCGGGGGAAGAGGGCGAGCTGCACCTCGACCTCGACGGCTATGAAGGCCCGATCGACGTCCTGCTGACCCTGGCGCGCGACCAGAAGGTCGACCTCAAGAAGATCTCCATCCTGGAGCTGGCCGACCAGTACCTGGCCTTCGTTGCCCGGGCGCGGAAGCTGCGCCTGGAGCTCGCCGCCGATTACCTGGTGATGGCGGCGTGGCTGGCCTATCTCAAGTCGCGCCTGCTGCTGCCCGAGCCGCCGGCCGATGGCGAGCCCAGCGGCGCCGAGCTGGCCGCCGCCCTGGCCTTCCAGTTGCAGCGCCTGGAGGCGATGCAGAAGGCCGGCAAGGCGCTGATGGGCCTGCCGCAATATGGCCGCGACTTCTTCCACCGCGGCCAGCCGGAGCCGGTGCAGGTGATCGACAAGCCGGTCTGGCAGGTGACGCTCTATGACCTGCTGAAGGCCTATGGCACATATCCCGGCCGCGCCAAGCAGGGCATGTTGCAGATCCAGCCGATCAATCTGTTCTCGATGGACGACGCCCTGCACCGCATCGGCGAGATGCTGGGTCAGGTGCTCGACTGGACCACGTTGCAAAGCTTCCTGCCGCCAGGATTGCAGCGCGGGCTGCAGCGCCGCGCGGCGGTGGCCGCGACCTTCGCCGCCAGCCTGGAACTGGCGCGCACCGGCCGCATCGAGCTGCGCCAGGACGGCTTGTTTGGGCCGATCTTCATGCGCAGGGGCACCGGGCCGCAGCTCGGCCAGAACGGCGAACAGACGAATACCGAAGGACTGCAATGACCGACGATCGCTTCCAGCTTCTCCGCCTCCTCGAGGCCATCCTGTTCGCCACCGCGGAGCCGTTGAGCGAAAAGGACCTTGCCGGCCGCATGCCGGAAGGCGCCGACGTCCATGGCCTGCTGCAGGAGCTGAAGGACCTCTACGCCAATCGCGGCGTGCACCTGATGGCCTTCGAGAAGCGCTGGGCCTTCCGCACCGCGCCGGACCTGGCGCCCAAGTTCCATGTCGAGCGCGAGGTGGCGCGCAAGCTGAGCCGCGCCGCGATCGAGACGCTGGCCATCATCGCCTACCACCAGCCGGTGACCCGGGCCGAGATCGAGGAGATCCGCGGCGTCGCCATCTCCAAGGGCACGCTGGACATGCTGCTGGAGATCGGCTGGATCCGGCCGAAGGGCCGGCGCGAGACGCCGGGCCGCCCGGTCACCTGGGCCACCACCGACCTGTTCCTTGAGCATTTCGGCCTGGAGAATTGCGAGGCCCTGCCGGGCATGGAAGAGCTGAAAGCCGCCGGCCTGCTCGACGCCCGCGCCACCGTCGCCACCCTCGGCACCCAGGGCACCTTGCCCGGCGGCGCCCCGGTCGATGGCGAGGCGGAGGACGATGAGGGCAACATCTCCGACATGCTGGCGCAGAAGGCCGAGGAGGGCGACGAGCCCGCCGGCGCCGAAGAAGCCGCCGACGGTGCCTATGACGAGGAGATGCTGTCGCGCCATGCCGGCGACGCCGAGGCGCCGGAGACCGACGCCGCCGGCGACAACGACGAAGACAGCGATGACGACGACGATGAGGATGACGACGACCTCGGCGACGAGGATTTCGACGAAGACGACGACGAAGACGACGATGACGACGATGACGATGAGTCGGACGACGGCGAAGGCGTCGAGGATGCCGCGGCCGATGCCGGCGAGGATCGAGAGGACGGTTCGGCCACCAAGGCCGCCCGCTCGAAATAGGGCGGCCAGCCAGCCGGCGGACCGGCCGTGCCCGCGGGTTCCCGGACGGGTAGGACCGTTTCCCCTGAATTGCAATTCAGAATAAGTCGCACTAAGGTCGGGGGCGCGCCTTGGCTTTGTGCCGGGCGGCGCCGTCCGGGATGCCGGCCGGCCAGTGGAAATGAGCAAGTGACCCTGACCACCCCATCGCACGGCGTCTCGCCCGGCCGCCCAGACCTGCTGCGCCGCGTGGCGTGGCCGTCGCGCTGGACGCTTGCCGCCTGCCTGCTGGCCGCGCTGATCGCGGCACCCGTCCTGGCGGTGCTGCTCAACGCCACCGGGCCGCGCAGCGAGGTATGGCAGCATCTCGTCACCACGGTGCTGCCCGAATACATCGTGAACTCGCTCCTGATCATGATCGGCGTCGCCATCGGCGGATTGATCGTCGGCGTGCCCGCCGCCTGGTTCACCACGCTCTGCCGCTTCCCGGGGCGCAAGTTCTTCAGCTGGGCCATGCTGCTGCCGATGGCCTTCCCGGCCTACGTGATCGCCTATGCCTATACCGGCCTGCTGGACTATGCGGGCCCGGTGCAGACCAGCCTGCGCGCGTTCCTCGGCGATCCGGACGGCATGCGCTGGATGCCCGACATCCGCTCGCTGCCCGGCGCGGTGATCATGCTGGTGCTGGTGCTCTATCCCTATGTCTATCTGCTGGCGCGCGCCGCTTTCCTCGAGCAATCCGCCTGCGTGCTGGAGGTGAGCCGCACCCTGGGCTGCTCGCCCTGGCAGGGCTTCCTGCGCGTGGCCCTGCCGCTGGCGCGGCCGGCCATCGTCGCCGGCGTGGCCCTGGCGCTGATGGAGGCGCTGAACGATTTCGGCACGGTGCAGTATTTCGGCGTCAACACCCTGGCGACCGGGATCTTCCGCGTCTGGCGCGGCATGGGCGACGCGGTCACCGCCTCGCAGATCGCGGCCATCCTGTTGCTCTTCGTCTTCGCGCTGCTGGCGCTGGAACGCTGGTCGCGCGGCCGGCGCTCCTACGCCCATTCGACCACGCGCTACCGCCCGCTGCCGCGCTACAGGCTGAAGGGCTGGCGCGCCTTCGGCGCCATCGTCGGCTGCGGCCTTCCGGTGCTGCTGGGCTTCGTGCTGCCGTCGCTGATGCTGCTGCACTGGGCCATCAGCAATCCGGAGTTCTGGGCGACGCGCGCCTTCGTCGGGCTGCTGCGCAATTCCTTCCTGCTGGCCGGCGTCGGCGCGGTGCTGGTGGTCTCCGCCGCCATCGTGCTTGCCTATGCGCTGCGCCTGCATCCGACGCGCACCACGCGTCTGGCGGTGCGCGTCGCCAGCGCCGGCTATGCCGTGCCGGGCGCCGTGCTGGCGATCGGCGTGCTGCTGCCCTTGGCCGCCTTCGACCATGCGATCGGCGGCTGGGCCAAGCAGCATCTGGGGATCAGCGTCGGCCTCATCTTCACCGGTTCGCTGGCCGCCGTCGCCTATGCCTATCTGACGCGCTTCCTCACCATCAGCTTCAACGCGGTTGAGGCGAGCCTGGGCAAGATCACCTACAGCATGGACTTCGCCGCGCGATCGCTCGGCCGCACGCCGGGTGCGACCTTGCTGCAAGTGCATCTGCCGATCATGCGCGGTACCCTCCTGACCGCCGCGATCCTGGTCTTCGTGGATGTGCTGAAGGAGCTTCCCGCCACCTTGGTGCTGCGTCCGTTCAACTTCGACACCCTGGCGACCAAGACCTACGACCTCGCCTCCGACGAGCGGCTGGCGGAGGCGGCGGGGCCGGCGCTCGCCATCGGCCTGGTCGGCATCCTCCCGGTCTATTTGCTGTCGCGTGCCATCCGCGGCGCCCGCCCGGGCGTAGGTCAGGCGGGGACCGCCAAACCGGCCGGAGAGCAGGCCTGACCATGCAGCCGCAAGACGCCCTGGTATTGCAGGACCTGCAGCATGACTACGACACGCTGCGCGCGGTGGACGGCGTCTCGCTTTCCGTGAAAGCCGGCGAGGTGGTCTGCCTGGTCGGCCCCTCGGGCTGCGGCAAGTCGACGGTGCTGCGCCTGGTCGCGGGGCTGGAGCCGTTGCAGAAGGGCCGCGTCGCCATGCGCGGCGAGACGGTGGGCGACCCGGAACGCCGGGTGCGGGTGCCGCCGGAGCGCCGCCACATCGGGCTGGTGTTCCAGGACTTCGCCTTGTTCCCGCATTTGACCGTCGGCGCCAATGTCGCCTTCGGCATCAGCCACCTGCCGGCCGCCGCCCGCATGACCCGGGTGCGCGAGACGCTGCGCCAGGTGAACCTGGAGCAGTATATCGACGCCTATCCGCATGCGCTGTCGGGCGGCCAGCAGCAGCGCGTGGCGCTGGCCCGGGCGCTGGCGCCCGAGCCCTCGGTGCTGCTGCTGGACGAGCCGTTCTCCGGCCTCGACGAAAGGCTGCGCGAACAGGTGCGCGACGACACGCTGGGCCTGCTGCGGCGCAACGGCACCGCCGCGCTGCTGGTGACGCACGACCCGGAGGAGGCGTTGTTCATGGCCGACCGCCTCTATCTGATGCGGGCCGGCAAGGTGGTGCAAAGCGGCCCGCCGCAGGAGCTCTATTTCCATCCCGTGGATCGCTTCGTGGCGGAGTTCTTCTCCCGCATCAACGAGCTCCGGGGAACGGTGCGCGACGGCTGGGTCGAGAGCCCGCTCGGCAAGCTCCCGGCGGGCGGGCGGCGCGAGGGGACGAACCTCACCATCGCCTTCCGGCCCGAGGCCGCGCGCCTGGGCCCGGCCGACGGCATGATTGGCGAGGGGCCGGCCTTGACAGCGGTCGTCCAGGATACCCACTTCCTGGGAACGGGATGGGTGGTCCATGTTCTGGCCCGCGATCTCGACGGCGCGGAAGTGGAGCTTGCGGTGCGCCTCGCCGGCCGGCCGCCCCAGGGGGGCCAGACGGTGCGTGTCCAGGTGCCGACGGAGGCAATATTCCTGTTCGCGGAAACCTGAGTTTCCAGCGACTTGCGCCGGATTGATGCAGCGCCGTGACAGCGCAGGGGCTTGTTGCAGGGCCGGGGTCATTCTGCGATAGTCCGCCCGCAAAACAACACCCCGGTAAGGCAAGGAGAGGCCCGGATGGGTAGCTTCAGTATTTGGCATTGGCTGATCGTCTTGGCCGTTGTCCTGGTCCTGTTCGGCGGCGGCGGCAAGATTCCGCGCCTGATGAAGGATCTTGGTCAGGGCGTCACCGCTTTCCGCAAGGGTCTGAAGGACGGCAAGGACGGCGAACCGCCGCAGGCCGACAACAGCACCGACAAGCCGGGCGCCATCGACCGTTCCTGATTGCGGCTGCGTGAGGCTGGAAGGCGTTCCCGATGTTCGATCTCGGCTGGGGCGAGCTGCTCGTCGTAGGCGTCGTTGCCCTGGTCGTGCTGGGGCCGAAGGAACTGCCGAACGCGCTCAGGACCATCAGCAACCTGACCAAGACCGCCCGCAAGCTGGCCAATGAGTTCCAGAGCGGCGTCAACGAGATCGTCCGCGAAGCCGACCTCGAGGATGCCCGCAAGGCGGCGCAGTCGATCTCCAAGGGCTCGATCTCGAAGGCGATCGAGAAGGCCGTCGACCCGACCGGCGAGATGAAGTCGACGATCACCGGGATCGAGAAGGAAGCCAAGGCCGAGCCGTCCAAGCTGGCACAGTTCCAGTTCCCGCCGGTGCCCGCCGCGACGACGCCGAAATCGCCGGAGCCGGCGGCAGAGAGCCCGGCCACCGAGCGCACGGCCGTGGAGCCCGCGACGCCCGCCACTTCCAGTTCCGGTGTCGCGCGTGCGCCGGAGCCGGCGGAAACCGGCGCCGCAGCGCAGGCCGCTCCCGCCAACCAAGCCGAGGCGAAGTCGTAACCATCATGGCGGGCGCTGAAGAAGACAAGAAGATGCCCTTGCTCGAGCACCTGGTCGAGCTCAGGCGGCGGCTGCTCTATTCGTCGGTGGCGTTCATCCTCGCCTTCCTGGTGTGCTTCTACTTCGCCCAGCACATGTTCAATTTCCTGGCGGCGCCGCTGGCGGAGTATTTCCACGACGCGGCGGGGCGTCGCTTCATCTATACCGATCTGACCGAGCCGTTCTTCACCAACGTGAAGCTGGCGGCGTTCGGCGCGCTCTGCGTGTCGTTCCCGATCGTGGCGGGACAGATCTGGGCCTTCGTGGCCCCCGGCCTCTACAAGAACGAGCGCCAGGCCTTCCTGCCGTTCCTGGTGGCGACGCCGTTCATGTTCGTGGTCGGCGCCGCGTTCTTCTATTACGTGCTGCTGCCTTTCGCGATCAAGTTCTTCGCCGGCTTCGAGCAGCCGGCTGGCCCGGACGTGCTGCCGGTGCAGATGGAAAACAAGGTCGGCGAGTATATCGGCTTCGTCATGACGCTGATCTTCGCCTTCGGCCTGTGCTTCGAGCTGCCGGTGCTGCTGACCCTGCTGGCGCGCGTGGGCCTGGTGACGTCGGCCGGGCTCAAGGCCAAGCGGCGCTATGCCATCGTCGTGGTCGTGCTGGTCGCCGCGGTGGTGACGCCGCCCGACGTCTTCAGCCAGATCAGCCTGGCTGTGCCGCTGATCGCGCTCTACGAGATTTCCATCGTCATGGCGCGCATCGTGGAAAAGAAGCGCGCCCAGCAGGAAGCAGAGCTCGAGGCGGATATCGCCGAGGGCGCCGAAGCCGACAATCCGGTCGCGCGCACCTAAGACACGCTCAACTCCGGGGAAGAGCCATGCCCGCCTATCGCTCCCGCACCACCACCCACGGCCGCAACATGGCCGGCGCCCGCGGCCTGTGGCGCGCCACCGGCATGAAGGACAGCGACTTCGGCAAGCCGATCATCGCGGTGGTCAACTCCTTCACCCAGTTCGTGCCGGGCCATGTGCACCTGAAGGATCTCGGCCAGCTGGTCGCGCGCGAGATCGAGGCGGCGGGCGGCGTCGCCAAGGAGTTCAACACCATCGCGGTCGATGACGGCATCGCCATGGGCCATGACGGCATGCTCTATTCGCTGCCCTCGCGCGAGCTGATCGCCGACAGCGTCGAATACATGGTCAACGCCCATTGCGCCGACGCCATGGTCTGCATCTCGAATTGCGACAAGATCACGCCCGGCATGCTGATGGCGTCGCTGCGGCTCAACATTCCCAGCGTCTTCGTCTCCGGCGGCCCGATGGAGGCCGGCAAGGTGGTGCTGGCCGGCAAGACCCAGGCGCTGGACCTGGTCGACGCCATGGTCGCCGCCGCCGACGACCGCATCAGCGAAGAGGACGTGAAGGTCATCGAGCGTTCGGCCTGCCCGACCTGCGGCTCGTGCTCCGGCATGTTCACCGCCAATTCGATGAACTGCCTGACCGAGGCTTTGGGCCTGTCGCTGCCCGGCAACGGCTCGACCCTGGCGACGCACGCCTATCGCAAGGGGCTGTTCGTCGAGGCCGGGCATCTGATCGTCGACCTGGCGCGCCGCTACTACGAGCAGAACGACGACAGCGTGCTGCCGCGCAAGATCGCCGGCAAGGGCGCCTTCGAGAACGCGATGGCCCTCGACATCGCCATGGGCGGGTCGACCAACACGGTGCTGCATATCCTGGCCGCCGCGCACGAGGCGGAACTCGACTTCACCCTGGCGGACATCGACCGCCTGTCGCGCAAGGTGCCGGTGCTGTGCAAGGTGGCGCCGGCGAAGTCCGACGTGCACATGGAAGACGTGCATCGCGCTGGCGGCATCATGGCCATCCTGGGCGAGCTCGACCGCGCCGGGCTGATCAACCGCAACCTGCCCACCGTCCATTCCGTCACCCTTGGCGAAGCCATCGAGCAATGGGACGTGGTGTCGACCAAGAGCCAGAAGGTGCGCGACTTCTTCATGGCGGCGCCGGGCGGCGTGCCGACGCAGGTCGCCTTCAGCCAGGACCGGCGCTGGGACAACCTCGACCTCGACCGCGAGGCCGGCGTGATCCGCAGCGCCAAGCATCCGTTCTCCAAGGATGGCGGGCTGGCGGTGCTGAAGGGCAATCTGGCGCTCGACGGCTGCATCGTGAAGACCGCCGGCGTCGACGAGAGCATCCTGAAATTCTCCGGCCCGGCGCGCGTGTTCGAGAGCCAGGACGCGGCGGTGCAGGGCATCCTGCTGAACGAGGTCAAGGCCGGCGACGTGGTGGTCATCCGCTACGAAGGCCCGCGCGGCGGGCCCGGCATGCAGGAGATGCTTTATCCGACCAGCTACCTGAAGTCGAAAGGGCTCGGCAAGGCCTGCGCCCTGATCACCGACGGGCGCTTCTCCGGCGGCACCTCGGGGCTTTCCATCGGCCATGTCTCGCCGGAAGCGGCCGAGGGCGGCCTGATCGGCCTGGTGCGCGAAGGCGACACCATCGAGATCGACATCCCGAACCGCAGCGTGCGCCTCGCAGTCGACGACGCGGAACTGGCGCGGCGCCGGGCGGCGCAGGACAAGCTGGGCTGGAAGCCGGCGGAAAAGCGCCAGCGCCGGGTGACCACCGCGCTGCGCGCCTATGCCGCCTTCGCCACCAGCGCCGACAAGGGCGCGGTCCGCAAGGTGCCGGGCTAGGCCTTCGCGAAGTCGAAGCCCTTCTTCTCGGCCTGCATCCAGGCCGGCTTCAGCTTGGCGATCTTCTTGTAGACCGGGCAATCGCCGGCGTGCGCGCCGGGCAGGTAGCCGGTGCTCATCAGGAACTCGCCGACGATCTCGCCGCCGGTGAAGACGAAGGTCTTCTTGAACAGCTTGACCCAGTCCGGCTTGGTCAGCGGATGATGCGCCGCGATCCAGTTGGCGAAGGACTCCTGCTCCTTCTGGATCGCGCAGATCCGCCTGGCGTTCTCGATGGCGGCCTCGATCTTCATGCGGTTGCGGATGATCGAGGCGTCCTGCATCAGCCGTTCTACGTCGCGCGCGTTCATGCGCGCCACGCGCGCGATCTCGAAGCCGCGGAATGCCTTCCGGAACGCTTCCTGCCGCTTGAGGATGGTGAGCCAGCTGAGGCCCGCCTGGTTGATCTCCAGGATCAGGCGCTCGAACAGCTGGTCGTCGTCGGCGATCGGGAAGCCGTAGTGGTGCTCATGATAGGGGCCGTGCCATTCATGGCCGGGAGCGATCTGGCAATAGGTGCTCATGCGGGTCCGGTGATGTGGGTGAGGTCCCGGATCGAGAATCCGAGAACGCTGGTGAGGTAGTAGTAGACACCCCAGATCAGCAGGGAAATGACAGTAGTGGCCAGCGCCTTGCGCCACAGGTTCGGATTGGCCGGCGCTCCGGGATCGTGGCCCGGCTTCGGCTCCGCACTGTGCTTCACGCCGAAGGGCAGCACGGCGAAGAGGACGACGAACCAGATCAGCAGGTAGATGGCGATTTGGGAAAACATCGATCAGGCCTGTTCCAATTCGATGAGCGTGCCGTGGAAATCCTTCGGATGCAGGAACAGCACCGGCTTGTCGTGGGCGCCGATCTTCGGCTGGCCGTCGCCCAGCACGCGGGCGCCTTCCGCCTTCAGCCTGTCGCGCGCCGCCAGGATGTCGTCCACCTCGTAGCAGACGTGATGGATGCCGCCGCTGGGGTTGCGCTCGAGGAAGCTCTTGATCGGCGAAGCATCGCCAAGCGGGTGGAGCAGCTCGATCTTGGTGTTCGGCAGTTCGACGAAAACCACGGTGACGCCGTGCGCCGGCTGCGGCACCGGGGCGGAGACCTTGGCGCCCAGGGTC
Organism: Dongiaceae bacterium; assembly: GCA_039808885.1. Taxonomy (GTDB): domain Bacteria; phylum Pseudomonadota; class Alphaproteobacteria; order Dongiales; family Dongiaceae; genus Dongia_A. The sequence goes on along the minus strand of JBDHTX010000036.1, from coordinate 10,034 downwards.
TTGCCATAGGTTGCGGTGGCGGCCGCCAGGTCGGGGACCGCGATGGCCACGTGGTTGAGCCTGCCGATCATGAAACCTCCGTTCTGTGTGGCGGTGAATGTTGCAGCGCGGAAGACGAGGTGCAAGGGTTCGCGATGGACAAGCGGCCACGGCGGCCCTGTGACTGCGGTCACTTGGGGGTGGCGATGCGCCGCGGTAACCTCGGCCGGATTGCCGCAGGGCCGGCGTCTCGACGCGAGGCCCTAGGCAACACTCCCGGATAAGCCTATCATTTAGTTGGCTTTTCGGATGGAGTCGGGGCGGCAGCCCGCCGCGGGAATCGAGTGGAGATCGGATCATGAAGGTGCGTTGGACACGGCAATCGCGGCTCGCCGCGGCGGCGCTGGGTGCTCTGCTGGCGGCAAGCCAGGCGGCGCGCTCCGAGGCGCCGGAGATCGGCGAGGTGGTGCAGCGCAATTACCGCGGCGCCACGGCCGAAGGCGCCGACCCGGCGCACCCGATCTATTTCGCCAACGCCGTGCACGCCCAGGAACTGGTGAAGACCGGGCTCAAGGGATCGACCGAGTTGGAGTTCCTCGACGCCACCCGGCTGGTCGTCGGCCCGAATGGCGAGGTGCGCCTGGACGACTTCGTCTATGACCCGGCATCGGCTTCCGGCGGCGGGCAGATCTCCCTGAAGATCGGCGCGTTCCGCTATCAGAGCGGCGAGCTGAAGAACAAGGAGAACGTCAAGCTGGTCACGCCGACCGCGACGATGACCATTCGCGGCACCCATCTGGTGATCTTCGTCGACGGCGACGGCGCCACCGAGGTCAATGTCATCGAAGGCGCGGTCGACGTCCTGGCCTGCAATGCGCCGAGCGCGGTTTCCGCCGGCGCCGGGCAGCGCGTGAACGTCACCAGCGGCTGCGCCACCACGGTCGCGGAGTTGCGCCCGATGCCGCGCGACCGCATCCCATCCATGCCTGGGTCGACCGATTTGCCGACCGGCGCCGACAGCCCGGATGGCCCGAACGAGCCGCCGGAGAGCGAACCGGATTGAGCCGGGTTCCGCATGACCGGCCTGGCGGCGCTCGAATTCGCCAATAGCGCTTTCTACGAGGCGTTCGCCGGCGCCGACCTGACGCAGATGACGGAACTTTGGGCATCGACCGGCGCGGTGTTCTGCTGCCATCCCGGCTGGCAGCCGATCCAGGGGCGCGAGGCGGTGCTGCGCAGCTGGGCCGAGCTGTTCGCCACTTCGGGGCCGATGCCGATCGCGCATCATGTCCTGGCCCGCGACGTGGTCGGCGAGATGGGCATCGTGTGCTGCCTCGAATCCGTGTCCGGCCACGGCTTCATCGCCACCAACCTGTTCGTCCGCGACGCCAAGCTGTGGCGCATGGTCCATCATCATGCGGGTCCCTTCGCCGGCAAGCTGCCGGTGATCGGCGGCACCGCCGCCAGCAAGGCCAATTGACCGGTCCGGTCGCGCAGCGGGGTGCCCGAGGCGCGCCGCGCGGCCGCGTTGCGCGGGAAATTGGCCCGGCGCATATTGGGATTATGGCGAATCGGACACACGCCCTGGTGGCCAAATCGCGCGGGCTTTGCGGACCCGCCCTGCGTCGTTGCAGCGGCTGGTTGTGCTGCCTTGTCGGCCTGCTGCTCGGCGCCGCTTCGCCGGCCTGGGCGGACTACGCCGCCGGTCTCGCGGCCTTCAACGCCAAGGACTACAAGAAAGCCTACGCCGAATGGATCGAGCCGGCGAAGGCCGGCGAGGCGCCGGCCGAGCACGGCATCGGCATGCTCTACGACATGGGCGAGGGCGTACCCGACAAGAACCCCAAGGCGGCCGCCGAATGGTACCAGAAGGCTGCCGACCAGAACTACGCGCCCGCCATCAACAATCTCGCCCGGCTCTATGCCGATGGCCGCGGCGTGAAAGCCGATCCCGCCAAGGCGATCGAATTGTGGTCGCGCGCCGCCGAATCCGGCAACGTCACCGCGCGTTTCAACCTGGGTGTCCAATACGCCAATGGCAGCGGCGTGAAAAAGGACCCGGCCAAGGCGGCCGAGTATCTGCGCCAGGCGGCGGAAGGCGGACTGGCCGAGGCGCAATTCGCGCTGGCCGGCTTCTACCGCGAAGGCATCGGGGTGAAGCAGGACCCTGAGGCCGCGCGCCAGTGGTACCAGCGTTCCGCCGATGCGGGCTTCGAACCAGCACGCGCCGCCATCGAAGCGCTGAACCAGGCGGCCCAGAACGACGCGGCCAAGGCCACGCAGCAGCCGGCCGAGGGCCAGGGGACAACCGTACCCAGCGAAGGCGCCGTCTCCGAGCAATCCGCCGTCGACGCGCAGGCGCCGACGCAGGAGGCAGCTGCCGCCAAGGCGCCGGAAGCGGCAGCGTCCGCCACCGAGACTGCCCCCGCTGAAACCGCTCCCAAGGAGGCCGCGACCACCGAGGCCACGCCCACGCCCACGCCCACGCCGGAACCGGCGGCTGAGAGCCAGCCGGCGGAAGAGGCCGCGCCGATGCCAGCCGAGGTGACCCCGCCGCCGCCGGAGGGCGAGAGCCAGCCTGCCGCCCAACCCGAGGCGACGACGGAAGCCGCGCCGGCCGCGGAGCCCGCCGCGAAATCCGAAGCCGAGCCCGCCGGCGAGGGGTCGGCGGCAATGAACTCGATGGATCCGGGCGCCAATTTGCCGCTCGCGGAATCGCTGACCGGCGAGACGATGGTCTATCGCATCTGGCTCTACGACAGCGGCCAGGAGAAGGACGCGAGTTCGTATTGGGCGAAGCTCACGCAGAAATACCCGGGTCTGCTGAAGAACCTGAAAGTCGACCTGCGCCGCTATTTCCTCGGTGAGGCGAAGGGCGCCGTGTATCGCGTCTTCGCCGGCCCGTTCGACAGCCTCGCCGCGGCGCAGAAGGCCTGCGAGGACATCAAGCAGCGCTTCGGCGACCAGTTCTGCCGGCCCGTCATCAACTAGCACGCGAGCCGCGATGCCCATCGGCGGCGCCATATCATTTCAGTCGCATCCGGACCTCGCGGTTCTCAGCACCGAGGGGATGCGCCGCGCCGAGGCGGCCGCGTTCGCGCGCGGCGTGCCGAGCTTCGAGGCGATGCGCCGTGCCGGCAACGCTGTTGCCACGGAGGTCGAGCGCCGCTGGCCCTTGGCCGCGGTCGACCGGGTCTTCGTGCTCTGTGGTCCGGGCAACAATGGCGGCGATGGTTTCATCGCCGCCACGGCATTGCGGGGCGCCGGCTATTCCGTGCGGGTCCTGGCGGTGGCGCCCGGCTCGGCGCGCTCGGCCGATGCGCGGCGGGCGCTCGATGGCTGGGGCGGTGCGGTCGCCGACCTGGACGCGGCGGGGCTTGCCGGCCTCGGCGCCCGCGATGTGGTGGTGGACGCGCTCTTCGGCATCGGGCTCGCACGCGCCCTTTCCGGCACGACCGCCACGGCGGTGGAAGCGGTCAACCGGTCCGCGGCGTCGGTCATCGCCGTCGACGTGCCCAGCGGCATCGATGCCGACAGCGGCGCCGTGCCTGGCGCGGCGATCGACGCCGATGTCACCGTGACCTTCAACTGGACCAAGCGCGGCCACCTGCTACTGCCGGCGGCGGCGTTGTGCGGCGAGCTGGTGGTGGCCGATGTCGGTTTCACCGCGGGCGACCTGTCAGCGGTCGGCGTCACATGCTTTCGCAACGCGCCGCCGCTCTGGCGCGATCTCTATCCTTTGCCGCGCGCGGAGGATCACAAGTATCGCCGCGGCCATGCCGTGATCGCCGGCGGAGCCCTGATGACCGGCGCCGCCCGGCTGGCGGCGCGGGCGGCGCGCCGGGTCGGGGTCGGCATGCTGACCCTGGCGGTGCCGCCACAGAGCTGGGCAGTTTATGCCGAGGACCAGGCAGGGGCGATCGTCCGCCCGGCCGCGGACCGCGGCGCCATCCTCGCTTTGGCCGGGGATGCCCGGGTCACCGCGCTGCTGGTCGGCAGCGGTTTGGAGCCGGATGCGGGGACGGCGGATTTGGTGCGCGGCGCGATTGCCCTGGGGCGCCCCCTGGTGATCGATGGCGGCGGGTTGACCGCCTTGGCCCAGCATGGCGGCCTCGCCGGCGGTCGGCCCGACATCGTCCTGACCCCGCATGAGGGAGAGTTCGCCCGGCTGTTTCCCGATCTGGGTGGTGCCGGGTGCAAGCTGGACCGGGCGCGCGCCGCCGCTGCCCGCTGCAACTGCACCCTCGTCCTGAAGGGCGCGGATACGGTGATTGCCGGGCCGGATGGGCAGGCAATCCTCTCCGATTTGGCGCCGCCAACGCTGGCCACCGCCGGTTCCGGCGACGTCCTCGCGGGGGCGGTGACGGGCCTGCTGGCGCTCGGCCTGCCACCCCTCCAGGCGGCTGCCATGGCTGCCTGGCTGCATGCCCAGGCGGCGCTGGGGCAGGGGCTGGGGCTGATTGCGGAGGACCTGCCGGAGCGGCTGCCGGCGGCCTTGGCGACGGCGTTGAGGCAAAAAGCCGCAATTTCAGCCAGCTAGCAATAATCTTGCGCGATCCGCACGAGGCGGCGGTAATGCCGCCAGCAACCCGAATTTCGGCTTTTTCCTTGTGCCGCCGCCGGTCCTGCGATACATCCGCGCCCGAACAACGAGCGGCGCTCCGCTTCGGCAGCGCAGGGTACCCAGCGCCGGGCGGGCGTGGCGGAATTGGCAGACGCGCTGGATTTAGGTTCCAGTGACGCAAGTCGTGGGGGTTCAAGTCCCTCCGCCCGCACCAGCCGGCGCGTTCCGGGCCAGGTTCGCCGCACGCGACATTCAGGGAAGTGGATAGAGTCGTCTCATGCAGATCACCGAAACCAACGCCAATGGCTTGAAGCGCGAGTTCAAGGTCGTTATCCCGGCCGACAAGCTCCAGGACCAGGTCGACAGCCGGCTGAAAGAGCTCGGCGAGCGCATCAAGATGCCGGGCTTCCGCCCCGGCAAGGTGCCGCTGCAGCTGCTCAAGCAGCGCTATGAGAAGTCGGTGATGGGCGAGGTGCTCGAGAAGTCGGTGCAGGAAGGCTCCTCGCAGCTGATGACCGAGCACAACCTGCGCCCGGCCGGCCAGCCCAAGGTCGAGATCGTCAAGTTCGAGACCGGCCAGGACCTGGAATTCAGCGTCGCGCTGGAAGTGATCCCGGAGATCACCCCGGTCGATTTCAAGACCATCAGCCTGCAGCGCACCGTGGTCGACGTGCCCGAGGCCGAGATCGAAGAGAGCCTCGGCCGCTTGGCGAAGCGCCAGCGCAAGGCCGAGCCGGCCGCTGACGACTATGCCGCCCAGTCGGGCGATGTTGCGGTGATCGATTTCGTCGGCCGCGTCGGCGGCAAGGAATTCGAGGGTGGCAAGGCCGAGGATTTCCACCTGGAGCTCGGCTCCGGCATGTTCATCCCCGGCTTCGAGGACCAGCTGATCGGCCTGAAGAAGGGCGACAAGCGCGTGGTCAAGGTCACGTTCCCGGCCGAATACGGCAACAAGGAACTGGCCGGCAAGGATGCCGAATTCGATGTGACGGGTAAGGAGATCCGCACCCACCAGGATACGCCGCTCGACGACGAGATGGCCAAGGCGATGGGCGTCGACGACCTCGCCACCCTGCGCAAGCGCGTGCGCGAGCAGATCGAGCGCGACTATGGCATGGCCGCGCGGTCCCGCCTGAAGCGCGTGCTGCTCGACATGCTGGCGGACAAGCACGACTTCACCCTGCCCGAGAGCCTGGTGGAAGCCGAGTTCGACGCGATCTGGCGCCAGATCGAGGCCGACATCAAGGCCGAGCGCCTGGATGACGAGGACAAGGGCAAGAGCGAGGACCAGCTGAAATCCGAGTACCGGGATATCGCCAAGCGCCGGGTGAAGCTCGGCCTGCTGCTCTCCGAGGTCGGCCGCGCCAACAATATCCAGGTGCCGAACGAGGATCTGACCCGCGCCGTCATCAACGAGGCGCGCCGCTACCCCGGCCAGGAAAAGCAGGTCATCGACTACTACCAGAAGAGCCCGGAGGCTTTGAATCAGCTGCGCGCGCCCATATATGAGGACAAGGTGATCGACTTCATCCTCGAGATGGCGCAGGTCTCCGAGCGTCGGGCGACGCCCGAGGAATTCCGCAAGGAAGGCGAGGAAGCCGCCTGAATTCCGGTTCCGGCTCTGGATCCCGCGGTGGTCGACGTCGCGGCCCGGCTTTGATTGCAAGCGGGGCCGTCGCCGCTATGATCGGCGGCGGCAGGCGATGTCGAGGGTGATTCGCCGCCGGCCGGCGGTACGCCAATGCGCGGCGAACGTCCGTGACGCTCAACCTCCAGACGAGAGCTTTGCATGATTAGGGACCGCGATCCGATCGAGATTTACAACAACATGCTGGTGCCCATGGTGGTCGAGCAGACCGCCCGCGGCGAGCGTGCCTACGACATTTATTCCCGGCTGCTGAAGGAGCGGATCATCTTCGTGGTCGGACCGGTCAATGACCACATGGCCAGTCTGGTCTGCGCCCAGCTGCTGTTCCTGGAATCGGAAAATCCGAGCAAGGAAATCTCGCTCTACATCAACTCGCCGGGTGGCGTGGTGACCTCGGGCTTGGCGATGTACGACACCATGCAGTACATCCGGCCGACCATTTCCACCATCTGCGTCGGCCTGGCGGCTTCCGCCGGCTCGCTGCTGCTGACCGCCGGCGCCAAGGACAAGCGCTTCAGCCTGCCGCATTCCAACATCATGGTTCACCAGCCCTCCGGCGGCTTCCAGGGCCAGGCGACGGATATCGAGATTCACGCCAAGGAAATCATCAAGACCCGCGACCGGCTGAACAAGATCTACGTCAAGCACACCGGCCAGGACTTGAGGACCATCGAGGACGCCATGGAGCGCGACCGCTTCATGACCCCGGAAGAGGCCAAGGCCTTCGGCCTGATCGACCAGGTTCTGACCGAGCGGCCAAAGTCCGACGAGCCGAGCGGGGGCAAATCCGGGTCTTAACCCTTTGCCTACCATTCCGCGCCTAGGCTTGTTGCAGCCTGGAATGGCTCCGGATTGGTTCGCGCCATGTCCTGGGACAGGATACCCGAGGAATACGGCACAAACCCGTTGTGTTGGCGAATCTTCCAAGGCTAACATGGGCCTAAGGGTGGGCATGAGTCTCGCCCGCCGAAGCGTGAACGGATAGCGAATGAACAAGTCCACCAGCGGCGATTCGAAAAATACGCTCTACTGCTCATTCTGCGGCAAGAGCCAGCACGAAGTTCGCAAGCTGATTGCCGGGCCGACCGTCTTCATCTGCGATGAATGCGTCGAGCTCTGCATGGATATCATCCGCGAAGAGCACAAGACGACGCTGGTGCGCTCGCGCGACGGCGTGCCCAGCCCGCGCGACATCTGCAAGGTGCTGGACGACTACGTGATCGGCCAGGAGCATGCCAAGAAGGTGCTCTCGGTCGCGGTCCACAACCACTACAAGCGCCTGGCCCATGTCGGGAAGCAGAACGACGTCGAGTTGTCGAAGTCGAACATCCTGCTGGTCGGCCCGACCGGCTGCGGCAAGACGCTGCTGGCCCAGACGCTGGCGCGCATCATCGACGTGCCGTTCACCATGGCCGACGCCACGACGCTGACCGAGGCCGGCTATGTCGGCGAGGACGTCGAGAACATCATCCTCAAGCTGCTGCAATCCGCCGACTACAACGTCGAGCGCGCGCAGCGCGGCATCGTCTATATCGACGAGGTCGACAAGATTTCGCGCAAGTCCGACAACCCGTCCATCACCCGCGACGTGTCGGGCGAGGGCGTGCAGCAGGCGCTGCTCAAGATCATGGAAGGCACCATCGCCTCCGTGCCGCCGCAGGGCGGGCGCAAGCATCCGCAGCAGGAGTTCCTGCAGGTCGACACCACCAACATCCTGTTCATCTGCGGCGGCGCTTTCGCCGGCCTCGAGAAGATCATCGCCCAGCGCGGACGCGGCGGGTCGGCGATCGGCTTCGGCGCCGATGTGCGCGGACCCGATGACCGCCGCGCCGGCGAGTTGCTGCGCGAGGTGGAGCCCGAGGATCTGCTGAAGTTCGGCCTGATCCCCGAATTCGTCGGCCGCCTGCCGGTGGTCGCCACGCTCGAGGACCTCGACGAGGAAGCGCTGGTCAAGATCCTGACCGAGCCGAAGAACGCGCTGGTGAAGCAGTATCAGCGCCTGTTCGAGATGGAGGACGTGCGCCTCGATTTCGCCGAGGATGCCCTTGGCGCCATCGCCCGCAAGGCGATCGCGCGCAAGACCGGCGCCCGCGGCCTGCGCTCGATCATGGAAGCGATCCTGCTGGAATCGATGTTCGACCTGCCCAGCCTGGACGGCGTCGAAGCCATCGTGATCAGCCGCGAAGTGGTCGAAGGCAAGGCCAAGCCGCTCTACATCTACACCGATCGCCGCGGCGACGTCGGCGCCGGCGCCTAGCGCACGGCTGACCCGTTCCTATCGCATGGAACCCAAGGGGGGCGGGTTGCCGCTCCTCTTGAACCGTCTCTGGCGATCCACCAAATAGGTTAACGACACAGCAGGCCTAACCTGGCTCACGCATCGGCGCTAAGCCGATTGGACCTCTCGACCGCTTACCCGCAACTAGGCATGGTTCCTGCAAGGACAAGCGGCCGCATCGGCCCTGAAATCCTTGGCGGTCAAGTGGTTGCGAGGGGTCTGGTCCAGGGCTAGTCTGCCTTTTGAATAGTCGGAGTCTATAGCGCGATGACCCAAGAAGCCCCCGTACAGCCGAAATATCCCGTCCTGCCGCTGCGGGATATCGTCGTTTTCCCGCACATGATCGTGCCGCTCTTCGTTGGCCGCGAGAAATCGGTCCGCGCGCTCGAAGACGTGATGAAGGACGACAAGCAGATTCTGCTGGTCACCCAGCGCAACGCGGCCCAGGACGACCCCGGCCCGGGCGACATGTACGCCATCGGCACGGTCGGCACCGTCCTCCAGCTGCTGAAGCTGCCCGACGGCACCGTGAAGGTGCTGGTCGAGGGCGGCGCGCGGGCCAAGATCCAGGAATTCACCGATACCGAGCCGTTCTTCGTGGCCCGTGCCTCGGCGATGCCGGAGCCGGAAGTCGAGGGCAAGGAGACCGAGGCCCTGGCGCGTTCGGTGATCACCCAGTTCGAGCAGTACATCAAGCTCAACAAGAAGATCCCGCCCGAGGTGCTGGTTTCGGTCAACCAGATCGAGGACCCCTCGAAGCTGGCCGATACCGTGGCCTCGCATCTGACGCTGAAAATCTCCGACAAGCAGGAACTGCTGGAGATCCCGACCATCGCCGGCCGGCTGGAGAAGGTCTTCTCCTTCATGGAAGGCGAGATCGGCGTCTTGCAGGTGGAGAAGCGCATCCGCTCCCGCGTCAAGCGGCAGATGGAGAAGACGCAGCGCGAGTACTACCTCAACGAGCAGATGAAGGCGATCCAGAAGGAGCTGGGCGAGGGCGAGGACGGCCGCGACGAGCTGGCCGAGCTCGAGGAACGCATCAAGAAGACCAAGCTCTCCAAGGAAGCGCGCGACAAGGCGGCGGCGGAAGTGAAGAAGCTCCGCACCATGAGCCCGATGTCGGCCGAGGCGACGGTGGTGCGCAACTACCTCGACTGGCTGCTGTCGATTCCGTGGAGCAAGCCGACCAAGGTCAAGAAGGACATCAAGCTCGCGCAGAAGGTCCTGAACGACGACCATTATGGCCTGGAGAAGGTCAAGGAACGCATTCTCGAGTATCTCGCCGTGCAGCAGCGCCAGAAGAAGATCAAGGGCCCGATCCTGTGCCTCGTCGGCCCGCCCGGCGTCGGCAAGACCTCGCTCGGCAAGTCGATCGCCAAGGCGACGGGGCGGAACTTCATCCGCATCTCGCTCGGCGGCGTGCGCGACGAGGCCGAGGTGCGCGGCCATCGCCGGACCTATATCGGCTCGATGCCCGGCAAGGTCATCCAGGCGATGAAGAAGGCGAAGTCGTCCAACCCGCTGTTCCTGCTCGACGAGATCGACAAGCTGGGACAGGACTGGCG
>JBDHTX010000035.1:0-43389 GCA_039808885.1 Dongiaceae bacterium | reverse complement strand
CGGCCGGCGTCGCCGCCGGAGCGGGCGTCGCGGCCGGAGCAGGCGTTGCGGTAGGGGCAGGCGTTGCGGTCGGGGCCGGATTGGTGGCGTTCGGCTGGGTCTGCGCTAGGGATTCGCTGCCGACGGAGACTTCCACCGCGTTCCAGACGGCGCCGAGCTTCACGGTCGTGGTGGCGACCAGGGCGAACATCAGGACCGGCAGAAGGCGCAGGCGCATGGCGACCTCTATCGCATGCCCGAAAGGGCGCTGAGCTTGCCGCTGGGCAAGTCGCCGTCATCATCCAGCGTGCGAAACGCGGGGTGATGCCTGGCGATGTCGGACGCGACCGAGACGGTCGCCGCCGGAGTAGCCGGCTGGGCCGTCGCAGCGCCGGGCGCCGCGGCGGCGGCAAGGAAGCGCGCCCGGCCCACCGAAGCATCGAGCTTGTCGGCGGCGCCCTCGGCGCGTTCGGTCAGCAGCTTGAGGTCCTCGCCCAGGCGGCCGAACTCGCCGCTCAAACCCTGCGCCCGTTCGACGCGCGCCTGCAGGTCCCGCATGGTGTTGTCGGCGGTCGCCTTCAGGTGATGCAGATGGCTGGCGGCCTGGTCTGTGGTGCGGGTGAAGTCGGCGAACAGCTTCTCGAACTCGGCCCGGCTGGCGCGCATCTGCTCGAGATTGACGCTCAGCCGCCGGACATAGACCAGCGTGGCGATCAGCAGGATCGCAACCAGCGCATCGGCGATCATGGCCCAGGACATGGGTTCGCTTCCTAGATCTTCATCAGGCGGTCTTGGATCTGCACGGCGATGTGGCCGCCGCGCCGGCCCATATGGCCGCGGAACAGCTGCACCCCGCCGCAGCGCAATTCGACCGGCGAGGTCGGCGTGCATTCCAGTTCCAGCCGGCTGCCCGGCTGCCAGTTCAGCACCTCGCCCAGCGACAGGTTGAACTCATCGAGCACCGCGTCGATCGGCACCTCGGTCTGCCAGAGCTCGCCGGATAGATGGGTCTCCCAGATCGAATCGCGGCCGAACTTCTCGCCGACGAACATCTGCAGCAGCAATTCGCGCACCGGCTCCAGCGTGGCATAGGGCAGCACCAGCTCGAGCCGCCCGCCGCGGTCCTCCATGTCAACGCGCAGGCGCGCCAGCACGGCGGCGTTGGCCGGCCGGGCGATGGCGGCGAAACGCGGATTGGTCTCCAGGCGCTCGAAGCGGAAGGTGACGGGCGAGAGCGGATCGAAGGTCGAGGTCAGGTCGTTGAGCACGACGCCGATCAGGCGCTCGACCAGGTTGCGTTCGATCGTGGTGTAGGGCCGGCCCTCGATGCGCATGGCGGCGGTGCCGCGGCGTCCGCCGAGCAGCACGTCGACGATCGAGTAAGTCAGCGAGCTGTCGACCATGAGCAGGCCGAAATTGTCCCACTCCTCGGCCTTCATCACGCCCAGCATGGCGGGCAGCGGAATGGAGTTGAGATAGTCGCCGAAGCGGATGGCGGTGATGCTGTCGAGCGAGACCTCGACGTTGTCCGAGGTGAAGTTGCGCAATGACGTGGAGAGCATGCGGACCAGGCGGTCGAACACGATCTCCAGCATCGGCAGGCGCTCGTAGGAGACCAGCGCGCTGTTGATGATGGCCTGGATGCCGGAGGGCTTCTCGTCCTCGCCGCCGCCGACCGACCCGCCCAGCAGGCTGTCGATCTCGTCTTGGTCAAGGACGCGGTTGGACTTGGGGCCTGCGGAAACCTGTGTCTCCTCGCCTTCCGCCGCCGCGTCGTCGCCGGCCATCGCTTCCCACTCGGCAGCGGCGGCCCGCTCCTCCTCGCTCATTTCCTCGTTGTCTTTTTCGTCCGCGATCATGGCTTGCTTCTTTGCTGATCCGCCGGTGACGAACAGTGCGTCACTGGACTTGCACGACCTTGAACAGGATGTCCTTCACTTCCGCCGGCGCCGCGGCCTTCTGCGCGCGCAGCAGCAGTTCCTCGCGCAGGCGCTGCAGGCCATCGGAGCCCTGCAGGTCCTCGACGCGCACGCCGCGCAGATAGACCTGGAACTGGTCCTCGACCCGCGGCAGCACGTTGGGCAGCGTCTCCGAGTCCTCGGGCTTGCCGAGCTCGAGCGTCAGCTTCAGCTTGAGATAGGAATTGCGCTTGCCGCTCGAAGCCAGGTTGACCGTGAGCTCCTCCATGTCGAAATAGACCGGCGGATGCTCAGGCGCGGCTTCGGCAGTCGCCTCGCCCTCTTCGGCATGACCCTGGAACAGCAGGAACCAGGCGGCGGCACCGCCGCCGCCGAACAGCAGCAGCGGCAGCACGATGAACAGCACCAGTTTCTTGCCGCTCATCTTCTTCTTGGTGATCGGTGGTGGTGCTGCTTCGATCGCTTCTTCAGCCATCCCCATGCCTCGGCCGGGTTTGAGTTGTGCCCTGCGAGCGCCGGCGTCCCGACGCCCATGCTCCGGCAGCAACCTAGGACCGTGTTGGTTAACATCTCGTGAAATTAGCTCTAATCCTCATGGCGGAAGGAACTGCCGGCCAGCAGCCCATGCGGGCAACAACTGCGCGCCAAGCGGGGCCCGGGCCGGCCTGCGCCGGACGACCGGCGGCCCGCCCCGGTAAGCCAAGAATCCCAGGCTTTCCGCCGTTCCCCGCCGCCCCTGCCGCGCCCGCCACGCCCTTGGCACGGAAGCTGCATGACAGGGTCTGCCGGCACTAAGACCGGCGAATGAACCCTTTATTGGGACGCTGTCATGGAAACACCGACTTACATCGCCTTGTCGCGACAGATGGTGCTGCGCGATCAGATGGATGTGGTGGCGAACAACATCGCCAACGCCTCCACGCCGGGCTTCAAGGCCGAAATGATGCTGATGTCGGAAGTCGACCTTCCGGCGGAACACGGCGTGAAGCTCTCTTATGTGCAGGACTTCGCCACCGCCCGGGACTTCTCGCCCGGCCCCCTGCGCGCCACCGGCAACAGCCTGGACCTGGCCGTCCAGGGCAATGGCTTCTTTGCCGTGCAGACGCCCGATGGCACCCGCTATACCCGGGTCGGCCGCTTCCAGCTCGACTCCAATGGCCTCCTGGTCACCAGCCAGGGCTATCCGGTGCTGGCCGGCGGCAGCACGGTGACGATCGACCCCGATGACGGGCCGGTCAACATCGCCGAGGACGGCTCGATCTCGACCGACCGCGCCACCGGCGGCCAGCAGCAGCAGGTCATCGGCAAGCTCGATCTGGTGGATTTCGCCGACCCGCACGCGCTGAAGCCGGCGCCTGACAACCTGTTCATCGCCGACGGCCAGCCGACCGCCGCCACCGGCAAGATCGCCCAGGGCATGCTGGAGGATTCCAACGTGCGCCCGATCCTGGAGATGACCAACCTGATCGAAGTGACGCGCAACTACCAGGCCATGCAGCGCTTCCTGGACAGCGAGCATGAGCGCCAGCGCCGCGCCATCAACAGCATCACCTCCAACAGCTAGCCCGGGAGGAACCAGATCATGCGCTCCCTCACCACCGCCGCGACCGGCATGTTCGCCCAGCAGATGAACGTCGAGGTCATCTCGAACAACATCGCCAACGCGACCACCACCGGCTACAAGCGCCGCCGCGCCGAATTCGCCGACCTGCTCTATCAGGACATGCGCCGCGTCGGCACCCAGTCCTCGGACAGCGGCACCATCGTGCCGGCCGGCGTGCAGGTCGGCGTCGGCGTCAAGCCGGTCGCCATCTACCGCATCCATGAGCAGGGCAACCTGCAGATCACCGACAACCCGCTCGACGTCGCCATCAAGGGCCGCGGCTTCTTCCAGGTCGACCTGCCCGACGGCACCACCGCCTATACCCGCGACGGCTCGTTCAAGCTGTCGCCCGACGGCGAGATCGTCACCCAGGACGGCTATACGGTCCAGCCAGGCATCACCGTGCCGCTGGACGCCCTCGACGTGACCATCAACGCCAGCGGCCAGGTCGAGGCGACGCTTGCCGGCAATCCGACGCCGCAGCTGCTGGGCCAGTTCCAGCTCGCCAACTTCGTCAACGAGGCCGGCCTCGACGCGCTCGGCGACAACCTGCTGGTCGAGACGGCAGCCTCGGGCAGCCCGACCACCGGCAATCCGGGCGAAATCGGCTTCGGCTCGCTGCAGCAGAACTTCCTGGAAACCTCGAACGTCAACATCGTCTCGGAGATCACCGACCTGATCACCGCCCAGCGCACCTACGAGATCAACTCGAAGGTGATCCAGGCATCCGACGACATGATGGGGACGATCTCGCAGATCCGTTAAGGGAGCCGCCTCATGCGCAAGCTACGCCTGCTTCCCTACGCGCTCGCGGCCGGCATCGCCGCCGCGATCGCGGCGCCCGTCTGGCAACCGGCGGCGGCCGATGCCGTCCTCGACGCCCAGGCGCCGACCGGCCTCACCCTGCGCGAGCGGATCATGGTCGACGACGAAGTGGTGCGCCTCGGCGATCTGTTCGAGGAGCAGATCAGCGACGCCGACATCGCCATCGCCCAGGCGCCCAAGCCGGGCCAGACCCTGTCGCTCGAGACGCGCTTCCTGCAGCAGGTCGCGCGCGCCTATCGCCTGAACTGGACGCCGGCGTCGAAATACCAGAAGGTGACCGTCGGCCGCATGAGCCAGCGGGTCACCGCGGACATGGTGCGAGACGCGCTCGCCGACGCGGTGCAGGAGCGGGTGGGCTCGGCCAACGACCTCGCCGTGCAGATCGATGGCGGCGATGTCGAGTTCGACCTGCCGACCGATGTCGAGAATTCGGTCAGCGTCAGCGGCATCAACTTCAATCCGGCCTCCAACCGCTTCGCCGCCATCGTCGTGGCGCCGGCCGACGGTCCGCCGCTGTTCCAGCGCACGGTCTACGGCACCGTCTTCGAGATGGCCCAGGTGCCGGTGCCCAACCGCCTGATCAGCGCCGGCGAAGTCCTGCGCGCCGAGGACCTCGAGTGGCAGTCGGTGCAGATCGGCCGGCTGACCGGCAATTCGCTGACCGATGCCCAGCAGCTGGTCGGCCACGTGGCGAAACGGCCGCTGAAAGCCGGCCAGGTGCTGCGCAGCAGCGACCTGGCGGTGGCGCCGGCAGTGAAGCGCAACGACCTCGTGCAGCTGGTGGTGCAGACCGGGCAGATGACCCTCACGGTGCAGGGAAAAGTCCTGCAGGACGCCGCGATTGGCCAGAGCGTGCGCGTGATCAATGTCAGCAGCAATCGCCAGCTGTCGGGCACCGTCGTCGATGCCGGCACCGTGGCCGTCGGCTTCAACGTTCCGGCGATCAACTAGGAGACCGCAATGTCCAGGAAAGCCGTCAGCACCTTCGTCACCCTCGGCCTCGCCCTGTCGCTCGCCGGTTGCGGCAACACGCTGGAGCGCATCGCCCGCGTCGGCGAGGAGCCGCCGATGTCGCCGATCGAGAACCCGACCGCGCAGACCGCCTACCGTCCGGTCAGCCTGCCGATGCCCGAGCCGCTGCCCGACGCGCGCCAGCCGAACTCGCTGTGGCGCCAGGGCTCGCGCGCCTTCTTCAAGGACCAGCGCGCCGGCCGCGTCGGCGACATCCTGACCGTGGTGATCGAGATCAGCGACGAGGCGAAGCTCGACAACAAGACGACGCGCAACCGCAGCGCCGACGAAAGCGCCGGGCTCGACAACCTTCTGGGTTATGAAAGCCGGATCAACAACATCTTCGACGGCGACGCCATTCCCAGCCAGCTGGCCAACGCCAACAGCGACAGCGCCAGCAGCGGCGACGGCAAGGTCGAGCGCGGCGAGGACATCAAGCTGCGCATGGCCGCCGTCATCACCCAGGTGCTGCCCAACGGCAACCTGGTGCTGCAGGGCAGCCAGCAGGTGCGGGTGAACTTCGAAATGCGCAACCTCAACGTCCGCGGCATCATCCGGCCGGAGGACATCACCGCGGTGAACGAGGTGCCCTACGACAAGATCGCCGAGGCGCGCATCGCCTATGGCGGCGAAGGCACCATCAGCGACGTGCAGCAGCCGCGCTACGGCCAGCAGATCTTCGACATCCTGTTCCCCTTCTAAGAGCGCGTCGCAGACCACCAAGAGTTCGACGCAAAAAGTTCCTGACGGCGCAACTCAAGGGCCCTGTCGCTTCGGCGCCAGGGCCCCTTTTTTCTGCGGCTGCCTGCTTTGCGTCGAGCGTCCGCCAAGCCATCATGGGAGTAGCCTCAAGCAATTGGCCATACGGTCTTGAGGGGGCATGCCCCGGCGCAAGACCGCTTCGCGCGCCCGACTTTCTTGAGTCAATAAGATTCACCTATAACTTTAGCAGCTGAATTGGGCTCTTGAGACAGGCCTCCAATCGGATGACCTTTTCAACGATTCGATCCTGGAGCTGGTGCCACTCAGATTCGTTCGTCTTCCAACCACCTTCAAGATCGCTGCAGATGCGACAACCTGCTCGCCCCGGCAGTTCTTGCCAATCCAGGGGACCGCCAAACACCTTTTCGATCTCTCGTTGTTGTGCTTTGAGCGCGTAGAAAGCAGCGGTGTTGCGTTCGTCGCTACCTTTTCCCATTCGTATGTAGCATTCCACACGCGCGCGCTCCTCGGTCAATGACACCGTGAGGCTAAATCCAGCGCGGCCAATGCCTGCGGAAAGCCAATGATCAGTTGTTGTGCTCCGGTTTGCAAAAAGCGCAGTACGCTGTCGAGATCTGTCGATGAACTGTGACCAAAAGCGTCGGAAAATCTCTTGCCTCGCAGTTCGCACTTTCTTGATCTCCTGAGACTGCTGCCTAACTCGAATCTCGTAGTCCGCAGCCTCAGGGACGGGAATGATCTGAGTAGCATCGATGAGTATCTGGCCGTCCATCTTGTAGGGCTTCAGCCGAATGCATGTAATGTCGAGGTCGTGCTTGTTCAGCCAGATTACTGAAGTCGTTAGTTCGGTAGAGAAGTCTGCCGATACCAGGATGATTCTGACCTCATCTGTCAATTCCACCTCTTCTGTCGAATTGAGGTCCAAAAATTCCAGTATCGCTTCCCGCGCCGTTGGCGAGGATTCCTCGGCACCAAGCATCTTGGTATAGGCATTTACGGCCTGCTCCAACGTCATGCTGGACACCATCGCAGCATATCGAATCGCTTGAAGCTCCATGTGCCCCCCGTCATCTGTTCGCTTAATCTCGACCACGACGAGACGGGCTTGCTTATCCAAGCAGAGCAGATCAATTCGGCGACTACTCTCTTCCCAGTCGCCAAATTCCTCGCTGATCACCATGAGGTCATCGCCTAAGGGGGAAATGTCCGCCTTCAAGAGGCGCTGTAGATCCTTGCGCTCAAGAATTCGCTCGGTTGAGAATGATGTTCCCGGAACGGATTCGAGCTTTTCGTTTGTCACGCGGTAGAGAGCCATGCGACCTCCCCAAGACCCGGTTGCGGCTATCGATGCACTAGTTCGAGCTCTGAATTCTCGTTAAGATAGCAAACCACTAGAAGTTTGGTCGTTCAAGGCGGAAACGGCGAATAGCAGCAAGCTATAGTCCATGGCCAATAGCACTCTCATCCCACTTACACCTCACGGTGGCTCTCTGATCGCATTCACGCGGTCGATACCGTCCTCTGGATCGGCGGCTGCCGAAGAAGTCGGGGCCCGTAGAAATCTGCGCAAGAGTGATTTTCTCGTTCGAAGCGAGAACATCTCTAGCGATGGTAAAGGTGAGCGAAGTTATCGTAGAGCTAACAGCCGTCGAAGCATTCGTGCCTTTCGATTGGTCAGCTCGATTCAATCAGATCGACAAAGCCGCATTCGAGTATCCTGCGGAGCGGCGCGTTTTCTTTGACCTCGACTCGAAGCTCGAAGGCGGCCTCACTTGGCCGTTTGAGCCGAACTACAAGGAACTTCTGGCGGACGCTCGGAATCGAGTGCGTCGCGCGGCATAGACACTCCGGCGCAATACCTTGAATGAGGGGTTTGAGGAGCTCCACCCGCCGTGCAGGGAGGTCCTGGCGGCACAACTCAGGAGCCTCACCGCCTCGGTGCCAAGGCTATTCTTGTCCAAGACTCAACGACGGGCAGAGCCGCATCCACCCTTGCCAGCGGCGCCGGCGCGAGCTAGCCTCGCCGCCCCGCAGCAAGGGCGGCGTGTCTCGCCGCGCGGAGGGAGCAAGCATGAGCATGGCACCGGGATATTGCGGCCTCGATTTCGGCACCTCGAATTCGACCGTCGGGATCGCCGGCTCGGAAGGCGCGCGGCTGTGCCGGCTGGAAGCCGACAGCGCCACCTTGCCCAGCGCCATCTTCTACGACTTCGAGGCGCACCGGGCGCGCTTCGGCCGGGACGGCATCCAGCACTACATCGAAGGCACCGAAGGCCGTCTGCTGCGCTCGCTGAAGAGCGTGCTCGGCTCGTCGCTCATCGACGATGTCACGCTGATCCAGCGCAAGCGCGTGGCGTTGCGCGACGTCATCGGGTTGTTCCTGCGCCACCTGAAATCCCTGGCGGAACAGGACGCCGGGCGGCCGATCGACAGCGTCGTGCTGGGCCGGCCGGTGCGGTTCGTCGACAACGACGATGCCGCCGATCGCCGGGCCGAGACGGAGCTGGTCAACATCGCCAGGGCGCAGGGTTTCAAGCATGTGGAGACCCAGTTCGAGCCGGTGGCGGCGGCGCTCGCCTATGAGCGGAAGCTCGCCGGCGAGGAATTGTCGTTGATCGTGGATCTCGGCGGCGGCACCTCCGACTTCGTGGTGGCGCGCCTGTCGCCGGAACGCGCGCGCCACGCCGACCGGTCGCAGGACATTTTGGGCCGCACCGGCGTGCATATCGGCGGCACCGATTTCGACCGCCAGCTGAGCATCGCCCAGGTCATGCCGCATCTCGGCTATTTCACCCGCATCGGCGAGAAGCAGCTGCCGATGCCGCGCCACCTCTATCACGACCTCGCGACCTGGCACCTGATCCCGTCGGTCTATACGCCCGACAACCTCCGCTACCTGCGCCACGTGCTGCCGATGGCGGAAGAGCCGCACTTGATCCGGCGCCTGATCGACGTGCTGACCAACCGCAAGGGCCACCTGATCGCCACGGAGGTCGAGGCGGCCAAGATCGCCCTGTCGGACCGCCCCCGGACCGTGCTCAGGATCCCGCTGTTGGACCCGATCGAGACTCCGATCACGGCGTCGGACCTCGACCAGGTCGTGCAGGAGGACGCCGCACGCATTGTCGATTCCATCGATCGCTGCCTGAAGATCGCGGGCGTGAAGCCGGACGACATCCACTCGATCTTCCTGACCGGCGGCTCGACGGCGATCGCCGAAGTGCGCCGCCAGATCCTGGGCCATGTTCCCCAGGCCCGCCCGGTGACGGGCGACCTCTTCGGCAGCGTCGGCCTGGGCCTCGCCCTCGACGCCGAGCGCCGCTTCGGCCGCGGCACAGCCTAGCACCGCGATGCCACTGGCGCCCGTCCCCGGCGCTTGATACTCACGTCGACATGGACCTCATCGGCGCCGCGCTTTCGAATCCGATCAACCGCGCGATCCTGCAGCGGCTGCCGCTGCTGGGGGCGCCCCAGGCGAGCCTGGTGGCGGGCTGCGTCTACCAGGCGCTGTGGAACCGGCAGGCCGGCGCCAAGGCGAACGCGCAGGTCAAGGATTACGACATCTTCTATTTCGACGATTCCGACCTCTCGTGGGAGGCGGAGGACAAGGTCATCCAGCGCGGCAAGGCGCTGTTCGCCGATCTCGACGGATTGATCGAGATCCGCAACCAGGCGCGCGTGCATCTCTGGTATCCGCAGCGTTTCGGCGCGCCCTATCCCACGCTGACGAATACCGCCGACGGCATCGGCCGCTTCCTGGTGCGCTGCACCTGCGTCGGGCTGATGCCGCAGGGCGATGGTTCGTTGCTGCTGCAGGCGCCCTACGGGCTGGACGAATTGGAGCGCGGCGAGCTGCGGCCGAACGCCAACGCGCCCAGCCTGCACCGGTTTCACGACAAGGCCGCGAGCTATACCGCCCGCTGGCCCTGGCTCAAGATCCTGGATGAATGATCCCCGAAGGACGGACGGGCGGTGCCTGGTCGTCGCCCCGACGCGCCAGCGTCAATCGTCCACCCGACGCGCCAGCGTCAATCGTCAAACCGACGCGCGAGCGTCAGTCCTCCACCCTACGCGTCAGCGTCAATCGTCCCTGTGGGTGCGCTCCATGCGCTCGTGGCGCTCCTGCGCCTCGAGCGACAGCGTCGCGATCGGGCGCGCTTCCAGCCGCTTCAGGCTGATCGGCTCGCCGGTCTCCTCGCAATAACCGTAGGTGCCTTCCTCGATCCGGCGCAGCGCCTCGTCGATCTTGGCGATGAGCTTGCGCTCGCGGTCGCGGGTGCGCAGCTCCAGCGCGCGATCGGTTTCCAGGCTGGCGCGGTCGGTGATGTCCGGCTCCGACAGGCTCTCTTCCTGCAGGTGGCTGAGCGTCTCGCCGGATTCCCGCAGCAACTCCGCCTTCCACGCCAGGAGCTTCTGGCGGAAATACTCCTGCTGCATCGGGTTCATGAAGTCTTCTTTGTCGTTCGGCCGGTAATCAGGCGACAGCAGCGGTTTCATGCGCGTCTCTGGACTGTTCTGGTCGGTCTCGCGGCAACTGGCTCTGGCACGTCTCGTGCCATCCGCCGGGCCGGGCGAGATTGCGGGGGAGTATAGAAATTTAAGTCTCCGCCGCAAGCGCCGAATTTCGCGTTCATGCCGTTGTAATGATTGGAGAATCGACGAATCGCCGGGTTGGCTAGGCAGTCAGCTTTGCCAGTTCGACCGCGGCGCGGAGTTCGATCTCGTCCAGAATCGCGGTGAGCTTGGGGTCGTTGACCTGCTCACGCTGCGCCCGCACCAGCTGGGCCAATTGCTCCAGCCGGCTGACCGGGATCGTGCCGAGCAGCAGCCCGAGGCGGATCTCCTCGAGGTTGTCGAGCATGGTGTCGCCGCGCTGGATGGCCTTGCGCCGCGCCCGCCGCTCGGTGGAATCCGGCGTGCCCTGCAGCGCCAGCACGGTCGAAACGCCGCCGAGGCCGACCGAGCCGCCGACGGTGCCATGAGCCCCGCCCGCGGCCGTCTCTTCATGCAGGGCGGCGGCAAAGTCGGCGCTTCCCGGCGGATGCGATCCGCCGATGCGCCGCGGGGTGGCTGGCCTGATCTTGGTTGGGTCGATCTTCATCAATACGCTGATGGATTGGCCCAGCTCCCGAGCTGCGGCCTCGCACTCTGATACGGCGAAATCATGCTGCCGGTATCGCTAATATCTTCTTAACGAGCCGGCGAAACCGTTGGGCGGGAAGGAAATTCCTGCCCGCCAGGGGCCGCAAATGCCGCCCGCACCGGCCGCCCTTCGCGATGATTTCCATTATATATCAAATGTTTAATAAATGGCCCGGCTTGGCACGGGAGTTGCTTCGTCTACTGGCAACACAGCCCGAGACACGTTCAGTCGAAGGAATAAGAAATGTCAGCGCCGATTGCCCTGTTTGTCGACCGCAAGCCTGGAGAGCCGATTCGTCGGCTGACCGGCTTTGGCCGCGCGCTCGCCGCCTTGCAGATCCTGCTGGCGGCCACCCTGCTCGCCGTCCCCGTGCCGGCCCAGGCGACCTCCCGCATCAAGGACATCGCCGATTTCGAGGGCGTGCGCGACAACCAGCTGGTCGGCTACGGCCTGGTGGTCGGCCTGAACGGCACCGGCGACGACACCAAGAAGAAGTCCGTGTTCACCCGGGAAAGCCTGATCGGCATGCTCGAGCGCCTGGGCGTGAACGCCCGCAGCGCCGACCTCGAAACCAAGAACGTCGCCGCGGTGATGGTCACCGCCAACCTGCCGCCCTTCGCCCGCCAGGGCGCCAAGGTCGACGTCACCGTATCCGCCCTGGGCGATGCTTCCAGCCTGCAGGGCGGCACCCTTCTGGTGACGCCGATGCTCGGCGCCGACGGCGAGGTCTATGTGGTGGCGCAGGGCCAGATCACGATCGGCGGCTTCTCCGCCGCCGGCGCCGCCGAATCCGTGCTGCGCGGCGTGCCGACCAGCGGGCGCATCGCCAATGGCGGCATCGTCGAGCGCGAGGTCGCCTTCGACATCCAGGGCCTGCCGGAAATCAACCTGTCGCTGCGCAATCCCGATTTCACCACCGCCCAGCGCATCGCCAAGGCGGTCAATGAGGCGACCGGCCGCTACGTCGCCTTCGCCCGCGATTCCGGGACGGTCGCCCTCGACGTCGGCGCTGCCGGCGGCGACGCCGCCGCCCTGCTGGCCCAGGTCGAGGGCCTGCCGATCGAGCCCGACTTGCCGGCCCGCGTGGTGATCGACGAGACCACCGGCGTCATCGTCATGGGCGAGAACGTGCGCATCAACAAGGTGGCGGTGGCTCAGGGCAATCTCACCATCCGCATCACCGAGACGCCGCAGGTCTCGCAGCCGAACCCGTTCTCCAACACCGGCGTCACCGTCGTGGTGCCGCGCACCAACGTGCAGGTCGAGGAGGACGCCAACCGCAAGCTGGCGGTGCTTGATTCCGGCGTCACGCTGGAAGAGCTGGTGGCCGGCCTCAACTCGCTCGGCGTCAGCCCGCGCGACATGATCTCCATCCTGCAGACGATCAAGACGGCCGGCGCGCTGCAGGCCGACATCATGGTGCAGTGATGGGCATGCCGATCAGCACTTCCGCCGCCAGCCCGCTCAACTATCTGGGCGCGCTGCGCGGCCAGCAGGCCCCGGCCGTCGACCCCCGCAACCTGGCCAAGGCCAAGGACGCGGCGCAGGATTTCGAGGCCTTCTTCGTCACCCATGCCTTCGAGGACATGTTCGCCGGCATCTCCAGCGACCCGATGTTCGGCGGCGGCGAGGCCGAGAACATGTTCCAGTCATTCCTGCTGCAGGAATACGGCAAGACCGTCGCCAAGGCCGGCGGTGTCGGCGTCGCCGACATGGTGCAGCGGCAACTGCTTCAACTCCAGGAGGCGCCGAAATGACCAAATCTTCCCGCATGGCGGATCTGCTCGCCATCACCTCGCGGCTGATCGCCTGCATGGAGCGCGAGATCGAGCTGCTGCGCACCCTGCAGCCCAAGGAGCTGCGCCGGTTGCAGTCGGACAAGACCGCGCTCGCCGACGCCTATCGCGCCTTCGTCCTGGCGCTGAAGGAGCCGGATGAGGCGGCCGATTCGGTGACCGACGTGCTGCGCGACGAGCTGGCGGAAGCCACCGAGCGTTTCCAGGCGACCCTGGGCGACAATCTGCGCGCGCTGCGCGCCATGCGCGACGTCAATGAGCGGGTGATGCGCGCGGTCGTCCAGGCGCTCGAGGAACCGCGCGTCCTGGTGACCGGCTACAACCAGCGCGGCGCCCTGAAGCGCGGCCGCCGCAGCCCGGCCATCGGTCCGGCCGCGGTGCAACAGCGGGCATGAAAAAAGGCCCGCATCGGGCCCTCGCATCCGCCAATCCTGCACGCCACAAGGCTAGGCCGAGACGCTCACCACGCCGCTGTTGTTGGTGTTGCTGACAACCGCCGCAACCGCCTGGCGGAAGTTCGGCAGCGGAACCACCTTGGGCGCCGGGGTCGCCGAGGACCCGGCAACCGCCGCGGTTTCGGGCTTCGACTGCAGCTGCTGGGCCAGCAGGGTCGCGCGCTCCTCCGAGCGCATCGTCCGCTCATAGGCGCGCAGCGCTTCCTCGGAGGGGATCTGGATCGTGCGCTCGCCCGTCTCGGGGCTCTGGCCGACCAGGACGATCAGACCGATATCTTGCCGATAGACGAATTCGCTGCTGTTATAGCGGAAGGTCGGCCCGCCATTCGCCTGGACCGTCGGCTGCGGAGCTTCGACCGAAACGGTATTCGCGGCTTGCGCGGCGCCAAGAGACAAAACAGGAGCCTGCGCCTCACGCACCGGGGTCGGTGCGGCGCTGACTGGCCCATTGGCGGCGGAAATCGCACGCAGCATTCGGATCGTCACTCCTTCCTACAGCATGGCAGGAGCCGCAGAGTTCCGGCGGATTACACCACACTGCACTATAGAGTATAGTATGATCAGCCCTCCTGCGCAAGAGGAAATCACACCCATTCGACGCAGCCCCGGACAGCGTCTGCCGGCCCGGCAAATGTTGCACGCCGGTCCGAGGATGCCCGGCTTCCAGCCGGGAAATTTCCGACCGTCGCGCTCCCCTCTTTGCCGGTCCAGGACCGCCGCCGCATCGCGTTTACCAAATAAAATGACGTCCGTTCAATAGCTTATGAGTTGGCACGCAAGTTGCTTTTCTCCTGGCAACGCCGCATGTGCGGAGCGAGTCGGGCGCCAAAGCGCGCCCGAGGTTGGCTAAGATCAAGGAGAACCCTGATGCCGACGAATGATGTGCAATTGACCGCGGGCATCCGTAACAACCTGCTGTTGCTGCAGGTGACCTCGGAGAAGATCGACCGCACCCAGCAGCGCCTGGCGACCGGTAACAAGATCAATGCCGCGATCGACGGAGCCGTCGCCTTCTTCGCCGCAAAGGGCCTGAACCGGCGCGCCGACGATCTCTCCTCGTTGAAGGACTCGATCGGGCAGAGCATCAGCACGATCAAGACCGCCGACACCGGCGTGACCGGCATCGAGAAGCTGCTCGACCAGGCCAAGGGCCTGATCACCACGGCCTACGGCAACCTGGGCACCGACCAGAACTCGATCGACCTGCGCAAGTCGCTCTCCGAGCAGTTCAACACGCTGCTGCGCAACATCGACAAGCTGGCCGACGACGCCGCCTACCAGGGCAAGAACCTGCTGCTGGGCAGCGGATTGCGCCTGGACGCCACCTCGTCGTCGAAGAGCGCGACCAACGCGCTGACCGGCATCGACAACGCCCGCGTCACCAATGTGCGCACCGCCGACGACTATGTTATCGACATCAGCGGCGACGGCGCCATTTCGGCCAACGCCAGCGACGTCGCCAATGCCGAGCGCGACCGCGGCATCCAGAACCTGTCGGTCACCGGCTATGCCAGCAAGACGCTCGGCAACTTCGACAACATCGTCATCCGCTACGCCGGCGGCAAGGGCAAGGACAAGACCTTCACGGTGACCGAGGGCAGCATCGCCTATACCCGCACCTTCACCAACGCGGAATGGGACGCGGCCAAATCGACCGGTCGCGTGCTCAACCTCGACCACCAGTTCGCCAGCGGCACGCACATCAACTTCGACGTCGACTTCGACGCCATCGACGACGTGCCCGACACCGCCGGCGTCGGCACCTCGGTGATCGAGAAGAACGTCAACCTCGAGATCGGCGTCGCCAACCTGAACGGCATCGGCCAGCGCATCGCGCGCAGCGGTCTCAATCTCTCGGGCCAGCAGAAGCTCGATGGCGGCGAGAACGCCTTCGCCTTCGATTCGGGCACGCCCCGCTTCACCGTGGACGAGCGTACCATCCTGCAGGCCTCGGCCTACAGCGAGACGATCGGGCTTTCCTACGGCAACGCGGCGGACGCGATCGTCGGCACGCCGGTGATCCCGACCGGCGGCGTTTCCACTGGTGTCGCCAACGACTTCACCTACAGCCTCGTCGCCACGGCGAACGCCTCCGACTTCAACTTCGTCACCGGCACCTTCGCCAGCTACGCCACGACCCTCAACGGTCCGGGCGGCGGCGTCACGCTGACGGTTTCCGCGGCCGGCAACTACACATTCCTCTCGGCGGCGGATGCCGACCAGCCGGTCACGCTGAACCTGCGGCCGACGGGCTTCCAGGGCATCACCACGGCGACGGCGTCCACCGCCGCGCAGGCCGAGGCGACCGAGCAGGTCCTGGGTGCCGCCGCCTCCGCCGGCGCGCTGACCCTCACCAGCATCTCCGGCCTGGCCGACAACCTGGCCAGCACGCTGACCTTCAACCTCTCCACCACGGCCTCGGCGGCGACCTTCTCGCTCTCCGACGGATATGGCGGCACCGCCAGCTTCACCGCCAGCACCTTCGCCAGCCAGGATATCACCTTCACCATCACCGGCGGCGTCAACAGCGGCGCCACGGTGACGCTGACGCTGACCAGCGGCGCCCTGGTCGCCGATGCCGAGGGCACCATCAAGTACAACGCCATCGGCGACTTCACCGGTCCCGACCAGGCGCAGTTCGACGTGCGCGCCGCCAATACCGGCCAGACCTCGACCCTCAACACGGTCCAGGTCACCGATGGCAACGACAGCAACAACATGACGGTGCAGCTGAATGAGACCAACACCAGCCAGGTGACGGTCATCAGCCAGAACGTCAAGACCGAGGGCCAGGGCCTGGCCGTCGACTTCTCCCAGAACAACTGGCGCGACCGGGCCGACATCGACACCGCCGCGGCGGCGATCGAGGCGGCAAAGCTCAGGCTGCGGGCCTCGGCATCGTCGCTCAGCAACAGCCTCGACATCATCACCACCCGGCTGACCTTCACCAATGAGTTCATCAACGTGCTGGCCGAGGGTGCCAACAAGCTGGTCCAGGCGGACCAGAACGAGGAAGGCGCCAACCTGCTCCAGCTGCAGACCCGACAGCAGCTGGGCACCATCAGCCTCAGCCTGGCCAACCAGGCACAGCAGGCGATCCTGCGGCTCTTCTAAGCCGCGGGACGCCGGGTCGGAGATCGACCCCGGCGAGCCGAGCCCGAAAACCAAACCGCCCGACGCGACAGCGCCGGGCGGTTTTTCCGTTTCCGTCCCGCACCCGGGCGCCGCAGCGGCGCCCGAGGGGCGCGTTCAGCGGATGAAGATCTGGCCGAGCTTGCTCGCGGGCACCGTTGCCTCGCCCGCCGCCGATTGCGGCACGATCGCCGCGGGCTGGCGGCCGAGCCGGTCCAGGCGCTGGCGGTGCCCGGCCTTCTCCGGCGCGATCGTGGCGGCCCGGCGCGCCGCATCGAGCGCCTCGGCCTGCTCGCCGGCCTTCTCCGCGATGTCCGCCAGGGTGGCCCAGGCGTCGTCGGAGCGCGGCCGGGTGGAGGTGGCGCGGCGCAACCAGCGCAGCGCCTTGGGATAGTCGCCGGCGCTGGCCTGGGCGAGGCCGAAATGCAGCGCGGCGGTGAAGCGGTCCGGCTCCAGGTTCAGCGCGGCTTCGAGATGCGGGATTGCCTCGGCCATGCGATTGCGCTGCGCCAGCAGCACGCCGAGGTTGCTGAGGAACTCCGCCTTGCCCTTGCCCTTGGCGACCGCTTGGCGAAACGCGGCCTCGGCCGCTTCGGCATTGCCGATTTCCAGTTCCGCCAGGCCGAGCTGGTTCCAGTTGTCCGCGTCATCCGGGGACAGCTCGGTGATACGCCTCAGCGCATCGGCCTGGTCCCGGAAGCGGCTAAGTTCGGCAAGGCACATGGCCAGGTTCTGCCAGGCCATGACGTATTTCGGATCGAGGCGGGTCGCGTTCTGCGCCGCCGGCAAGGCGTCGGCGGGACGGCTGGCGGTCAACAGAGCGGCAGCCAGGTTGTTCCAGTACAGCGCCTCGTCGCCCTTGGCCTCGACCACGCGCTGCAGCAAGCCAATGCCTTCTGCGATCCGCTCGCCGCGGGCCATCAGCATGCCCTTGTGATGCATGGCCTCGACATGCGTCGGATAGCGCGACAGCACTTCGTCGAGCGCGGCCTCCGCCTCCACCATCGCGCCGGCCTGGGCCGCCGCGATCGCCTTCTGCACCACCGCGTCGGCGAGCGAGCTCGGCGCCGCCTTCCCCTTGCCGGCCTTGCCGGGTGCGGTGCGGGCGGTCTTCGCCGCGGTGCGGCGCTGCTTGCGATTCATGAAACGTCCTTCCGTCAGCCGGTGAATCCGACTTCCTGTGCCAGCGCGGCGGACATTGCCGCCATGGAATGGTCTTCGGCGCCGCTGTCGAGGCGGAAGATGCGGGCGCCCGGATGCCACTTGCTGGTTGCGCCCTCGGCGCGCCAGGACCAGTGGTCGGACGCGCCGGCCATTTTCCACACCGGCCGGCCGAGCGCCTCGGCCAGCGTCGCCGCGACGTCGTCTGCGGCGATCAGGAGGTCGGTCGCGGCGATCTGCTCGGCGGCGCCGGAGAGATCGCTCATGGCCGCAGGGTCATAGACCACCGCCTCACCCAACGATGCGATGAACCGCTCGAGACCCGGCGATCCTCGTCCGCTCGGCAGCGCCACCCAGCGGATGCCGGGAATCTCCAGCAGCGGCGCGAAAGGCTCCAGGCCATGGCAGGGCGTATCGGCGATGCGCCAGGACAGACCGACGACCCTGCCTCCCGCCTCGCCGAGATAGTCCGTGCGGCGGACGGCGATCGCGGCGCGATCCTGCACCAGCCAGGCGGAGCGCGGGGCGCGCTCGTACACCATCGCCAGGTCGCCGAGACTGGCGGCGATCTGCCGCCGCCCGGTGACGAGATCGGCCGGCGTCACGCTGCCCGCGGGAACGAAAGTCACGTCGGGGAAGGCGGCCTGCATCAAGGGCAGCACGGCGGGGTCGCATTCGGCCAGCGCCGAGCGCGAATCCGCGACCACCGAGGCAAGCCACGGCGCGAAGAGCAATTGCTCGAAAGCGTTGCGCTCGGCGCGGAGATAAAGCCGGCGGCGGCGGATCGGCCCGCCGGTCCAGGACTTCGGCCGGTCGGTCGGCGCGATCATGGCGACATGCGGCGGCAGTTCCTCCGGCGATTGGCCGAAGCGCCACGCGAAATTCTGCGCCGCCAGATGGTCGTTGCCCTGCTTGAGGTCGAGCTCGGCCAACGCCGCGCGCGGTCCCGCCAGATCCGGCGAGATATCGATCAGGCGCGCATAGTTGCGCCGCGCCAGCTCCACCTCGCCCTGCGCCGCCTGCAGGTTGGCCAGGATGAAGCGGGCGATGACGTGATTCGGGTCGGTCCGCAGCACGCGGGCGAAGTAGTCCGTCGCCTGGTCATGCGCGCCCTTGGCGGCGAGGATCTGGCCCATCGCCATCAAGGCGGCGGGATCGTCGCCCTGGCGGGTCAGCTCGCGCGCCATCTTCTCGGCGGTGCTACGGTGGCCGGCGTCGAACAGGGCCACCGCCCAGTCGGCGCGATAGTCGATGCGGTCGGGCGCCAGTTCGACGGCGCGCGCCAGGATGCCGGCGGCGTCGGAAAAATGCTGTGCCTTGCGGGCCGCCAGGCCGATCCCGTACATCGCCTCGGCCTGATGCCGGCCGATCGAGAGGAGCCAGCGGAAATAGCTCTCCGCCTCATGCATCGCGCCGCGGCGCATCAGCTCCTGCCCGCAGCGCAGGCACATCCGCGCCTGGGCGTCGACCAGCGGCGCGCTGCCAATCTCGCGCAGCTTCGCCGCGGTGCGGCTGACCGGCTTCTCCCAGCCATCGCCCGGCTGCAGGCGGAACAGCTCGAGGCTGTCGTACCAGATCGACGTCGGGCGCCTGGTCAGCCAGCGCCAATCGGAATTGACCGGCAGCATGACCCAACAGGGGGTGCCGATCGCGCCGGCGAAGTGGACCGTGCTGTTGTCGACGGAGATCACCAGATCCATGGCCGCGATCTGCGCGGCGAAAGGATCCAGGAAGTCGAGAGGGTTGACGCTGCGGTCCCACAGGATCTCGTGGCCGGTCTCCTTCCTGAGCCGGTCGAGATCGCGCTCGATGTCGCCATATTGCAGCGAGATGAAGGCGCAATCGGGCGTTTCGAAAATCGGCTTCAGCAGGGTGATGTCGATCGAGCGCACCGTGGCGCTGTCGCGGTTGCCGCTGCGCCAGGAGACGCCGATCAGCCGCTTGCCCGGGAACATCGACTGGTATTTCTCGCGCAGCAGCAGGGCCAGGGACGGTTCGGGGATGAGGTAGCCCTCGCGGTTCGGCATGTTCTCGATGTCGACCTTGAGCCGCAGTGGCAGGTCGCCCATCGACACCTTGGCCGCATAGGCGGCGGGATTCCAGTCGACCGGCAAGGCGTTGCGATCGATCACCTGCATGTCCGGGAAGCTGCGGCGGAACAGGCTGGCGACGCGCGGATTGACTTCGATGGTGATCGATTTGGCGAGCGGGCGCAGCTCCTTGAACAGCAGCGCGTACATCACGTAGTCGCCGATTCCCTGCTCGCTATAGACCAGCAGGCGGCCGTCGATCTTCCCGCCGTCCCATTCGGGAACCGGGATGTCCCATGGCTTGTCGAACTGGTCGCGGTGCCAGCGCGCATCGTAGAGCTCGAGGCCCAGCCGATAGTCGCCCATCCGGAACGCGTTGAGGCCGCGCACCATGCGGACCGACATGTCGTTGGGGGACATTTCGTTGGCCCGGTTCAGGATCTCCTGGGCCTGGGCGAAATCGC
The DNA here is from genome assembly GCA_039808885.1 of Dongiaceae bacterium. Classification (GTDB taxonomy): domain Bacteria; phylum Pseudomonadota; class Alphaproteobacteria; order Dongiales; family Dongiaceae; genus Dongia_A. The sequence continues at coordinate 23,148 of JBDHTX010000035.1, read as the reverse complement.
CCTCGGCCATCAGCAGGGTCGCCTGGTCGCGCAAGGCGTCGGGGCGGTTCGGATTGGCCGCGACATAGGCCATGATGATGTCGCGCGCCCGGTCCATCTGCTCGAGCCAGTTATAGGCCTCGCAGATCGGCCGCGACCTGACCCAGTCGGTGGTGCAGCGCTCCAGGATGCGCGCCCAGATGGTGCGCGCTTCCTCGTTGCGTCCCGCCGCCTGCAGCGCCTGTTCGCGCAGGGCCATGGTGTGCGGCTCATCGGGCGCCAGCGCTGTGGCGCGCTCGGTCACCTGGAGCGCCTCGTCCAGGCCGCGCCGCGCATAGAGCAACGCCCAGGCCAGGTCGTTCAGCGCCTCGACCGAGCGCTCGTCGATGCTGAGGATCTTGCGCGCCAGGGCCTCGGTCCGGTCGGCGTCCTTCAGCATGAGGCACGCCTTGGCCAGATTGTGCAGCAGAGGCAGGCTGTTGGGCGCCCGTTCCAGCGCCAGCTCATAGAGCTTGGCCGCCGGCAGCAGGTGCTTGACGTTGAACAGCAGATCAGCGAGCGCCTGGTAGGCGTCGATCATGTCGGGATCGAGCTTCAGCGCGCGGCGGAAGCAGACCTCGGCGCCGTAGATCTCGTTGTTGTCGCGATGCAGGATGCCCCGGTTGTAGAGGGCGCCCGTATGGTCGGGATTGATCTCCAGGACCTGGTCGAGGATCTGCGCCAGTCGGTCGAACTTGCCCGCCTGGAATGCCTTGCCGGCCTGCTGCATCAGGGCAGCGACCTGGGCCGTGTCATCACGGGTGGCGGTGGCGACGGTGGTCTGGCTTCCCATTCGCGGTTCCATGTACGGCAGCGGCCCCGGCCGGCGCGCCATCGGCCAAGGCGGGCAGTCGGGGATTTGCCTCAAATTGCAGGGATCTTGCCGGCCGCACCCTGCGCATCACGTATGCTAGGGCGGGAATGGTTAATGAACCCTAAACTAATACATTGAAAACGCAGAGAAAAAAGTTCCCTGGTAAGCTTCATTAACGCGGCAAGATTTACCCGAACCGGGCAGTTTTTGCCGGGTACCCGGCAGTTCCAGCCGGCAGAAAGGGCAAGGATTTCCGTGGTTTGGGCGCTTTCTGCCCGGTGGCAAGGAAATTGCTACCCATCCCCTGCCGGTGCCATCGCGCCGGTCCGCGCGCGCAAAGCCGCCGTGGTTTAGCTAGCCTCCAAAGGAGCTACACGAATGGCCAATAACTCTATTGCCTTGACCGCCGGCATTCGCAGCAACCTTCTCCTGCTGCAGCAATCGTCGACGCTCTTGGAAAAGACGCAGCTGCGTCTTGCAACCGGCAACAAGATCAACACCGCTCTGGACGGCCCGGCGGCCTTCTTCGCCGCGAAGGGTCTGACCCAGCGCGCTGGTGACCTTGACGGCCTGAAGGACGGCATCGGCCAGGCGATCTCGACGCTGAAGGGCGCCGACACCGGCATCAGCAACATCGAAACCCTGATCGAGCAGGCGCGCGGTCTGACCACCCAGGCTCTGGGTTCGTTGGGCAACAGCGCCAGCGCCGTGCAGCTGCGCAACAACCTCGCGGCTCAGTACAACAACGTGCTGAACAAGATCGATCAGCTGGCCAAGGACAGCGGCTATCAGGGTAAGAACCTGCTGGTCGGTTCCGGCCTGCGCATCGATGCCACCTCGTCCTCGAAGACCGCGGTCAACGCCCTCACCGGCGTCAGCGGCGCCCGTGCGACGAACGTGGTCGAGGCCGACAGCTACACCGTCACCGTCGTCGGTGACGGCGCGATCACCGGCAGCACCAACGACATCGCCAATGCCGAGCGCGATCGCGGCATCAGCAACCTCGAAGTCACCGGCTTTGCCTCGCGGTCGAATTTCAACTTCGACAGCGTCTCGATCAAGCTGGCCGGCGGCGAGGGCAAGGACAAGACGATCACGGTGAGCGAGGGCTCGCAGACCTTCACCCAGACCTTCACCGTCGACCAGTGGGACGAGGCGAAGGCGAAGGGCACGGTGCTGCGCTTCTCCGAGAGCTTCGACAGCGGCACCCGCGTCAGCTTCGACGTCGACTTCGACGCCATCGAGGACGTGCCGGATACCGCCGGCGTCGGCACCTCGGTGATCGAGAAGAACGTCAACCTGCAGGTGACGGTCGAGAACGAGAACGGCGAAACCGTCACCCGTGATGGTCTCTCCGCGCTCGGCACCGGCAAGGTGTCGAATGGCGAGAACGCCTTTGCCTTCGATTCGGGCACGGCGCGCTTCACCATCGACGAGCGTCAGATCCTGGGTGCGTCGAAGTACTCGGCGGCCGCCAGCTCCGCTTACGGCACTGGCTCGGGCGCTTTTACCACGATCTCGCTGACCAGCGCGGCGGGTGTCAACGCCGACACCAAGGTGACGCTGACCGCCAGCGCCACGACCTACGACTACGTGAGCAACACGTTCTCGTCCTTCTCGGTCAAGGCGACGGCATCCAACGGCACCACGGCGACGGTGACCAACGCTTCCACCGGCACGATCACTTTCAGCGGCGTCGGCAGCGCTGGCTTCACCGCCACGCTCAACCCGCTGGAATTGAAGTACCTGGCGGTGGCGGGCTCGGCCGGTGCGACCGAAATCAACGGCACCGAAGAGGTGTCGGGTTCCGGTATCGGCAGCGGTACGTTCTCCATCTCCGCGACCAGCGCCGCGTCGGGCTTCCTCGACAACGCGATCACCAATGTGACGATCGCGGTGACGGGTTCGGCCGACAACGCCACGCTGACGCTCTCTGACGGTCTGGGCGGCACGGCGACGGTTAGCGCCGTCAACCTCTCGGCCGGCGGCACCAGCGCCGACTTCACGATCGCTGGTGGCGTCAATGCGGGTGCCAAGCTGCATCTGGCGGTCACGTCCGCCGGCGTCGGCACGGGCACCATCGACGGTTCCGTGAGCTACAAGGTCCGTGGCGACTTCACGGGCGAGCGCACGGCGGCCTTCGACATCCGCGGCACCAACGCGGGTGAATCGGCCACTCTTGATACTGAGCAGCAGGTTGACGGCACCGACGCCAACAACCTGACGGTTCAGTTGAACGAGACCAACACCAGCAGCGTCACGGTGGTGAGCCAGAACGTGCAGACCGACGGTCAAGGCCTGCAGCTCGACTTCGCGCAGAACTCCTGGAACGATCGCGCCGATATCGACAACGCGATCAAACAGCTGGATGCGGCGAAGCTCAAGTTGCGGTCCGCGTCGTCGGCGCTCAGCACCAACCTGAACATCATCACGGTCCGTGAAACCTTCACCAAGGAATTCTCGGACGTGCTGAAGGAAGGTGCCGGCAAGCTGACCCTGGCCGACCAGAACGAAGAGGGCGCCAACATTCTGACGCTGCAGACGCGTCAGCAGTTGGGCACGATCTCTCTGTCGCTGGCCAACCAGGCGCAGCAGGCCATCCTGCGGTTGTTCTAAACCGTCAGGGTCGGATAGAGTTGGGCGGCGGCGCGACCCGCCGCCGCCCGCTTCTTCCCCCAGAGTTCTACTGGGAACCCGGAAGGCCAAGGCGCGGCGTAGTTCCGGGGATCAGGGGAGGAAGTCCAGGTGCCGCTCAAGTTTTCGCTTCGGCCGGGAGAGAAGGTCATCGTCAACGGCGCGGTCATCGGCCGCGGCGAGGAACCGGGAACCTTCTATCTCTACAACAAGGCCAATTTCCTTCGCGGCCGCGAGGTCATGAAGGAGGAAGCGGCGGACACCAACGAGAAGAAGCTCTATCTGGCGATCCAGCTGCTCTACTTGTTTCCGGAGGACACCGCCGAGACCGCCGGAAAATTCGAGACCGTGCTCGCCCATTGCCAGGCTGACCGGCCCGATCGGGCCAAGGATCTGGAGCAAGTGGCACGGTTCGTGCAGGAACGAGATTACTATCGCGCCCTGAAGCTGACCGCGAAGCTGTTCTGACCGCAACTCCGGCCCGTCCAGCTCAAAGTCGTGGAAAGCCAAAGGCTTAGAGCGAGGACGGAATGAAAGCACCCACCGGTTATTCGAGCCGCCCAGCCGGCGACGATCCGCGCAGCACCGAGGCCTGGGCCCTGGGCGAGGCATCGCGTCGCCTGGCCCTGGCTGCCCGCATGGATGACAAGGGCGAGGCCCTGCGCGAGGCGCTGCGCCTGAACCAGCGGCTATGGTCGATTTTCCAGGCGGCCCTGACCGAGCCCGATTGCCCCCTGCCCCAGGATGTCCGCGACAACGTGCTGGCGCTGTCGATCATGATCGACCGCCATGTCATGGAGCGCCTGGGCGACCTGGACGGCAGCAAGATCGGCCCCATTCTCGACATCAACCGCGCCATTGCCGAGGGCCTGTCGGCCAAGCCGGGCGCCACGCCGGCCCCCGCGCCGCAGCCGCAAGGCCAGGCGCCGACGACCCGGCAGCCCGCGATGCGGGTTTCCGCCTAGACCGTCCGCCGAACCGCGAGGGCCCCGATGGCTACCGTCTCGAGCACCGCCAGCACCGCCACCAACGCCTCGTCCGAACTGCAGCGGATCGAGCGCGAGGTGAAGCGCATCCAGGCCCAGATCGACCTCAAGAACAGCGGCACCCAGGTGCAGGAATTCCAGAAGGATTCCCGCGACGTCAAGGTCGACACCAACGCCACCGCGCGCGACATCGGCCGGCTGCAGGAAAACACGTCTCGCCTCAACCTGTTCAGTTCCCTGGGCAAGGGCGATGCCGTCGATGTCTATCGCTTCAAGGTGATCACCACGGCGAACACCACCATCGGCGTGCTCAACGAGAGCCAGGAGCAGGAGGACAAGCTCCGCTTCCAGGTCTTCAACAAGGCGACCGGGCGCCTGGTCGCCGATTCCGGCGAGAAGGACGGCGACCTGCGCGCCAATTGGGAAGCCTTGCGCGATGGCAATTTCGAGCTCAGCAGCGGCGATTATATCCTGCGCGTCTCGCGCACCAGCAATGTCGGAACGGAGCGGGACACCGAGTACTCCTACGCCTTGCAGCTGAGCCAGGGCACCTACAAGAGCGACTACGACACCATCGAGCGCGCGGCGCGCGACACCGACGACCCCTATGGCGGCGCCGGCGTCAGCGAGGCGACCACCAGCCTGACCGCGGCGCTCGGCAGCAGCGTGACCTTCATCCAGAACCTGCCGAAGATCGGCACCAGCGCCACCGACAAGCTCATGGGCCTGTTCATCAGCTCGGTCGCCTGAGACGCCAGCCATTCTAGTTCGAAAGGCCGCGGCACCCTGTCGCGGCCTTTTTCATGCCGCGCGGAGGTCCGCTGGCACCTGGAATGCAACGGTTTTCGCAGGCGAAAGCGCCCGGGCGGGATCCTTATGGTTAGAACTTCCTTAAGGACTTTCGCTCAAATTTTAGGAAACCCTGGAGCGAGCCATGTCTCAGAGCCACAGCAATCAACCCCTGCGCATCTTCATCGGCTATGACCACCGCCAGGCGGTCGCCATGAACGTCCTGCAGTTCAGCATCTTCCGCCGCTGCTCGAAGCCGGTCAGCATCACCCCTCTGGTGCTGCCGACCCTGCCGATCGCGCGTCAGGGCCTCACGCCCTTCACCTATAGCCGCTTCCTGGTGCCGTGGCTTTGCGACTTCCAGGGCTGGGCCATGTTTGTCGACATCGATTTCCTGGCGCTGGGCGACCTGGCGGAGGTCTTCGCCCTCACCGACGACCGCTACGCCGCGATGGTGGTGAAGAATCCGAAGAAGTTCGAATGGGCCAGCATGATCCTCTACAACTGCGGCCATCCGGCCAACCGGGTGCTCACCCCCGATTACATCGACAATCCGCAGCGTTGCGTCAATCCGCACACCATGGACTGGCTGACGCCCGACCTCGTCGGCGGCCTGCCTTCCGAATGGAACCACCTGGTCGGCTACGACGCGCCGCGCCCGGATGCCAAGTTCGTCCACTACACCCAGGGCATGCCGGTCTACGAGGAAACCACGGGCAGCGAGTATCGCGATCACTGGCTGGCCGAGCACGAGGCCAGCAACACCACCAAGCCGTGGCAGGAGCTGATGGCGCGCTCGGTCCATTCGGCCCGCACGACCGACGGCCGCATCGTGGCCAAGCTGCACCCGCAGGCCGTGGCGCAGCATTGATGTCGTCCTTCCCGGCACGAAGCGGTCGCTGATCATGTGCGGATTGGTCGGAGTCCTCGACCTCCAGCGGCGCTTCGCCGCCGGGCAGGGCGAACACATCGTCAAGGACATGGCGGCGGCGATCCACTATCGCGGCCCCGACATGGACGGATACTGGTCGAGCGCGGACAACCTCTGCCATCTCGGCCACAAGCGGCTCAGCATCATCGACCTGTCGCCCGCCGGGCGGCAGCCGATGGCCGATGACAGCGGCCGCTACGTCATCGTCTTCAACGGCGAGATCTACAACTTCAAGGAATTGCGCGACCAGCTGGCGGCCACGGGCGTCACGTTCCGCAGCAAATCGGACACCGAGGTGCTGCTGAAGGGCTACATCAAGTTCGGCCCCGCCTTGTTCGCGCAGCTCGACGGCCAGTTCGCGCTCGCCATCTACGACACCGAGACCCGCGGCCTGGTCCTGGCCCGCGACCGCGCCGGCGAGAAGCCGCTCTACTACCGCGCGGAGCCCGGCCTGATCGCCTTCGCCTCCGAGCTGCACGCCTTGACCAAGGTGCCAGGTCTCGACTGGAACCTGTCGGCCGGCGCGGTGGCGCTCTACATGCTCTATCGCTACGTCCCGGCGCCGCAATCCATCCTGGCCGGCGTGCGCAAGCTGAAGCCCGGCTGCATGCTGCTGGTCGACGCCCAGGGCCAGATCGAGGAGCGCCGCTACTACGCCTTCGAGGTAAACCCTGATCCGGACGGAACGAAGGAGAGCTTCCTAGAGACTTGCGACCGTGTTGAAGACGCAATGCTAAAGTCGCTGCGAGGCCGCCTTATAAGTGATGTGCCAGTAGGGATGTTCTTGTCCAGCGGCATCGATTCCTCAGTCGTTTGCGGTCTCGCTGTCCGAAAACTCGGCATAGTTCCGCGCACATTCACAGTCGGCTTTGAAGGCGACGTCAACAGCGAGCACGAGATCGCAAGAGAAACAGCGGAACATCTCGGCACTCAGCACACTCAGCATGTCTTTTCGGCCGCCGATTTCGATGCGATCGGTCGAAACATGGGCGCCCTACTCGACGAGCCCAATGGCGACCGCTCTTGCGTTCCAACATACCTCTTGTGCAAGTTTGCGCGTGAGCAAGTGACAGTCGCTATATCGGGTGATGGTGGCGACGAATTGTTTGCCGGATATGATCGTTACGGGCCGATGTCAGATGCCTTTCAACACCCTGCATCGGTTTTGCCCAGCCAAATTATTGGCACTTACTACAATCAAGCTCTGCCAGTATTTGGATACGATGGAGCCACATCTGCATTTCCGGATATGAGACCGGCGATTGAAGCCGAGCTGGATTTGGCACAACCTCTATTCCAACATCCGGACCGCCCTATTCTGCACGGCCTGCGGCAGCTCGATTTCAATCACTACATGCCTGGCGCGGTCCTCGCGAAGGTCGACCGCATGAGCATGCGCAACAGCTTGGAAGTCCGCACACCCTTCTTCCATCCAGAGCTATTGGGCGAAGCTGCCCATCTACCTTTTAACTATTGCTTCAACGGCAAGAGGGATGGTGAAGTAAGTGATAGATGGACAAAGAAGATGGTCCTCCGTGCAGTCACCGAGAGAAATCTTCCTCAGTCCGTGGCCCCAAAGATCGCATGGGACCAGCCCAAGCGCGGCTTCGGCATGCCGGCCAGCGTGTTCCTGAACAACCAGGCCGCCGTGCAGCAGGAGATGCGCGCGGCGCTCGACGCCCTGTCCGCCCTGCGCTTCTTCCAGGAGCGCAAGAACGCGCTGCAGGCGATGGCCGCCGCGGCGGTGAAGAACATCAACGCCGCCTGGGCCTTCATCGTGTTCGGCCAGTGGGCGGCGCATTTCCCGGCGAGGCTGTGATGCATGACGGTGGAACGGCGAAAATCATGAGCGCACCGGCGGCGAGCGGCGAGCCCATCGACCTGCAGGCGCTGATCGCCCTGGCGCGGCGCGAGCGCAGCGACCGGCTGGAGCCGGCGACGCAGCAGCGCCTGGCCGCCTTCCAGGCGGCGTTCGACCAGGCGCCGCTGCCGGCCACGCCGCCGGCCGCCATCTGCTTCGCCTTCCACGCCTCGGTTCCCGCCGCGCAATCGGCGGTGCAGTACCGCGACGTGGCGATCGACCACGGCAAGTTCGACTACGAGCGCATCGTCCGCCATTGCATCGCTGCCGCCCTGGCGGCACAGCCGAACTGCCATTTCGTGCTGGCGACCGATGCCGCCTTCCTGCCGGGTCTGGCGCATCCCAACCTGACCGTGGTGCGCCTGCCGCTCGACAGCGCCAGCCCGATGTACGAGCGCGTCGTCGCCATGTGCGCCTATGTGCGCTCGCGCCAGTTCGGCGCCCCGACCACGTTCCTCGACAGCGACGCCTTCCTGAACGCGCCGGCGGCGCCGATCTTCGCCGCGCCCTTCGATATCGGCGTCACCTACCGGCCGGATCCCGGCCTGATGCCGATCAACGAGGGCGTGATCTTCGCCAATCACCGCAATCCGCAGGCGGTGCGCGGCTTCTTCACCGGCTATCTCGGCACCTATGACCGGCTCTGCGTGCACCCCACGGTGACCGGCTATTACGGCAACGTGAAGCGCTGGCGCGGCGGCCAGCTGTCGCTCAACGCCTTGAGCTGCCCGCCCGGCATCCCGAGCGAGATGGACGCGGCCGAGCTGTTCGGCGCCCGGATCCGCTACTATCCCTGCTCGACCTTCAACTTCTCGATCGAGCTGGACCGGCCCTATTCCCCGAAGCAGCTGGACGCCAAGGCGGTGCTGCACCTGAAGGGCCCGCGCAAGGCGATCCTCGACCAGATCATCGCCTATCAGGCGCGGCGCTGGCCGCAGCTCGCCCAGCCGCTGCAGGCGCCGGCGCCGCTGACCCCCGCCGACCGCGCCTATTCGCTCGACACCACCGCGCCGGTGGATTACGAGCCGCCGTTCCACCTCGACTATGCGCGCGCCTCGCTGACCCAGATCGCCGACCATTTCAAGACCGACAAGGGGTCGATCAAGCACAACTACACGGCGGTCTACGAGCGCTATTTCGCGGCCTTGCGCGAGAAGCCCGGCCTGCGCCTGATGGAGATCGGCGTCGCCTGCGGGTCGTCCCTCAAGATGTGGTCGAAATACTTCCGCGACGCCCACATCCTCGGCGTCGACATCCGCGAGGACTGCGCCAAGCTGTGCCGCGCCTATCCGAACATCGCGATCACCATCGCCAACGCGACGCAGAAATCCATCGAGGGGCCGTTCGACATCATCATCGACGACGGCTCGCATGTCAGCGCCGACATCGTCGACACCTTCCGGCTGAACTGGCGCAACGTGAAACCGGGCGGGCTGTTCGTGGTCGAAGACCTGAAATGCACGCACAACCCGCAGTACCGCAGCCTGCTGCCCTTCGACATTCCGGCGGAGCGCTTCGACCGGCGCCATTTCATGGAGCTGATCGATTCCTGCCTGATGGAGATGGACTGGCGCCGCGGCGACGTCGATTTCGTCCATTTCTACAAGGAAATGGCGATCATCAAGAAGGCAGGCTGACTCGCCGGCCGCCGCCTAGGCGACGCCGGCCTTCAGCGTCGGATTGTTCAGGTATTTCGACTGCATCGGCCAGACCGGCGCGCGGTCGTGCTTCTTCTGCATCACGCACATGACCATGGCATTCGAATTGTCCGCCGGTCGGCGCTTGACCGGATCGAGCGGATAGGCCTGCACGTCGATGCCGTTCACCACGATGCCGTGGATGCCGGACATGCTCGCATGTCCGTTCTGGCCATAGAAATCGTGGTAGAAGGTCGGCGAGAAATTGAAGAAGCCGTGGTTGATCATCATCATCGGGTTGAGATGGATGATGTAGCCGTCCACCTTCGCCATGTTGACGATATTGCTGACCGCCTGGCCGACATTGAAGCAATGCTCCATGGTGCCGGCATCGAGCACCACGTCGAAGGCCGCGTTGAGGTCCGCCGCGACCGGATGGTTTAGGTCGACTACGCGCTCCGTCCCGCGCGAGGCGACGAGATCGATGGCGGTGAACGTGATGTCCATGGCGGCGAACAGCGAATCCGCATCGATCACCCGGTCGAGTTGATGCTGCAGCCGGTGCCAGGCGAGGATCTCGGCCGAATCCGGCCGGTAGGTGAGCCGCGCCGCCCGCTCCGGCCCCAGGATCTGCCGCGCCTGGTTCTCGGAGACCAGCACGTCCGGATAGCCGAGGCAGCAAAGCGACGCCTGCGCCGGCAGCCGCGGGCGCAGCTGCTGCAGGATCGAAAGCACCATGACGTTCATTGCCATGCCGCCTTGATTAGGCCCGCTATGGTTAAGGAGCGGTGAAGGGCCGGCCGCACGCGCCGCCCGGGCATGGTTTGGAACGGAGCGGGCAAAAAGTGATGGGCGAGACCAGCAAGTCTCGCCGGGCTCCGTCCCGAAGGGCCAACGCCCTCCTCCACCTGCTCACCGATAACATTTTGATATTGCGTCGTAATTCATGCCAGACCGATCTGGCCCGCGCCTTGCATCAGAGCGACCACCTGGGTCATTTCCCTGTGAGAAGAGGTCGGCAAAATGAGTATTCTTGGCGCGATGTTCACGGCGGTCAGCGGCGTCAACGCGCAATCGCGGGCGATCGGACACATCTCCGACAACATCGCCAACTCGCAGACCACCGGATACAAGAAGGTGGATACGCGGTTCGAAACCCTGATCACGGTGTCGAACCAGAACCTGCACGCCCCCGGCGGCGTGATCGCCTCGCCCTATTACGCCAACCACATCCAGGGCAACATCACCCAGACCCAGAGCAACACCAACCTCGCCATCACCGGCGACGGCTTCTTCATCGTCAGCCGCCCGACCAGCCAGACCGCGAACGCCACGACCTTCGAGAACCTGCGCTACTACACCCGCGCCGGCGACTTCGAGGTGAATCGCGACGGCTACCTGGTCAACAACGGCAACTACTACCTGAATGGCTGGGCGGTCGACCCGGAGACCGGCGTCGCCGACACCTCGGTCGTGTCGCCCATCCACATCGAGCAGGTGATCGACGAGCCGACGCCGACCTCGCAGATCGACTTCGTCGGCAACCTGCCGGCCAATTCGGAGGTCAACCCGACTCCGCCGCTCAGCCCCTCCACCGTCCAGGTGTTCGACGCGCTCGGCAATCCGCACACGATCCAGCTGGCGTGGACAAAGCGTTCCGACAATCTGTGGAAGCTCGACATCGTCGCCGCGGACAGCAGCCTCGACCCCGTCAACGGCACCATCAGCGGCGTGCCGGACCAGACCGCCGTCACCGCCACGGTCCAGGCCAACGTGCCGCCGGTGGCGCAGGTCGACACGGTGACGGTGCCGAGCGCCGGCGTTCCGCCGCTGCGCACCCTGACCGTCACCATCGGCTCCGCCACCGTGTCGGTCACCGCGCCCTCGACCGGCTGGACCGCCACCCAGGCCGCTTCCAACCTGGTCGCCGCGATCAACGGCAACGCCAGCATGAGCGCCGAGGTGACCGCCAGCAACGTGGTCGGCAACACCTTCCAGGTCGTCGCCGACAACGCCGGCACGCCCTTCTCGCTGTCGCTGTCGGGCAATGGCTCGGGCCAGGTCGACCTGATCAACGTTCCGGCCGCGCTGCCGACCGGCGCCGACACCGCCAGCTTCCAGATCGGCGCCACCACGGTGACGGTCACCGGCCCGCTGGCCAGCGCCAATGCCGTGCGCGACGCCCTGGTCGCCGCGATCAACGCCAACGTGACCCTGGCCGGCCAGGTCACGGCGGTCGCCGATCCGGGCAACCTGACCCAGTTCTTCGTCCAGGCCGATGCCGCCGGCGGCACCTTCACCGCCACGCTCGGCGGCACCTCGGCGCCGGTCTCGGTCAGCTCCGATCCGCCGCTCGCCTTCGCCGTCACCACCGCAAACGTGCCGGCGGTCGCACAGACCGACTCGCTCACCCTCGGCGGCACCGTGGGCTCCGGCGAAATCGGCGACACCTACACGCTCACCATCGGCACCCAGTCGCTGTCGTATATCACCGACGGCACCGAGACCAGCCTGAGCGACCTCGCCAACCGCTTCGCCCAGCAGATCAACGACAATCCCGGCCTCGGCGTCACCGCCACCGCCGCCGGCAACGTCATCTCGCTGACCGCGATCAATGCCGGTGTCGGCTTCACGTCCGCGGCGACGGCCACCAACGGCACGGTCCCGGGCTTCATCGACGTGCAGTTCGGCGAAAGCGCCGCGACCGCCGGCAAGGTCGTGGCAATCTCCAACCAGTTCAACCCGTCCGGCAACGCCACGGTGCCGACGCTGCAGACCTCTGGCCAGGACATCGACGTCAACTTCGTCGTCGATTACGGCCTCGGCGCGCAGAACATCACCCTGAACCTCGGCCAGTTCCAGACCACCAGTGGCGTCACCCAGTTCGCCGGCGACGACATCGACGTGTCGCGCCTGACCCAGGACGGCGTGCCGCAGGGCCTGCTGAAGGATGTCAGCATCCGCGACAACGGCGACGTCGAGCTGCAATACGACAACGGCCGCAGCCGCATCTATTTCCGCGTGCCCATCGCCCAGTTCAACGATCCCACGTCGCTGAAGCGCGAGGTGGCGCAGGGCTTCACCGAGACTTTCGACAGCGGCTCGGTGCAGATCAACAACGCCGGCGCCAACGGCGCCGGCACCATCCGCGGCAGCGCGCTGGAGGGCTCCAACGTCGACATCGCCGAGGAGTTCTCGAAAATGATCGTCACGCAGCGCGCCTATGCCGCCAACACCCGGGTGATCACCACGGCGGACGAAATGCTGGCCGAAGTGATCAACATCAAGCGGTAATCCGGTAGCAGACCCCAGGTGACGCCATGTCGCTGACCGCCGCCCTCAACGCAGCCCTCTCCGGGCTCCGGGTCAACCAGGCGAATGTGCAACTGGTCTCGGCCAATGTCGCGCACGCCAACGACCCCTCCTACACCAAGAAGACCCTGGTGCGGGAATCCGCGGTGCTGGGCGACAACCAGATCGGCGGCTCGCTGATCGCCGGCTACCAGTCGGCGGTCAGCGTCGCCCTGCGCAAGCAGTTCGAGAGCTTCACCTCGCGCGACGGGTTGAACTCCACCCAGCTCAACTACATGAGCCGGATCCAGAACCTGCTCGGCGCCAGCTCCGACAGCGCGGCGCTGCCGAAGCTGATGAGCGACTTCAACGCCGCCTGGCAGGCCTTCCAGACCCAGCCGGAGAGCGCTGCCGCCCAGCGCCAGATCGTCGCCATCGGCGACCAGCTGTCGACCGAGATTCGCCGCCTGGCGGTCGGCATCGACGACATCGATTCGGACATCCAGGCCGACCTCGGCACCTCGACCACCCAGCTCAACGACCTGCTGTCCCAGGTGTTCGAGTGCAATCTGCGCATCAAGTCGGCGGAGCCGAAGGGTACCGAGCGCCTCGAGCTGACCGACCAGCGCGATGAGCTGGTCCGCGAGATCGCCAAGCTGGTCGACGTGCGCACGGTCGAGCGCGACAATGGCGCCATCGCCCTGATCACGCCGGCCGGCCTGTCCCTGCTCGACGGGGCGCCGGCACGGTTCAGCTTCGACGGCACCCACATCGTCTCGCTCGACAGCAATGTCGTCGTCGACGGCCAGATCCGCGAAGGCAAGCTGAAGGCGCTGCTCGATCTGCGGGCCGACGGCACCAGCGCCGGCCTGCCGGCCAGCGCCGACCCGGCGACCGAGGTCATCCGCAAGCTGCGCTCGCAGCTCGACGTCATCGCCGCCGCCTTCACCAGCACCGGCGGCACGCCGCCGAGCTTCGCCGCGGCCTATGACGGCGGAACCGGTTCGCTGCGCGTTTCGGCAAGCCACACGACCACCGTCGAGGCCTCGGTGTCCACACCGCAGATGGGCACCGTGTTCCTCTCCGGCAGCCTCGCCGAAGGCGACGTCTTCGAGATCACGGTCAAGGGCAAGAAGTTCAGCTACACGGCGACGCAGAACGACACCAACCTGGACCAGATCGCCCAGAAGCTGGCGGCCCTGGTCAATGCCGACGGCACGCTCGGCGTCACCGCATTGAACGGTATCGCCTCGCTGCAGCTGGTCGGCAACAACGCCGACGAGAAGTTCACGGTGGTGAGCTCGGTCAACGGCCAGCTGCCGGAGCTGAAGCAGGGCTTCTTCACCGGCACCGACCGCTACACCTTCCAGATCAACAAGGACCTGGCGGCCGGCACCCAGCAGCTGAAGAAGAACGCCGCGCCCGACGTGGTGACCGCGATCGGCAGCTCGGAGCGCAGCTTCATCGCCATCGGGCTCAGCCTGACCAGCGTCTCCTACAAGGGCCTGATGTCGGGCTTCATCGGGACGGCGAGCTCCAACGCCAAGGTGGTGAGCGACAACGCCGAGCTCAGCAAAGACACGCTGCAGATGACCGAGCAGCGCTATCTGCAGGACACCGGCGTCAACCTCGACGAGGAACTGGCGAACCTGCAGGTGCTGCAGAACGCCTATGCCGCCTCGGCCCGGTTGATCACCGTGATCCAGACATTGTTCGACACGCTGCAAGCGGCCGTGTCGCGGTAGAACGAGGACAACACCATGCCGGTCAGCGGTTATTCGACCTATGCGGCCTATCTGGCGAATGTCGGCAGCTTCCAGAAGATGCAGACCTCGCTGGCGCAGCTGACCCAGCAATTCAACAGCCAGAAGAAGTCCGGCGACCTGACGACCTACGGCGTCGAGGCCACGCGCCTCGTCGACCTGCGCGCCGAGATCGCGCGGCGCCAGGGCTACATCGAATCGATCAAGAGCGCGCAGACCGACGTCAAGGCGTACGACCGCGTGCTGAGCAGCATCGAGGACATCAACGCCACCATGCTGCAGGCCTTTACCTCGCCCAACACCGACCCGCCGGTGACCCAGCAGCACAAGGTGACCTTCGGCGGCGACCTGGGCGACGTCGGCGACATCTACAAGGTGATCGTCGACGGCGTGCTGTTCAGCTACGTCACCAACGGCACCGAGGGCAGCTATGACGAGATCGCCGGCAACCTGGCCGCGCAGATCAATGCCCATGCGCCGGCGATCCGGGCCAAGGCCGAGGCGCAGGGCGAGCAGCTGGTGATCACCGGGACCGAGCCCGGCCCGCTGTTCAACGTCACGGTCGCGCAGATCGGCATCGCCAGCGGCGCCGACAACACGATCGAAGTCACCCAGGCGCGCGCCGGCAAGGTCTCGCCCATCGTGAACCAGGTCGGCACGGCCTTGACCGAGTTGCGCGCGCTGCTCAACGAGCAGGTGAACGACCGCTACCTGTTCGGCGGCATCAACGCCAACGAGCAGGCGCCGGTGATCGACCTCGCGCGGCTGCCGAACCCGATCGCCTCGGACAATTCCGCCGGCAGCGCCACCATCCAGCAGCTCGCCGCCGGCACCGTCCAGCAGGTGGTGCGGGTCACCACCGACCGCCTCGGCCAGGGCCAGAGCGAGACGATCAACGTCAACGGCAACCCCTTCACCTTCAACGGCCCGCTGACCGCGCAGCAGCTCGCCGCGGCGATGGCCGCCGCGGTCGGCCCGCTGGCCAACGTCTCGGTCCAGGATATCGACGCCAACGGCTTCACCATCACGTCGGATATCCCGGGCACCGCCTTCACCGCCGCCATCACCGGCACCGACCCGACGCCGTCCACGATCGCGACGGTCCAGGCCAACGTGCCGATCGGCGCGTCCCAGGTCGACCGCATCACGCTCGCCGGCCCGGTGGGAACGATCGGCGAGATCTTCAGCGTCACCATCACCGACCCGCCGGCCCATGCCGCGCCGGTGACCATCAGCTACCGCACCACGGGCGACGAGGCCGACCTGAACGCGATCGTCGACAAGCTGATCTCCAAGATCAACAACTACCAGCCGCCGTTCAGCGTGACGCCGACCAACCAGGGCAACGGCGTGCTGCAGCTGAGCTCGGCCACCGCCTTTACCTCGCATGCCACGGTGCAGAACACGCCGAGCGTCGCCACCACCCAGCGCACGGTGGTCCCGGTGGCGCAGGAGGACGAGATCGCCTTCCCCAGCCCGCTCGACGCCGGCGACCAGTTCACGATGACCTTCACCGCGCCGGCCGGCGGCCCCTTCACCGTGATCACCGCGCAGAACGACGACGAGGCCTCCATCGCCGCCAAGTTCGTCTCTGCCATCAACGCGGCGGGGATCGGCGTCACCGCCTTCGTGAAGAACGGCCGGCTGGCCATCCGCTCCGACACGCCGGGCAGCGCGATGACCTACACCGCGACGCTGTCGCTCGATGCCGGCCCCAACGTCACGCCGGCGCCGGTCGCCACCAACGTGGTCGCCAACCTGCCCGCCGGACCGCTGGCCCAGATCGACACCGTGCAGCTGAGCGGCCCGGTCGGCCGCAAGGGCGACGTCTACGAGGTCACGGTCAACGGTCGCACCGCGCGCTATGTGACCACCGGCGCCGAGAAGGATATCGACGCCATCGCCATCAATCTGAGCGCGGTGATGAGTTCGCAGACGCCGCCCTTCCCGGCTTCGGCGGTGCCCGGCCCCACCGGCAGCGGACGGATCATCCTCACCGGCACCACGGTGGGCGTCGAGCTCAAGACCGAGGCCACGGTGGTGAAGCCGAGCGCCGTGCCGGATCCGACGCCGCCGGACTACAGCGTCTATCAGGAGCCGACGGACTCGGCCCTGGCATGGCAGCGCTCGTCGGTCGTCGCCGCCGACAACGTGCAGGTCAAATACACCTTCAGCGCCAACGACGTGGCGTTCCAGAAGCTCACGCTCGCCTTGCGCTACGCCAAGGAAGCGGTCGAGAACCCCGACGACTATGCCCGGATCATGGACATCGCGCGGCAGCTGGCGAAGGAATCGCTGGAAGGCGTGCGCAAGCTGACTGCCGACAACACGGTCAACGACGCGCTGCTCTCCGCCACCACGCTGTCGCACCAGACGACGATCAACGCCAACGTCTCCGACAGCGACAAGATCGAGGCGGTGGATCCCAACGAGGTTGCCGCCAAGCTGCAGGCCGTCGAGTTGCAGCTGCAGGCCAGCTTCGGCGCCTACGCGCAGATCTCCAAGCTCTCGCTCGTCAATTTCATCGCCTGAAAGCCCAGTCATGGACGCAATCCGCTTCGAACCGGCCATCGGCGCAGATTTCCTGATCGACCGCCGCCAGAACGGCACCGCCGGCGACCTGTTCGCCGACATGCTGGGCGAGCAGCTGAAGAAACGCGGCGAGAGCGAGCGCCCCGAGCCCGCCATCCGCCGCCGCAACCCGGTCGAACGGCGCTCCGACACGGATTCACCCGCCACGCAGGGCCGCCCGATCCGCCCGGTCGTCAAGCATCCGCATACCGTTCGCGGCGAGTCCAAGCCGGTCGGGGACGAGCAGAAGGCGATCGAGACGCGCAAGGAGGACGACAAGGCAGCCGCCAAGTGCGCGGAGGACGCGCCGAAGCTCGCAACGGAAAAGACCGACCAAGGCAAGGACGACAAGACCCAACAGCCGGAGCCAGCCGATCCGGCCGCAACGGCCGCTGCCGTCTCCGCCACGCCCCAGGCGGCCGTGGCGCAGGTGCCGGAGAACAGCGCGTTGCCGGCGCCCGAGGTCCAGGCCGACGGCCAGGCAACGCCCGCCCCGGCGGCTGCCGCGGCGGACACGGCCGTGCCGGAGCAGCCCGCAGCGACGGAAGCAGCCCCCGGCGATGCCGTTCCCAACGTGGCGGGCTTCGCCGCGGCCCTCGCCGCCAGCCAGGCCGCAACCGCGGCGGCGATCGCGGGCGACAGCACTGCGGCGGCGATCGCGGGCGACAGCACTGCGCCCGCGGACGCCGCGCCGCAGGTCCTGAGCGGCGTCGACCTGGCGACCCTGGCGGGGGCGCCGGAGCAATCGACCCCAGCAGCGGCCCCGGCAGCCGCCACCGCCGAACCCGCAGCCGAGACCGCCGAACTGGTCGTCAAGCTGACGCCGGACGCGCCGCGCGCCACGGAATCGGCGAAGCCCCATCCGTCGCCGCGCCCCGCCGCCGCGGCCGAGATCAAGGCACAGCAGGCCGTGCCGGCGCAGCCGCAGCAGGCGGCGGCCCCGATCCAGCCCGCGACCCAGCCGGCCGGCCCCGCCAGCGCCGAGAGCACGGCCGCCGCATTCGACACCACCGTCGACAGCGAGGGCGCAGCGGTTCCGGGCTGGACCCTGCACCTGGCCCAGGGCGCCGCGTCCAAGCGGCCGGATTTCATCGCCCAGTTGCGCCAGCACCTGCAGGATTTGCCGGCCCATGAGCAGGTCGCGATCAACATCCAGCGCGCGGTCCGCGAAGGTACCGGCCGGCTGTCGATCCAGCTGTCGCCCTCCGAACTGGGCCAGATCCACGTAAAGCTCGAAATTGACGAGGAAAAGCGGGTGACCGCGGCGGTGACGGTGGAAAAGCCGAGCACCCTTGAATTGCTGCAGCGCGACATCAAGGGGTTGGAACGGGCCTTGCATAATGCCGGATTGCAGATGGACGGAAACGACCTGTCCTTCAGCCTGGGGCGCCAGGACAGCCAGGAATTCGCCCAGGACCTGAGGCAGTCGGGAACGTCCGCGCGCGGCCAGGAACAGGCCGGCGGCGAGGCCGACACGGCTGCGCCGGCGGCATCGGCAGTCGATACCGCCTCCGGACTGGTCAACGTGGAAGTCTAGATTTGGAGCCCCGGCGGGGTGGGAGCGGAGATCATGGAAGTCCCCAATATCCAGCAGCTTCTCGCGGCATCGCAGTCGAGCGCCCAGAAGAGCAGCAGCAGTGGCAGCAGCGGGACCGACGACACCGCCGACCTCAACGACAAGTACAACAATTTCCTGCTGTTGCTGACCAAGCAGCTGCAGAACCAGGATCCGCTGTCGCCGATGGACACGTCGGAGTTCACCCAGCAGCTGGTGTCCTTCAGCTCGGTCGAGCAGATGATCCAGTCGAACCAGCGGCTGGAGAAGCTGATCAACCTGCAATCCTCCACCAACGCCTTCGGCGCCGTCGCCTTCCTGGGCAACAAGGTCGCCGTGGACAGCGACCGGGTCTCCCTCAAGGGCGGCAAGACCAGCTTCCAGTACGATATCGACCGCAATGCCACCCGCGCCGTCCTCCGCGTCGCCGATGCCAAGGGCAACACGGTGCTGGTCGAGGAGGCCAACCGGGAAGCCGGCAGCTACAAGGTCGACTGGAACGGCAAGGATGCCTTCGGCAACCAGCTGCCCGACGGTGAATACCAGGTCTCGGTCAGCTATTCCGACGAGACGGGCAAGATCTATTCGTCGAAGATCACCAGCTTCGGCGTGGTGGATTCGACCGAAATCAAGGACGGCCAGGTCGAGTTGTTCATCGGCTCTGTTGGCTTCCCGATCGACAAGATCATCAAGGTCGCGAAAGACACCAGCACGGCAAGCTGAATTACTCGGCCTTTTCTATAAAGCTGTCTCGAATACTAGATAGATAAAATTTGATGCAAAATTACGGCCTTTCGCGTCTCTGCCTTCATGCCGCGATTTAGCGATTCCTTAAGCCGTGGGTCATAGGCTTGAACTTCGATCGGACCACGCCTGGGAAGGAGTCGATGGACGCCGATTTCGAAGGCAAGAGCATGGTGGTCTTGGGCATCGACGGCCGGCGCCTCCGCATGGAGGACCTGCCGCCGCCAGGCACCAAGCGCTGGGTGATTCGTCGCAAGGCTGAGGTCGTCGCCGGTGTTCGCGCCGGCCTGATCAGCCTCGAGGAGGCCTGTACGCGCTACACGCTTTCGGTCGAGGAGTTCCTCTCCTGGCAGCGTTCGATCGATCGCCACGGCATGCGCGGCCTGCGCACCACGCGCCTGCAGGATTATCGCGCCGCGGCCCGCCGCAACGGCAGCATGCGCACCGCCGAATAGCGCCGTCGCAGCGCCGATTCGCCAATCCCGCCCGGCAGAGTTTTCCCAGTTCTAGGCAATTTTTGCCGCCGCTTAAGTCCTTGTTAAGGTCTGCGGCGTAGCGTCAACCCATCGCCGGCCCGAATTGCGCGCAGATCCATCCGATTTGCGGAAAATTTTAGGCGAACTCGCGTGATCCACAGGCCGGCGCGATTGCGATCGAAGACATTTCACCGGTGACGCTCGTGAACGGCTTTATGCAGACCCTGCGCAATCTCGGACCGACCAGGCTGGTGGCGCTCGGCGCCGTCGCCTTCGCGCTGATCGCCTTCTTCACCTTCATCGTCACGCGGCTCGCCTCGCCGGGCATGACACTGCTCTACAGCGGCCTCGATCCCGCCGATAGCGGCCAGATCGTCCAGCGCATGGACACCCAGGGCATCCCCTACGAACTGCGCGGCGACGGCTCGCAGATCTACGTGCCGGCGGACCAGGTGGCGAAGCTGCGCCTGTCGCTCGCGTCTGAAGGAATTCCGTCCGGCGGCTCCATCGGCTACGAGATCTTCGACCGCGCCGACGCCCTCGGCACCACCAACTTCGTGCAGCAGATCAACCAGATCCGCGCGCTCGAGGGCGAACTGGCCCGCACCATCCGCTCGATCCGCCAGGTGCGCGCCGCCCGCGTCCACCTGGTGATGCCGAAGCGCGAATTGTTCTCCAACGACCGCGCCGAGCCCACCGCCTCGGTCGTGCTGACCATGGCCGGCAGCCTGGACAAGGGCCAGGTCTCCGCGATCCAGCACCTGGTCGCTTCCGCCGTGCCCGGCATGAAGGCCAACAACGTCTCGGTCATCGACAGCAACGGCGAACTGCTGGCGCGCGGCGCCGACGATGGCGACCTCGACGTCGCCAATTCGGAGGACATGCGCCGCTCCTACGAGGCGCGGATCAGCCAGGGCATCGAGCAGATGCTGGCGCAGACGCTCGGCGCCGGCAAGGTGCGGGCCGAGGTCACCGCCGAGCTCGACTTCAACCAGGTCACCACCAACACCGAGGACTTCAACCCGGACGGCCAGGTCGTCCGCTCGACCCAGACGGTCGAGGAGACCGGCAAGTCGCAGGAATCCGACAATTCCAACGCCGTCAGCGCCGCCAACAACACGCCGAACCCGCCGGGCCAGCAGGCCGGCGGCGGCACCGGCTCGCAGTCGCAGAACACCCGCAACGAGGAGACCGTCAACTACGAGATCTCCAAGAAGGTGCAGACCGAGATCAAGGCCAGCGGCAACGTGAAGCGCATCTCGGCCGCCGTCCTGGTCGACGGCACCTATGACGTCGCCGCCGACGGCACGAAGACCTACAAGCCGCGCACGCCGGACGAGCTCGCCAACATCGAGAAGCTGGTCAAGGCCAATGTCGGCTTCAACGAGGCCCGCGGCGACGTGGTGCAGATCGTCAACATGCAGTTCGCCGAGCCGGAGCTGATCGACGATTCCGGCGCCACGCTGTTCGGCCTCGACAAGACCGACATGATGCGCCTGGCGGAGCTGCTGGTGCTCTCCATTGTCGCCACCCTGGTGCTGCTGCTGGTGGTCCGCCCGCTCCTCACGCGCCTGCTCGCCATGCCGACCATCGCCCCGGGCAACGTCGCGCTCGCCGGCATGGGCGACGGCACGCTCGCCCTGCCGCCCGGCGCCGCCGCCGCCCTCGCCATTCCAGGCCCCGGCGGCGAACCGGGCATTCCCGGCCTGCCGACGCCGCAGAGCCCGAGCGAGGCCGCCGCCATCGCCGCCGAGATCGACCAGATGATCGACCTGAACCAGGTCGAGGGCCGCGTGCGCGCCTCCTCGATCCGCAAGATCTCCGACCTCGTGGACCAGCATCCGGAGCAGGCCGTCAACCTGATCCGGCAGTGGGTCTACTCGGAACAGTAAGCAACACCCGCGGGAATCACTGAGCCATGATGCGGAACAAAGACGATTACCGGTCCATGAGCGGCCTGCAGAAGGCGGCGCTGCTCATCATGTCGGTCGGCGAGGAGACCGCCGCCAAGCTGTTCCAGCTGATGCATGACGACGAGATCCGCGAGATTTCCCAGACCATGGCCAATCTCGGCACGGTGAACGCCACCGTGATCGAGCGCCTGTTCGTCGAGTTCGCCGACGCGATCTCCTCCACCGGCACCATGACCGGCACCTTCGAATCGACCGAGCGGCTGCTCTCCAAGGTCCTCGACAAGTCCAAGGTCGACCAGATCATGGAAGAGATCCGCGGCCCCGCGGGCCGCACCATGTGGGACAAGCTCGGCAACGTGCACGAAGCGGTGCTGGCCAACTTCCTGAAGAACGAATACCCGCAGACCGTGGCCGTCGTGCTGTCCAAGGTGAAGGCCGACCACGCCGCCCGCGTGCTCTCCATGCTGCCCGAGGCCTTCGCCATGGAAGTCATCATGCGCATGCTGCGCATGGAATCGGTGCAGAAGGACGTGCTGGACGACGTCGAGCGCGTGCTGCGCAACGAGTTCATGAGCAACCTGGCGCGCACCGCGCGGCGCGACGCGCACGAGATGATCGCCGAGATCTTCAACAACCTGGACCGCGCCTCGGAATCGCGCTTCCTCACCGCGCTCGAGGAGCGCAACCGCGATTCGGCCGAGAAGGTGCGCTCCCTCATGTTCACCTTCGAGGACCTCGGCAAGCTCGACCCGGGCGGCGTGCAGACGCTGCTGCGCAACGTCGAGAAGGACAAGCTGCCGCTCTGCCTCAAGGGCGCCTCGGAGGCGCTGCGCGACATGTTCCTCTCCAACATGTCGGAGCGCGCGTCGAAGATGCTCAAGGAAGACATGGCCGCCATGGGACCGGTGCGCCTGCGCGACGTGGAGGAAGCCCAGCTGGCGATGGTCACCGTCGCCAAGGATCTCGCCGCCAAGGGCGAGATCATGCTGAGCGACAAGAAGGGCGAAGACGAGCTGATCTACTAGGAATCCGGCACGGGAAATGGCTGTGGTACGCAAGTTCCTTTTCGACAACGACTTCGGCGCGGCGCCTGCAAGCCCCGCTTCGGGCGCCC
The DNA here is from genome assembly GCA_039808885.1 of Dongiaceae bacterium. GTDB lineage: Bacteria > Pseudomonadota > Alphaproteobacteria > Dongiales > Dongiaceae > Dongia_A. Next base: position 51 of record JBDHTX010000035.1, on the reverse strand, counting down.
GCGCGGCGGCCGGAGCCGCCGCGGGCAAGGGCGCCGGCAAGGCCGCCGCCG
>JBDHTX010000034.1:0-43534 GCA_039808885.1 Dongiaceae bacterium | reverse complement strand
TGGTGCGCTCCGGCCTGTTCGCCACCGCGGTCTTCACCTTCGTCTTCGCCTGGAACGATTTCATCTTCGCCCTGGTGCTGACGCGGACCGAGGTCGTCACCTACACGGTGCAGGTGACGCATTATTTCGGCGGCCAGTCGAATTTCTGGGCCAAGATCGCGGCCATGTCGGTGCTGGGCACCATTCCAGTCTTCTTCGCGGTGGCGACCCTGCAGCGCTACCTGGTGCGCGGCATCTCCATGGGCGCGGTCAAAGGGTAGGGGCAAGCGCATGTCGGATCTGAAAATCACCGGCCTCGTGAAAAGCTATGGCGGCGTACCGGCGGTGCGCGGCATCGACCTGGAGGTCGCGGCCGGCGAGTTCACGGTGCTGGTCGGCCCCTCCGGCTGCGGCAAGTCGACCCTGCTCAGGACCATCGCCGGGCTGGAGACGCCGGATGGCGGCACCATCGAGATCGGCGGCCAGGTGGTGAACTATGTCCGCCCGCGCGACCGCAACATCGCCATGGTGTTCCAGAACTACGCGCTCTATCCCTACATGAACGTGTTCGAGAACATCGCCTTCGGCCTGCGCGCGCGCAAGACGCCGCAGGCGGAGATCGAGGCGCGGGTGAAGCGCGCGGCGGAGATGCTCGGCATCACCCAGCTGCTCGCGCGCTTGCCGCGCCAATTGTCCGGCGGCCAGCGCCAGCGCGTCGCCATCGGCCGGGCCATCGTGCGCAACGCCACCCTGTTCCTGTTCGACGAGCCGCTGTCCAACCTGGACGCCCAGCTGCGCGACGAGATGCGCAGCGAGATCAAGCGCCTGCACCAGGAGCTGGGCACCACGATGATCTACGTGACCCACGACCAGATCGAGGCGATGACCTTGGCCGACCGCATCGTGCTGCTGCGCGACGGGCGGATCGAGCAGGCCGGCACGCCGCTCGATTTGTTCGAGCGGCCCGCCACCCGCTTCGTCGCCGGCTTCCTCGGCTCGCCGCAGATGAACTTCATCCCGGCGCAGCTGGCCAGGGCCGGCGCCGGCTGGTCGGTGCGCCTCGCCGACGGCGCCGGCCTCGCCTTGCCCGACGGCCGGGCGCCCGCGGGGGCGGCGGACGGACGACCCGTCGTCCTGGGCCTCCGGCCGCAATACGTGACCCGGGCCAACGGCAGCTCGCGGCCCGGCCACCATCGCATCGGGGTCACGGTGGAGCTGGTGCAGCCGACCGGATCGCGCGCCTATATTACCTTCCCGCTGGGTGGCGTACCGAGCGTGGCGGAGCTCGATTCCCATGCGGTGCAGCGGCCGGGCGAGCGAATCGACGTGGATTTGGATATGAATCGGGCAGTGCTGATCGATCCGGAGACCAACCGGGTGATCTGAGCGAGAGGGGGAGATCGCCATGGCAACCAGGCAACCGAAGCGCGCCATCAAGCTGTTCGGCACCGAAGTGCCGGAACCCAAGGTGCGCACGCTCGCCGCCGGCCCCATCTCCGCCGTGTTCGACAACGGCGCGCTGCGCTACATCAAGCTGGGCGAGACGGAAGTGCTGCGCGCCATCGCCTTCCTGGTGCGCGACGAGAACTGGGGCACCTTCAACCCGACCATCAGCAACCTGAAGATCAAGCAGGGCAAGAGCGAGTTCAGCGTCTCCTACGATGCGCGCTGCGCCGATGCCAAGCGGGCGATCGCCTATCGCGCCGAGATCACCTGCCGGGAGGGCGAGTTGCTGTTCGCCGCGACGGCGCGGCCGGAGACCGACTTCCTCACCAACCGCACCGGCTTCGTCGTGCTGCATCCGCTGACCGGGGTTGCCGGGTTTCCGGTCGAGGTCGAGCATGTCGACGGGCGCAAGGTGAAGGACAAGTTCCCCGCCATCGTCAACCCGATCCAGCCCTTCTACGAGATCCGCTCGCTGAAGCACAAAGTGGCGCCCGGCATCTTCGCCACCTGCCGCATGGAGGGCGACACCTTCGAGATGGAGGATCACCGCAACTGGACCGATGCCTCCTTCAAGACCTATGTGCGGCCGCTGGCCCTGCCATGGCCCTACACGCTGCAGCGCAATGTCGAGTTCAAGCAATCGGTGCGTCTCAGTTTCGACGGCAAGCTGCCGAAGGCGAAGGCGGCGGGCAAGGCCAAGCCCATCGATGTCGCGCTCGGCCGGCCGGCCGGCGTGATGCCGGCCATCGGCATCGGCATTCCCGCGGCGGAGGCGGAACACGCGCTGGCCCAGGCCGCGCTGATCCGGCAGGCCGCCCCACGGCACCTGGTCTGCGAGGCCGATGGCCGCCAGCCGGGCCTGCCCAACACGCTCGCCACCTATCAGCGCCTGGCCAAGGCGACGGGCTGCGACGTGACCCTGGAGATCATCCTGCCCGGCCGCCAGGCGCCGGCGGCGGAGCTGGCGCCGATCGCCCAGGCGGTGGCGCGCGCCGGGCTGGTGCCGGCCGCCATCGCCGTGTCGCCGGCCATCGACCTGCGCGGGGTGCTGCCGGGCAGCAAAGGCCCCGACGGGCCCACCTTGGAGGATATCTACAAGGCCGCACGCATCGCCTTTCCCGGCGTGAGACTGGGCGGCGGCACCTATGTCTTCTTCACCGAGTTCAACCGCAAGCGCCCGCCGGCGGCGCTGCTCGATTTCATCACCCACACCACCTCGCCCATCGTGCACGCGGCCGACGACGTCTCGGTGATGGAGACGCTGGAGGCGCTGCCCTATGTGATCCAGTCGGCCAAGGCGCTCAGCGGCGGCAAGGCCTATTGGGTCGGCCCCAGCGCCATCGCGGCGCGACGCAACCCCTACGGTGCGTCGACCGCCGACAACCCGGGCAACAACCGCGTCTGCCTCGCCGACATGGATCCGCGCCAGCGCGGCCTGTTCGGCGCGGCATGGAACCTCGGCTATGTCGCGGCCTTCGCCGCGGGCGGCCTGGCCGCGGTGTCGCTGAGCGTCGCCACCGGTCCGGCCGGGCTGATCTATCGCAAGGCGGGCTTCGCGCAGCCTTATTTCGACGAGACCCAGGGCGCCGCGGTCTATCCGCTCTATCACGTCATCGCCGGCCTCGCCGCCGCGTCGGGCGGCAAGCTGCTGGCGGCCAAGTCGGCGGCGCCCGGCAAGGTCGCGGCGCTTGCTTGTCGCGGCAAGGCCGGGCCGGTCCTGTGGCTCGCCAACCTCACCGGCAGCGAGCAGACCGCGCGGGTGACCGGCTTCACCGGCAAGGCGATGCTGCATCAGCTGGACGAGGCCAGCTTCGTCGCCGCCACGTCGGATGCCGGCTTCCTCGCCAAGGGCGGCAAGGCGCTGAAGAAGGTCGGTACCGTCAAATTGCCACCCTATGCCGTCGCGCGGGTGAGTGCCGCGGGGTGACGAGGACCGATCCCGGGCTGCTGCTGGGGTGCATCGCCGACGATTTCACCGGCGCGACCGATCTGGGCAGCACGCTGGTGCGCAACGGCATGCGGGTGGTGCAGGTGATCGGCGCCCCCGATGACGACCTGACGGCGCCGGAAGCCGATGCCATCGTCGTGGCGCTGAAATCGCGCACCGCGCCGGTGGCGCAAGCGGTGGCGGATTCGCGCGCCGCCTGCCGCTGGCTGCGGCGGCACGGGGCGCGGCAGATCTTCTTCAAATACTGCTCGACCTTCGATTCCACCGACCAGGGCAATATCGGCCCGGTGGCGGACGCGCTGCGCGCCGATCTCGGCGCCGGCATCGTGCCAATCTGCCCGGCCTTTCCCGAGAACGGCCGCACGATCTACCAGGGGCACCTTTTCGTCGGCGCGCAATTGCTGTCGGACTCGCCGATGCGCAACCATCCGCTGACCCCGATGACCGACGCCAACCTGGTGCGGGTGATGGAGCGGCAGAGCCGGGGCCAGGTCGATCTGGTGCCGCATCGGGTCGTGGCCCAGGGGGCGGAAGCGATCCGCCGCGATCTGGTCGCGCTGCAGACTCGCGGCGCCGCATATGCGGTCATCGACGCGCTCGACGATGTCCATCTGCGCGATCTCGGTGCCGCCTGCGCCGACCTGCCTTTGGCGACCGGCGGCTCGGGCGCGGCGATGGGGCTGCCGGAGAACTTCCGCCGCGCCGGCCTGCTGGCGAAGCGCGACGCGGTGGAGACGTTCCCCGCGCTGGGCGGGCCCGCGGCCGTGCTCTCCGGCAGCTGCTCGCCGGCGACGCTGGCGCAGATCGCCCGTATGCAGGCGGCCCATCCGGCGCGGCGCCTCGACCCGCTGGTCCTGGCCGAATGCGGGGCGGACGCGGTGGCGGAGGCGGTCGCCTGGGCGCGCGACCAGATGACGAAGGGGCCGGTGCTGATCTATGCCAGCGCGCCGCCGGAAGAGGTGCGATCGGCGCAATCGGCGCTCGGGCGCGAGCGCGCCGGCGCGCTGGTGGAACAGGCCTTGGCGGCGATCGCCAAGTCGCTGGTGCAGGGCGGCCTGCGCCGCCTCGTCGTCGCCGGCGGCGAGACTTCCGGCGCGGTGGTGCAGGCGCTCGGCATCCGCGCGCTGCGCATCGGCGCGCAGATCGATCCCGGCGTGCCGGCGACCCTGGCGCTGACCGACCCACCCTTAGCGTTGGCGCTCAAGTCCGGCAATTTCGGCGGCGAGGACTTCTTCCTCAAGGCGATCGGGATGCTCAAATGAGCGACAGCAAGGCGCGTGAAAGCCTGGTCAGCCTCGGCCGCTCGATGTTCGCGCGGCGGCTGACCTTCGGCAGCTCCGGGAACATCAGCGTCAAGGTCGAGGGCGGCTGGCTGATGTCGCCGACCAATGTCGCGCTGGGCGATCTCGACCCGGCGCGGTTGGCGAGGCTGGACGACAACGGCAACCATGTCTCGGGCGACGCGCCGACCAAGGAAAGCTTCCTGCATCTGGCGATGTACCGCGAGCGCGCCGGCGCCGGGGCGGTGGTGCATCTGCATTCGACCCATTCGGTCGCGGTTTCCTGCCTCGACGGCATCGATCCGGACGACGTGCTGCCGCCGATCACGGCCTACTACGTCATGCGCGTCGGCAAGCTGCCGCTCATCCCCTATTTCGCGCCGGGCGACCCGGCGCTGGGCGACGCCGTCGGCAGGATAGCGGCGAAGCACTCTGCCGTGCTGCTCGCCAATCACGGGCCGGTCGTCGCCGGCGCGTCCTTGAGCGCCGCCGTCAACGCGATCGAGGAGCTGGAGGAAACTGCGCGGCTCTATCTCCTGCTGCATGGCCGTCCGACGCGCTACCTGACGCCGGAGCAGGTGGCGGAGCTGCGGAAGCGGTTTCCGAATCCGTAGCCACTCGCTCCGCCGTCATGCCAGGGCCTGGCCCTGGCATCCACGAGTTTCAATGGGCTAGATCGAGTAGCGGCAGGCAAACTCGTGGATGGTCGTGCCAAGCACGACCATGACGAGTGAGTGAGTAGCGAAGACGCGCATCAGTCGCCGAGGAAATCCTCGATATAGGCCTTGATGATGGAATCGAGGTCCGGATCCTTCGGCAGCCCCAGCTTCAGCGCACGTTCATAGTGGGTGCCGACCGGCCAAGTGGCGACGATGCGCTCGATGGCCGGGTCCTTTTCCACCGTGATCTCGCCCAGATGCCGGTTGCCGGCGACGCGCTTCAGTCCCGCCACCATGTCGCCGACGGTGACGTCGAGCGAGGGCAGGCTGACGGCGCGATCCTCGCCAAGCGCGGCGCCATCCACCTCGTGCAGCCGCACGAAGCCCTCGACGATGGTGCGATAGCCGGCGAGCGGCATCACCGCGTCATAGCCGACCGGCAGCATGCAAGGCTGGCCGTTCAGCGGTTCGCGGAACACGCCGCTGGCGAAGCTGGAGGCCGCCTTGTTCGGCTTGCCCGGGCGGATGATGACGGTCGGCAGGCGCGCCGAGCGGCCGTCGAGGAAGCCCTTGCGCGAATAGTCGTTGACCAGCAATTCGCCGATCGCCTTGGTCATGCCGTAGGTGGTCTGCGGCACCTGCTTGGTGTCGTCGCCGACCTGCTTCGGCATCGCCTTGCCGCCGAACACGGCGATGGAGCTGGCGAAGACCACGCGAGGGCGCGAGCCGAGGGCGCGGGCGGATTCCAGCACGTGCAGGTTGCCGTCCAGGTTGACCCGCATGGCGAGGTCGAAATCGAGTTCGCCGCCGCCGCTCACCACCGAGGCCAGGTGGAAGACCGAGAGATCCGGCCGGTCGAACAGCCGGCGCACGGTGTCGCGGTCGGAAATCTCGCCGGCGACGAAGCTGGTGCGGTCGTCCAGGCCGGCCGGGCGCTGGCCGGGCTCGACCATGTCGAAGCAGGTGATGGCGTCGATCTTCTCGCTGCGCCCCGACGGCCCGGTGAGCGCCCCCAATTGCGTGAGGCGGCGCGCCAGTTGCACGCCGATGAAGCCGGCGCCGCCGGTTATCACCACCTTCATAGAGCACCCTTTCGTCGATCCGTCCGGCCCCGGAAATGAGACTAGGGGGACGCCGGAAAAGCGCAACCGATTCCGTTCCTTTGGGGCCCGGAAAGGCCCGATTCCAGCGGATTTCGGCGGCGCTAGGCCAGGCGCTCGATCATCGCCATGGCGGCGGCCGGGTTGCGCTCCTTGAAGCCGCTGATGACGTAAAGGAAGACGTCGCGCCCAGCCTTCTGCGGCTTGCGCGGGCCGACGGAATCCAGGTCGCCGGGCGCCCCGCCCTTGGCCCAGTCCTGCGCCCGTTTCACCCAGGCCTCCAGCGCCTTGGGGGCATAGCCGAGCTTCTGCGTTTCTGCCGTGCCCATGATGCGGGCGTAGACGAAGGGCGCGGTGACATCGGCGATCTGCGGATAGTCCGAATCGCCCGCGACCACGATGGCCGCACCGTACTCCCGGGCAAGGGCGATGAAATCGGCCGCGCGGAAGCTGTCATGGCGCACCTCCACCGCATGGCGGATGGCGCGGCCTTCGACGGTCTTAGGCAGCAGCTTCAGGAAGCCCTCGAAATCCGCGGGATCGAACTTCTTGGTCGGCGCGAATTGCCAGTTGATCGGGCCGAGCTTGTCCTTCAGCTCGAGCACGCCGCTGGCGAAGAAGCGCTCGATGGAAGAGCCGGCCTCGGCCAGCACCCGGCGGTTGGTGGCGAAACGCGGCCCCTTCAGCGCGAAGACGAAACAGTCGGGCGTCTCGTCATGCCACTTGGCGAAGCTCTCCGGCTTCTGCGAGCCGTAGAAGGTGCCGTTGATCTCGATCGAGGTCAGCTTGCGGCTGGCATATTCCAGCTCGCGCTTCTGGGTCAGGTCCTTGGGATAGAACACGCCGCGCCACGGCTCATAGGTCCAGCCGCCGACACCGATGCGGATGCTGGTTTCCGGGCGCGGTGGCATGGCGACTCTCCTGAGGATCTGCACAAGGGGGCGAGGCGGACATCAAACGCGCGCGCATGTAGCACATGGGCCGGGCGAAACCAGGCAGGAGCGGAAATTGCTCCGGTGCTTCCAGGGATCGGCAGGAATGGCGCACCGGAGAGGATGAAACTGGGCACCGCTATGTCATTGTAGGAAAGCTATAATTTTGAAGCCTGTTTGCGTGCTTCAAAAGCAAACTCGACGGGTAGCAGTGGGGCGGCAGCTGCCGCGCAGGCGATAGTAGAGTCAGACGAAGTCCCTTGCAGGCGGCAGTTGAAGGCATGGTATGTAGCCAATAAATTGGCTGCGGGGGGGCCTCATGCCGATGAAATTCACGCCGATCGCAAACAAGCCTGAATGGGCTGGCAGTAGCTGGGAAATTGCTAGTGACGATGAGCTTGCGAAACTCGTGGCGCGCGTCGCTCTAGGGCAGAGCCATTATGCGCTGCGTGTGCTCCAGGAGACCGGCTTCATAGGTCCAAAGGCCGCTGCGACTACATTGCCAGGCGCGATCGCATTGCTGACCGCCGCAAACCCAAAAGAACCCTACCACCGTGATGGATGGCTATTTCAAGTGATCTCGTGGATTGCCGCTCATTTGCAGGAGCCGGGCAGTCTTATCATGGAGCCGCATATGATCCATGCGCACAAAGGATTCGATGGCGTGCACGTTCGAATGAACGGGACCACAGGCGGCGTCGATACAGTGGTCATCTGTGAGGAAAAGGCAACCAAGAATGCTCGCAAGATGGTGCGCGACCGCATATGGAAGGAATTCGAGGGGATGGAAAAAGGCGACAACGATCATCGTCTTCTCTCTGAAGTGCTGGTCATCCTTAAGGCGCGTGGGGGCATAGACCTTGATAAGGCCATCGAACAATTGGTGTGGAACAACGCTCGCGCTTACCGTGTAGCGATTACGGTGGCAGACGACGCCGGCTACGAGGAAGTATTTGAGGGCTACGGAACCGTCGTTGCAGGTGATATTGCAAGGCGACGCAGCGAGGTTCTCCCTTTGAAAGACATGCGCGCTTGGATGCAGAGCATCGCCGCAAAGGCGATTGAAGACGCAAAGGAATTGGCGGGCGCGCATGTATGACGAAGAAACTGTGGCCCTTATTCGGTCGACGCCGCCTCTATCGGGCCTGGATCGCGACCGACTGCCTGAGCTGCTATCTGAGGCTTTCGCAAAGATCGCAGCAGCTCGAATGCGGCTGAGAGCGGGAACACCAGTCGATAACGACGTCAACGCATTGATAGGTGAGATGCAGCGACTGGCCCTGACAAACGAGGCCCTCGTTGCGTCCGCCCCAACAAGGGAGGACCGGGCAGCGGCAGCGTTCGTCGCTGGTTCCGCACACCAACTCTGTTTCAACGCTCGCAATATCCGGCGAGATCAGAAAACAGGCTCCTACTTGGAAGCCCGGAGCATTTCGCCTGATATCTCGGCGATGCTGTTGTTTCTTATTGCGGAGGCGACCGCGGATTCCAGCGAACTCGCGGCACACGTTTCGATAGGCGATACGCCCGTCTTGGAGCGCGCGCTCATCGATGCTCTAAGGTCGCTTGCCAGGGGTGAACTGTCGGCAATCACGTCTGCTTCCGTGCCTAATCGAGAAGTCATCGCCGGCACGGGCGCAAGCGCAGCGGCGATGGCGCTCTATTATAGACTTCTCATTGGTGTGCGCTCATTGGCATCGGAGATCCTGAGATCGGACGATGCGACGCCCGGTCAGGCGATTGAGATTTTCCGCGCCGTTCAGAATCTGTCACTTCTCCCTGAAGAAAAAGGCGAGAAGGTGTGGCTCCGAGCCAATCTCGGCGCCTTTGCGGGACCATATCATCTGGCATCTCTTTTGATCGCTGTGGCAGGAGACCTGGCCGAAAGCGCGGTTACAGCCATTTCCCCGCCCGGTGGAGTGCCAAAAGATAAGTGGCTCAAAGCAATGAAAAGAGTTGCTAGAGCGCGCCCCTATTTGTGGCGCAATCATCGTCAAGCGATTGAGGCAGGATACTTGGAGCCGGAGATATCTGCTGCAGTAAGTTTCCCCACGGGGGCTGGGAAATCAACCCTTGCCGAGTTGAAAATCAGTGCGACCCTGCTGCACGAGAAGAAGGTGATCTTCCTTGCTCCCACAAATGCGCTTGTGGGACAGACAACGAGAGCACTGCGCCGTTCCTTTAAGGGCGCAAACGTCGGGCAAGAGCGATTTGATGAGCTTGGCTTCCTCGGAGATGACGAGGAACTGCCGCAGATCTTCGTCATGACCCCAGAAGCTTGTTTGGCGCAAATGAGTATCAAACCTTCGGTGTTCGACGGTGTAGGATTGTTGGTGTTTGATGAATGCCACCTTCTTCATGCCGAAGACGAAAATGCTCGCCGTGCGCTCGATGCGATGCTGTGTGTGCTGAACTTTGCCGCTTTGGTGCCAGAGGCCGACTTCCTGCTCTTGTCTGCGATGATGAAAAACACCGAGGAGATGGCGGGCTGGGTGCGAGAAATGACCGGGCGCGAATGTCTTCCCCTATCTTTGCCGTGGAAGCCTACCCGCCAGCTCCGTGGGTGTGTTGTCTATCCGCAGGACGAGGTCGTCGCCCTTCAGAAAAGCCTCAGGAAAGCCCAAGCCGCCGGGAAAACAAAGACACCCTCGAAGAAGGACAAGGCAGGTCTGACCAGCTCGCCGCTCGCTTTCTTCGGACTCAAGCAAACATGGGCTACCCGCCGGAGAATCGACTACTCGCTAGTGTCCCTTTTGCCTGAGGACGTTCAGCTGTCGGCGAGCGCCCAGTACTGGGGGCTGACGCCCAACGCGGGCGTGGTGTCGACCAAGATTGCGGCCGCCGCCGCAATGAGCGGTATCAAGACGCTCATATTCTTCCAAACGATTCCGAACGCTGTCGCCACCAAGGACCGCTTCATTGCTGAGCTTGGTGTGCGGAGCGTCCAGCTCACTGAAGAGGAGCAGGGATGGTTCGATATAGCTGTTCTCGAACTCGGGGGCGCCGAACACGTCTATGTTGATGTTAATGACGGCAAGCTCATCTCCCCGGGGGTCGTTCACCACGGCCTTTTGCTGCCGGAGGAACGGCAGCTTTGCGAGTCCTTGTTCCAGCGAGCTGACGGTGCGGCCATCATGGCCGCCACACCTACAGTCGCCCAAGGGATGAACTTCCCTAGCGAGTTGGTGATTATCGCTGAAGATAGTCGGTTTGACACGGGAGCGAACAGGCGGGAGATCCTTGAAGCGCAGGAACTTCTGAATGCGGCAGGACGCGCGGGTCGTGCTGGCCAAAACGCCAATGGCATCGTGCTCGTCATTCCCGGCCGAGTCGTAGGCATCAATATCGGGGATGCCAAGATCGGCAACCACTGGGCCGCACTGCAAGAGGTGTTTGGTCAATCGGATCAGTGCCTTGTCATAGATGATCCCCTTACAGCTGTACTGGATCGAATTCATTCTAAGGCCGCTGGCTCCGAAGAACTCCAACGTTATGCTATTGCGCGACTATCAACTGGAGGACTTGAGGCATCGCTCAAGAAAACACTCGCTGGTTTTCGAGCACGTCAAAAGGGTGAGGATGATTGGTTTGCAAGTAGAGTGGCTTCTGCCGTTGCGTTTCATGAAATGCAGACGCCGGAAACTGACAGTGAGCTGGCCGTACACCAGGTTTCGTCAACCCTTGGAATGGCCTTGCCTGTGGTTAGGAGACTCTCGGCCGACCTCACCGAGAAGTTGATTGCGCACAATAAGACGGTTAAAGATTGGCGGGAGTGGCTTTTTGATTGGATTGAAGCGAACGCCGATCTCTTCGATCAAATTTTCCGCCCAAGCACCATTGACGAGCTTTTCGACAGCTCATTTGCTGCTACGAAAGACAGCAAAGAACGCGCCAAGGCAGCGCTTCCGACGCTTCGCGAACTTACCCGTCTTTGGATGCGAGCCGAGCCTTTGAAGAAGCTTCAGCTTGCTCTCGGGACCAAGCCCGATAAACTCAAAGCGTGCTTGGATGCGCGTCGGTTTGCGGTTCGTGTGGTACCAGAACTAGCGTACTTGTTCGGACTCCCGGCGTTTCTTACTCAGCGAGAAGCCGCGGGAGAGGACGTGGCGGCGACGGAGTTGCCTGCTGCTCTTGCAAAACTAGGCGCATGTGTCCGTCAGGGGTACCGCACGGTCGACCATGCCGCGCTCGCTTACTATCTTCGCAGCGCGAAACTGTCGCGGCGGCAAGTGCAAGAGCAATTCAGGTCCATCAAACCTTACCTCAGTCCGATGGATAGCGTCGCAACTTGGGACCAAACGGTCTCTCGTGTGGAAGAAGCAATCATCAAGGAAGTAAACGCTCGAGGCGATTAGCACTGAACAATCGTTTCAAAGGCTGATAGCCGCCGTCACGCTCGCGCAAGCCGTCCCGGCGGCGCTCGCCCGCCTCAGTGTGATGTGCACATTTGGGACTATGGGGCGCGACGTCATCGACGTCTGAACGATGGTGCCCAGGTTTGTTCTTCTGCCAAGAAAATTACTTAGACAAATCATGACGTTGAGGCTGGCGCACCCGGCGAGATTCGAACTCACGACCTCTGCCTTCGGAGGGCAGCGCTCTATCCAGCTGAGCTACGGGTGCCTGGACACCGGCCGCCGCAGCGGCCAGTCGAACGGCGGCAACATACTCGACAGCCGGAGCCCCAGCAAGGCCCGCCTGCGCGCAAAACCTCCAGGTCGATCAAACACTTGCGTGTTCCCTTGCGCCGCGGGGCGCGGCGCCACCCCGACTTTCGGAGGGCTTGGCGTGGCCCCCGCGGTCTAGGACATCCTGAGCCGGTTGCCGACAGGTCCGCGCGCCTGCCCGATTCGGCGTCGTGGCATGCCGGCGGAATTGGCCGCCGGTCCGGGCCGATTGCGATAAAGCCTTGTTCCACGTGGGAATTCACGTAGATTCGGTGCCAACGAAAACCCCGCATAACGGGGGTGCCTCGCAGGGAGGTTAGTCCGTGTCCATGTTTCTCGCTGTCAGCCGCGCCATCGACGCGGTGACCGGCTTCATCGGCTATCACATCCGCTGGCTGATCCTGGCCACCGTGCTGATCAGCACGGTCAACGCCATCATCCGCAAGGTCTTCGACACCAGTTCCAACGCCTGGCTGGAACTGCAGTGGTACCTGTTCGGCGCCGTCTTCATGCTGGCCGCGGCCTATACCCTGCAGCGCAACGCCCATGTCCGCATCGACGTGGTTTCCAGCCATCTCTCCAAGCGCACCCGGGAGTGGATCGACGTCATCTGTCATATCCTGATGCTGCTGCCCTTCGTCCTGGTGATGATCTGGCTCGGCTTCCCCTTCGCGGTGGAGTCCTTCATGGACCAGGAGGTCTCGTCGAATGCCGGCGGCCTGATGATCTGGCCGTCGAAGCTGTTCATCCTGCTCGGCTTCTTGTTGCTGCTGGCGCAGTGCCTGTCGGAGCTGATCAAGCGCGTGGCCTTCTTGACCGGGCACCTGCGCGAGCCCGAGCCCGAGCCGACGCACGGCCTGACGCCGGAAGATCTCGGCGTGCATGGAGGGCCGAGCACGTGATCGAGCTCATCGCCCACAACCTCGCCCCCATCATGTTCGGCATGCTGGTGGTGTTCCTGCTGCTCGGCTATCCGGTGGCGTTCTCGCTGGCGGCCAACGGCCTGCTGTTCTTTTTTATCGCCGTCGAGTTGTCGCCCTATTCCGAGGACATCCGGCTGTCCTGGCCGCTGCTGCAGACGCTGCCCGCGCGCATCCTGGACGTGATGCGCAACGACACCCTGCTGGCGATTCCCTTTTTCACCTTCATGGGCATCATCCTGGAGAAATCCGGGATGGCCGAGGATCTGCTGGACACCGTCGGGCAGCTGTTCGGCCCGATCCGCGGCGGCCTCGCCTATGCGGTGATCCTGGTCGGTGCGCTGCTGGCGGCGACCACCGGCGTGGTCGCGGCCTCGGTCATCGCCATGGGCCTGATCTCATTGCCGATCATGCTGCGCTACGGCTACGACCGGCCGATCGCGGCGGGCGTCATCACGGCTTCGGGCACGCTGGCGCAGATCATTCCGCCCTCGCTGGTGCTGATCGTGCTGGCCGACCAGATCGGCCGCTCGGTCGGCGACATGTATGCCGGCGCGCTCATCCCGGGCCTGATGCTGACCGGGCTCTATTGCCTCTATATCCTGGTCATGTCGATCGTGCGGCCCAAGGCGGTTCCCGCTTTGCCGGTGGAGGCGCGCACCCTCGGCGGCGGGGTGCTGTCGCTGGTGGTGATGCTGGTGCTCGGCGTGGCGGTGGGCGTCGGCGCCTATTGGCTGTTGCTGCCGAGCCTGGAGAACGGCGCCGGCATCTGGGCGGCGACCATCGCCGTCGCCCTCGTCTATGCAGTCGCCGTGGCGAGCAAGATGTCCGCCTCCGGCCTGCTGTCGAACCTGGCGCAGCAGGTCATCATCGTCCTTATCCCGCCGCTGGCGCTGATCTTCCTGGTGCTCGGCACCATCTTCCTCGGCATCGCCACGCCGACCGAGGGCGGTGCCATGGGCGCCAGCGGCGCGCTGCTGCTGGCCTTCGCCAAGCGCCGCCTGACGCTGAAGACCATGAGCGACGCGCTCGACGCCACCACGCGGCTGGCCTGCTTCGTGCTGTTCATCCTGATCGGATCGCGGGTCTTCTCGCTCACGTTCTACGGCATCAACGGCCATGTCTGGGTGGAGGAGCTGTTCACCAGCCTGCCGGGCGGGGAGTGGGGCTTCCTCATCGCCGTCAACATCCTGGTCTTCATTCTCGGCTGCTTCATCGATTTCTTCGAGATCGCCTTCATCGTGGTGCCGTTGCTGGCCCCGGTCGCCGACAAGTTCGGCATCGACCTGGTCTGGTTCGGCATCGTGCTCGGCATGAACATGCAGACCAGCTTCCTGACGCCGCCCTTCGGCTTCGCCCTGTTCTACATGCGCTCCATCGCGCCCAGCGCTCCCTGGCTCGACAAGGTGACCGGCCGCACCATCGCCGGCGTCTCGACCGGCCAGATCTATCGCGGCGGCGTCGCCTTCATCGGGCTGCAGATCATCATGATCGGGGTGGTGCTGGCATTCCCGAGCCTGTCGGTGCCCGACAAGGGGCCGGTCGTCGATCCCTCGACCATCCAGATCGAACTGCCGCCGATCGGCGGGGAGGGCGGCGACGGCGGCATCGCGCCGCCGCCGGAATTCGATCTCAACACGCCGCCCGATTTCGGCACCGAGCAGCCGCAGCAGGAGCAGCAGCAGTAACGGAAAGGGCCCCGTTCCCGAGGCCCTTTCGCAGCGCGCCTTGCGGCGAGAACTACAGCGCCTTCTTGCGCTGCTGGCCCATCATGAAGGTGTCGAAGGTGCTCTCCGATACCTGCAGCCAGAGGTACTGGTCGGCGCGGAACGCCATCACCGCGTCATGGATCTTCTTGAACGGCGCGTTGCTGGCCGACATCTCGGCATAGGTGTCCTTGGCCGCGTTGAAGGCCGCTTCCATCACGTCCTGCGGATAGGGACGCAGCTTGGCGCCGCCGGCGACGAGCTTCTTGATCGCTTCCGGGTTGCGGGCGTCGTATTTCGCCAGCATGTCGCAATTGGCGGCCTGACTCGCCGACATCAGCAGCGACTGATAGGTCTTCGGCAGTTCCGCCCATTTCGCGGAATTGACCATGACATGGAGCATGGCCCCGCCTTCCCACCAGCCCGGATAGTAGTAGAACGGCGCCACCTTGTTGAAGCCGAGCTTCTCGTCGTCATAGGGGCCGACCCATTCGGCCGCGTCGATGGTGCCCTTCTCCAGCGCCGGATAGATGTCGCCGCCGGCGATCTGCTGCGGCACCACGCCGAGCTTGGAGATGACCTTGCCGCCGAAGCCGCCGATGCGCATCTTCACGCCGGAAAGGTCGGCGACCGACTTGATCTCCTTGCGGAACCAGCCGCCCATCTGGGCGCCGGTGTTGCCGCAGGGGAAGCCGACCAGGTTGTGGCCGGCCCAGAACTCGTTCATCAGGTCGATGCCGCCGCCGTAATACATCCAGGCGTTCTGCATGCGGGCGTTGAGCCCGAACGGCACCGCGGTGCCGAAGGCGAAGGTCGGATCCTTGCCCCAGTAGTAGTAGGCCGCCGTGTGGCACATCTCGATCGAGCCCTTGCCGACCTCGTTGGCGGCTTCGAGGCCCGGGGCGATCTCGCCCGCCGGGAAGACCTGGATCTGGAACTTGTTGTCGGTTGCCTCGGCGATGTATTTGCTGAAGGTCTCGGCGGCGCCGAAGATGGTGTCGAGGCTCTTGGGGAAGCTCGAGGTCAGGCGCCATTTCACTTCCGGGGCGCTCTGCGCGATGGCGGGGGCCGCAATCGTGGTGGCGGCTGCCGCGGCGCCGAGGCCGGCCGTGGTGATGAAAGTTCTTCTCTTCATAATGCGTAGATCCTCCCTGTGGGCGGGGCGGCGCTTCCGGGCCTTTCCCCGTGCTTAACAATGTTTCCTCGCGGGCGATCCCCTTCCCTTGACCGCCTGGAAACACGCGAATCTAGCTAACCCATGAAGCGGCACAAAGACAAGCCGGATGCCGCCGGATCGCGTCCGGCGGGCCGACGGACTTGTTGCGATGCGATACCGACCTAGCCGCGGGCGATGTATTCCCGCAGCGACTGGCTCTCGGCCTCGGCGTCTTCCACCTTCTTCTTCACCACGTCGCCGATCGAGATCATGGCGACGATCCTGCCGCCCTGGCGGACCGGCAGGTGGCGGAACCGCCGCTGGGTCATCAGCGCCATGGCGCTGTCGACGCTGTCCTCCGGCGAACAGCAGATGACCTCCTTGGTCATCAATTCGGCTACCGGCCGCTCCAGCATCCCGGCCCCGTCATTGCCGACGGTGCGCACGATATCGCGCTCCGAGAGAATGCCGGCGATGTCGCCGTTCGGCTTCAGCACCAGCAGCGCGCCGATGCGCTCGCGCGCCAGGACTTCGGCTGCCTGTTGCAGCGTCTGTTCCGGCCCCACGGTGATCATGCGTTGCGGCTTGTCCTGCAGCAGGTGTGCGATGGTCATGCGCGCCTCCTCCTCATCCCTGAAGGTTGGGGGCCCCGATCCCGCGACTGGCGAAAAGTGTAGGTCCAATATTCCGCCGCCACAAGCGCGGGGGAGGGGTGCATTCCTCGGCTTTCCAGCGTAGCATATTCGCATGACGCCGAAGGAAGCCCTGCCCGATCCGCATACCCTGGCGCTGCAGGCCCTGGCCTGGCTGGCCAGCGACGAGGAGCGCCTGGTGCGTTTCCTCAACCTCTCGGGCCTCACCCCCGGAGGGCTGCGCCGCACCGCAACGGAGCCCGCGTCGCTCGGCGCCGTGCTCGACTATCTGCTGGCCTGGGAGCCGCTCCTGATGAGCTTTTCCGCGGAACACGGCGTGCCGCCGGAACTCATCGCGCAATCGCGCCAGCGCCTGCCCGGCGCGCCTTTGTTGAACTGAGCCTCAGTCCAGGCTGTCCTTGGCGGCGTCGGCATCGGCGCCGCTCGGCAGCGGCGCCGCCGGATTCCGGATCCAGGCGGCGATGTCGTCGAACACCGTGTACTGCGTGTAGTCGCGCAGCAGCAGGTGATAGCCGAAATGATAAATCCCCAGCCGGCCCTGATCCGGGGATAACGTTTTGAAATGCGGCAATGTCTGGTTCACCGCATTGCGGCTGAGGATCGCCTCGCGCGCGCCGAACAGCGCCAACCAGCGCGGATGCTCCAGCTTCGCCGCGGCGTCATAGGCGCTGCTCATCAGGTTGACCAGGCCATAGGCGGTGTCGATGCGGGTGGCCTTGATCACCAGCGGGTCGCGGCCCAGCGCGATCAGCGCGGCGCGGTTGCTGGAGGCCGGCGCATGGAAACCGGTCGGGCGCACCGTCATCCACGGCACCAGATGCGCAGCCGCCTCGAACACCGCGCGACTGGGGCCGGAGATCGTCTGCCAGCCCCAGATTGCCGGCGCGGCGAGGATCAGGCCGTCGGCCGGCGGCGGATCGGCGCCGACCGCGGCGCTCATGATGACCGAGCCGCCCATGCTCTCGCCGAGCAGAAAGAGCGGCAGGCCGGGATGCCGCGCCTTGATCAGCCGCGCCGCCACGCGCAGATCGTCGATGAGCCGCGCCTCGCCCGGCCAGATGCCGTGCTGTGGGCTGGCGCCGAAGCCGCGCTGGTCATAGGCGTAGAAGATGAAGCCGCGCCGGGCCATGCCCTTGCCCACGGCGGCGAGGCCCTTGGAATAGTCGTTGAAGCCATGCAGGCCGAGGATCACCGCCTCGGCGGGGCGGTCCCACGGCTCCCACACCCGTAGCGGCAGGTCGGCGCCATCGGCCATGTGGATGGCGTTCGGCTCCAGGCGCGGCGCGTCGACCGGCGGGCCGATCTCCTGCAGCCGCGGCGCGCAGGCGGCAAGCGACAGCAACAGGAGGATGAGGGGCAGCCGGCGGGGGAAGCCGCCGCGCCTCATGCGGAGGCGGCGCTCCGCCGCGTCAATTGCAGGAAGATGTCCTCGAGGTCGGTCTCGACGGTGCTGAGATCGGCGATCTCCAGCCCCGCCACGCGCACCTGGTCGAGGATTTCCGACACTTTTGTTTCAGACGGACGATAGCGCAGCTTCAACTGGTGCGCGCCGCCGCGCTCGGCGTGGAAGCGCTGCAGGCTCGCCGGGATCTCCGGCAGCTCGCGCGCCAGGGTCAGCACCAGTTCCTTGCTGTCGACGCGGGAGAACAGCTCCTCCTTGCGCTCGGCGGCGATGACCTTGCCGTGGTTGATGATGGCGATGCGGTCGCAGAGCTCCTCCGCCTCTTCCAGGTAGTGCGTGGTCAGCAGCACGGTGACGCCCTGCCGGTTCAGCTCGCGCACATAGGCCCAGAGCTGCTGGCGCAATTCCACGTCGACGCCGGCGGTGGGCTCGTCGAGAACCAGGACCGGCGGGTTGTGCACCATCGCCTTCGCCACCATCAGGCGCCGCCGCATGCCGCCCGAGAGGGTGCGGGCATAGGACTTGGCCTTGTCGGCCAGCGCCAGGGCGCGCAGCAATTCCTCGGTGCGCCGCTCCGCCTTCGGCACGCCGTACATGCCGGCCTGGATGTCGAGCAGCTGGGCGGGGGTGAAGAACGGGTCGATGTTCAGTTCCTGCGGCACGATGCCGATGGCCGCCGCCGCGTGGCGCGGGTCCTTGTCGAGGTCGATGTCCCAGATCTTCACCGTGCCCGCGGTCTTGATCACCAGCTGGGCCAGGATGTTGATCAGCGTCGACTTGCCGGCCCCGTTCGGGCCGAGCAGGGCAAAGAGGCTGCCGCGTGGGATGTCGAGGTCGACATTGTCGAGCGCCCGCTTCGGCTGGGCGTTGCCGCCGCCCTGCGCGGCGCCGCTGGGGGCATAGACCTTGGTGAGCCCGCGAATCGAGACGGCGAGATCGGGCAAATTGGGCGGAATTGACACGTCTGGGTTTGCCGGGGCTGGGCTCTTCCGCGCTGCGCGGCGGTTGTCTGCTATCGGCCGCATGGGTATCATCCGCCCGGCACAGGGTCAACGCCGCGCCCGGGCCGGGTTCCAGCCCGGATTGAGGGATGCCGCGGCGCAGCAGAAGAGATGGAAAAGATGCAGCCGTTCGAGGTCATTGAGGTCGAAACCACGCAAGTAGCCTGCGACGGCGGCGGCGGCCCGCTCGGCCATCCGCGGGTCTATTTGACCCTGAGCAAGGAGGGGGAAATCGAGTGCCCCTATTGCAGCCGGCGCTATGTCCTGAAGCGGGGCGCCCGCGCCGCCGCAGGCGGGCATTGACTGGGTCCGCCGCGGCGGGCGGACACTGAGGCGGCGCGTCGCCGGATGCTGCCGGCGCCTGACCATCCACCCGCGTAAGGCTGGCCAGGGATCCGCTGTCACCCGGCCCCACTGAAATCCAGGCGCCATGTCAAAGCCAAAACACGTCTATCTGATCGACGGCTCCGGCTACATCTTCCGGGCTTTCCACGCGCTGCCGCCGCTGAGCCGCGCCGACGGCACCCAGGTGAATGCCGTGCTCGGCTTCACCAACATGCTCCTGAAGCTGCTGGAGGATACCGACGCGGACCATATCGGCGTCATCTTCGACGCCGGGCGCAAGAGCTTCCGCAACGAGATCTACGCCGAATACAAGGCCAACCGGCCGGAGGCGCCGCCGGAGCTGATCCCGCAATTCCCCCTGGTGCGCGAGGCGACGCGCGCCGCCAACGTGGCCAGCATCGAGATGCCTGGCTACGAGGCCGACGACCTCATCGCCACCTATGCGCGCGAAGCAGTGGAGCAGGGAGCGGACGTCACCATCGTCTCCTCCGACAAGGACCTGATGCAGCTGGTCAACGACAAGGTCCGGCTCTACGACCCGATGAAGAACAAGCCGATCTCCTTCGACGAGGTGAAGGAGAAGTTCGGCGTCACCCCCGACAAGGTGGTCGACATCCAGGCGCTGGCCGGCGACACCTCCGACAACGTGCCGGGCGTGCCGGGGATCGGCGTGAAGACGGCGGCGGAGCTGATCAACACCTACGGCAGCCTGGAAAAGCTGCTGGAGCATGCCGCCGAGATCAAGCAGCCGAAGCGGCGCGAGAATCTGCTGGCCAATGCCGAGCTGGCGCGCATCTCCAAGCGGCTGGTCACCCTCGACGACAAGGTGCCGCTGGAAACGCCGTTGCACGGCCTCGACCGCCGGAAGCTGGATTTGGGCCCGCTGCTCGACTTCCTGAAGGCGAACGATTTCCGCTCGCTCGCCACCCGCGTCACGGCGCGGCACGGGGGCGAGGCGGGGGGCGAGGGCGGAGCCGCGCCCGCCACGGATGCCGCGCCGCGCACCTCCAATGGCGCCGGCGCCGCGCCGGCATTCCGGCAGCACGTGCCGATCCCGCAGCGCAGCTCGGGCATCCTCGCCGCGACCTCGCCGGTCAGCTTCGACCAGTATGAGCTGGTGCAGGATGCGGCCGCGCTGCAGCGCTGGGCAGATGCCGCGCGCGACCAGGGCTACGTCGCCTTCGACACCGAGACCAATTCGCTGCACGTGATCGCCGTCGATCTGGTCGGCGTGTCGCTGGCCTTGGCGCCGGGCAAGGCCTGCTACATCCCGCTCGGCCATGGCGGCACCCCCGGCGACCTGCTCGGCGGTTCCACCGAACGGCCGCGGCAGGCGCCGCTGGACGCGGCGCTCGCCATCCTGAAGCCGCTGCTCGAAGATCCCTCGGTGCTGAAGATCGGCCACAACATCAAGTTCGATCTCTGCATCATGCGGAAATACGGCATCGAGGTGGCGCCGGTCGACGACACCATGCTGATCTCCTATGTGCTCGAGGGCGGCGCCCACGGCCACGGCATGGATGAATTGTCCGAGCTGCATCTGGGCCACAAGCCGATCTCCTTCACCGAGGTGGCCGGCACCGGCAAGGCGCAGGTCACCTTCGACAAGGTGCCGCTGGACAAGGCGCTGAACTATTCCGCCGAGGATGCCGACGTCACCCTGCGCCTGCACCAGGTGCTGAAGCCACGGCTGATGGCGGAGCGGCTGCTCACCGTCTACGAGACCATCGAGCGGCCGCTGGTGCCGGTGGTGGCCGACATGGAATGCGCCGGCATCAAGGTGGATGCCAAGGCGCTGCACGACCTCTCCAAGGATTTCGCCCAGCGCATCGCCGCGCTGGAGCAGGAGATCCACGGCATCGTCGGCCGCGAGTTCAATGTCGGCTCGCCCAAGCAGCTGGGCGAGATCCTGTTCGACGAGCTGAAGCTGCCGGGCGGCTCCAAGGGCAAGACCGGCGCCTATGGCACCGGCGCCGACGTGCTGGAGGAGGTGGCGGTGAATACCGGCCATCCGCTGCCGCGCAAGGTGCTCGACTGGCGCCAGCTCGCCAAGCTGAAAAGCACCTATACCGACGCGCTGCAGGAGGAGATCGACCCGACCACGGGCCGCGTCCACACCTCCTATGCCCTGGCGCTGACTTCGACCGGGCGGCTCTCCTCCAGCGACCCCAACTTGCAGAACATCCCGGTGCGAACCGAGGAGGGGCGCAAGATCCGCCACGCCTTCGTGGCCGAGAAGGGCCACAAGCTGCTCTCCGTCGACTATTCGCAGATCGAATTGCGCCTGGCCGCCGAAATGGCCGACATCCCGGCGCTGCGCGACGCCTTCCGCGACGGGCTCGACATCCACGCCATGACCGCGAGCCAGGCCTTCGGCGTGCCCATCGAAGGCATGGACCCGATGGTCCGCCGCCGGGCCAAGGCGATCAATTTCGGCATCATCTACGGCATCAGCCCCTTCGGGCTGGCGGCCCAGCTCGGCATCCCCCAGGCCGAGGCCAAGGCCTATATCGACGCCTATTTCGCCCGCTATCCCGGCATCCGCGGCTACATGGAGCGGACCAAGAAGTTCGCCCATGAGCATGGCTTCGTCGAGACCCTGTTCGGCCGCCGCTGCCACATGCCCGGCATCAACGACAAGAACCCGGCGCGCCGCAGCTTCATGGAGCGCGCCGCCATCAACGCGCCGCTGCAGGGCACGGCGGCGGACATCATCAAGCGCGCCATGATCCGCGTGCCGCCGGCGCTACGGGAGCGCGGGCTGAAGGCCAGGATGCTGCTCCAGGTGCACGACGAACTGATCTTCGAGGTGCCGGTGACGGAGGTCGAGGAAACCTCCGCCCTGGTGCGCGAGATCATGCAGCAGGCGCACGAACCGGCACGCAAGATCGGCGTGCCGCTGATCTGCGAGGCGGGCGTCGGCGACAACTGGGCCGAGGCGCATTGAGCCGGCGTCACTCGGCGCAGCCATAAACTCCATCGTCACCCCGGCCTCGCGCCGGGGTCCATTCCTCCGGCGCTGGAACGGCTGAAGGCTCGCACGATGCCTGCCCGCTCTTGCGGCAGCCTGATGGATTCCGGCGCGAGGCCGGGATGACGGGTGGAGTAGGCGGCGAGACCGCGTGACTACAACGCCACCTTCTCCCCCGAATACTTCTCGATCGCGCCCGTCGTCGCCAGGCTCAGCGCCTGAATGCGCTTGAACAGGCCCGCCGCGCTGGTCTCCGGGTTGATGCTGGCCGAGGGGCCGCCCATGTCCGTCCGCACCCAGCCGGGATCGAAGGCGGCGACCGCGATGCCGTCGCCCTTCAAGTCGCGCGCCAGGTTTCGGCAAAGCGAGTTCACCGCCGCCTTCGACGCGCGATAGGGATAGGCGCCGCCGCCGGCTTCCGACAGCGACGACATGCTGGAGGTGAGGAAGACGAGCTTGCTGGGCTTGGCCGCTCTCAGGTTGGGCAGGAAATGCGCCGCCACCAGGTAGCTGCCGGCGACATTGGTCATCAGCACGTCGCGCCACGCCGCCTCGTCATGCGCGCCGCTCTCGATGCCGTCATAGGAATTGAGGATGGCGGCGTTGTTCACCACCACGTCGATGCGGCGCCCGGCCAGCGCCCGCGCCGCCTGGACGACGCTGGCCTCGCTGGCCACATCCATCTGCACGATCTCGACCGGCTTGCCGCCGCTTTGCAGCTCGGCCAGAGCGCCGCCGGCCTTGGCCGCGCGCTGGGCGGCCAGCACCGTGTCGCCGTGGGCCAGGAAGGCGCGGGTCAGCGCCAGGCCGATGCCGCGATTGGCGCCGGTGATGAGGATGGTGGCCATGTGCTGCTCCGTTCCTGGGATGCGGATTGATTTCGTTCCTGCAAGCTGCACAAATTGCGCGACCGCCGCAACGATGGGAACGGAAGTCACGCATGCCGGCCAAGCAGATCACCCCCGCGCTCAAGGCCATGATCGACGCGATCTTTCCGGCCGACGGGCCGGATTGGAAGAGCATGGCGCCGGCCGCCTATCGCAAGGCGCTGCAGGAGACGCGCCAGCCCGATCCGCCCTATCCGCTGGCCCGCGTCGAGGATGTGACGGTGGCGGGCGCCACCGGGCCGATGAAGGCGCGGCTCTATGCCGACAGCCTGGAGCGGAACCTGCCCTGCATCCTCTATATCCACGGCGGCGGCTGGGTGATCTGCGACCTCGACAGCCACGATCTGCTGGCCCGCGGACTTGCCAAGCAATCGGGTTGCGCCGTGCTCTCCATCGATTACCGCCTGGCGCCGGAGCATCCCTTCCCGGCGGGGCTGCAGGATTGCCGCGCGGCGCTGCTCTGGGTCCGTGACCATGGCGCGTCGCTCGGCCTCGACGGCAGCCGCATCGCGGTGGCCGGGGACAGCGCCGGCGGCAATCTGGCCGGGGCGCTCTGCCTCCTGATGCGCGAGGAGCGGCCGAAGCTGATCCGCCACCAGGCGCTGATCTATCCGGTGACCGATTGCGATTTCGACCGGCCGTCCTACCTGGACTTCGCCGAGGAGTACGGCCTGACGCGGGACGAGATGATCTGGTTCTGGCGGCAATACTGCGCCCGGCCGGAAGACATGACCGACCCACTGGCCGCCATCCTGCGCGCGCCCGACCTTGCGAACCTGCCGCCGGCCACCGTGACCAGCGCCGAGTTCGACGTGCTGCGCGACGAGGCGGAAGTCTATGCCGAGAAGCTGCGCGCCGCCGGCAACCAGGTGAGCCTGCACCGCGTCAACGGCACCTGCCACGGCTATGCGCATCTGATCGGCATTGTGCCCGAGGCGGACGAGACGGCGCGACTGCTGGGCGGGATCCTGAAAACGGCGCTGCGGGCATGAGCGGGCTGCCGCGCGCCACCGACCGCGTCGCCATCGACAGGGTCGAGACGCTCAGCGACGACTGGTACGTCCTGCGCAAATACCATTTCCGCTATCGCCGCAAGGACGGCACCGAGCAGAGCCTGACGCGCGAGGCCTATGACCGCGGCAACGGCGCCGTCATCCTGCTCTACAACCGCCAGCGCCAAAGCGTCATCCTGACCCGGCAGTTCCGCCTGCCGGCCTTCATCAGCGGCCATGCGGACGGCATGCTGATCGAGGCGCCGGCCGGGCTGCTCGATGCCGACGATCCCGAATCGGCGATCCGCCGCGAGGCGGAGGAGGAGACCGGCTACCGCCTGGGCAGGGTGGAAAAGCTGTTCGCCGCCTATATGTCGCCGGGCTCGGTCACCGAGCAGCTGCATTTCTTCGCCGCCGCCTTCGCCGATGCCGAGAAGGTCGGCGCCGGCGGCGGCCATGAAGGCGAGGGCGAGGAGATCGAGGTGCTGGAGGTGCCCTTCGCCGAGGCCCTGCGCATGATCGATGACGGCAGGCTCATCGACGCCAAGACCATCCTGCTGCTCTATGCGGCCAAGGCGCGCGGGCTGCTCGGCTAGCGGCTACTCGACCGCGGCGTCCAGCGCCTCCTTCGGCACCGGGCGGTGGTTGCGGCGCAGCAGCAGGATCAGCGGTACGGCCGCCAGCGTCACCCACATCAGGATGCGGAAATCGTCCAGGTAGGCGATCATCTGCGCCTGGTTGGTGAGTTCGCCGTTGAGCGCCATCAGGCCGTGCACGCTGTCCAGCGACCACATCGACGGATAGCCCGGCGTATGCAGCGCGGGCATGAAGGGCGTCACATGCTCGGCGAGCTGGGCGTGGTTCACCTGCGTGCCGCGGGTGAGCAGCGCGGTGACGATGGAGATGCCGACCGAGGAGCCGATGTTGCGCATCAGGCTGAACAGCCCCGCCGCCTCGGTGCGCAGGTCGGCGGCAAGCGTCGAGAAGGTGATGGCGCTCAAAGGCACGAAGATGAGGCCCAGGCCCGCGCCCTGGGTCACGCCGGTGCGCACGATGTCCCAGCTGTCGGTATTGGCGTTGAAGCCGGTCATCTCCCAAAGCGAGAAGGCGGCGAGGCCGAGGCCCGACACCAGCAGGATGCGCGGGTCGATCTTGCCCATGATGCGGCCGACCAGGAACATCGACACCATGGTGCCGATGCCGCGCGGCGCCAGCACATACCCGGTGGTCAGCACCGGATAGCCCATCAGGTGCTGCAGCATCGGCGGCAGCAGCGCCATGGTGGCGAGCAGGATGATGCCGACGGCGAACATGAAGCTGGTGCCGACGACGAAGTTGCGGTCGCGGAACAGGCGCGGCTCCAGGAACGGCCGCTCATAAGTGAACATGTGGACCAGGAACAGGTAGAAGGCGAGGCCGGAAATCACCGCATAGGCGATGATCTCGAGCGAGCCGAACCAGTCGACCTGCTCGCCGCGGTCCAGCATCATCTGCAGGGCGCCGATGGCGAAAGCGAGGAACAGGAAGCCCATGGCATCGAAGCGCAGCCTGGTCTGGCGCGCGGATTCGCTGACGAAGGCGAAGGCGCCGGCGAAGGCGAGCAGGCCGAAGGGCAGGTTGATGAAGAACACCCAGCGCCAGTCGAAATTGTCGGTGAGGTAGCCGCCCAAGGTCGGGCCCAGGATCGGGCCGACCATGACGCCGACACCCCACATCGCCATGGCGGAGCCGTGCTTCTCCTTCGGATAGGCGTCGAGCAGCACGGCCTGGGAGAGCGGGACGAGCGAGGCGCCGAAGATGCCTTGCAAGAGCCGGTAGAGCACCATCTGCTCCAGCGACAAAGCGAGGCCGCACAGCATCGAGGTGACGACGAAGCCGCCGATGGAAATGAGCAGCAGGCGCCGCCGGCCGATCTTGGCGGCGACGAAGCCCGTCGCCGGCATGGTGATGGCGGCGGCGACGATATAGGAGGTCAGCACCCAGGAGATCTGGTCCTGGGTCGCCGACAGGCTGCCCTGCATGTGCGGCAGGGCGACATTGGCGATGGTGGTGTCCAGCGCCTGCATGATGGTGGCCAGCATGACCGAGATGGCGACCAGCCCCGGATGGACCTGGCGCTCAGGCGCGGCGGAGGTGGAGGAACGAGCGGACATAAGGCCGGCTGCCTATTGCTCCCCTCCCCCGAGACGGGGGAGGGCCAGGGAGGGGGCGCGGCTCGGTCCATCCGCGCACAAATCGAGTCCGCCATCCAACGCCCACCCCAACCCTCCCCCAAGCTTGGGGGAGGGGGATCCGAGGTGGACGGATGCTGGAGCCGGGAGCACGGCCACTACTCCGCCGGCTCGTCCCAGGCCAGCGCGTGGCTCAGCACGCCGAGCAGCTCGCGGCGGTGGCCGGTGTCGATGTCGACCACGGCGCTCATGCCGGCGCGCAGCACGGCATCCTTCGGCGCGTCCACCACGTGCAGTCGGACCGGGATGCGCTGCACCACCTTGACCCAGTTGCCGCTGGCGTTCTGCGCCGGCAGCACGCTGAACTCGGCGCCGGTCGCCATGCCGATGCTGTCCACCACGGCGGCGAAGGTCTGCCCGGGATAGGCATCGATGGTGATCTCGGCCTTCTGGCCCGGCTTCACATAGGTGAGGTCGGTTTCCTTCAGGTTGGCCTCGATCCAGGCGTCGTTGTCGCTGACGATGTTGAAGACCGGCGCGCCGGCGGTGATGTAGTCGCCGGGGCGCAGGTTGTCGACCTGGGCGACCACGCCGGCGGTCGGCGCCCTCACCGTGCCGTGGCGCATGTCGAGTTCGGCCTGGTCCAGGGCGGCCTGGGCGGCGCGGTATTTCGGGTGCTGCTCGGGGTCGATGTTGGGGTCGCCGCCGAGCTCGGAGATGATGCGGTCGATGTCCTGGTGGATGCCGGCGACCTGGCGCGAGGCGACGTCGTAGTTGTTGCGCGCCTCGTCATAATCGGATTGCGAGATGATCTTGTCGGCCACCAGCTTCTCGCGCCGCTTCAATTCGCGCTGGTTGAGGCCGGCGGTGGATTCCGCCGCCTTCAGGTCTTCCTGGCGCTGGCCATAGGCGGATTTGAGGCCGATGATCTCGTTCCGCGTCGATTCCAGGTTGGCGCGCGCTCGATCGACGGCGATCTGCAGCGGCTCGGGGTCGAGCTGGAACAGCACGTCGCCCTCGACCACATGCTGGTTCTCGCGCGCATCGAGCGCGACGACGCGGCCGGAGATGTCGGCGCTGACCGTAACCATGTGGGTATGGACATAGGCGTTGTCGGTGCCGGCATAGCGGCCGCCATTGAGGTAGATGCCGCCGGCAACGACGGCGACCGCAAGCGGGCCGAGGGTCATCAGGGTGCGGCGGAGGAAGCGCTTGCGCGACGGGCGCGGCGCGGCTTCCGTCTCGCTCTTGGCGTGGGGGTGCGATCCGTCAGGCATGGCTGATCTTCTTCTCGGTCGTGGGCGCCGCATCCTGCGGCGCCGAATTGCTGTCGTTGGGTTCGCGCGTGGTGAGGTTGGCACGCACGCGGGTGAGCAGGCTCGCCAGCTGCGCGCGCTCCGTCTCGTCCAGTCCGGCCAGGGCCACTTCCCGCGTCTGGCCGCCGAGGGCCACCATCTGCTCCAGGATCGGCGAGGCGCCGGCGCCGAGGAACAGCAGGCGGCAGCGGCGGTCATCCGGGTCGGCATGACGCTCGACCAGGCCGGCCGCCTCCAGGCGGTCGATCTGCCGGGCGAGGGTGATCGGCTCCACGTCCAGAACGTCGGCGAGGGCCGCCTGGTTGCAGCCCTGGTTGCGCGCCAGATGGAACATCGTCTGCCACTGCGCCCGGGTGAGGCCGAGCACGCGGGCGCGCCGCTCGAAGTCGCGCTTCAAGAGCCGCGCGGAATCGTGCAGCAGGAATCCAATGGTCTCTTTGCCGGTGCTCATGCAGCGATACCCGTAAGGCCGCGATCGCGCGGCTCCAGTTCACTAGGCAAACATATAATAAGCTTGCTTATGAACTGCAAGAAGCGCTTGCGCATTGATCTATATGAATAAAATTAACCAGGAATAGGAACGGGAGGGGTGGGCGGCGCGCCTAGGGGGCGGAATCCGGCGCTGCCGTCCCGGATGGCCGTGCCCCGGCCCGGGCCCGCTTGCCCGCGAACAGCAGGCCGTACATCGCCGCCCCGATGACGATCATGGCCAGCACCTGATAGCGGGCGACCTCCTCGCCCAGGACGGTGACCGCGATCAGCATGGTCACGGCCGGGGCGGGCACGGTGACCGAGCTGGCGACCGACACCTCGATGTGCCGGATGGCGTAGAACCAGATGATCAGTTCGAGGTAGTAGGCGAAGCCCATCACGAAGGCGGCGCGCTGGAAATCGAGATCGAAGAGGCCACGGGTCAGAGCGCCCGCCTCGCCGAAGGCGGCGTGGAGCAGCAGCAGCGTGACGCCCGAGATGACCAGGCGCGACACCGTCACCTGGTTGGGCGTGATCGGGGTGGTGTCGAGCACGCGCTTCAGCAGGATATGCGCCACGCTCCACAGCAGCGGGATGCCCAGCGCGAAGACCGACCACCAGGAGATGCCCGAGATCAGGAAGGTGCCGTTGGTGATGAGATAGACCAGGGCGCCGATCATCAGCGCGGTGAAGGCGAGTTCGGCGGGCGTCTTGCGTTTGCCGAGAAACAGCGCCTCCCACAGGATGGCGAAGAGCGGATAGGCCTGGAGGGCGACCGCGGCGCTGACCGCGCCCGCCTTTTCCGCCGCCACGACATACATATACGTCGACAGCCCGAACATGGCGCCCGTCGCCAGCGCGATGGCCAGGGTGCGGCCGCGCCGCCCGGTCCAGGCGCGGGGCCTCGTCGCGCCGCGGCGGCTCCGCGCCATCTCGCCGAGGAACAGCGGCAGGGCGGAGAGCAGCTGCCAGAAGGTCAGCCAGATGGCGAAGGTCAGTCCGTCAAATCCCGCCGGCCGCGCGTTGGACAGGATCGGCATGGCGCCGAGGATGCCCAGGCACAGGAAGGCCAGCGCGATGCCTAGCGGCGGGGAGGGCGACATGCTCGACCACTCGATCGGATGGGAGAGGGCCGCGATCTGATAGGCGTGCGCGCCTGGGCGAGGCAACGGAAACATTGCCTCCCGACAATCGCCGCTGCGCGGTGGCGACAGACAGTTCGGGCGGCAAGCGCGACGGCGCGGCGTCAGACGGAAGTGACGACGAGGGCGACGACGCTGGCGGCCATCAGGAATGCGGTCAGCCAGCCCAGACATTTCAGCGGCCCGCGGACGACGAACCCGCCCATCACGTCCTGGCGGGCGGACAGCAGCATCATGATGACCAGGACCGGCACGGCCACGATGCCATTCAGCACCGCGGCCCAATAGAGCGCCGTCATCGGCGGGATCGGGCTGAAATTGAGAACGGCCCCCAGCAGCGTCGCCACCACCAGCGTGCCATAGAACGCCTTGGCCTTCTTCGGCTTGCGCGCCAGGCCGACCCGCCAATGCAGGGCCTCGCCGATGGCATAGGCGGCGGAACTGCCGAGCACCGGCACGGCCAGCAGCCCCGTACCGGCAATGCCGAGCGCGAACAAGGTCGCCGCATAGGGGCCGGCGATCGGCCGCAGCGCCTCGGCCGCCTGGGCCGAGGTTTCGATCTCCGTCGTGCCCGCCGCATGCAGCGTGGCGGCGGTGGCCAGGACGATGGCAAGCGCCACGATATTCGACGCCCCCATGCCGATGATGGTGTCGAGCTCGATGCGCTGCAGCGCGTCGGGACCCTGTGCGGGGGCGTCGTTCAGCGGCTGCAGCGCGGCATCGACCTTGGTGTCTTCCGCCTCCTGTTCCGCCTGCCAGAAGAAGAGATACGGGCTGATGGTGGTGCCGAAGATGGCGACGACCATGGCCCAGGAATCCTTGTCCCAGGCGATCTGCGGCACGGCCATGCGGTAGAGCGCCGCGCTCCACTCGACATCGACCAGGACCAGCGTGGCGATATAGGCGAGCAGCGCCAGGGTCAGCCACTTCAGCACCGCGACATATCGCCGGTAGTCCATGAATACCGGCACGACGGCGCAGATGACGGCAAAGGCCACCAGGTAGATTCCCGCCGGGCCGCCGATCACCAGTCGGGTCGCATCGGCCATGGCGCCGAGATCGGCGCCGATATTGATGATGTTGGCGACGAGCAGCAGCGTCACCGTGCTCAGCACCAGCCAGTTGGGATAGTGCCGGCGCAGGTTGCCGGCGATGCCGTGGCCGGTGGTGCGGCCGATGCGGGCGCTGATCATCTGCACCGCGGTCATCAGCGGATAGGTGAAGACGATGGTCCAGCCAAGGGCGTAGCCGAAGCGGGCGCCCGCCTGGCTGTAGGTGGCGATCCCGCTGGGGTCGTCGTCGGAGGCGCCGGTGATGAGCCCGGGGCCCAGCACGCGCGGCAGCTTCGACCAGATCGATCGCGGCTTCGGCGGTGGCGTCGTGTTCACTTCCTCGCTCATGCGCGGTCCCGGCTCCTTGTTGCCGGAGGGTAACCCGTGGCGCTAAAGACGGTTCCGGCGGGTTATTCCGCGGCGGCCCGGCAGCCTGCATCTTCGTTCCGGTGGAGGGGAACCGCCGGGGCTCAGGCTGCGCCGAGTCCGATGTGCTGCGCGAAACCCTTGCGGATCCGCGCGCTCCACGGTCATGCCGCCGCCGTCAGACGCCGCAGGCCGCGCTGCAGCAGCGCATCATAGGTCGCGCCGTCGATATTGGCGCCACAGACGACGAGGCCGATTCGCTTGCCGGCGAGGCGCTCGCGCAGCGGCCCCATCAGCGCAGCCACGGGTGCCGCCGCCGCGGGCTCAACCGCCAGCCGCGCCTCCGCCTGCATCAGGGCCAAGGCGGCGCAGATGGCGTCGTCGTCCACCAGCACCACGTCGTCGATATGGGCGCGGGCCAGGCCGAAGCTGTACGGCAGGGCCATGGGCGGGGCCAGGGAATCCGCCACCGTATCGATGCGCTCCAGCTTCACCGCAGCGCCCTGGTCGAAGCTGCGGCGCATGCTGGGCGCGCCGACCGGCTCCACGCCATAGACGGCGCAATCCGGGCGCAGCAGCTTGATCGCGCGCGCGGCGCCCGAGGCGAGGCCGCCGCCGCCGATGGCGATGACCACGGCATCAAGCTCCGGCGCGTCGTCGGCGATCTCGGCGCCGAGCGTGCCGGTGCCCAAGGCGACGTTGCGGCCGTCGAAGGGGTGGATGAAGGTCAGGCCTTCCTCCTTCACCAGGCGGTCGCAGATGGCGAAGCCTTCCGGCCCGGTCTCGGCGATGGTGATCTCGGCGCCGAGATCGCGCGCCATGGCGAGGCGCAGGGGATTGGCGCTTTTCAGCACCGCGATCCTGGCGGGCGCGCCGATCGCCTTGGCGGCGAAGGCGGCGGCGATGGCATGGTTGCCGGCGCTGACCGCGGTGATGCCGCGCGCCTTCTGCTCCGGCGTCAGCGACAGCGCCCAGGTCAGCGCCCCGCGCGCCTTGAAGGTGCCGGTGACCTGGAACAGCTCCAGCTTCAGGTGCAGTTGCGTATCGGGGCCCAGCAGGCGCGCCAGCGTCGCCGAGGACCAGGGAATGAGCGGCGTGCGCCGGATATGCGGCGCCAGCAGCCGCGCGGTGTCGCGGATGTCCTGCAGGCTCGGCCAATCGGCCGGGACCGGGGCCGCCGCGTCGGTCATGGCTTGTGCGGCACGATGGCGGCGAGATCCTTGGCGATCTCCTTGCGGCAGGCCGCGAGGTCGAAATCGCCCTGCAGCGCCATGAAGAATCCCTCGGAGACGCCGAGATAGCGGGCCAGGCGCAGATCGGCGTCGGCGGTGATGGCGCGCTTGCCGGCGATGATCTCCTTCAACCGCCGCGCCGGCACGTCGATCGCCGCGGCCAGGGTCTCGACGGCGATCGCCCGGGGCTCGAGAAACTCGGCGGCGAGGATCTCGCCCGGATGCGGATGCGTGAGCTCCGCCTTCTTCGCTGCTTTCGCCATTTGTCCCCCTGAAGATCTGGCCACCAATCTAGTGCCCTGTCAGGCTGTGCGCAAAGACATTACCGCGACGGTTGCGCGGCGGTCAGCCTTGTAAGACTATCCGGCCGATCCCGGCACGAGTTCGATACCCAATGCATTTCATTCCTCGCTTCTGCGCCTTCGCGGCCCTGGCGGCGATCGCCGGCACACCCGGAATTGCCGGCGCTGATGACGCCAGCGCCAAATGCCCGTTCGAGGCCGCCGGTGGGGACTATGACGGGCTTGTCCTGTGCGTCCCCAAGGGCAACGATCGCTATCGCCTGGTCGCGGACGGCGTCGACTGGATGGCCTGGAAGGGGGATGTGCCGGTCCAGCCACCGACAGCGGATGATCCCGCCACGGGTGCGGAGAACACGGACCTGACCGTGGCGCGCGTCTGGCTGGGCAAGAATCAAGTCGGAACCACCGACAGCGTTGCCGGCAAGAACGGCTTCGACCGCTTCATGACCTTGATCGGCGCCAGTGCCGCCCGCGCGGCGCAGCAATCGGCTGGACCCGACTTCGTCGCCGACGTGCCGATGGACGAATCCGGGCGCGTGCAGCAATTCGCCTTCCATCCGCTCGAGCCGGGCCTGCTCGAAGGCAGGCGGCAGAACCGTGGTGAGCCTGGGCCCAGCTATTTGATCGTGCGGTTGTCGGGCGCCGAGGCGCTGCCCCGCGTCCTGATGTGCGCCGGCGGGGAAAGCCAGGACCCAGGCGTCGTCTGCTTCGGCATCTTCGGGATCGCGGGGCATCGCGCAGGCGTCACCGTCGGCGGCGCGGACCGTGCGCGGCTGTTCCGGTTCACTGAAGCGATTCTTTCCGACCTGGAATCTTTCGCGCTATCGCCGACGCCGTAGCGCCTACAGCCCCATCAGCCCGCGGGCGAAAGCGTCGGCGTCAAAGGGGCGGAGGTCCTCGGCGCTTTCGCCGACGCCGACGGCGTGGACCGGCAGCTTGAACTTCTCGGCCAGGGCCACCAGCACGCCGCCCTTGGCCGAGCCGTCGAGCTTGGTGACGATGAGGCCGGTCACCTCGCACATGGTCTTGAAGATCTCGACCTGGGAATGGGCGTTCTGGCCGGTCGTGGCGTCGAGCACCAGCAGGATGTCGTGCGGGGCCTCGGGGTCGAGCTTGCGGATGACGCGGAGGATCTTCTGCAGCTCCGCCATCAGCTCGGTCTTGTTCTGCAGCCGGCCGGCGGTGTCGACCAGCAGCAGGTCGGCGCTCTCCTCGCGCGCCTTGGCGAGCGCGTCATAGGCAAGGCCCGCCGCGTCCGAGCCGGTCTCGCGCGCGACAACGGGGACGCCGGCGCGCTCGCCCCAGATCTTCAGCTGCTCCACCGCCGCGGCGCGGAAGGTGTCGCCGGCCGCCAGCATGACCTTCTTGCCGGCCTTCTTGTAGGACTGCGCCAGCTTGCCGATGGTCGTGGTCTTGCCGGAGCCGTTGACGCCCACCACCAGCACCACATGCGGCTTGCGTGCGCTCAAGGTCAGCGGCTGCGCCACGGGTTTGAGGATCGCCGCGATCTCGGTCGCGAAGATCTCGCGCACCTCCTGCTCGGTGATCTCCTTGTCGAAGCGGTCCTTGGCCAGCGCCTGGGTCAGGCGCGATGCCGTCGTCGGGCCCAGGTCGGCGGCGATCAGGGCCTCCTCCAGCTCGTCCAGCAGGGCGCGGTCGAGCTTCCTCTTGGTGAACAGCCCGGTGATGCTGCCGGCCACCTTGGCCGAGCTGCGCGCCAGCCCGCTTTTGAGGCGCTGGAACCAGCCGCGCTTCTCGGTCTCCGAACCCTCGACGGTCATGCGGCGGCGATCAGGTGGTCGTTGGTGGCGGCGGTCACCCGCGCTTCCAGGATGGCGCCGGCGGCGGCCTCGTGCACCAGGCGCACCGGGGCGAAATGGTCGTTGTGGCCGAAGGCCTCGCCCGCCTCGTTGCGCTCGACCAGCAGCCGCGTGGGCGCGCCGATGCGGCTTGCCAGGTAGCGCCCCAGGGCCGCCTCGCCGGCCGCGCGCAGCCGCGCCGCGCGCTCCTTGCGCAGGGTGCCGGAGAGCTGCGGCATCTTCGCCGCCGGCGTGCCGACGCGGGCGGAGAACGGGAAGACGTGCAGGAAGGTGAGGCCGCATTCCTCGACCAGGGCAAGTGAATTGGCGAACATTTCCTCGGTCTCGGTCGGGAAGCCGGCGATGAGGTCGGCGCCGAAGACGATGTCGGGGCGCAAATCGCGCGCCTCCCGACAGAAAGCGATCGCGTCATTGCGCAGATGGCGCCGCTTCATGCGCTTCAGGATCATGTCGTCGCCGGCCTGCAGGCTCAAATGAAGGTGCGGCATGAGCCGCGGCTCCTCGGCGATCAGGCGCTTGAGGTCGGCATCGATCTCGACCACGTCGACGGAGCTGAGGCGCAGGCGCGGCAGGTCCGGCACCAGGGCCAGCAGGCGCCGGCACAATTGGCCGAGGCGCGGCTGGCCCGGCAGATCGACGCCATAGCCGGTGATGTCGACGCCGGTCAGCACCACTTCCTTGACCCCGTTCTCGACCAGGGTGCGCACCTGGGCCACTACCTCGCCGATCGGGACCGAGCGATTGTTGCCGCGGCCGAAGGGAATGATGCAGAAGGTGCAGCGGTGGTCGCAGCCCTGCTGGATCTCGACGAAGGCGCGGGTGCGCTCGGCATAGCCGGTGATCAGATGCCCCGCGGTCTCCTTGACCCCCATGATGTCGGCGACGGCGACACGCGGCGCCTCGGCCCCGCTCAAGCCGAGAAAGCTCTCCGCCTTCAGCTTCTCCTCGTTGCCGATCAGGTGGTCGATCTCCGGCATGGCGGCGTAGCGCTCGGGCGCGATCTGCACCGCGCAGCCGGTGGCGATGATGCGGGCGCCCGGATTCTCGCGCCGCGCCTTGCGGATCGCCTGGCGCGCCTGGCGCTCGGCCTCGGCGGTCACCGCGCAGGTGTTGACGATGATCGCGTTGTCGAGGCGGGCGGCCTTGGCATGGCCGCGCATCACCTCGGTCTCGAAGGCGTTGAGGCGGCAGCCGAAGGTGAGGAGCTTCGCCTCAGGCAACGTCGCGCTCCATCTCCGCCGCGTCGACCGCGCGAAGGTCGATCTCGCCGCGGAAGCTCTCGGTCCAGCCGCCAGTCATGCGCACGTGGTTGTCGGACAGCCACTCGATCAGCAGCTCGCCGCCGTCCAGCACGACGGTCGCGCTGCGACCGGTCAGCTTGCGCCGCGCCGCCGCAACCAGCGTGGCGCAGGCGCCGCTGCCGCAGGCCTGGGTGATGCCGGCGCCGCGCTCCCACACCCGCATGCGGATTCGATCCGGCGCGAGAATTTGCGCGAATTCGATATTGGCGCGCTCGGGAAACAGCTTGTGGCGTTCCAGCACCGGTCCCAGCGCCGCCACGTCGACCCGCTCCGCGTCCGGCACGAAGAAGACGGCGTGCGGGTTGCCGACATTGACGCCGACCGGATCGCTCAGGGGGCCGAGGCTGAGCGGCAGATGCAGCGTATCGCAGGCCTCGCTGAGCGGGATCTCGCGCCAGTCCAGCCGCACCTCGCCCATGTCGACGGAGACTAGGCCGCCTTCGACCGCCTCGGTGTCGAGCAGGCCGGAGATGGTCTCGACGATGGCGTGCTGGCTGCGCTTCTCGGCCATCACCTTGGCGGCGACGCAGCGTGTGGCATTGCCGCAGGCGCCGGCCTCGCCGCCATCGGGATTGTGGATGCGCATGAAGACGTCCGCCAGGCGGTCGCGCGGCGGCTCCAGCACGATCAGCTGGTCGCAGCCGATGCCGCGCCGGCGATCGGCGATCCAGCGCCGCTGGCCGAGGGTCAGCGGAATCGCGTGGGTGCGGGCGTCCAGCACCACGAAATCGTTGCCCAGGCCATGCATCTTCTGGAACGGCAGCGCCGTCATGCCGGATCCTTCGTCCTGCTACCGATTGCCCGGCGGTTTCCGGGCCGGCTGGTATATGCGCCGTGGGGCCGGTTTCGTCCATAGGCGCCGCAAGCAGGGCGCCCGGCATGCCGGTTCAGGCCCTTTCCGGCGGGTTGACGCCACCCGGTGCCGGCTCTATAACCCGCCGCCGAACTCGGCCGAACGATACGGATAATTTTCTCATGGCTCACCATAAATCAGCGGAAAAGCGCATCCGCCAGACCCCGAAGCGCACGCAGCGCAATCGCGCGCGGGTCAGCGCCATCAAGACCGCGGTCAAGAAGGCGGAAGTCGCGCTTTCGGCCGGCGACAAGTCGGCGGCGGCGGCCCTCCAGGCGGCGCAGTCGGAAATGCAGCGCGGCGTGACCAAGGGCGTGATGCACCGCAATACGGTGGCGCGCAAGGTTTCGCGCCTGACCAAGCGGCTGAAGGCCCTCGGCTGAGCGCCAGCGGCGCTGTAACGCTAGGGTAACGCATCAGCACTCCCGGCTAAGTCCCGGCAACAGTTCAGCATCGCCGTCGGCGGTTTCGACGGCGATCTGTTTTTGCGCGCCTCTTGAAGAATTACGCCACTCTGCGTTGCGGCCCGATGCCGCCGGCGTCTGTGTCTCCGGCGCAACAGAGCGGGGGAGCAAAATCCTGGAAGCAGCCCTTGGCGACTCGAAGCAGTTGCGCCCGCCGAGAGCAGCGCGTTAGAGTTATCCCCAGCCGAAAAACAGGGGTGCCGAGCCACGGCGAGGCAGTCTGGCTAGGGACAATAACTTAAAAAAATCAGTAAGATATGCTGCACATCAAGACGTTAACGCTGGCTCTTCAGACTAGCTCTGGGGCAGCCGGAGGCGTGATGCCCCAGCGATGGATTTTGCAGGTTCAGCGGCGCGTCTGTGGCGGGTGCGCCACAGCGTCGTTGCCGGGGCGCCGAAACCGCGTGCGCGACCGTTCGGTCTGTTCTGCGCAGCGACAGTCTTTCGATTATTGGTTGTGCCCTAGAGGCGCCGGGTCGGCCTGATTTCCGCGGTCGATCCGGCGGTCCGATCGCTGCCGCGGCTGGCGCTCCGGCGGTCGCCCTTAGGTTGAGCCCGCTGCGCCGGCGGGAAATTTGATCAGTGAAAAGTGATTTTTCAGGGTGGGGCAGGTGGCGGCATGAGCTACGCGGGTGACGTATCGCCGAGCGAGGCCTGGAACGGGCTCGCCAAGGATCCGAAGGCGGCGCTGGTCGATGTGCGGACGCAGCCGGAATGGGGCTTCGTCGGGGTGCCGGATCTGCGCTCGCTGGGCAAGAAGGCCGGCTTCGTCTGCTGGCAGGTCTATCCGCAGATGCAGGTCGATCCTGAATTCGTCGCCAAGGTCGCCCAGGTGCTGGCCCAGGATGGCGGCGACCGGTCCACGCCGATCTATTTCCTGTGCCGCAGCGGCGCCCGCTCGCGCGCGGCGGCGATCGCCATGACCGCGGCGGGCTACCAGCACTGCTACAACGTCGCCAACGGCTT
Organism: Dongiaceae bacterium; assembly: GCA_039808885.1. GTDB lineage: Bacteria > Pseudomonadota > Alphaproteobacteria > Dongiales > Dongiaceae > Dongia_A. The sequence continues at coordinate 6,034 of JBDHTX010000034.1, read as the reverse complement.
CGAAGGCGATGTCGATGGCGAGGGCCATCGCGGCCGCACCAATGGCTGGAAAGCCAGCAATCTGCCCTGGGTGCAGCAATGACAACGCGCATTCCGGAACATCGGGGGTTGGGAATGATGGACGTGAACAGCGATTCCATGCTGAACGCGCAATGGGCCCGGGTGCGTGGCCGGCTGCGCGCCGAGTTCGGCGAGGCGACCTTCCGTTCCTGGCTGAAGCCGTTGACCCTCGCGGGCAAGCGCGGCTGCGACCTGCGCGTGGCGGTGCCGTCGCGCTTCATGCGCGACTGGGTGGCGACGCACTACGCCGACCGCTTGAAGGCCCTGTGGTCCTCGGAGAATCCCGAGATCCGCACCGTCGAGGTGATCGTCGACGCGGCAAGGCCCAAGGACGAGGCGCTGGACGGCGCCATCGACGGCGTGGCGGTGGAGGATGAGTTGCCGCCGGCCCCGCCAGCAGCACCCCATGTGGTCGCCGCGCGCGAGGATGACAGCGTCGAGAGCGTCTCGGCACCCCTCGACCCGCGCCTGACCTTCGAGAATTTCGTCGTCGGCAAGTCGAACGAGCTGGCGCATGCCGCCGCGCTTCGCGTCGCCGATGCCGATACCGTGCCCTTCAACCCGCTGTTCCTATATGGCGGCGTCGGTCTCGGCAAGACGCATCTGATGCACGCCATCGCCTGGCACATCCGCACGCGCAAGCCGGACAAGAAGGTGATCTACCTGTCCGCGGAAAAGTTCATGTACCAGTTCATCCGCGCGCTCAGGAACAAGAGCACCATGTCGTTCAAGGAGCTGTTCCGCTCCGTCGACATCCTGATGGTGGACGACGTGCAGTTCATCATCGGCAAGGAATCGACCCAGGAAGAGTTCTTCCACACCTTCAACGCGCTGGCCGACCAGAACCGCCAGGTCGTGCTGTCGGCCGACAAGTCGCCCTCGGACCTCGAGGGACTGGAGGAGCGCATGCGCTCCCGCCTCGGCTGGGGCCTGGTCGCCGACATCCATCCGACCACCTACGAACTCCGCCTCGGCATCCTGCAGACGCGGGCCGAGCAATCGGGCGTGCAGATCCCGCACAAGGTGCTGGAGTTCCTGGCGCACCGCATCTCGTCCAACGTGCGCGAGCTGGAAGGGGCGCTGACCCGCATCACCGCCCATGCGACCCTGGTGGGGCGCCCGGTGACGCTGGAAAGTGCCCAGGAGCTGCTGCGCGACCTCCTGCGCGCCAATGACCGCCGGGTCACCATCGAGGAGATCCAGAAGCGCGTGGCCGAGCATTTCAACATCAAGCTCGCCGACATGCAGTCGCCGCGCCGCGCCCGCTCGGTCGCCCGGCCGCGCCAGATCGCCATGTTCCTGGCCAAGCAGCTGACCACCCGCTCGCTGCCCGAGATCGGCCGCAAGTTCGGCGGCCGCGACCACACCACGGTCATGCACGCGGTCAAGAAGGTCGAGGAACTGAGCGCCGCCGATGGCGGTTTCGCCGAGGACGTCGATCTGCTGCGACGAATGCTCGACAGCTGAGCGTGGGGTCCCGAAAAGGGGCCGCCGGCCGGGCGCTTTGGCGGGGTGCTAGGGGCTCCTGCGAGGGGCATCTATCCATCTGGCCGGAAACGCCCTTTTTCCGCCTCCAGGAGGCCCTGGAGGGCCGCTTGCGGGCTGTTTTGGCTGTTGCTTCCCGCCCGTCCTGATATAATCCCCCACTTGCTGAAAAGCGGCCCTGATTCGGGCTCATCCGCCGGGCTTCCCCGGACCTTCCAGCAAGGCAAAAAGCAGCGGCCGGAGCGGCCGGGCGCCCTGTGTGGCCCGCCCCCGCGAACCGGACGCGGCGCGGCAGGCGGGGCCGGTTCCATGGCCCGCCGGACGGATTTCCGCGCTGGCAACCAGGTATCTCGATGGGGTGGCTAGGACCATGAAACTGACGATCGAACGGGCGGCACTGCTGAAATCCCTCGGGCATGTCCAGAGCGTGGTCGAACGCCGCAACACCATCCCCATCCTCAGCAACGTGCTGATCGAGGCGAAAGGCGACCGGGTCAGCCTGACCGCGACCGACATGGACCTGGCCATCGTCGAGCACACCGCCGCCGAGGTCGCGGGGGCGGGCGCCGCCACCGTGCCGGCCCACATGCTCTACGACATCGTGCGCAAGCTGCCCGAGGGCGCGCAGGTGCAACTGGAACTGGGCGCCGATGGCGGCCAGGTGGCGATCAAGGCCGGACGTTCGCGCTTCACCCTGCAGACCCTGCCGAAGGAGGATTTCCCCTCCACCGCGTCGGGCGACCTGCCGCACCGCTTCCCGCTCTCGGCGGTGGATCTGCGCAGCCTGATCGACCATACGCGCTTCGCCATCTCCACCGAGGAGACGCGCTATTACCTGAACGGCATCTACCTGCACGCCCATTCCAGCGGCAAGCAGCAGGCGCTGCGCGCGGTGGCGACCGACGGCCACCGCCTGGCGCGGGTCGAGATGCCGCTGCCGGAAGGGGCCGAGAAGATTCCCGGCGTTATCGTCCCGCGCAAGATGGTGGGCGAGGTCCGGAAGCTGCTGGAGGAGGTCGACGGCGCGGTCGAGGTGTCGCTCTCCGATACCCGCGTGCGCTTCGCTTTCGACGACACGGTGCTGACCTCGAAGCTGATCGACGGCTCCTTCCCGGACTACCAGCGCGTCATCCCCACCGGCAACGACAAGGTGCTGGAGATCGACCGCCGCGAGTTCCGCGACGCCATCGACCGCGTCTCGACCATCTCGAGCGAGAAGTCGCGCGCGGTGAAGCTGTCGCTGAAACCAGGCGCCCTCACCATCTCGGCGACCAGCGCGGAGAACGGCACCGCGGTCGAAGAGCTGGAAGTGAAGTACGACGGCGCGCCGATCGAGATCGGCTTCAACTCGCGCTACCTGCTCGACGTGGCCGACGAGATCGACGGCGACGGCCTGCAGATGGTGCTGGCCGATGCGGTGGCGCCGACCCTGGTGCGCGACATGGCCGATGCGATGGCGCTGTACGTGCTGATGCCGATGCGGGTGTGACGGCTTGGCGAGACTGGTGCGCGATTCAGGATTGCTGACATCGAATATCCCGGGCGGGCGGAGCGATCCGGCCGCGGTGGCGCGTTGCGGTCTCACCCATCTGGCGCTGACCCAGTTCCGCAACTATCGCCACGTCGCCTTCGACCTCGACCCCGCGCCGGTGGTGCTGCTCGGCGATAACGGCGCCGGCAAGACCAATCTGCTGGAGGCGATCTCGCTGCTCGGCCCCGGCAGCGGCCTCAACCGCGCCAAGCTGTCGGAGATCGATTTCCGCGGCCCCGGCAATCAGGCCAACATGGCCTGGGCGGTGCACGCGAAGCTCAGCGTTCCCGGCGGCGAATACGCGCTGGGCACCGGGCGCGACCCGCTGGGACCGGCGCAGACCGGCCGCGACCGGCGCCTGGCGCGGATCAACGGCGCCCCGGCCAGGAGCCAGGCCGATTTCGCCGAGATCCTGTCGGTGCAGTGGCTGGTGCCGGCGATGGACCGGCTGTTCGACGATGCGGCGTCAAGCCGTCGCCGTTTCCTCGACCGCCTGGTCGGCGGCATCGAGCCCGCCCATGCCGGGCGGGTCGCCGCCTATGAGACCGCCATGCGCGAACGCGCGCGCCTGCTGCGCGGCGAGGTGGCGGCCTCGGAAAGCGACCTGCGCGCCTGGCTCGACGGGCTGGAAGGCGAAATGGCGGCGCTCGCCGTGGCCATCTCCGCCTCGCGGCGCGAGGCCGTGGCGGCCTTGAACGCGGCGCTGGGCGAGGCGGAGACCGCCTTCCCGCGCGCCGGCCTCGCGGTGGCCGGCAGCGTCGAGGCCTGGCTGGAGCAAGGCCCGGCGCTGGCCGCCGAGGACCTGCTGAAGACGCGCCTGGCGGCGGCGCGGACGAGCGACGCGGCGGCCGGCGTCACCGAATGGGGCACCCACCGCAGCGACCTGGAGGTGTTCTATATCGGCCGCAGCCTGGGCGGTGCGCCGCTCCGGGCGGCGGAATGCTCCACCGGCGAGCAGCGCGCGCTGCTGCTCTCGATCACCCTGGCGGAGGCCCGGTTGACCCGGCGGCGGCGCGGCCAGGCGCCGATCCTGCTGCTGGACGAGGCGGTGGCGCACCTGGATCGCGCGCGGCGCGAGGCGCTGTTCGCGGAGATCCTCGCACTGGGCCTGCAGGCCTGGTGCAGCGGCACGGAGCGCGAGCCGTTCCAGCCGCTGACCGGCGCGGCGCAGTTCTTCGAGATCGAGGACGGGCGCCTGCGGCGTTTGTAAGTCGTTTTTCCCCAATCCGGCGGCGGAGCGTTGCTCCGCGCCGATGTGACGTTGAGTGACGGACATGATCGACGATAAGCACGACGAACCTGCTGCCGACGGCCACGATGCCGATGGCCCGACCCCAAGCGGTCAGACCCCAAGTGGTCCAACGGGCGGCGGCGCGGATACCAGCGACTACGGCGCCGATTCCATCAAGGTGCTGAAGGGCCTCGACGCGGTGCGCAAGCGCCCGGGCATGTATATCGGCGACACCGATGACGGCTCCGGCCTGCACCACATGGTCTACGAGGTGGTCGACAACGCCATCGACGAGAGCCTGGCCGGGTTCTGCGACCGCATCGACGTGATGCTGAACGGCGACGGCTCGGTCACCGTGCGCGACAACGGCCGCGGCATCCCGGTCGACATCCACAAGGAGGAAGGCGTCTCGGCGGCCGAGGTCATCATGACCCAGCTGCATGCCGGCGGAAAGTTCGACCAGAATTCCTACAAGGTCTCCGGCGGCCTGCACGGCGTCGGCGTCTCCGTGGTCAACGCGCTGTCCGAGCATCTCGATCTACGCATCTGGCGCGACGGCAAGGAGCATTACATGCGCTTCCGCATGGGCGATGCGGAAAAGCCGCTGGCGATGGTCGGCGATGCCCATGGCAAGCGCGGCACCGAGGTCACCTTCCTGCCCTCGCCGGCGATCTTCACCAAGACCGTCTTCGACTACGCGACCTTGGAGCACCGGCTGCGCGAGCTCGCCTTCCTCAATTCCGGCGTGCGGCTGATCCTGACCGATGCGCGCGGCGTCGAGCCGAAGCAGAACGAGTTCCACTACGAGGGCGGCATCGAGGCCTTCGTGCGCTATCTCGACCGCTCGAAGAACGCGCTGCACGAGCCGCCGATCGTCGTCACCGGCGAGAAGGACGGCATCACCGTCGAAGTGGCGATGGAATGGACCGACGCCTACCACGAGACGATGCTGTGCTTCACCAACAACATCCCGCAGCGCGACGGCGGCACGCATCTGGCCGGCTATCGCGGGGCGCTGACCCGGCAGATCAACCGCTACGCCGAGGAAAGCGGCATCGCCAAGAAGGAGAAGGTCGAGCTGACCGGCGACGACGTGCGCGAAGGGCTCACCTGCGTGCTCTCGGTCAAGGTGCCCGATCCCAAGTTCTCCTCCCAGACCAAGGACAAGCTGGTCTCCTCCGAGGTGCGGCCGATCGTCGAGGCGGTGGTCAACGAAAAGCTCGGCCGCTGGCTCGAGGAGCATCCGGGCGGCGCCAGGCGCATCGTCATGAAGGTGGTCGAGGCGGCAGCCGCGCGCGAGGCGGCGCGCAAGGCGCGCGACCTGACGCGGCGCAAAGGCGCGCTCGACATCTCGTCCCTGCCCGGCAAGCTCGCCGATTGCCAGGAGCGCGATCCCGCCCTCTCCGAGCTGTTCATCGTCGAGGGCGACAGCGCCGGCGGCTCGGCCAAGCAGGGCCGCGACCGCAAGTCCCAGGCGATCCTGCCGCTGCGCGGCAAGATCCTGAACGTCGAGCGCGCGCGCTTCGACAAGATGCTGAGCTCGGCCGAGATCGGCACGCTGATCGCGGCGCTCGGCACCGGCATCGGCTCGGAAGAGTTCGACGTGGGCAAGAGCCGCTACCACAAGATCATCATCATGACCGACGCCGATGTCGACGGCTCGCACATCCGCACCCTGCTGCTGACCTTCTTCTACCGGCAGATGCCGCAGATCATCGAGAAGGGCT
>JBDHTX010000033.1:0-44138 GCA_039808885.1 Dongiaceae bacterium | reverse complement strand
TGATCGACCACTCCCGGTCCGACAGATCGAAGCGAGCCATGACCAAACTCCCTCTCGTCTACGGAGTTTGAATCACAATCCCGCCCGCAAGGGAATCCCCTTATGAGTACAGAACCTAGTCCGCGCCGTCGGCGCTCTGGCGGAACGGCGACAATTCGGCCAGCGCGTCCTTCTCCGCGGCGACATGCGCGCGCTCGCGCACCAGATAGTCGGCGATGGCATCGCGCAGCCGGGGATCGCTCAGCCAATGCGCGCTCCAGGTCTCGACCGGCAGATAGCCGCGCTGGATCTTGTGCTCGCCCTGGGCGCCGGCCTCGACCCGCGCGAGGCCATGGCGGATCGCGTAGTCGATCGCCTGGTAGTAGCAGAGCTCGAAATGCAGGAACCTGAAATCCGCCAGGCAGCCCCAGTTGCGGCCGTAGAGCGTCTGCCGACCCTTCAGGTTCAGCGCGCCGGCGACAAACCCGTCATTGCCGCGCGCCAGCATCAGGACGATGCGGTCCTTCAGGCTTTCCCCGATGCGGGCGAAGAAGTCCCGGTTCAGATAGGGCCGGCCCCATTTGCGGCTGCCGGTGTCCATGTAGAAGGCGAAGAAGGCGTCCCAATGCGCCGCCGTCAATTCGGCCCCTTCCCAGGCGCGCAGCTCCAGCCCATGCGAGGCGGCGGCGGCGCGCTCCTTGCGGATCGCCTTGCGCTTGCGGGAGTTGAGCGCGGCCAGGAACTGGTCGAAATCGCCGTAGCCGGCGTTCCGCCAGTGGTATTGCAGCCCGGCGCGGCGCAGGAAGCCGACTTGCTCCAGGGCCGCGACATCCGCCTCCGGGGCGAAGGTCACATGCAGCGACGACATGCCGGAATTCTCCACCGCCGAAATCAGGGCGGCGATCAGCGCCGCGCGTGCCTGCGCGGCGAAAGGGCCGGCGCGAACCAGCAGGCGGGGACCCGGAACCGGGCTGAAGGGGGCGGCCACCTGCAGCTTCGGGTAATAGCGGCCGCCGGCGCGGTCATAGGCGTCGGCCCAGGCATGGTCGAAGACGTATTCGCCCTGGCTGTGCGACTTCACGTAGAGCGGGGCCGCGGCCGCCAGGTTTCCGGCGCCGTCCTCGATCACCAGGTGCTGGGGCAGCCAGCCGGTCCCGCGGCCGACCGAGCGCGATTGCTCCAGCGCGTCGAGGAAGGCGTGGCTGACGAAGGGATTCTCGACGTAGCCGGATTCATCGGCAAGGCAGGCGTCCCATTGCGCCGCCGCGACGCGGTCGATCCGATCCAGCACGCGCGCGGAATAGTCAGGGCTCTGGGGGGTCATAGCCGCATTGTCAGAACGGTTCGCGCGGGGTCAAGCGAGCAGCGGGCAATCGATCCGGCGAAGGCGATCCTGGGTCAGGCGCCAGGCTTCGGCTTCGGACGCTCGGCAAGCGGGTAGGAGCAGCCGAGAATCTTGTCGATGGTCCGCCCGTCATTGGCGAGCGGCAGCAGCAGGCGCTCATAGATGCGCCAGTGGTCCATGAACGTGCCGGGCACCGGATTGTAGCGCCGGGTCTTGCACACCGGGGCGCGGCTGCGCACGACTTCCGCATAATCCTCCAGCACGTCCGGTTCGTAGCCGCTGATATCCGCCTCGGTGAAGAATTTCCCGGTGAGTTCGCGATGCGCCGCGTCGACCAGCGAGGTGCCCATCAGGCGGAAGCGGAAACGCTGCGGTCCGTCGACCACATCCACCAGGAGCAGGTTGCCGAACCACGGCCGCAGATCGTCGTCGGCGAAATCGGCACGCGAAGGAAGCTGCCCGTTATGGCATTTGGCCAGCCACAATTCCGACAGGGACCGCAATTGCGGAACCGTGATCGTCGGCAGAGGTGGCTGGCTCGACTGATACATCATGCTTCCAGGCAGCGCGATCCGTGTGCGGCGCCAAAGACGGCGTGGGGCACCGCCGGCATTCAGGCAATCTCAAATACCGCGTCGACCTCCACCGAGACGCCAAGCGGCAACTGCGCCACGCCCACGGCGGAACGCGCATGCTTGCCGGCATCGCCGAAGACTTCGGCCATCAAATCGGAAACCCCGTTCGCGACCTTCGGCTGATCGGTGAAGGTGGGCGTAGAATTCACAAATACATTCAATTTGACACAACGGCGCACACGATCGAGATCGCCGAGGGCCGCCTGCAATTGCGCGATGATGTTGAGCCCGCAGAGTCGCGCGGCCTTCTGCCCGTCCTCGATCTGAAGCTCCTTGCCGAGCTGCCCCTTGAACTGGAATTCGCCGTTCCAGACGGTGATCTGGCCCGAAAGATAGACCTGATTGCCGGTCACCACGACCGGGACGTAGTTGGCGACAGGTGCGGCCGCCTTGGGCAATTCGATTTTCAGCTCCGCCAGCCGGGCCGCGATCTTTCCGGGCATTTTTGCTCCTGCTCTTACCGTTTAGACAACCAGGGATATCCATGACGCCCGTCAGCATAGCCGCAAGCGCCGCCGCAAATCCATAGCGGAACGAGGGCAAAACGGCCAGCGGCGAATGCGATCCGTGGTCGGCCACCGGCGCGCACCGGGGCTCCGCGCATCGCCGCGATGACCGCCAAGGCGCTGCGCGCAATACGTGCGGTGGGCGTCGCGTCCAGAATATGGAGCGGGGGAGAACCGGACCAACCCGCGCGATGCGACGATTCGCGCGCGCCGCCATCCGGTTCCGTCGCGTCCCGCATCGAGCTTGATCCCGATCACAATGCGTTTATCGCGTCCGTCCGTTGCGACCGCCTGGCGCGAATAGCGCTGCGCGATCAAGCTTTGTCACGCCTTGCTCACTGCACCTGACCTTGCTGTCACACCGATCGGAACCCAGGTGTTGGCACGGTGTTGCTATCACACGGACATCCGCGACGAAGGAGAATCGCAATGCACACGAACAAGATGGTTTCGATCCTGTCTGTGATGGCGCTTGGCCTCGGACTGGCCGCGTGCGGCCATACCGAGGGTGATCGCGCCTTGACCGGCGCGGGCCTGGGTGCCGGCGCCGGCTTGCTGGGCGGCGCCGTCGTCGGCCATCCGGTGGCCGGCGCTCTTGTCGGCGGCGCGGCGGGCGCTGCGACCGGCGCGCTCACCGATTCCGACGACATCAATTTCGGCAAGCCGATCTGGAAGTGGGACGACTAGTCTCGCGGCGGATCGCGATGCCGATCTAGCGGCTGCCCGCTCCCCTCAGCGGGCAGCCGCTTTCGATTCCACAAGCAGCAAAGCTCCGCGCGCCGGTCGGGCAAGCCTGACCGGCGCGCAGTGACGTTCGGGGCGGCGGGAGATCTGGCAGGTGGGACCGGCGCGCGCGGCGCGTCGTCGCGCATGCATTGCTGCATGCAGCCGGCCTCCGACCGCGCGGGCTCAGTCGCCCTCGGGGTAAACTTGGCCTTCGGGCGTCACCAGGACATTGGTGTCGACGCCGTTGAAGTTTGCACGGCCGTGCCAGAAATTGTCGCAAGACTTCTTCAAGCCGCGGACGTTCGTATAGCCTGCGGCCTCGATGTGCTTCCTGGCGTCGTCGGCGGTGGTGCCGTCGATCTTTTCACCATAGTGACAACCGGGCTGCTGGTTGGGATCGGTCAGCGTGGTTTGCGCGACGGCTTGCGCCTGCGCCTGGCCATTCGACAGCGCCAGCAGCAGGACCATCGGCAACAGGTTCAGCTTGAGCATGGGATTCCTCGGGAAGCGAGACGGAAAGGGGGATGGCAACGCGTGCCCGCCCTGAAGGGCCCCCCTGGCATGGGGGGATGCGGGAAGGGGGACCCAGCACGTCGGGGGGAAACGTTGCCGGACCGGCACGCGCGCCATCACCGCAATAACAAACGTGGGAGCCCTGGGGTTCCCTGTGCATCAGTTTAAAAAAGAATGCGTCAAAACAAAGGCGGTCCTGCCGCCGCCAGCCCGCGCCGGGGTTAACTTTCCGCTACCGCTTCCGTTAACTTTTCGCGGCCCGCGGGAAAGCCCCGGCAGCCGAAGAGATCAGGGCTTGCCCAGCTTGGCCTGCCGGCGGCGGGTGAATTGCTGGTCCGCCAGCACGCCGATCAGGATCACCCCGCCCATGACGGCGAAATTCAGCGACGAGGGAATCCCCAGCAGGTTAACCAGGTTCTGCAGCACCTGGAGCAGGATGGCGCCGAGGACCAGACCGAGCATCGAGCCCTCGCCGCCGCGCAGCGAGCAGCCGCCCAGCACCGCCGCCGCGATGGCGTAGAGCTCGTAGAAGCTGCCGTGGGAGGCGGGCGAGATCGAGCGGGTGTACATGGCCAGATAGACCGCCGCGAGGCCGGAGAGGGCGCCGCAGATGACATAGGCGGCAACGATGATTCGGTTGGTGTTGATGCCGGAATAGCGCGCCGCCTCCTCGTTCTTGCCGACCGCGAAGAGGTAGCGGCCGAAGACCGAGCGGTGCAGCAGGACGCCCATCGCCACCGCCAGCAGGACGAAGACGATGAAGCTGTGCGGAACGCCGAAGCTGCGCCCCGTGGTCAGCCATTCCAGCGCCGGGAAAGTGGTGCCGAACTCGAAGCCGGCGGTGCCGTCATCGGTGTACCAGCGGGCGATGCCGCGATAGATCAGCAAGCCGCACAGGGTGACGACGAAGGGCTGCATGTGCATCCGGGTGATCAGGAACCCGTGCAGCCAGCCGAGCGCCACGCCGGCCAGCACGATCAGGCCGAGGGCGATCGGCCAGGGGCAGGCATAGGTGACCAGCAGGTCGATGAAGACGACGCCGAGCAGGGCGAAGATCGAGCCGACGGAGAGCTCGATGCCGCCGGTGATGATCACGAAGCCCATGCCGATCGAGAACATGCCGTAGAGGCCGATCAGGTTTGCCGTGTTGGACAGATTGATCGGCGACAGGAAGCGCGGATTGATGACGGCCACGACCGTGCCCACCACCAGGATGAGGATGAGAAGCCCGAGATCCTTCTTGAACATGCGCCCCCGACCCCAATGCCTTTGCCCGTTAGTGCCTTTGCCCGTTCTTGTGCGCGCCCACCGCCAGCTGCAGGATCCGGTCCTCGCTGAAGGCGTCGCGGGTGAGAATGCCGCCGATCTCGCCCTCATGCATGACGGCGATGCGGTCGCTGACGCCGATGACCTCCTCCATGTCGCTGGAGATCATCAGGATGGCGACGCCGGAATCGGCCAGCTTGCGCATCAGCTCGTAGATCTCTCCCTTGGCGCCGACATCGATGCCGCGGGTCGGCTCGTCGAACAGGAGGATGCTCGGCTGCATGCTGAGCCATTTCGCCAGCACCACCTTCTGCTGGTTGCCGCCGGAAAGGCTGCCGGTGCGCGTCGCCACGCTGGGCGCGCGGATGTTGAGCTTCTCCTTCTGCGCCTCGGCGTTCCTGGCCTCGGCATCGCCCTGCAGGATGGCGGCATGGGCATAGTGCGGCAGATCCGGCAGCGAGATGTTCTCGGCAATGGAAAAGTCGAGCAGCAGGCCGCACAGCTTGCGGTCCTCGGGAATCAGGTAGAGACCGCGGGCGATGGCGTCGCGCGGCCGCGCGATGTCAACGGCCTCGCCATGCAGCTTTAGGGTGCCGCCGAGCCTGGCGTCGATGCCGAAGACCGCGCGCGCCATCTCGGTGCGGCCGGACCCGACGAGGCCGGCGAGCCCCAGGATCTCGCCCGCATGCAGGGCCAGGTTAACCTCCTTCTGCGGGAAGGTGGTTGTGCGCAGGCCCGCGATCTCCAGGCTGACCGCGCCGGGCGGGGTGGCGGGGGGAATGTAGAGCGACTTCAGGTCGCGCCCGATCATCAGGCGGATCATGGCGTCGTGCTGGATCTCGTCCCGCGCCAGCCGGCCGACCACCCTGCCGTCGCGCAGCACCACGACGCGGTCGGCGCAGCGCTCGACCTCCTGCAGGCGGTGCGAGATGAAGATGACGCTGACGCCATCGGCCTTGAGATCGGCGATGACGTCGAGCAGCCGGCTGGTCTCGGTCGCGGTCAGGCTCGAGGTCGGCTCATCCATGATCACCAGGCGCGCGTCGAGCGACAGCGCCTTGGCGATCTCGACCAGCTGGCGCTGGGCCAGGGACAGGTCGGCGACCATCGCGGCCGGGCCGAAATCGGCCCCCAGGCGGCGCAGCAGCGGCGTCACCTTGGCGTGCAGCGCCCTGTTGTCGACCAGGGAGAGCAGGCCGCCATAGCGCGGCTCCCGGCCGATGAAGACATTGGCGGCGACGTCGAGATTCTCGAACAGGTTCAGTTCCTGATGCACGAAGGCGATGCCGGCCTTGGTCGCCTCGGTGACGCTGATCTCGGCATGGTCGTTCCCGTCGATCCGGATGCTGCCCTTGCTCGGCGCGGTCACGCCGCCGAGGATCTTCATCAGGGTGGACTTGCCAGCGCCGTTCTCGCCGACGAGGCCGATGGTCTCGCCCGGAGCGACGGACAGGTTGACTTCGGCCAGGGCGGTCACCCCGGGATAGGTCTTGCCAATATCGATGAGGTCGAGAAACGGGCTCGCCGTCGTCATCCAGTCACCGAGCGAAGAGCGTGGCCGCGAAAGAAAGCGGCCGGCGCGATCATAGCATCGCGCCGGCCGGGACCGCCACTTGCGCTATTTGCCCTGCCGCTCTTTCAGCTGGGCCCAGAAGGCATCGACATTGGACTGGTCGATGATCGCGGTCGGGATGATGATCAGCTTGTTCTCCGGGATGAAGGACTTATCCCCCTCCAGGTATTTAGCCATCATCTTCATGCCCTGGTAGCCCCACTCGTAGGGCTGTTGCACCACGGTGCCGACGATGGAACCTTCCTTGACGCCGCCAAGCGTCACCGGATCCTCGTCGAAGGCGATGATCTTGATCTTGCCGAGCTGGCCGGCGGCCTTCACCACCTCGTAGATGCGGGGCGTGTTGTAGGAGTAGAGGCCGGCGAGGCAATCGATGTCCGGATGGGCGGAAAGCGCGTCCTCGACATTGCGCTTGGCCCGCGCCATGTCGATGTCGTCCTCGCGCACGTCGAGGATCTCGATCTTGCTGCCGGCGATCGCCGCCTTGATGCCTTCGACGCGCTCGCGCGCGTTGTCGTTGGCCAGGATGCCGACGAACATGATGCACTTGCCGCCGCCGGGCAGCGCCTTCTTCATCAGCTCGCCGGCCTGCTTGCCGGCCTCGACGTTGGAGCTGCCGATATAGACGACGCGGTTGGAATCGGGCGCGTCGCTGTCGGTGGTGAACAACGCCGCCTGTCCGGCGATGCGGTTCAGCGCCTCGGTCGAGTGCTTCGGGTCATCCGGGCTCACCAGGATGCCGGAGACGCCGGCCGCGACCAGGTCGTCCATCAGGCGCTGCTGGATGGCGGCGGAGGCGGATTCCGGATACTTGAACACGAGCTCGTAATTGGGCAGCTCCTCTTGCGCCTTGGCGACGCCGGCCTCGGCGGCCTTCCAGAAATCCGAGGCGCCGTTGACCACGAAGGCGAGAGTCTTCTTGTCGGCCGCCTGGGCCGAAAGGCCAAGGCTCAACGCCAGCGCCAGAGCGGCGCCAGCCTGCAAAATACGCTTCATCATTTCCTCCCGTGCGAACGCGATGGGTTCGCTTCTGTCCTGACCCTTGCGCCGAGCGGGCCGCAGGTCCCGTGCCAGTTATTTGTCTGACAATTGCACGATAAGCGAGTCACGCCGCGCGCGTCAACGACAGCCGGCGCGATTACGCCAACTGCGCGCATCCCCTCAAAAAGATGCGTAAACGAATGAATCGAAAACCAGGAAGTCGGCGCGCCGATTCCGTTGCGTTCCGCGGTGCAGCAAAAGCCGCCGGCCGCGCCTAGTCGCTCTGGCGGAAGTTGCGGATGCGGTCGAACAGCACCGCCAGCACGATGGCGCCGCCGATGAAGGCGCCCTGCCAGAAGGCGTTGATGCCGAGCAGGCCGAGGCTGTTGCGGATCACCTCGATCAGCGCGGCGCCGACCAGGGCGCCGAAAGCGGTGCCGACGCCGCCGGCGAGATTAGCGCCGCCGATCACGGCCGCGGCGATCACGTTCAGCTCCATGCCGGCGCCGATATTGGTGGTGACGGCGCCGAGCCAGCCGGTTTGCACGATGCCGGCGATGCCGGCGGAGAGGGACGAGATCATGTAGACCGCGACCTTCAGCCGGCGCACCGGGACGCCGGTGAGGATCGCCGCATGCTCATTTCCGCCGATGGCGAAGATGTGACGGCCGAACCTGGTCCAGCGCAGGACGAAGCCGGTCAGCAGCGCGAGGAGGACCATATAGATGACGGGGTAGGCGACGCTGAACGGGTGGCCAAAAATGCTGAAGTTCCAGGCGCCGCCGCCCAGGGCTAGCAGCGTGTTGTGGTCCGGGCCGAACTCGAAGACCACCGTATTGTTGGAGGCGACCATCGCCAGGCTGCGGGCGATGGACAGCATGCCCAGCGTCACCACAAAGGGCGGGAAGCCGAGATAGGCGATCAGGATGCCGTTAAAGGCGCCGATGATGAGGGCCGTGGCGACCGAGGCCGCGATGCCGATCTCGATGGAATAGCCCGCATGCATGGTGACGGCGAGCACCATGCTGCACAGGCACAAGACCGAACCGACCGACAAGTCGATGCCGCCGGTGATGATGACCAGCGTCATGCCCAGCGCGATGATGGCGACGAAGGTGACGTTGCGGGTGATGTTGTAGAGGTTCTTTGGGGTGGCGAAGGCATCGGTGGCGAAAGAGAGATAGATGCAGGCGAGGATCACAGCCACCAACACCCAGAATGTCTGGCTGTTGAGGATCCCCGACAGCCAGTTGTGCTGCTTCTGGGCGATCGTCTGGTCGAGGGTGGTGGCCATGGGATTCCTTCGAGTCTAACGCAGCCGCCGGGCGGCGCGGGTCATGCCTGTTCGATGGCGCCGGTGATCAGCCCGGTCACTTCCTCGGGCGAGCTTGCCGCGATCGGCTTGTCGGCGACCTTGCGGCCGCGCCGCATGACGATCACGCGGTCGGCGACGGTGAAAACGTCCGGCATGCGGTGGCTGATCAGGACCACCGCCATGCCCTGGTCGCGCAGGAAGCGGATGAGGTTTAACACCTCAGCCACCTGGCGCACCGAAATCGCCGCCGTCGGCTCGTCCATCAGCACGATCTTGGCTTCCGACAAGCGGGTGCGGGCGATGGCGACGGCCTGGCGCTGGCCGCCCGACATCTGCCGCACCAGGTCGCGCGGCCGGGTTTCCGACTTCAGCTCGGCGAAGATCTGCGCGGCGCGGCGATACATCGAGGCGTAGTCGAGAATGCCGAACGGCCCGAACCCGATGCGCAGCTCGCGGCCGAGAAAGACATTCGCCGCCGCCGTCAGGTTGTCGCACAGCGCCAGGTCCTGGTGCACGATCTCGATGCCGTGCTGGCGCGCCTCGACCGGGTGGTGCATCACCAGTTCCTTGCCCTCCATGCGCATGGCGCCGTGGCTGGGGCGGAAATTGCCGGCGATCATCTTAACCAAGGTCGACTTGCCGGCGCCGTTGTCGCCCATCAAGCCGACGACCTCGCCCGCCTCGAGCGACAGGCTCACGTCGTTGACGGCCTGGATGGCGCCGAAATGCTTCGAGATATTGGTGAGTTCGAGTACTGCCACGCGACTCCTGCCTCCCGTTCCGCGTCACCGGTTGTGTTCCGGCTTGTTCAAGATCTGACGGCGGATGTTGTGGCGATCCCGCTGCTTTCTTCCCGGCTTCGCGCCGGAGCGGGAGCGCGGATGGAATGTATGCAAACCCCGCAGCGGGCGTCAATGAATTGTCGGCGGAACCGATTTCGCAACCGCCAAAACTTTCTTTTGTCGGACAAAATCGTTGACGGCCGGACGCCTCCCGATATTAGCTAACCCCGGGGAGGCAATGGATGCTGCTGCTCGTAACAGGCGCCACGGGAAAGGTCGGGCGGACTTTGATCGCCCGCTTGCTGGCCGATCCGCGCTTCGCCGGGGCGCGCATCCGAGCGCTGTGCCACAACCGTTTGCTCGACAAGCAGAATCGCGTCGAACTGGTGCGCGGCTCGATCGCCGATCGGGAAACCGTCACCGCGGCGCTGGCCGGCGTCACCCATGTCGTGCACCTGGCGACCTGCAAGGAAGTGCCGGCCGACGTCATGGACGTCACGGTCAAAGGGCTGTTCTGGCTGCTTGAGGGGTTTCGCCTCAGCGCGGCGGCGAAGCAGTTCATCCTGATTGGTGGTGACGCGGGCATTGGTCATTTCTATTATCGGCATCCCGGTCCGATCACCGAGGACACGCCGCACATGGCCTATCCTGGCTGCTACGCGCTGTCGAAGGTTCTCGAAGAAGTGATGCTCGAGCAATTCGGCATCCAGTATGGTACCAACGGGTGCTGCCTGCGGGCGCCGTGGATCATGGAAAAGGACGACTTCAAATACACCCTGTCGTTCGGCGATGACGTGTTCGGCGGGCCCGACTGGAAAACCATGGTGCCGCCGGAAGACGCCAGGCGCTATGCGAAGAACGGCACGGTGCCGCTGCTGCGCGATGCCGACGGCAACCCGCTCAAGCGCAATTTCGTCCATGTCGAGGATCTGGTCTCGGCGATTCTCGCGGCCATCGACAATCCGAAAGCCCATCGCCAGCTGTTCAACATCTGCATGGACCGGCCGGTGGATTACGGCGAGGTCGCCGCCTATCTGCGGCGCACCCGCAATCTCGACTCCGTCGACATCCCGAGCGCGTTCCAGTCGAACTGGATGGACAACAGCAAGGCCAAGTATCTGCTCGACTGGCAGCCGGAATACGATTTGGAAATGCTGATCGACGCGGCCTGGACCTATGAGCGGTCGCAGAACGACCCTCGTATCGTCTGGTATCCGGGTTGATTGCGTGCGGCGGGCAGGACGCGCCCGCCTGTCTCAAGAGCGTCTGTATCAACGGGAGGAAACGAATGAAGAAGCTATCCCTGCTCATCGCCGCCGCCGCCCTGGCGCTCGGCGCCAGCCCGGCGCTGGCGAAAAAGCAACTCGTCATCGTGGTCAAGGGCCTCGACAATCCGTTCTTCGAGGCGATCCACCAGGGCTGCGAGAAGTGGAACAAGGAGAACGCCAGCTCCGAATACGAATGCTTCTACACAGGCCCGGCCTCGACCTCGGACGAAGCCGGCGAGGCGCAGATCGTGCAGGACATGCTGGGCAAGCCTGACACGGCGGCGATGGCCATCTCGCCGTCCAACGCCAAGCTGATCGCCCAGACGCTGAAGACCGCCGCGCCGACCATTCCGATCATGACGGTGGACGCCGACCTGGCGAAGGAGGATTCGGCGCTGCGCATGACCTATCTCGGCACCGACAACTACCTGATGGGCTATCGCATCGGCGAATACATCAAGCAGCACAAGCCGAATGGCGGCACCTTCTGCTCGATCCAGGGCAACCCTGGCGCCGACAACATCCTGCGTCGCGCGCAGGGCACCCGCGATGCGCTCAGCGGCCAGAAGGACCTGCCGGCGCTGGCGGGCGAAGGCGGCTGGACGGAAGTCGCCGGCTGCCCGGTCTTCACCAATGACGACGGCGCCAAGGGCGTCCAGGCGATGACCGACATCCTGGCGGCCAATCCGAAGCTCGATGCGTTCGCCATCGAAGGCGGCTGGCCGCTGTTCGGCGCGCCGCAGCCGTATCGCGACCTGTTCAAGCCCTATGCCGACCGCATCGCCAGCGGCGACTTCGTGATCTCCGCCGCCGACACCATCGGCGACGAGGTGGCGATCGCCCGCGAGGGCCTGGTCACCGCCCTTGTCGGCCAGCGGCCGTTCGAGATGGGCTACAAGGCCCCGGCGGTCATGATCGACCTGATCGAAGGCAAGAAGGTCGAGGATCCGGTGTTCACCGGCCTCGACGAGTGCACCAAGGACACGGTCGACACCTGCATCCAGAAGTAAGCCTGCGTTGACGATCCGGCCGGCGACGGCCGGAAACCCAAGCCTCCAACTCACCCGCCGGATGCGAATCCGGCGGGTGATCTTTTTCCGCGCGGCGGCAAGGGCGCGTGTTCGCCATGCTGACATTTTTTGGGCGATTATATACTTGACTGAACAACACTGTCGGGTGTATGGTCCCCGCATGATGGAGGCTCAGATGACTCATTCGGCGCACATTGAACTGGTTCGCGTGAACAAGTCAGGACAGATCGAAGGATTGGCCGTGTCGGTGAACTACGGCCCCAACAAAGCTCAGATAGAAATCGCCCCAGGTCAGCCCGTGCCCGGAGAAACGCCGGAGATCCAAGCCTTCGCTCTTCGGCTTCAGGAGCTTGGCACGGCTCTGCTCCATATTGCAGATACCCCCGGAGCGATAACGTCGCACCCTGCTCACCGTAAGTAATCTCGCAGTTCTGGATTTCGATCATGACGAACCTTCTCGATCCCATTTTCAATGATGAGGACGCAGCCCGTAAGCACCTTGAGGCGATCCGCTGGCCTGACGGTCCGGTCTGCCCCTACTGCGGCACGCTCGATGCGTCCAAGGCCCTTGGCGGGAAGTCCATGGGCGATGGCTGGTATCATTGCTCGGCATGTCGCAAGAAGTTCACCGTCCGCGTCGGCTCGGTCTATGAGCGTTCGCATATCCCGCTGCACAAGTGGGTTCTCGCCACGCATTTGATGTGCGCCAGCAAGAAGGGCATTTCGGCCCACCAGCTGCACCGCATGCTCGAGATCACTTACAAATCCGCTTGGTTCATGGCCCATCGCATCCGTGAAGCGATGAAGCCCGGCACCACGCCCGAGCCTATGGGCGGCAAGGGCAAGGTTGTCGAGGCGGACGAAACCTATATCGGCCGCAAGCCCGGCAAGAAGAAGAAGGCCGGCTATGGTCACAAGCTGGCCGTTGTCACCCTAGTTGAGCGTGACGGCAAGGCCCGCTCATTCCATGTTGACAAGGCGACCGTCGCAACCGTCATGCCCATCCTGCGCCAGAACGTCGAGCGCGAGACCGCCATCGTCACGGACGAAAGCGGCATCTACAAGCGCGTCAGCGAGGACTTCCGCAGCCATCATTCCGTCAATCACGAGAAGAAAGAATGGCGTCGCGGTAACGCCCATACCAATACCATCGAAGGCTATTTCAGCATCTTCAAGCGCGGCATGAAGGGCGTCTACCAGCACTGCGATGAGCAGCACTTGCACCGCTATCTGGCCGAGTTTGACTTTCGCTACAACAACCGCGCCGCCCTTGAGATTGACGACGACCAGCGCGCCATCAATGCCCATAAGGGCGCGGAAGGTAAGCGCCTCACCTATCGGCGGTCTCCGAGCGCCTAAGAGTTGGCGACAGGCCGCGCGCCAGTGGCGCAAGAAGAAACGTCAGAAACACTGACGATTCGCTAACGCCCCTCCATGCTGGTATCAGTTCCAAGTCTCTCAACGTCAGGGTGGAGGGCTAAACGATGCCTGACATGGGCGCAATTGCTGCTGGCCTCAGCGCGCTGCAGGCGGCCGGCGATATCGCGAAGAGCATGATGGGTCTGCGCGATACCGCAATGGTCCAAGGAAAGGTCATTGAATTGCAAAGCGCAATTCTGTCCGCCCAAAGCAGCGCACTGTCTGCCCAAGCGGAGCAAGCGGCGCTGCTGCAAGAGATAGACAAACTTAAAAAAGAAATGGCTCGCCTTGAAGCATGGGAAACTGAGAAGCAAAAATACAAACTCGTCCAACTCGCAGATGGCGTGTTTGCTTACTCGCTGAAAGAAGATGCAACCGGCGGCGAACCACCTCATGAGATTTGCGCCAACTGCTATCAGCAGGGCTTCATATCGATCTTGCAACGTGAGCATCGCTTTCCCGGTCGCACAGAACATGCGGTCTGCGCTGGTTGTGGGGCCGATCTTGTTTTGTCGGGTGGGCGCAGACCAGATCAGCCCGCGCAAAAGGTAATTTCTAGGCGGCCCAAATAGGCCCCAAGCTATTTGGTGGGCTTCTTTGCCTTCGCCTTGGGCTTCGTCTTTGTCAACGGCTCATGCGGCTTGTGCGGCGTGTTCAGCATGCGCCGTAACACTTCGTCTCGCTTATGATCTTCTTCTGACTTGGGGGCTGCCATGCGAACTGGTCCGTTTTCGTCACTGTTCAAACGCAAGAGCCGCGCAAAAATTGTGGGCGAACTGCTCATCGCCTATGGCGAAATTGAGTTCGATACTCTCTGTTGCTTGGCAGAAACCTTAGGCTCGATGTCACAGGCACTTCAAGTCATGTTCCGAATTCGAAGCGAAACATCTAGGCTCAAAGTGGCTGATGCGATCATGCGTCCGCGATTTCATGCCTTGAACATCAAAGAATACGATCGCTTCATTCAGGGCGCAATTCACTGCGCGTCTATTAGGAACTTCTATGCCCATTGCCATTGGAACAATAATGGCCCGCGTCTTGTGGCGACAAACTTTGAAGATTTCGCCAAGCCCCTTTCGACCCCAGCCAACTTAAAAACTTATTTGGTGAGCCTAGACCTGCTTAGGCAGCAGCAGGCATTCTTCAAATATGTTCAAGAGGGCCTTTGGCATTTGCTCGCGGAGCATCAGAAGAAAAACGGAAAGCCGCCAGACCACGACGTTCAAGCTCCGAAAACAGTGCCGACACCCCTGATACACATAGGTCTGGGTAAACAGGTGAATCGCAATAGAGCGAAATCTCGTCCGCAAGGATCGAAAGGCAAACGTCAGGCATCATCAATGGACGCCCATTAATGACGATCTCGAAGCTTTCGGTTGGTAGCGCCGGCCTGTCGGCCATCAGTTTGCCTCGCTGACAAAATTTGTTCAATCAAGTATATAATCGCCATTTTTTGTCATTGCCCCGCGCTATACCTTCCTGCAGGCGCACCAACCGCGCTGCGGACGAGCAGGCGCCGCCCGAAACAGGTGTTGCGAAGCCGGATGCGCGGCCAGATGCGGCCGCGCAGCGCGGTGTCGCGCGCCGGCGGTCGGGCGAGGCGCGGGCTTTCAGGTGAACGGGACCGATGGAGGTTGTCATGGCGCATTCTCATTCCTTCCGGCTGCTGCCGGCGCGACGCGGATCGACCGGCGGCGCGGCGCGGCGGCAGGGGCCGTTCGCCGGCCTTGCCGGGGCCCTGGTGCGGAAGTCCATCGCGATGTGGGTCAGGCATCGCGACGAAAACCGGCTGCAGGCGCTGAGCGACCATCAGCTGCGCGATCTCGGCATCTCCCGGCTCGATATCGGGCGTGTGGTGCGCAACGGCCTTGACCGCTAGGCGGGCCAGGCTCGCATCGACATCATGCCCGACCGGCATTGTCGGAAAGACAGCGCAATTTCAATGAGTTGCGGCGGTAGCAGCCGGGCCGGCGCGGACCACACGGGGGCGTGAGTTGCGGCGGCCGCGTTCGGGCCTAAGTTGCTGGGGACGTTCCCGCCAACTAGCCTGTCACGACATGACCAGAACCGCGCCGCGCCCATCGACGCTCTCCGACTATCTGCCCTGGCTCGACCGGGCGGGGCGGGTCTCCCTGTTCAAATGCGCGGTGCTGGCGCTGCTGCTGCTGCCGGGCATCTATGTCGCCGCGCAACTGGCGACCGGCGGCTATGCGCGGCCGTATATTCTCGCCAACCACGATCTGGGCTTGTGGTCGATCCGGCTGCTGTTCGTCTCGCTGCTGATCACGCCGCTGCGGAAGACGACATCCTGGCCGATGCTCGTGCAGGTCCGGCGCATGATCGGCGTGGCGGCCTTCGCCTACGCCTTCGCGCATTTCCTGTTCTACGCCCTCGACAAGTCGCTGCAATGGGGCGTCATCGCGACCGAGATCGCGTTGCGCTACTACCTCACCCTCGGCTTTGCCGGGCTGCTCATCCTGCTGGCGCTGGCGGCGACGTCGACGGACCAGATGGTCCGCCGGCTCGGCGGCAAGCGCTGGATCGCCCTGCATCGGCTGGTCTATGCGGCCGGCGCGCTCGCGGTGGTGCATTTCTTCATCCAGGTGAAGGCGGACGTGACCGAGCCCTTCATCATGGGTGGGCTCTTCGCCTGGCTGATGCTGCATCGCCTGCTGGCGCGGCGTGGCGCTGTCAGGCTGCCGGTCCTGCTGGCGCTGGCGATCCTGCTCACCGCGCTGACGGCGGGCGCCGAAGGGCTCTACTACCATCTGAAGACCGGCGCCGATTTGCTGCGCGTGCTGTCGGCCAACCTGTCGCTCGACATCGGATTGCGCCCGGCCTGGGTTGTCGGCGGCGCGGCGCTCGCCATGACGCTGCTGGCGGCCGGGCGTGCGCTTTGGAGCAAGGGCGCCGAGCGGCGCGGATTGCCCGCGCGGGCCTGACCTGCCTGCCTTGGCGCGCCTAGAACTTCCGCGCCTGGACGATGTTGACCAGGATCGTGGTTTCGCCGAGGGCCTTGCAGGCTTCCAGCCGGTGCAAGCCGCTGACCAGCACGTAGCGCGCCTTGTCGGGCCGCACCAGGATCGGCGATTGCAGGCCATTCGCGGCGATGCTTTCCGCCAGCTGCCGGACTTTCTCCGGATCGACCGGCTTGCGCAGGGCCTGCGGCACGTAGATCTGCTCGATCTTGATGGAAACCGGCTTCATCCGGGCGCCTTCGACTGGGTGTGGCCCGCGACCCTGGCCGAGCGGGTTCCCGCGGTCAAGCGGGAAGAAGGCGGCGCGCCGGCAGGGTCAGGCGCAGGATCGTGCCCTTGCCCTTGGTGCTTTCGATCTCCAGCGTGCCGTCGTGCAGCTCGGCGAAGGAGCGCGACAACGGCAGGCCGAGGCCGGTGCCTTCGACCGTGGTCTGCGAATCGCTGACCCGGCCGAAGGGGGCCCAGGCGGTCTCGATTTCCTCCGGCGTCATGCCGGGTCCGTCATCCTCGATCTCGACCAGCAGCGTTCCGTCCCGCGCCCGCATCGTGCTGAGCGTGATATGGCCGCCTTCGGGAATGAACTTGTGCGCGTTGCCCAGCACGTTCACCAGGATCTGCAGCAGCTTCTGCCGGTCGGCGCGCAGCCGCAGTTCGCCGCCGCTCAGCCGGACCTCGAGCACCTGCTGCTTGCCCGAAATCTGGCCGCTCATCAGGCTGGCGGCCTCCTCGACCAGGTCGCGCAACGAGAATTCGCTTTCGGCAAGCTCCATCTTGCCGGCCTCGATCTTCGACAGGTCCAGGATCTCGTTGATCAGGCCCAGCAGATGCTGGCCGCCGGCGAGGATCGAACCGGCATAGTCGCGGTAGGTCGGGGACACGCCGGGGCCGACCTGCTCGTCCGCGATCATCTGCGCGAAGCCGATGATGGCGTTGAGCGGGGTGCGCAGCTCGTGGCTCATGTTGGCGAGAAAGGCCGATTTGGCGCGGCTTGCCTGATTGACGCGGGCCAGGGCGGCCATCAGCCTGGCCTGGGTCCCGGAGAGCTCGTCCTCGCGCTGCTTTGAATCGGTGATGTCGATGATGTAGCTTTCGAAGGAGCGCAGGCCGAGCTGCTGGTCCTCGACCGCCCAGGCCACCTCGCGCGCCCAGCGCGTCTCCTTGGTGACCGGATGGATGAAGCGGAATTCGAGATCGTAGACTTCGCCCAGATCGCGCCGCTTGCGCTCCATGTCGAGATAGAGCGGCCGGTCGTCGGGATGGATGACGCTGTGCCAAAGGTCGACGTCGGCGATGCCTTCCGGCGAGATGGTGCCGAACATCGCCGGCGCGTCGCGGCCATAGATGCGCACCCCGGCCTGGTCGTAGCTGGTCCGGTTGTCGCCCTGCAGGCCGTGGCAATAGGCGATGTTGCGCATGTTCTCGAACAGCATGCGCAGGCGTTCCTCGCCCTCACGCGCGCTGCGCGTGCTGCGCTGCTCCTCGGTCACGTCGATATAGACGCCGATGATGCCGCCGGCGGCGGTCGGCAGCTCCGTCACGCGGAAACTGCGGTCGCGGGAGCTGTGATCGGTCACGGTGCCGGAGTTGCGCCGGCGGTTCATGCGATCGGCCAGCATCTCCGCGGCGCTGGCGCCCTCCCGGCGGTTGGCTGGATCGGAGTAGTAGAGTGTCGCCAGATCGCGGAACTGGCGGCCGACATATACTTCCTTTTCGAGGCCGGGATAGACGAGGCGGCGATAGGCCTCATTGAACGCGATGAGCCTGTCGTCCTTGTCCCACAAGGCGATGCCGACCCGCGCCATGTCCAGCGCCGTGGCCAGACTGGTGATGTCCTTGGGGTCGACGATGGCACCGAGCATGCCGCATTCCCACATTGGCCAGTGAGATTCTAGTCGCGTTGCAAAAGCGTAGGCAAGTGCCACCGGTAAGCAGCCTAGGCGCCAATCCTCACCAGAGTATTGCTAGCGGCGGTCCAGGGCCCGGATCAGCGGGTCATAGAGCGTGGCCGGCAGCAGGCGGAGCAGCCGCGCGATCCAGGCGAGGCGCGCCGGAAAGCTCACATAGGACCGTCTTGCCAGGATCGCCGCCTCGAGCAGGTCGGCGGCTGGCTCGAGCGCCATCGCCATGGGCTTGCTTCGCTTTTTGCGGGTATCGCGACTGACGATGAAACCGGGGGCGGCCAGCGTCACCGCGATGCCCCTGGGCGCGAGGTCGAGGCGCAGGCTCTCGGTGTAGTTGATCAGCGCGGCCTTCGCGGCGCCGTAGGCGGCGGCGTGCGGCAGGCCGCGAAAGCCGGCGATGCTGCCGATGGTGACGATATGGCCGCCTTGCCCGGCGCCGACCTCATGCCTGGCGGCGCCTTGGCGCAGCAGGGCCGGCAACGCGGCTTCGACGAAATGCGCCACGCCCATGACGTTGAGGTCGAAGGCCGCGCGCATTTCAGCTGCGGTCAGCTGCTCGGCCGGCGTGCGCCCGCCGCCCCCGGCATTCAGGATCAGGCGGTCGATGCGGCCATGCGCCCGCAGCACGCGGCCGACGCAGGCCCGCGCGGCCTCGCGGTCGGTGACGTCGCAGGGCATGGCCTCGGCCTTGCCGCCGGCCGCCGCGATCTCGCCCGCGAGCTGCTCCAAGAGAGCGGCCCGGCGGGCCACCAGGATGACGTGATCGCCGCGGCGGGCGAAGCGGCGGGCGAGTGCGGCGCCGATGCCGGAGGATGCGCCGGTGATAAGGGTGATCGAAGGAACCGTTTCCGCCATCTAGTCGGCGATGCGCTGCATCGATTCGGCGATGGCCTGGTCGCGGACGGGATCGCCGCCCTGCGCGCGCGCATGCCGCTTCAGGTTCTTGCGCGCGTCACGATAGAATGCGGTGCGCTTCAGCAGTGCCATGGCCCAGCGGTTGAGCATGCTGGAGGGCCAGCGCATCGGCCGGTCGAAATCGAAGAGCAGGATGACGCGCTCGTCATCGGTGCCGTTCACCACGTGGTGCATGCGCGCATCGTCGAAGACGAAGCACTTGCCCGCGCGCCAGCGCACCACCGTGCCATCGACGTTCATGCGGCAATTCTGCCATTCGCGCGGCACGATGAGGCCGAGATGGGCCCTGAGCACGCCCTTGGTGATGCCGCGGTGGCGCTTCAGCTTGTAGCGCGGTCCCAGGATGGAAAACCATGCCGAGCGCAGGCCCGGTACCCGGCGCAGCAGCTCGGCCGTGCGCGGGCAGCGCTCGGTGTTGCCGGTCAGCTCTTCGCCCATGCCGAACAGGAAATAGGCGCGCCATTTCTGCGAATGCGAGATGCGCGCCTGGTCGGGCGAGATCCGGTCCAGATGCGGGATCGCCTCGCGGTCGCGCAGGATCGGCTCGACCTCGGCGCGGATCGCCTGCCAGTTGGCCTCGAGGTCCGCGATAAACGGAAAATTCTCGTTCGGGATGATGGCGAGGTCCGGCACCTTGCCTTGCCGGGCATAGAGCTTCGCCAGCAGCTTGAGGGTGCCGAGGCCCAGCATCTTGACCCGCGCGCGCCGCCACGCCTTCCAGCCCGACTTGCCCTCGGCCCCCCGCAATGCCTGTGTTCCCGCCATGCCTTCCTCTCGCCCATGGGTGCCAATTCATACGGGGCGCGGGCAAGCCGGCGCAAGATCGATCATGCCGCAGCAATGCCCGCGCGCGGGGATTAATCGCCGATCAGGCGCCGGAATAGGCGGTCCGCCGCCAAAATCTCGGCCTTTGCGCGCCCCGGCGCCTCGGCGATCGTGGCGGAAGCTCGTGCAATCTCCTCGGCGATTAGACGATCCAGAACCGGGATTCGACGCCCGTGCCCCATCTCGCGCGTCTGCCGCTTGATGGCGACAAGCTCATCGATCTTGCGGCGGGTCGCCGCCGGCAGAGCTGTCTCAGACATGAGTGCCGCCAGATGCATCGGCGGCCGGCAGCCCGGGTTCGTGCGCAGGAAGCGCAGGGCAAGCGCAGGTCGCAAGGCGTAGAAATAGCGCTTGAGCGCGATCCGGTCCTTCGACAGCTTCGCCGCTACCTGCTGACGGGCAAGGTGCGAATAGTGATAGGTGAGCGCGCGGGGATGCAGTGCCCGATCGGCGAAGCGGCGCAACTGTCTCAGGGCCACGGCATCCTGACGATAGACAATGGGCGATTCCATCCATTCGGAGATGACCGCATTGGATTTGAGAACCAGGAGCAGTGCCTTCCGCAGGTCCCAGCCATTCACGTCCATATCGTCCTCGATCGGCGTCTCGATCACGTCGCGGCCGGGACTGAGGCTGAGATACCAGGAGACCGGTCGGGCATAGACGAAGCGCACGTCATAGTCGCTGTCCGGCGAGGGAAAACCCCAGGCGCGGCTGCCGGATTCGATGGCGAAGAGGATGCGGCAGCCTTCGTGCCGCTCAATGATGTCCAGCCGGCGCTGGACCTCCTGCCAGCGCGCTTCCTCAATGTCGGGATGTCGCTTCATGTTAGGATGCAATCTCGAAGGCGGGTGGACGATGAAACACGTTGGGTTTGAGACTGCCTTGGGTGCCATCGAATTCCAAGTCTTTAGCGACCGCGCGCCGGCCAGTGCCGGCTATTTCCTGGCCGATGTGCGGAGCGGGTTGTTCGACGGGACGAGCTTTTTCCGCATCGTGACCCTGGCCAACCAGGACGCCGAGGAGGGGCGGCGCATCGAGGTCATCCAGGGCGGGCTGAAGCACCCGTCCACCGACCTGCCGCCGGTCATCCCGCATGAGACGACGGCGATGACTGGCCTGCGGCATCGCAAGGGCACGGTGTCGCTGGCGCGCTTCGCGCCGGGGGCGGTCTATCACTCGTTCTTCATCTGCCGGCGCGACGAGCCATGCCTCGATTTCGGCGGTGCAAGGCATCCGGACGGGCAGGGCTTCGCGGCGTTCGGCCAAGTGGTGGAAGGGTTCGAGGTGGTGGAGCGCATCTTCGCGCGGGCGGAGGCGACGGAGTATCTGACGAGCGAGATCGCCATCCTCGGCGCGGAAATCTTGTGACCGCCGCGTTCCTCGAGTCGTCATCCCGGGCTTGACCCGGGACCCATTTCCCAACCGCACGAAGCGGGATGGCGGAACCATGTGCCCCGCATCAAGTCCGGGGCGACGACCGAATTGTCCGCGCAGGTGAATGCCGGCGCAGACCCCGGAAATAGTCCCGCCCGCCTCCGGGGCCTAACCGGGGGCGGGCGGGGTAGGCGACAAGCTGCCGCGCGTCAGAGCAAGGGATAGAGAGCCTTACGAGCAGCCGCTTGTCGAACCGCAGGTGGTGCACTTCATGCAGGTGCCGTTGCGCACCAGGGTGAAATTGCCGCATTCGCCGCAAGCATCGCCCTCGTAGCCCTTCATCTTGGCTTCGCGGATCTTCTCCAGGCGGCTCTCGATCTCGCGCGCCAGGTTGGGCGAGGCGATCAGCGCGTCGACCTGGGTGTGGCGCTCGACATGGACATGCACGGCGCCGTTGCCGCCGTCATGGCCGCCGTGGTCGTGGCTGGCGCCATGCATGTGCGCGTGCACTTCGTGCGGGCTCGGCGCCAGGGCGGTGTTGCCGATGGTGCGGGCCACGTTCGACAGCACCACCAGGTTGGAGCGGACATAGCCGGAGGAGGCGATCCGCTTCACCGTGGCGATCTCCTGCTCCTGCGCCGGCAGGTTGGCCTGTGCCGTGCCGCCGCCCAGCGCGTCCGGGTCGAGATCGTCCGGCTTCACATGGGCGAGGTCGTTGCGGCCGAGATAAGAGATCGCCAGCTCGCGGAAGATGTAGTCGAGGATGGAGGTCGACATCTTGATGGTGTCGTTGCCTTCGACCACGCCGTTCGGCTCGAAGCGGGTGAAGGTATAGGCCTCCACATACTCCTCCAGCGGCACGCCATATTGCAGGCCGATGGAGATGGCGATGGCGAAGTTGTTCATCAGGCTGCGGAAGGCGGCGCCCTCCTTGTGCATGTCGATGAACACCTCGCCCAGCCCGCCATCCTCGTATTCGCCGGTGCGCAGATAGACCTTGTGGCCGCCGACGATGGCCTTCTGGGTGTAGCCCTTGCGCCGCTCGGGCAGGCGCTTGCGGCCCTGCTGCACCTGGCGCTCGATGATGCGCTCGACGATCCGCTCCGCCACGATCGGCGCGCGGGCGGCGGCGGGCGCCTCGATCACCTCGTCGACGATGTCGTCGTCGAGGACGGTGGTGGCGAGCGGCTGCGACAGCTTCGAGCCGTCGCGATAGAGCGCGTTCGCCTTGATGCCCAGGCGCCAGGACAGCATGTAGGCGTCCTTGCAGGCATCGACCGAACTGCTGTTCGGCATGTTGATGGTCTTGGAGATGGCGCCGGAGATGAAGCTCTGCGCCGCGGCCATCATGCGGATGTGGCTCTCGACCGACAGGAACCGCTTGCCGATGCGGCCGCAGGGGTTGGCGCAGTCGAAGACCGAGAGATGCTCGTCCTTCAGATAGGGGGCGCCTTCCAGCGTCATGGCGCCGGAACAATAGGTGTTCGCCGCCTCGATCTCCCCCTTCGAGAAGCCGAGAGTGGTCAGCATGTCGAAGGTGGGATCGTTCAACTGCTCCGAGGTCAGGCCGAGGGCGGCCTGGCAGAAATCCTCGCCCAGGTTCCACTTGTTGAAGACGAAGCGGATGTCGAAGGCGGTGGCCAGCGCGTTCTCGACCGCCTGGATCGATCCGGTGGTGAAGCCCTTCGCCTTCAGCGTGGCATGGTTGATGCCGGGCGCGTCGGCCAGGGTGCCGTGGCCGACGGCGTAACGGATGATCTCCTCGATCTCATGCTCCGGATAGCCGAGCTTCTTCAGCGCGGCCGGAACGGTCCGGTTGATGATCTTGAAGTAGCCGCCGCCGGCGAGCTTCTTGTACTTCACCAGGGCGAAGTCGGGCTCGATGCCGGTGGTGTCGCAATCCATCACCAGGCCGATCGTGCCGGTGGGGGCGATCACGGTGGCCTGCGCGTTGCGGTAGCCGTGCAGCTCGCCCAGCGCCAGCGCCTGGTCCCAGGCCTGGTGCGCGGCGTCGAGCAAAGCGGCGTCGGGGCAGTTGTCGTGGTCGAGCGCCACGGGCAGCACCGAGAGGCCCTCATAGCCCTCGCTGTCGCCATAGGCGGCGCGGCGATGGTTGCGGATGACCCGCAGCATCTGGGCGCGGTTCTTCTCGAAGCCCGGGAAGGTGCCGAGCTCGCCCGCCATCTCCGCCGAGGTGGCGTAGGAGATGCCGGTCATGATCGCGGTCAACGCCGCGGTGAGGGCGCGGCCCTCGTCGCTGTCATAGGAGAGGCCCATCGCCATCAGCAGGCCGCCGACATTGGCGTAGCCGAGGCCGAGGGTGCGGAACTCGTAGGACAGCTGGGCGATCTCCTTGGACGGGAACTGGGCCATCAGCACGGAGATTTCCAGCACCACGGTCCACAGGCGCACGGCGTGGCTGTAGGCCTCGATGTCCACCCGCCCATCCGGCTTCAGGAAGGTCATCAGGTTGAGCGAGGCCAGGTTGCAGGCAGTGTCGTCCAGGAACATGTATTCCGAGCACGGGTTCGAGGCGTTGATGCGCCCCGATTCCGGGCAGGTGTGCCACTCGTTGATGGTGGTGTCGAACTGCACGCCCGGATCGGCCGAGGCCCAGGCGGCGCTGCCGATCTTCTCCCACAGGTCGCGCGCCTTCAGGGTCTTGTGGACCTTGCCGTCGATGCGGCGCTTCAGCTGCCAGTCGCCGTCCTCCAGCACCTTCTGGATGAAGTCGTTGTTGATGCGGACGGAGTTGTTCGAGTTCTGGCCCGACACGGTGAGATAGGCGTCGCTGTCCCAATCGGTGTCGTAGGTCTTGAAGTCGATCTGCTTGTAGCCCTGCTGCGCGAAATGGATCACGCGCTGGACGTAGTTCTCGGGGATCTTGGCCTTGCGCGCCTCGCGGATCGCCGCCTTCAGCGCCGGGTTCTTGGCCGGATCGAACTTGCCCTCGCCTTCACCGGCGTGGCACGCCTTGATGACGCGGTTGAGATGCGTGTTGCAGGCCTGCGAGCCGGCCACCAGGGCCGCGACCTTCTGCTCCTCGATCACCTTCCAGTCGATGTATTCCTCGATGTCGGGATGGTCGAGGTCGACGGTCACCATCTTGGCGGCGCGGCGGGTGGTGCCGCCCGACTTGATGGCGCCGGCGGCGCGGTCGCCGATCTTCAGGAAGCTCATCAGGCCGGAGGACTTGCCGCCGCCGCTGAGCTTCTCGTTGGCGCCGCGCAGCTTGGAGAAGTTGGAGCCGGTGCCGGAGCCATACTTGAACAGGCGCGCCTCGCGCACCCAGAGATCCATGATGCCGCCTTCGTTCACCAGGTCGTCGGCGACGCCCTGGATGAAGCAGGCATGCGGCTGCGGGTGCTCATAGGCCGAGGCCGAGGCGGTCAGCATCCCGGTCTCGAAATCGACGTAATAGTGGCCCTGCGCCGGGCCGTCGATGCCATAGGCCCAATGCAGGCCGGTGTTGAACCATTGCGGCGAGTTGGGGGCGCCCATCTGCTGGGCCAGCATGAAGCGCATCTCGTCGAAGAAGGCGCGGGCGTCCTCCTCGGAATCGAAATAGCCGCCCTTCCAGCCCCAATAGGTCCAGGTGCCGGCCAGCCGGTCGAAGACCTGGGCCGCCGACATCTCGCCCACATAGCGCGCCTCGGCCGGGAGCTTCAGCAGTTCCTCGCGGTCGGCCTCCTTGCGCCACAGCCATTCCGGCACGTCGCGCTCGACGACGGGGCGCAGGCGCGCAGGCACGCCGGCCTTGCGGAAATACTTCTGCGCCAGCACGTCGGAGGCGACCTGCGACCAGGAGGCGGGGACGTCGATGTCCTTCAACTGGAAGACGACGGAGCCGTCCGGGTTGCGGATCTCGCTGGTCGTCTTCTGGAACGCGATGTCGGCGTAGGGAGAAAGGTCGGCTTTGGTGAATCGGCGTTCGATGCGCATGGTGACCCCCGGTCTACGGTCCGCTTTGCGGACTCCTCCGCCATGTCGAAGAAACTGCTTCAACAATGCGGGTTAAGTTGTTCAGATCGGTCGCAATATCTTGCGGGTGACCCCGCAGCGACATGCTGGATATTGAGCGTGGGCCGCGCGTCGGATCAAGAAAACATTTCTAGATATTGTCACATTTGCCGCTTGACGATCCCATATCTAGTGGCTCCCCCTAGGCTCTTGTAGGCGTTGCGCGGCGCTGTGGATAACTCGATATAGTAAATTCAGGCTTTTCCGCGCCGCGGCATTCCGGCAAGTGTCGAAATGCCCAAGAACATCAACAAGATGGCCATCCCGATCCATTGCCGAAGAGCGACCGTCTCGGAGAGCAGCAGAATCGCCGCCAGGGTGGAGAAGGCCGGCTCCAGGTTCATGGTCAGCGCCGATTGCGCCGGCGGGATGTAGGTGAGGCCCAGGAACAGGAACAGGATGCCGAGGGTGTAGCACACGCACACGCCCGCCGTGGCGATCCAGCCGAGCCCGGTCTGCGGCGGCGCGAAGTCGCCCGAGACGGCCAGGTAGACCGCCAGGCCCAGCACCACCCAGAGATTCATCCAGGCATTCATGGCGAAGGGATGCGCCTTGGCCATCGCCGCGCCGCCGAACAGCGAGATGCCGGCGACGCCGGCCGCGGCGGTCAGGGCCAGGGCAATGCCGCGCCAGTCGAGGGCGCCGAAATCGCCCCAGGACGCATAGACCAGGCCGCCGAAAGCGCCCAGCACGCAGACCGCCTTGAGCGCCGTCATCCGCTCCCGCCCCAGCAGGGGCGACGCGATGCCGACCATCAGCGGGAAGGTATAGAGCAGCAGCACCGCCAGGCTGACCTTGATGTAGGCGACGGAGGACAGGTAGCCGAACGACATCAGGAAGATGCAAACGGCGAGGCCGAGCGTCGCCGGGATCACGTTGCGCCGCACCAGGAGGCTGCGTCCGCGCGCCAGCTGCAACAGGCCCAGCGCCAGCATCATGCAGGTGGAGCGCAGGAAGACCTGGGTGGGCGGATTGCTGCCGGCGTCGTAGGCGAGCCGGGCAAAGGTGGTGATCAGGCTGACGAACAGGGCGGCAAAGAACGTGATGGCAAGCCCGGTCATGCGGCGCTTCGAGTCCGTCGTCGCAAGGCTTGTCAGGATCGCCTCCTCCAGGCAGCGTTGGCGTTTCGGCCAGTCTAGCGGAAGAACGGGGCAAGATGCGCGAGTCTGCGACGGAGCAAGTCCCGGTTTCGCCACCCGGCACGGTCATCCGCCGCGCGCGGCCGGAGGAAGCGGCGACCGTCGCCGACCTGATCCGCCGCGCCTTCGCGCAATATCGCGGGCGGTTGACTCCGCCGGCGGCGGCACTCGATGTCACGGCGGCGGGCGTCGGCGCGCTGATGGCGGCGGGCCTGGTGCTGGTGGCCGAGACGGACGGGGCGCTTGCGGGCTGCGTGGCCCTGCAGGACAAGGGAAGCTTCGCCTATGCGGGGCGCCTGGCGGTCGACCCGGCGCTGCGCGATTTCGGGCTCGGGCGCGCCCTGGTGCAGGCGGCCGCGCGCGCGGCGCGGGACTTGGGCCATACCCGGCTGCGGGTCGATTGCCGGCTGGCCCTTGATGCCAACCGGCGGTTCTTTGCCGCCCAGGGCTTTGTCGAAGGCGCCCAGCGATGCCATCCGGGTTTCACCCGGCCGACCTATGTCGAACTGGAGAAAAGCCTGATTTGACCGGGACTTGAGCAGGTCCGGGGGCGTTCCCGTCAACTTGCCAGCGGCGCGGGCCGCCGATATAGTCCGGCCAGTTTCGGAGGGCGCCCTGAAGCGGCCTTCCGAGTCCCTGGCACCCCTGGGCAGGCAGATGTCGTTCGGCACTTGGCTTTTCACCCGCCTCCATGGCGAGCTCGTCGGCAGCGATGAGTTCGGCAACAAATACTTCGTCGACAAGCGCACCAAGGGCCAGAAGCGGGAACGCCGCTGGGTCATCTACAAGGGCGCGCCGGAGGCCAGCAAGGTGCCGCCGGAATGGCATGGCTGGCTGCATTCGACCACCAACCAGCCGCCGGTCCAGGCCGGCCCGCGCCAGAAATGGCAGAAGGCGCATGTGCCGAACCTGACCGGCACCGACCTCGCGTATCGCCCGCCGGGCCACACGCTGAAGGGTGGACAGCGCGCGCCGGCGAGCGGCGATTACGAACCCTGGACGCCCAACTGAGCCGCATGTCGGCCTGACGCGGCCAGGTGCCCGGGGGCACCGGGCGCGACGGGGTGATCGAGGCCATTTCCGCGAGTGGGAGGAAGCTAGAGGGCCATGGAGCGCAACACTCTCGAAACCGTTCTGGGCGCCGTGGTGCTGCTGGTCGCCGCCGGGTTTCTCTATCTGATCTATTCCGAGACCGAGATCGGCGCGACCTCGTCCGGCTATCCGCTGGAACTGCGCTTCGACAGCGGCGGGTCGACCATCGTCGGCACCGACGTGCGCATCGCCGGCGTGAAGGTCGGCACGGTGATCGACCAGCACTTCGATCCCGAGGCCTACCAGGCGGTGGTGACCATCGAGGTCGACAACGACGTGAAGCTGCCCAAGGACACTTCGGCGGTGGTGACCAGCGACGGCCTGCTGGGCGACAACTACATCCTGCTCAACATCGGCGGCGATCCCGAGATGCTGGCCCCCAAGGAGCGCATCCGCAATGTCCAGGGCGCCATAAATTTGGCCGATTTGATCAACAAGTTCGTGGTCGGGACGGATAGCGGCGGCACCAGCAACTGAGGGCCGGGCGCACCGCGCGCAAGGATATTGAGATGCCGGCGAAAAGCGGCTCCAACGCCAAGGACGGCACGGGAAAGGCGGACGGCACGGGAAAGGCCCCCGCGAAGGACGTGGCAAAGGCCGCCCGCACGGACCCGGTCTGGCGCCAGCCGGACGGCAAGCCGGTTTCCTGCGTCGAGAAGATCAAGGTGCTGAACCAGAATCTGGACGAGATCCGCCAGCTGGCCCAGGATGCGCTGGAAGACGCCATCCTGATGGGCTGCGACGAGACGCAGGTGCGCGCAGTGCTGCAGGGCCTGGTCGACGATCTCCAGAATCCGTATCGGAAGAAGCCATGAAGTTCCGGCATGCGGCGCTGGGCGCCGCGCTCGCCGCGGGGGCGCTGACCGCCCCCGCCCACGCGATGCAGATGCAGGGCGCCGTGCTGCAGGGCCTGGACAAGATCACCGCGCGCATTTCGACCATCAACGTGGCGGTCGGCCAGACCGTCGCTTTCGGTTCGCTGCAGATCACGCTCAAGGCCTGCGACAAGCACCCGCCGGAGGAGACGCCGGAAAGTGCGGCCTTCCTCCAGGTCGTGGAGCAGAAGCCGGGCGAGGCGCCGGTGACGCGGTTCTCGGGCTGGATGTTCGCGTCATCGCCGGCGCTCTCGGCCATGGAGCATCCGGTCTACGACCTCTGGGTGCTCGACTGCACCGGCACGGCCGAGGGCGCGCCGGCCCCGGCGCCGCAGGACGAATCCGGCGCTCCGGCGCCAGATGACGGCACCCCCTCCAACTGATCCGCGCTGACGGGATCCGGCGAAGCTAGCGGCCTTACTTAGCGGTGTGGGGCGGGCGTCGCGACGGCCGCGTCCAGCATCGTGCGCAGCGCCTCCGCCGGCAGGTCGAGCGGGAAGCTCGCGCGCTGCTTCATCGCCTCGTTCAGGTGCTGGCGATAGACCTCGCGCGAGATCTCGACGGCGCCGAAGCGCTCCAGGTGCTTGGTGACGAATTGCGTGTCGAGCAGGGTGAAGCCGCCCAGCTTCAGCCGCGCCACCAGATGCACCAGCGCGATCTTGCTGGCGTCGGTCTCGCGGCTGAACATGCTCTCGCCGAAAAACGCGCCGCCCAGGGCAACGCCATAGAGCCCGCCGACCAGCTCGCCGTCCAGCCAGGTCTCGACGCTGTGGGCGTAGCCCATGACATGCAGCTTGCGGCAGAGATCGAAGATGGTGTCGTTGATCCAGGTCTGGCGGCGGCCGGGCGCCGGCTCGGCGCAGCCGGCGACCACGTCCTCGAAGGCGCGGTCGGCGGTGACCTGGAAAGGCCCCTTCAGGGCGGTCTTGCGCAGGCTGCGCGAGACGTGGAAGCGGTCGAGGGGCAGGATGCCGCGGGCATCCGGGTCGATCCAGTAGAGGTGCGGGTCGTGGCGCGATTCCGCCATGGGGAAGATCCCGATGGCGTAGGCGCGCAGGAGCATTTCCGGCGTGACACGGGGCGACCCAGCACGATTGGACATGGCGCCTCCTCTTTGCCCGGCAAGCCTAGCGCAATTGCCGGGGATGGCAAAGCCGGTCGGGCCCCGCCGGCCCGACCCGCAAATGTGATCGCGCGGGGCCTTTACATTCGCGCCGATCGGCTCAGGATATCGGGCTCAACCACAGCGAAAGGAGGTGCCGATGAGAAAGACAGCAAGGGTGGCGCTGGGGTTCGCTGCGGCGATTGCGGCGGCCCCAGCGTTCGCCGAATGTCCGGCCCACACCGGAACAACCGCGCAGGCGCCGAGCACCCCCGTGCCGGTCGCGCAATCAACCGCGCCGGCCTCGAACCCGGTCGCCGACCAGCAGGTCGTGCTGACCCAGAGCGGGCCGGTTCCGGCAACCGAGGCGGACGCGCAATAGCGCCGTCGGGCCGCTGACCAGCAAGCGCCGGTGTTGCCCCGCCGGCGCTTTTCTTTTGCGCGCAACAGAGGCCTCCGCTAATGCTCCCCACGGGTGTTTTCCGGGCGGGATCCGCTGCGCGGAATTCGCCGGAGTGGGGACTTGCCGGATTCGGGCACATGTCACAGGGGATTTGCGTGAAACGAAGCATCGCCGGCGCCGCCGTCTGGTCGATGGCGACCGCTTTCTGCTGCTTCTTGGCCACCGCCTTCATCGGGAGCGATGCCGCTGCGCAGGCAACCCAGCCCGCGGCGCCCGAGGTGATCAAGGACTGGGAATTGTTCTGTCCGGAGGCGAAACCCAAGGACAAGCCGCGCATCTGCGAGATCCGCACCGTCATCAAGGGCAAGGAGGGCGCGCGGCTGGGCGCCCTGGCGGTCGCGGCCAGCCGGGAACCGGGCGGCGCGGCGGACGTGATGGTCGCCACGGCGCTGCTGCCGCTCGGCGTCGATCTCACGCTTGCGCCCGCGCTGAAAGTCGGTGAGAACCCGCCGGTGCCGCTGCAATTCCGCCGCTGCATGCAGCGCGGCTGCGAGGCGGTGGCGCTGCTGAGCGCGGAACAGCTCAACACATTGCGCTCAGGAAGCATCGCGAAGGTGGCGGTCGGAATCGGCGGCGGCAAGACCGCTGTGTTCGAGTTCTCGCTCAACGGCTTCACCGGCGCGCATGACGCGCTGAAGAAGCGCATCGGCAAGTCATGAGCGCGCACGCGGCCGGCAGCGACGCGGAAGGCCGGGAAGCCGCCAAGACGGAGATCACCTGCTCGCGCGGTCTCGCCGGGTGGCTGGTGGCGAACGATGTCAGCCTCGCCTTCACCTCGTACCAGACCGGGCAGCTCTTCCTGGTCGGCGTGCAGCAGGGCGGCGTGATTTCGATCAACCAGATCGGCTTCACCCGCGCCATGGGCCTGTGGGCCAGCCAGCAGCGCATCTACCTCGCCGCCCTGGCGCAGATCTGGCGCCTGGAGAACATGCTGCGCCCGGGCGAGAAGGCGAACCAGCATTTCGACCGCTGCTATGTGCCGCGCAACGCCCAGACCACCGGCGACATCGACGCGCATGAGCTGGCGGTGCAGCCGAATGGCCGCGTCATCTTCGTCAACACGTCCTATTCCTGCCTCGCCGAGTTCGACCTCACCCACAGCTTCCGGCCGATCTGGAAGCCGCCTTTCATCAGCAAGCTGGCGCCCGAGGACCGCTGCCACCTCAACGGCCTCGCCATGCAGGACGGCAAGCCGCGCTACGTGACGGCGGTGTGCCGCAGCGACATCGTCAACGGCTGGCGCGACCGCCGCGCCGAGGGCGGCGTGCTGATCGACCTCAAGGACGACCGCATCGTCACCGAGAAGCTGTCCATGCCGCATTCGCCGAGGCTCTACAACAACCGCCTGTGGCTGCTCGATTCCGGCCGCGGCTACCTGTGCCAGGCGGATGAGAAGACCGGCAGGCTCGAGGAAGTGGCATTCCTGCCGGGCTTCCTGCGCGGGCTGGCGTTCCACAACAACGCGGCCGTCGTCGGCCTGTCGCTACCGCGCGACAAGAGCTTCGCCGGGCTGCAGCTGGACGCCAATCTGAAGCAGAAGGACGCCGATCCCTGGTGCGGGATACAGGTCATCGATCTGAGGACCGGCGACGTGCTGCATTGGCTGCGGCTCGAGGGCCTGGTGCGCGAGCTGTTCGATGTCGCGGTCATTCCCGGCGTGCGCTGCCCGATGGCGGTCAGCCCGCAGGCGCCGGAATTTGCCAGCACAGTCACGCGGGTGGAGCAGTTCGGATCGCTCACCGGCGACTGACTATTCGCCGGCGACGAAATTCTCCAGCCAGCGGATGTCGTAGGCGCCGTTGAGGAAATCCGGCGCGTTCATGATGCGGCGATGCACCGGGATCGAGGTGTGCACGCCGTTGATCACCATCTCCTCCAGCGCGCGGCGCAGGCGCATCATGCATTCGTTGCGGCTGCGGCCGTGCACGATGAGCTTGGCGATCAGGCTGTCGTAATGCGGCGGCACGCGATAGCCGCCGTAGAGCGCGGAATCGACGCGCACGCCGAGGCCGCCCGGCGCGTGGTATTCGGTGACGCGGCCGGGCGAGGGGGCGAAGGTCTCCGGGTTCTCGGCATTCACCCGGCACTCGATGGCGTGGCCGTTGAAGGTGATGTCCGACTGCGTCATGCCCAGCGGCGCGCCGGAGGCGACGCGGATCTGCTCCCGCACCAGGTCGATGCCGGTGATCATCTCGGTCACCGGATGCTCGACCTGCAGGCGGGTGTTCATCTCGATGAAATAGAACTCGCCGTCCTGGAACAGGAACTCGATGGTGCCGACGGAGCGATAGCCCATCTTGCGCATTGCGCTGGTCGCGACTTCGCCGATGCGGGCGCGCTGCTCGCCGTTCAGGGCCGGCGAGGGCGCCTCTTCCACCAGCTTCTGGTGGCGGCGCTGCAGCGAGCAGTCGCGCTCGCCCAGATGCACCACGTTGCCGTGGTTGTCGGCGAGGATCTGGATCTCGATGTGGCGCGGATGGGAGAGGTATTTCTCCATGTAGACGGCGTCGTTGCCGAAGCTCTTCATCGCCTCGCTGCGCGCCATCGACCAAGCCTGCGACAGCTCGGATTCGTCGTTGGCGACGCGCATGCCCTTGCCGCCGCCGCCGGCCGCCGCCTTGATCAGCACCGGATAGCCGATCTTCTTCGCCCATTGCTTGGCGTCGGCCTCGTCCTTCACCTCGCCGCTGGATCCGGGCACCACCGGAATGCCGAAGCGGATGGCGGCATCCTTGGCCTGCACCTTGTCGCCCATCAGGGTCAGGTGATCGGGCGCCGGGCCGATGAAGGTGAAGCCGTGCTCCTCGACCATCGCGGCGAAACGGGCATTCTCCGACAGGAA
Source organism: Dongiaceae bacterium (assembly GCA_039808885.1). Classification (GTDB taxonomy): domain Bacteria; phylum Pseudomonadota; class Alphaproteobacteria; order Dongiales; family Dongiaceae; genus Dongia_A. The sequence goes on along the minus strand of JBDHTX010000033.1, from coordinate 11,270 downwards.
GCCGATGCCGGGATGGATCGCGTCCGCGCCGGTGATGGTGGCGGCGGAGATGATCGCCGGCATGTTCAAGTAGGAATCGCGCGACGGCGCCGGGCCGATGCACACGCTCTCGTCGGCCAGGCGCACATGCATGGCGTCGGCGTCGGCGACGGAATGCACCGCGACGGTGCGGATGCCCATCTCGCGGCAGGCGCGGTGGATGCGGAGCGCGATCTCGCCGCGATTGGCGATCAGGATTTTTTCGAACATCGCCTTGCCGTCTTCCCGCGCGGCCTAGGCGATGACCATGAGCGGCTCGCCGAACTCGACCGGCTGGCCATCCTGCACCAGGATCTGGGTGACCGTGCCGGCATGCGGCGCCGGAATCGGGTTCATCACCTTCATCGCCTCGATGATGAGGATGGTCTGGCCCTTGGCGACGCGGTCGCCGACCTTGACGAAGCTGGCGGCGTTCGGCTCCGGCGACAGATAGGCGGTGCCGACCATGGGCGAGGAAACCGAGCCCGCCGCCGGCGCGTCGGGCGCGCCGGACGCGGGCGCCGCCGGCGCCGCCGCGGGGGCGGCGAAGACGACCGGGCCGGAACCGCCGGCATTGACGCGCACGCGGGCACCTTCCTTTTCGAACTCGATCTCGGTCAGGCCGGTTTCCTTCAGGAGCTGCGCCAGCTTGCGGATCAGGGCCTCATCGATATCGAATTTGCTCATGTTCGGACTTTCTTATTGACCAAAGCCGCGATCGCATCCAGCGCCAGCAGGTAGCCCTGGGCGCCGAGCCCGCAGATGACACCGGTCGCAGCCTGGCTGGTGAAGGTGTGATGGCGGAAACGCTCGCGGCGGTGAATGTTGGAAAGATGCACCTCGATGACCGGCAGCTCGGCGATCTGCAAGGCGTCGAGCAGGGCGACCGAGGAATGGCCATAGCCGCCCGGGTTGATGACGATGCCGGCCGCCTTGCCACGCGCCTGCTGGATCCAGGTGACCAGCTCGCCCTCGATGTTGGATTGGCGGAAATCCACCGCCAGGCCCAGCTCCTTGCCCCGCTTGGCGCACATCTTGGCGATGTCGGGAAGCGTGTCGCGGCCATAGATCGACGGCTCCCGCACCCCCAGCATGTTGAGGTTAGGTCCGTTCAAAATCAATATGTTAGGCAGCTTTGCCACGCCGGCTCCCCCGGGTCTTCCGATCCATCGAATCGTTATAGCTGCGGCAATCCCCGGGCGCAACTTGAGCCACCCCGGTCAATGCTGGCGGCCATCCCTAGCGGCGCAGAGGCAAGGCGGCGCTGTCCTTGTGCGAGGTCAGGGAAATCACGGTCTGCGTGCGCAGCACGCCGGGAATCGACTTCAGGCGGTTGGTGAGCAGGGCTTCGAAGGCCGCGGTGTTATGCACGCGGACCTTCAGCAGGAAATTCCAATCGCTGGCAATGTGGTGGCATTCCTGCACCTCGGGGACCTGGGCGACGACGTCCAGGAAGGCGCCGGAATTCTCCGGCCGGTCGATCAGCACATAGACGAAGGCGAGCAGGTCGAGGCCGAGCGCGGCAGGATCGAGCCGCGCCGACCAGCCGGCGATGAAGCCCCGTTGCACCAGCTTGCGGATTCGCTCGTTGACCGATGAGACCGCCAATCCGACCAGGCGCCCGACTTCGGCATGCGACAGGTGGCCATTGCGCTGAAGGGCGTCAAGAATCGCCAGGTCAATGTCGTCAAGCCATCGCCTGGAGGCCGAAGATGCGTCAACGGATCCGCGCAAGTGGTTCCCCCCGGAACTGCCCGATGCCCATCGCCCAATGTCACCGGTGGCGCCCGGTGGCGTCTGTAATGCCGGTCACAATTCGCTTGGCGCGACCGGCATTGCAGGCGCGCCTAGTTAGCGACGCGATCAGGCCAGCGGGAAGCGGGCTTTATGCGGGGTATCCCTCAATTCCGGGAGTGGCCGCGGAAGCGGGGCAGAACAGGTCCTTGGCGGTCAGCCGGCCTTGGCGCGCTGTTCGGCCACCAGCTTCTTCATGTCGTCGAGCGAAATGGCGCCGGGGACGAGCGTGTTGCCGAACAGGAATCCGGGCGTGCCGGTGATGCCGAGCTTGGCGGCCAGCGCGTCGTTCGCCTGCAGCTGGCCGAGGATCGCGGGGTCCTCCATGTCGGCGGACAGGCGGGTCCCGTCGGCCCCGGCATTGGCCGCAACCTCGATCAGCGCGTCCTTGTCGAACGAGCCCTTGTGGGCCATCAGCGCCTCATGCACTTCCTGGTACTTGCCCTGGCGCTGCGCCGCCAGCGCGATCTTGGCGGCGACCAGGGATTCCGGGCCGAGGATCGGGAAGTCCTTGTAGACGACGCGGACCTTGGGGTCGCCCTGCACCAGGGTCTGCAGCGAGTCCGACACGCGCTTGCAGTAGGGGCAGCGGTAGTCGAAGAACTCGACCACCGTCACGTCGCCCTCGGGATTGCCGATCACCGGATCGGCGGGGTTGTTGTAGATCTCGGCCTTGCGGTCCTCCAGCGCCTGGGTGGCTTCGGCCTGCTGCTGCTGCTCCGCCTGGGCCTGGGCGGCCTTCAGCGCGTCCATCACCTCGGCCGGATGCTGTTTCAGGTATTGCGAGATCGCCGCGTCGACCTGCTCCTGGGTGAGGGCCGGCCGGGCATCGCGCGCCACGGCGAATTCCTTGAACGCATAGCCGCCGGTGGCGGCCAGGATCACGGCGAGGAGGATGAGCAGGGTACGCATCGGAATGCCTTTCTGTGGGCCGCAGCCCGCGACCTTATCGGGGTCCGGAGGTCGGCGCCACTGGCCGCAGGGATACGATCACCATCTTGTTATTCGGGCTTGTTATTCGGGCTTGTTATTCGGCGTCGCATCCGTGCCCGCAACGGCGCTCGTCGCCCGGTCAGTTGTCCTTGTCTTCCTGGTCGGCGACGAACTGGATGTCCTGGGCCCGCAGCCAGCCCGGAGACCCCTCGGGCAGCGACGCCAGGGCCCGCTCGGCGAATTGCTTGGCTTCCTTCGGCTTGCCGGCCGCCAGCCGTTCCTCGGCCTGGGACAGCGCCGCCATCGGCAGGTCGCCGGACTTGCCATAGGCGATCGCCAGCAGGCGGAAGGCGCCGGCGTTCTTGGGCTCCAGCCGCACGACTTCCTTCAGGTTGGCGATGGCGGAACCGAATGCCGCCGGGTCGAGGCGCTGGCCCTGCGATTCCGCCTGGTCCGCGCCTTCGATCTGCGCCTGGGCGACCTCCATGCGGATCAGCGGCTCGGTCGGCGCCAGGTCGAGCGCCCGTTGATAGAGCGGCAGGGCCTCGGCGATGCGGCCGTTTTCATAGAGGATCTGCGCCTTCTGCTCGATGAAGAATGGATCGTCCGGCGCTTCCTTGAGCAATCCGTCCATCAGCTCCAGAGATTCGGCGAGGCGCGAGGTGCGGAAGAAGGCGATGGCGCGGGCATAGCGCGCCGGCACGCTGGTGTCGGTCTTCGGATAGATTTGCGCCACGCGGTTGGGCTCGAGATAGCCGTTGAGCTTCGCCAGCATGCGCTGGTGGCGCAGCATCATTTCGGGCGAATCCTTGACCGTCGCATAGGGCGACCGGGCAACCGCCGCCTCCGACGCGTCGATGCGGTTGCGGGTGAGCGGGTGCGTGCGCAGATAGGGGTCCTGGCTCGATGACGAGAGCGCCTCCTGCCGCCATAGGACGCGGAAGAAATCCACCAGGCCCTGGGGCGATTGCTCGGTCTTCTCGAGCAGCGAATAGGCGGCCTGGTCGGCGGCGCTCTCCTGGCCCTGCGTATACTGGAACAGGTTGCGCTGCGCGATGCTCTGGCCCAGCGCGCCGACGCCGGCGCCGGCGCCGCCATTGCCGCTGGCGACACCCACCGCCACGCCGGCGATCAGCCCGATGATGGCCTCGATGGTGGCGTTCTCGATCGCCTCGTCGAAGCGCGCCAGGTGACCGCCCATGATGTGGCCGGTCTCGTGCGCCAGGACGCCGATGACCTCGTTGGGCGTGTCGGCCTGGGTCAGCAGGCCGGTATGGATGAAAATCTGCATGCCGCCGGAGACGAAGGCGTTGATGCGCTTGTCCTCGATCAGGTGCACCTGGACGGCGGAGGTGTCGAGGCCGGCGGCGGCGAAGATCGGATCGGCATAGGCGCGCAGGGTCGCCTCGATCTCGGCATCGCGGATCTGGCGTGGCCGGGCCTGCGCCAAGGCGTCGCAGATCGGGGCGAGTGCCAGTCCGGCGGCGATGCCGGCGCCGATCAGGGATCGCATCAGGCGTCGAAACGGGGCTCGGGCTGCCCGGTTGATCACGTGGCTTGTCCTTCCTATGCTCCCCGCCCAGGCCGGCCACCGGCCAAAGCCTTGTTTGCAGCGGAGTTGCTGAATGCGTATGCGCCATCATATCGGCCGGAAAAAGTCCGGCAAGCCAACCCTTTGGGCCGGCCGGCGGGCTTCGGCCGGGGTCCGCGGCGCAGGGCTGGCCCTGGCACTCCTCGCGACCGCCTGTGGCGGTACCGGGCAATATAGTGCGCAATACGCCGGGGAGCTGTACTCCCTCGACAATTTTTATGGCGGGATTGTGGCGGATGAGCCGCGCGCGGCCCTGGTCGGCCGGGAAATCCTCGCCGCCGGCGGAAACGCGGTCGACGCGGCCGTGGCGACCTATTTCGTCATGTCGGCCACCATGCCCTCCACCGCCGGGCTGGGCGGTGGTGGGGTCTGCGTCGTGCATCGCGGCGAGGACGACAAGATCGCCGACGAGGTGTTCGATTTCCTGCCCCGCGCGGCGGCGGGCGGCCTGGTCGCGGTGCCGGGGTCGGCGCGCGGCATGGCGGCGCTCTCGGCCCGCTACGGCAAGCTGCCCTGGTCGCAAGTCGTGGCGCCGGCGGAAGCCATCGCCCAGGGCGGCGAGGCGGTCAGCCGCGCGCTGGCCAAGGATGTGGCGCTGGGCGAGAAGAAGCTGCGCGCCGATCCGGCAATGGCGGCGCTGTTCGTGCGCCCCGACGGCGCCATGCTGCAGGAAGGCGACAACCTGCGGCAGTCGGCGCTTGCCGGCGTGCTCGGCCAGCTGCGCGCCAAGGGGCCGGGAGAGTTCTATGGCGGGGTGCTCGGCCAGCAGATCGTGGCCGGGGCGCAGGCGCTGGGCGCGCCGTTGACGATCGAGGATCTGCGCAACTTCCAGGTCCAGGTCTATGCGCCCTTGGAGATCAAATGGGGCGACCAGCTGGTGATGATGCCGAAGCCGCCGGCCTCGGGCGGCGTCAGCGTGGCGCAGATGCTGCAGGCGCTGCGCAGCGGAGGCGGCAACCACTTCACGTTCCTCGCCGAAGCCAGCCGGCGCATCGCCGGGGACCGCGCCCAGTGGATGCAGCCGGGCGGCGATGCGAGCCAGCCGGTGGAGAGCCTGATCGCGTCGGATCACGTGGCGCAAATACTTCAGGCGGCGCCGGGCGCCAACGCCCTGCCGGAGAATCCCTATGCGGCCAGCATCGTCGCCGCGGACGCCGAGGGACTTGGCATCGCCTGCAATTTCACCATGAACGCCCTGTTCGGCGCCGGACGCATCGCCGAAGGCACGGGACTGATCCTGGCGCCGGCGCCCGACGCGCGCGGCTTCGGCTTCTCGGCCCTGGCGCCCATCGTGATGGCCAATCGCAACAACGGCGAATTCTATTTCGCCTCGGCCGCCTCGGGCGGCCTGGCCGGGGCGCTGGCCCAGGCTGACATGCTGCACGGCGTGACCGATGGGAAATTGTCGCTGGAAGCGGCGATGCTGCGCGCGCGCGTGTTCAACGGCGGCGACACGGTGCTCTATGACGCGAGCGCCAACGAGAATCCGGGCGGCGCCTTGCAGGCGGCCGGGTTCCAGGCGGAGCAGCGCAAGGGCATCGGGCGCATCAACGCCATCTTCTGCCCGGGAGGCTCGCCGACGAATCCGGACACCTGCCAGGTGCGCAACGATTTCCGCGGTGACGGCCTCGCCAATTTCGTCACCTCGGATTAGGGCGCGGCGATGGCTCTGAAAATCTCGGCGCGCGGGCGAATCGATCCGTTCATCGTCATGGAGGTGATGCGCGCCGCCGCGGAGCGCGCGGCGAGCGGCGCCGACGTCGTGCATCTCGAAGTGGGGCAGCCGTCGACGCGCGCCCCCCGCAAGGTGCTGGAGGCGGCGCGGGCCGCGCTCGACACCGACTTGATCGGCTATACGCTCGCGCTTGGCATCCCGCAGCTGCGCGAGCGCATCGCGCGGCACTATCGCGAATTCTACGGCGCCAGCGTGCCGGCGGAGCGGATCGTGATCACCACCGGCTCGTCCGGCGGATTCCTGCTGTCGTTCCTGACCGCCTTCGATCCGGGCGACCGCGTGGCGCTCGCCAGCCCCGGCTATCCCTGCTATCGCAACATCCTGTCCGCGCTCGGGATCGCGCCGGTGATCGTGCCGATGGAGGCGGATACCAAGTTCCAGCCGACGATCGCCGCCCTCGAGCAGGCCCAGCGCGCGAGCGGCAAGCTCGACGGCCTGATCGTGGCGAGCCCGTCCAATCCGGTCGGCGCGGTGATTCCGGAGGCCGAGCTGCGGGCGCTGATGGGCTATTGCCGCGAGCGCGGCATCCGGTTCGTCTCCGACGAGATCTATCACGGGATCACCTATGGCGTGGACCCGGCGACCGCGGCGGCGATCGACGACCAGGCGATCGTGGTCAATTCGTTCTCCAAGTATTTCTCGATGACCGGCTGGCGGCTGGGCTGGCTGGTGGTGCCGGAGGACCTGCTGCAGCCGATCGAGCGGCTGGCGCAGAATCTGTTCATCTCGCCGCCGACGCTGTCGCAATATGCCGGCGTCGCGGCCTTCGACGCCCAGGACGAGTGCCGGGCCAATGTCCGCCGCTATGCCGAGAACCGCGCGCTGCTGCTGAACGACCTGCCCGGCGCCGGCTTCGACAAGCTGATCGCCACCGATGGCGCCTTCTACGTCTATGCCGATGTCGCGCGCCTGACCAATGACAGCGTGGCGTTCTGCCGGCGCATGCTGCTGGAAACCGGCGTCGCGGCGACGCCCGGCGTCGATTTCGACGGCGCGCGGGGCCACGCCACCATGCGCTTCTCCTTCGCCGGATCGACCGCGGACATGGCGGAGGCGGTGAAGCGGCTGAAGGCCTGGCGCAAATAGGGCGCCGCTTGACCGGCGCAGGGATTGCCGGTCTGCTGGGGGGCGGCGGTGCTTGGCGGCGTGCATGGGGGCGTGCTTCGGGGGCGCGATGTGGATTCTTGCTAAGCTCGTCGTCGTCGGCTTCGCGCTGTTTCCGGCGGCGGTGCTGACGGCCTTCCTGGTCAGCCACTACCGCAAGCGGATGGGCGTGCGGCTGATCGTGCGGACCCTGGTGCTTGGCGCCATGTCGGGGATGCTGGTGCTGTCGGTCACGCGGCTCATCAACTGGGCCTCCGACCTGGCGGCGCCGGGCTTCGGCAACGCGCTCGCCGGCGCCTTCGTCGGGGCGGCGATCCCGGAGGAGCTGGTCAAGTTCCTGCTGCTCTATTTCATCGTGCGCGAACACAAGGATTGCGATTCCGGCGGCGACCTGTTCTGCGCCGCCATGCTGATCGGGCTTGGCTTCGCCGGGCTGGAGAACGTGCTCTACCTGCTGCAGAGCGGCGAGGATTGGATCAATCTCGGCCTGATGCGCGGCGTGCTCGCGGTGCCGGCGCACACGACCTTCGGATGCCTGATGGGGGTGTTCGCCGCGCGCGCCTATCGCGGCCGCGCGCCGGGGCTGAACTGGGCGCTGGCGCTGATCGTCCCGATCGCCGGCCACGGGCTCTACGATTTCCCGCTCATGATGTGGGCCGAGCTGCCGAACGGCCAGTTCGAGAACGCGGACGAGGTCTGGCGCCAGATGTTCCTGCTGCTGATGACGGTCCTGGCGGTTTCGGGAATCGCCATCTACGCGATCTGCCGCCATGAGCTGGTGCAGGTCTTCCTGCACGAGGGGCAGGATCCCGACCTGCATCTGCCGGCACGCTGGGCAGTGCGGCCTTGGCGCGTCGTCGGCCTGGTGTTCGTCGTCGCCAGCACGGTCGTGGGCGCGATCGGCCTGTGGTACGTGCGGTCGGACGAGGCGCGCGGCGCCTTCCTGCTCGCACCATCCGTTTTCCCGCATGTCTTCGGCTGGATCATGCGGCTGCAGCCGCCCCGGGAATCCGCGGCGCGCACCAGCGTCGCGGCGCGCAACTAGCGGCCCACTCTTGGCGCTTGACGGGCGCGGGAGCCGTTGCGATTGTGCACGCGCAGGTGGCGATCCGTGGAAGACGGTGGCGGGGCATAGCGCGTGGTAAGTCAACTCTCGACGCGGCGAATCGAGGAGATCACCTCGTCAAAGATCCGGCGCCTGAGCGACTACTGGATCTCGAAGCGCCGTCCAGGACAGGAATTTCCATTCCGCGAAGACATCGAGGCGACGGAGCTTCGCGACGTTTTGCCGCTGATCAGCATTTCCGACGTGGAATACGAGCCGCTGCGGTTCCGCTATCGCCTGGTCGGAACGCGGGTCGTTGAATACAACCAGCAGGAATTCACCGGCAAATACCTGGGAGAGGTCGGCTGGGTGGACGAGCATCTGCTGCTGGGCGCCTATACGAAGGCGGTCGTCGACCGGCGGCCGCATTTCGGCATATACAGCTGGGATCTGCGAACGGGGTTGATCGGACGGTGCGAGTTCGGGATGTTTCCGCTGACCAACGACGGCCAGGTCATCCACCAGATTCTGGCCATCGAAGACTACGAGTTTCCCGCGCGCGAGGTTGATCCGGAGCGGATCTAGGGCGGCTTCCGGTTGCGGGACGCGTTACCATCGATATCTTGCGTTCCGGGATCTGGGCTGCGAGGCTGTCGGCACCTTTGGGCGGCGGCGCAGGCGCGATGGTCGAACAGCTTTTCTATCCCGATAGCGGCCTGATCAAGTCGGCTCGTGTCCAGCAGCTCTATACCTATTGGCTGAGGCGGTATAGCGAGGCGGGCGACATTCCGGCGCGGACGCAGTTCGATCCGGTCGACCTGCGCGGGCTGCTGCCGAACCTCTTCATCGTCGACGTCGAGCGGAATCCGCAGCGTTTCCGCTATCGTCTGGTGGGCACGGCCGTAGTCGAATACAACCAGCTGGAATTCACCGGGCGCTACCTCGGCAGCATCGGCTGGGAGGAGGAAGAGGCGCTGTTCGCCCAATACAAGCGGGTCCTCGAATCCGGCGGGCCGGTCTTCGGATACTATGACTGGATTCTGCAGTCAGGCGCCAAGGGCCGCGCCGAATACGGGCTGTTCCCCCTGGCCGACGCGGACGGCACGATCGTCCAGGTCATCGGCGTCGAAGACTACGATTTCGCCGTGACCGACGCCCGGCCGACCACGAAGGGCGGCTGAGGGCGTCGGGATAGCGCGGCCCGACCGCTATTCGCCGTCGGCGGCGACGCGCATCTTGACGATCCGGTCCGGCACCATGACCAGGCCGTTGTTGCTCGGGTCGCCCTTCTTGATGCGGTCGACGAATTCCATGCCCTCGGTCACCTGGCCGAAGGCGGTGTACTGGCCGTCCAGATAGGGCGCCGGCGCGAAGCAGATGAAGAACTGGCTGTCGGCGCTGTTCGGATCCGAGGAGCGGGCCATGGAGACCGTGCCGCGCTCGTGCTTCAGGTCGGAGAATTCCGCCGGCAGGGTCTTGCCCGATCCGCCGGTCCCGGTTCCCGTGGGGTCGCCGCCCTGGGCCATGAAGTCCGGGATCACGCGGTGGAAGGGTGTGCCGTCGTAGAAGTGCTGGCGCGCCAGCTCCTTGATGCGGGCGACGGTCTTCGGCGCCTTGTCGGGGCGCAGCTGGATCACCACGCGGCCGTAGCTGAGGTCGAGGTAGAGGGTGTTCTCGAGATCCTGCGCCCAGGCACGGGTGGCGTTCGCGGCCAGCGCGACCGCGCCGAAGGTGGCAAGAGAGCGCGCGCCGAAAGCGCGGCGAGAAATAGTCTTCATCGGTTCATTCTCCGGATCAGGACGGCCCGGGTCAGGCCATCGCCTTCTTGAGGTTCTCGTCAAGCTTGTCGAGGAATTGCGTGGTCGTCATCCAGGTCTGGTCGGGCGAGATCAGCAGCGCCAGATCCTTGGTCATGAAACCGGCCTCGACGGTGTCGACGCAGATCTTCTCCAGCGCCTCGGCGAATTTCTGCACCTCCGGCGTGTTGTCGAACTTGCCGCGATACCACAGGCCGCGGGTCCAGGCGTAGATCGAGGCGATCGGGTTGGTCGAGGTCTGCTTGCCCTTCTGGTGCTCGCGATAGTGCCGCGTGACGGTGCCGTGCGCGGCCTCGGCCTCGATGGTCTTGCCGTCAGGCGACATCAGCACCGAGGTCATCAGGCCAAGCGAGCCGAAGCCCTGGGCCACGGTGTCGGATTGCACGTCGCCGTCATAGTTCTTGCAGGCCCAGACGAAACCGCCCGACCATTTCAGCGCGCTCGCCACCATGTCGTCGATCAGGCGATGCTCGTAGGTCATCTTCTTCGCCTTGAACTGGGCGGCGAATTCCTGGTCGAACACTTCCTGGAACAGGTCCTTGAAGCGGCCGTCATAGGCCTTGAGGATGGTGTTCTTGGTCGAGAGATAGACCGGCCAGCCGAGGCCGAGGCCGTAGTTGAAACAGGCGCGGGCGAAGCCGCGGATCGAATCGTCGAGGTTGTACATGCCCATGGCGACGCCGCCGCCGGGGAAGTTGAACACCTCCCGCTCGATCGGCTTGCCGCCATCGGCGGGCTCGAACTTCATGGTCAGCTTGCCCTTGCCCGGCACCACGAAATCGGTGGCGCGGTACTGGTCGCCGAAGGCGTGGCGGCCGATGACGATGGGCTGGGTCCAGCCCGGCACCAGGCGCGGCACGTTGCGGCAGATGATCGGCTGGCGGAAGACGGTGCCGTCGAGGATGTTGCGGATGGTGCCGTTCGGCGACTTCCACATCTGCTTCAGGTTGAACTCCTTCACCCGCGCCTCGTCCGGGGTGATGGTCGCGCACTTGACGCCGACGCCGTACTGCTTGATGGCGTTGGCGGAATCGATGGTCACCTGGTCTCCGGTGGCGTCGCGGTGCTCGACACCCAGGTCGAAGTATTTCAGCTCGATGTCGAGATAGGGGAGGATCAGCTTCTCCTTGATGAAATGCCAGATGATGCGGGTCATCTCATCGCCATCGAGCTCCACGACCGGAGTCTTGACCTTGATCTTCGCCATTAGGACGCTGCCTCCGAAAGACCGGC
>JBDHTX010000032.1:0-46265 GCA_039808885.1 Dongiaceae bacterium | reverse complement strand
GGCAAGAGCCGCTACCACAAGATCATCATCATGACCGACGCCGATGTCGACGGCTCGCACATCCGCACCCTGCTGCTGACCTTCTTCTACCGGCAGATGCCGCAGATCATCGAGAAGGGCTATCTCTACATCGCCCAGCCGCCGCTCTACCGCGCCGCGCGGGGCAAGTCGGAGACCTACATCAAGGACGATCGCGCGCTGGAGGAGTTCCTGGTCAATCTCGGCCTCGAAGGCGCCGTGCTGCAGCTGGGCGGCGGCGCGCAGATCGCCGGCGCCGACCTGCGCCGCGTCGTCGACCAGGCGACGGTGGCATCGCATCTGATGGAGCCGCTGATCCGCAAGGTGGGGTCCGCCGACGTGGTGGAGCAGGCGGCGATCCTCGGCGCGCTCAATCCGCAATCGGCGGCCGATCCGGGCGTCGCCGCGGCGATCGCGCGGCGGCTCGATGACCTTGCGGCCGAGAACGAGCGCGGCTGGAACGGCATGGCCGACCAGGATGGCGGGCTGGCCTTCAAGCGGCGCCTGCGCGGCATCACCGAGAGCCATGTGATCGACGCCGCGCTGATCCGCGCGACCGAATGCCACCGGCTGGAGGCGATGAAGGCGGAGCTGCGCGAGACCTACAGCCTGCCGGCAAGCTTCATCGTCAAGGACCGCCTGACCCGCATCAACGGCCCCATCGGCCTGTCGAAGGCGGTGATGGAAACCGGCCGCAAGGGCCTGGAGATCCAGCGCTACAAGGGCCTGGGCGAGATGAACCCGGAACAGCTGTGGAAGACCACGCTCGACCCCAACGTGCGCGCCCTGCTGCAGGTGAAGGTGAACCACGCCGACGACGCGGAGGAGGTCTTCTCCACGCTGATGGGCGACCTGGTCGAGCCGCGGCGCGACTTCATCCAGACCAACGCGCTCAACGTCGCCAATCTCGACGTATAGGAGCGCAGTGAAGATCGATCTCAGCGGCAAGACCGCGCTCGTCACCGGCTCCACGGTGGGCATCGGCTTCGCCATCGCCCAGGGCCTGGCGGAGACCGGGGCAACCGTCATCGTCAACGGCCGCAAGGACAAGGCGGTGCGGGAGGCGATCGCAAGGCTGCAGGGACTCGTTCCGGGCGCGAAGCTGACGTGCGCCGTCGCGGATGTCGGCGATACCGCCGGTTGCGCCGCGCTGGTGAAGGCGGCGCCCGCCGTCGATATCCTGGTCAACAATGTCGGCATCTACGGGCCGCAGGATTTCTTCGACGTGCCCGATGCCGAGTGGACCCGCTTCTTCGAGGTGAACGTGATGTCCGGCGTGCGACTGTCGCGCGCCTATGCGCCCGCCATGGTGGAGCGGAAGTGGGGCCGCATCGTCTTCATCTCATCGGAATCCGGCCTCAACATCCCGGCCGACATGATCCATTACGGCTTCACCAAGACCGCCAACCTGTCGGTCTCGCGCGGCCTTGCCAAGCGCCTGGCCGGTACCGGCGTCACCGTCAACGCGATCCTGCCCGGCCCGACCCTCTCCGAGGGCGTCGCGGACATGCTGAAGGAAACGGCGGAGAAGAACCACCAGACGGTGGAGCAGGCGGCGGATGATTTCGTCCGCGCCCACCGGTCGACTTCGATCATCCAGCGCGCGGCGACCACGGAAGAGGTCGCGAACCTGGTGGTCTACACCTGTTCGAAACAGGCGTCGGCGACCACGGGTGCTGCCCTGCGCGTCGATGGCGGCGTGGTCGATACGATCGCTTAGGCGAGAATGCGGCGCTACTCCGCCGCGGCTTCCAGCGGCTTCAGTTCGAGGCGAATCGAACGGTCCCCGTCGTTCCAGTCCGGGGCGGGCGACACCACCAGCTCCAACTCGGTCTTCTGCTCGGCGCCCTCGCCCGCCAGAGTGGCGTGGTAGGGCTTGTAGAATTCCATCTCGCGGTCGCCGTCCCACAGGTCGGAGCCGAGCAGCACCTTGTTGGCGCTGACCGCCTGGCGATAGACGAGGGTCAGGCGCTTGGCGAGCGGCTGCACCACGTCGCCGGGCAGCATCACATAGGGTTGCCCGGCAGCGCCCTCGCGATCTGCCGCGGCGTGCAGCGGGTTGTCCGCCTGCATGGAATCGGCCAGCCGGCGCAGCGCCTCGGTCGCGGTCTTGGCCTTCTCTTCCGCCGCCACGCGCAACTGCTGTTCGCGCGCCAGGTCTTCCTGCGCCTGCTCCAGCTGGCCGATGACCAGGCGGATCGGCGTGCCGGTGGCGCCGGCGCGGCAATCAAGCTGGTTGCGGGAATCGACCACGCAGCTGAGCGGGTCGAGCACGCCGATGTTGAGGGCGAAGTCGCGCACCTGCGGGGCCGCCGATTGCAGCAGGCCGCTGCGGATGGCGAGCAAGGCGACGAAGGACGCCGCCCCGATCACGCACAGGAAGGTGAAGGCGAACAGGACGAAAGACAGACCGGTCCGCTGTTTTTTCTTGGGCGCGAAAAGCCTTTGCATGGATGTCTTGATGCCGGGTCTCAAGGATAGAATTGCGCCCTATCTTTTTGCTCCGGCTTCCCTAACAAGGGATTAACTAGGGGCCGAGACGCGAAGACGCGGTGTTGCGTCGCAGCAGGTTCATCCGGTCCGGAGCTTGAAGATGATTTCGCCGTCGGCGTTCCTGCCGGCCTCCCGCCAGCCGGCGCGCCGGTAGAAGCGCGCCGCGCGGGTGTCCGGATCGGTGCCGAGCGTGCATTCGGCGAAGCCGGCATCGCGCAGGGTGTCGCAAGCGCGGGCCAGAAGCGCCCGGCCGATGCCCCGGCCCTCGAACCCGGGCCGCACGAACAGCGCCCAGATCCAGCCGGTCCCGCGGTCGCCGGCGGCGAAGCCGAGGATCCGTCCGGCTTCCTCGCAAAGCCAGAGATCGCCGCGCGCGACGAAGGGATGGTAGTGCCGCGCCTGTACCCGCTCCGGGTCGGCGAGCCTGTTCTCGGTGACGGCTGCGCGCAAGGCCATGAGCGCCGGAATGTCGGCTGGCGCGGCGGCGCGGATGCGGAACTCCATGCTTCGCTCCTCGTGCAGCCCGTGCCCTTGCCAAAACCCGGCGCAGGCTATTCTGTGGGCGCTGTCGAGGGGGAAGCAATGCCAATCGCCAATGCCGCCATCCACTATGTCCCGGCGGGCTACGAGACCAAGGGACCGAAGCTGATGGGCCGCATGGCCGCGGGCGAGGGGTTCCTCGACGCGTGGCTGCGCCACGCCGGGGTGGAGCGCTTCTATTGCTACGCGGCGGAACGCAAGGCCGCCGAGCATTTCGCAGCGCTGGCGAAGGCGCGCGGCGCGACGGCGGTGGAATGGGTGCCCTGGTCGGCGCCGGCCGGCCTCGCCAAGGCCGGCGCGCTCTATCTGCCGGATCCCGGCTTGCACGCCCATGCCTGGCGCCGGCGCGCCGGCGGCCAGCGCGCCTACAGCCTGACCGGGATCACCCACACCACCGCCTCGGCGGGGGCCATGGACATGATCGCCGAGCTGCCGCTGGCGCCGGTGCAGGACTGGGACGCGGTGATCTGCACCTCGCGCGCGGTGAAGGCGATGATCGGGCGCCTGCTGGACGAGCAGCAGGCCTATCTGGCGGAGCGGCTCGGCGCGCGCCGTTGCCCGCGGCCGCAATTGCCGGTCATCCCGCTCGGCGTCGATTGCGCCAAGTTCGCGCCCGATGCGGGCGCGCGCGCCCGGCAGCGCGCCAGTCTCGGCATCGGCGAGGACGAGATCGTGGTCCTCTACCTAGGCCGCTTGAGCTTTCATGCCAAGGCGCACCCCTTTGCCATGTATGTGGCGCTGGAGCGCGCGGCACGCGAGACGGGCCGGCGGGTGCACCTGATCCAGGCGGGCTGGTTCGCCAACGACTTCATCGAGCAGGCCTTCCGCGACGGCGCCAAGAGCTTCTGCCCCGGTGTCAGGGTGCATTTCCTCGACGGGCGCCGGGCGGAGACGCGCTTCGCCGTCTGGCAGGCGGCGGACATCTTCACCTCGTTGTCGGACAACATCCAGGAGAGCTTCGGCCTGACGCCGATCGAGGCGATGGCGGCGGGGCTGCCGTCGGTGGTGAGCGACTGGGACGGCTATCGCGACACCATCGAGCATGAGGCGCATGGCTATCGCATCGCCACCCTGGCGCCGCCGGCGGGCCAGGGCGAGGACCTGGCCGACGCCCATGCCGGCGAGATCGACACCTATGACCGCTATTGCGGCTATGCCAGCCAGTTCGTCGCCGTCGACGTCGCGGCCGCGGCGGCCGCCTATGGCGCGCTCATCCGCGACGCGGATCTGCGCCGGCGGCTGGGCGCGGCGGCGCGGCAGAAGGCGGCCGCGGAATTCGACTGGCGCCACGTCATCGCCCGGTATCAGGGGCTGTGGGCCGAGTTGGCGGAACGGCGCGGCACCGCCGCGGAATCCGCGCCCGGCACCGGCGGCGCGTCCTGGCCGGCGCGACCGGATCCCTTCGCCGCCTTCGCGTCCTATCCGAGCGACACCATCGGCCCGGCGCACCGCCTGGCGGCGGGGCCATTCCCGGCCGATCTCGCGGCGCTCACCGAGCATCCGCTCTTCGCCTTCGCCAGGCACCGGCTGCGCCTGGATCTCTGCGCGCTGATCCTGAAGACTGTGCAGCGCGGCGAGACGAATCTCGCCGCCATCGCCGAGGCTGTCGGGGAGGCGGATCGCCGCCACCTGCCGCGCCAGGCGGTCTGGCTCGCCAAGCTCGGCGCGATCTCGGTGCGGAAGGGCGGCGAGGAGCGCTAGGCCACCGGGCCGCGGCAAGGCGGAGCCGCGGCGGCGGGTGGCCTCAGGCGATTGCGGCCGCCGGCATGTTCTCGCCGTTCAATGCCCCCGCTTCGGCGAGCATTTCCTGGTTGAGCCGGCGCAGCGTGCCATCCATCGGCCGCTCGTTCAACGTGACCACGGGGCAGGCGCCGCGCAGGCGCGCATGCATGTCCTTCACCGGCATCTCGTATTCGGAGAGCGGGCCGGGCTGGTAGTTGTGGCTGGAGAGGCCGGCCTGCACCCGTTCGCACAGATCCTTGTCCTCATGCCCGATCTGCGCGTTGATGCGGTTGGCGAGGTACTGCATGGCTCTGGCCTCGCGCCGCGCGTCCGGTCGCACGAACAGCGGCGTGCGGATCACGCACTTGGTCGGCCCCTTGGGCAGGATCTGGAAGATGTCCATGCTGTCGGGGAAGACGTCGAAGCCGATATTGACCGGCATGAAGCCGAAGACCCAGGTATTGCGGGCCGCTTCCGGCATGTCGGCGAAGGCGCGCGGCGCCAGGCGCTGATAGGCGCGTTCCGACCAGACATGCGATTCGCGCTCGCGGATGACGCTCTTGGAGAACGACACGCCGTGCCGGTTGATGGTGCAGGCAAGGTCGTTGTCCATCAGGCGGTGCAGCCCGGGATGGCCGAACGGCACATGGTAGTTGTCGAGGTAGTTGTCGAGCGCGACTTTCCAGTTGCAGCCCCATTCCTCGGCGACCGGCATGCTGCCGTCCTGCTGCGCCGGGGCGGGCACCATCTCCTCGATGCGGTAGGGGGCCAGTTCCTTGGCCAGGTCGCCCCATTGCTCGGCGATGGTGGGGCCGTTCCCCGCGATGCGCACGAAGACGAGGCCGCAGAACACCTCGAGCTCAAGCTCCTTCAGGCCGAGCTGGTCCTTCTGGATGCCGGGGAAGGTCTTCTCCGACGGCACCGCGGCGAGGCGGCCGTCCAGCTGGTAGGACCAGGCATGATAGGGGCAGGTGATGCGATGCTTGCAGGTGCCCTCGCCGTCCAGCAGCTTGGCGCCGCGATGGCGGCAGGCGTTCTGGAAGGCGCGCAGGGCCCCGTCCTTGCCGCGCATGACGATGATGCTGTCGCGCCACAGATCGAGCGTGGCGAAGTCGCCCGGCTCCTTGACCTGGTTCTGGTGGCAGACGAACTGCCAGGACGGCAGGATCACGCGCTCGTATTCCAGCTCCAGCAGCTCGGCATTCAAATAGGTCCAGGCGGGCAGCGGCTCGGTGGCGTAGATCCGCTCGGGATGGCGAATGTCGACGAAGCTGTTCATGGCGCGATCTCCGATCAAGGGCTCGCTTGCCTGTGGATAAGGCAAGCATCCGATTCATCTATGTGACTGTAATAAAGCAGTAATCTTGCATAGATTGATTGAACGATCATTTAACATGGTCGAAGCCGAGGGTCAAGGCCTCCTGATCGGCGGGCCCCGGCGGGTCGGTACTGGACTCAATTTTTACAATGACTTAGCGCCAAAAGAACGAGCCGGACGCGGCCTATCGACCTTGTTAATCATCGCCGGGAATAATCCCTCGATCACCTGTCGAGAGAAGTCCAATGCCCCGCCGCAAACTGATGGCCCTTGGCGCCGCCATCCTCGGTCTTGGCGTCCTTGCCGCTGCCGCCTGGGCCGGTCCCAGCCTCCGCCTCGCCTGCAACGACTTCCCGCCGCACAAGATCGAGACGCCGGGCGCCGATGGGCTGCGCGGCTTCGACATCGACATCATCGACGACGCGCTGCATCGCACCGGCTGGTCGGCGGAGTTCTCCTTCCTGCCCTGGAAGCGGGCGCTGGAATTCGCCATACGCGGCGAGGTCGACGGACTGTGCTCGTGCTCGCACACGCCGGAGCGCGAGGCGACGCTGCTGTTCAGCGACGAGCTGGGCGCGGTGTCGGTCGGGCTGTTCGCGCGCGATCCGGCGGCGCTTGCCGGCATCGCCAAGGTCGGCGACCTCAAGGGCCGCAAGGTCGCGGTGGTGGGCGGCTACAATCTGGAAGGCGAGTTGAACGACGCCGGCGCCCTGGTGCTGGCCGCCTCCAGCGACAAGAACGCCCTCGACATGCTGGTCGGCGGCAACATCGACCTGCTCTACGGCTACGAGCTGACCACGCGGCATTTCATGCGCTCCGAGCAGCCCGAAGCCGCGGTGGAATACCTGGAGATGCACCGCAATCCCTACTACTTCTGCCTCAGCCGGCGGATGCCGAAGGCGGAACAGGCGATGGCGGACTTCAATCGCGGCCTGGCGGCGATGGCGAAGGACGGCTCGATCGCCCGCATCCTCGCGCGCTATCAAGTCATGTTCCGCTGATCCGCGATCGGGCTGGATTCCGCGCCCTGGCTTCTCCAGGATGTGCCGGCAATCACCCGAGACGACGTCATCGTGACCGAACGCCTGCCCGAACCCCGCGACTTCGGTTCCCCGCCGAGCCTGGCCGAGATGGAGGCCATGGCCTATGAGGAGCTCGAGCGCATCCCCCAGGAGCTGCGCCGCCATTGCGCCGGCGTCGCCGTGCGGGTCGAGGATTTCGCCGACGACGATACCCTGGCCGAGATGGGGATCGAATCGCCCTTCGACCTGATGGGGCTTTACCAGGGCATCCCGCTCACCCAGCAGAGCACGCAAGACATCCGGCACCAGCCGGACATGATCTTCCTCTATCGCCGCGCCATCCTGGATTACTGGTGCGAGGGCATCGACGACCTGCGCGCCGTCATCCGCCATGTGCTGATCCACGAGATCGGCCATCATTTCGGCTTCTCCGATGCCGACATGGAGCGGATCGAAGGCAGCGCCGCCTGAAATCCCCCAGCTGGAATCAATTGGCTGGATTCAGCCGGCTGAAGCCGATCACGGCATTCTTCTTTGCCCAAATGGAACTGCGGCGGTAGCATTCGCCCAGCTGCTTTTCCACGGACAAGGAGCGTGATCATGGAACATCGCGACGGAGATTCCTCGCGCCGGCAAGTGGTGGTCGGCTTGGCGGGATTGTCGCTGGCCACCTTGCTGGCCGACCCGGTGAAGGTCGCCAAGGCGGCCGCCGGATTGCAGAGCGTCATCCTCAACACGCCGACCGGCCGCTCGGTCTCCGCCGCCCTGGCGGTGCCGGCGAACAAGCCGGCCGGCGCCGTCATGCTGGTGCATGAATGGTGGGGCCTGAACGACCAGATCAAGTCGGTCGCGGCCGAGCTCGCCAACCAGGGCTATCTTGCGCTGGCGATCGATCTCTATGGCGGCAAGGTCGCCGCCAAGCCCGAGGACGCCGAGAAATACATGAAAGGTGTGGTGGCCGAGGAGGCGCGCGAGACCATGTCGACCTGGGTCGACTGGCTGCAGAAGCACCCCGACGGCAACGGCAAGGTCGCGGTGATCGGCTGGTGCTTCGGCGGCGGCATGGCGCTGCAGGCCTCGCTCGACCGGCCGACCAACGGCACGGTCGTCTATTACGGCAATGTCGCGCGCACGGCCGAGGAGCTGAAGGCGCTCAAGGGTCCGGTGCTGGGGCAGTTCGCCAACCAGGACCAGTGGATCAACCCGGCGATGGTCGACGGCTTCGAGGCGGCGATGAAGCAGGCCGGCAAGGTGCTGGAGGTGCATCGCTACGACGCCAACCACGCCTTCGCCAACCCGACGGGCCAGAACTACGACGCCGAGGATGCGCGCAAGGCCTGGGACCAGACGATGGCGTTCCTCAAGCTGGTGCTGGAATGAGATGATGCATGGCCCGCCGCTCCGGCGGCGGGCCATGCGAGGCATCCTGTGTCAGGCGCCGGGACGTCAGTTCACCGTGCCGGCGCCGGGCGTGCCGGTCGCTTTCGGCTGGCTGGTCGTGCCTGGGCTGACCGAATTCGGCGACGGATCGCCCATCAGCTTCTTGATGCTGGCTGTGCTCAGGTCGCCCTTCCAGGAGCAGATTGTGCCGCCGCCGTCATTTCCCCACGAACAGTCGACCACCGTCCCGCTGGGAAGGGTGCAGCGGATCACGCCCGTGCCCGGCCGCG
Source organism: Dongiaceae bacterium (assembly GCA_039808885.1). Lineage (GTDB taxonomy): Bacteria > Pseudomonadota > Alphaproteobacteria > Dongiales > Dongiaceae > Dongia_A. Next base: position 37,482 of record JBDHTX010000032.1, on the reverse strand, counting down.
ATACCTTGCCACCCATCTTCTCGCAGCTGGAGACGAACTCCGCCGGGGTCAGCGAGTTGAAGCTCACGCCTTTTGCCCAGGCGTATGTGGCGGCACCGGCAAGCATGGCCGCCGCCAGTCCACCGAAGACCCTGAGCTTGGTTGTGCGCATGATCTGCTCCTTGCATCGGCGCCACCGGAATCGGGCGCTCCGATGTGGAATATGGAGCGTGAACTCCTTAGAAAGAGTGATAGCGGTCACCACGATAGATCACGAGTGTGTTGGCTCCCACATTGGTTAATCGATCCTTTCGCGGGCATGCGTGGCCTTAACCGTGTGCGCTAAGACCGCGTCACGTCCAGGAAGGCCGGGCCGAACTGCGCCAGCTTGCGCGCGCCGACACCGCTGATCTCGGCCATCTCGTCCAGCGAACCGGGGCGGCGGCGCGCCATCTCGATCAGGGTCGCGTCGGGGAACACCACATAGGCCGGCACCTGGCGCGCGCGGGCCAGGCTCAGGCGCAATTCCTTCAACCGCGCCAGCAAGGCGTGGTCGACCTCCGGCAAATCGGCCGCGTCCGCGGCGGCGCGGCGCGTTGCCCGCGCGCTCTTCTTGCCCGGCTCGCGGAAGGCGAACTGCGCCTCGCCCTTCAGGATGGCGCGGCCGCGTTCGGTGATCTCCAGGCAGCCGTATTTCGCCACGTTGATGGCGATCTGCCCGCCCGCCACCGCCTGGCGCACCACCGATTGCCAGTAGCTCTTCGGAAAATCCTTGCCCACGCCATAGGTCGGCAGGTTCTCGTGGCCCCGCGCGCGGATCTTCTCGGTGTCGGCGCCCAGCAGCACATCGATGACGTGGCCGGCGCCGAAGGCCTGGCCGGTGCGGTGGATGGCGGAAAGCAGCATCTGCGCCTGGCGGGTGGCGTCGATGGTGACCGGCGGGTTGAGGCAATTGTCGCAATTGCCGCAAGGCTGCGTCTCCTCGTCGAAATAGCCGAGCAACGCGACGCGGCGGCATTGCGTCGCCTCGCAATAGGAGATGAGGGCGTCGAGCCGCTTGCGCTCGCGCAGCTTGTGCTCCTCGTCGGTGCCGTCCTCCTCGATGAACATGCGGCGCATGCGCATGTCGTCGAGGCCGTAGAGCAGCAGGGTCTCGGCGGGCAGTCCGTCGCGCCCGGCGCGGCCGATCTCCTGGTAATAGGCCTCCATGCTGCCCGGCAGGTTCAAATGGCAGACATAGCGGATGTCCGGCTTGTCGATGCCCATGCCGAAGGCGATGGTGGCCACCATCACCACCGCCTCCTCGCTCATGAAGCGGTCCTGGTTGCGCTTGCGCAGCTCCGCTTCCTGCCCGGCGTGATAGGGGATGGCGTTGAAGCCCTGCTCCTTGAGGAAGTCCGCCACCTCGTCGGTGAACTTGCGCGACAGGCAATAGACGATGCCGGCCTGCCCCTTCTTGTCGGCGAGAAAGGCCAGCAACTGCTTCGACCATTGCGTCTTCTGCGCCACCGCGAGGCGCAGATTCGGCCGGTCGAAGCCGTGCAGGATGATCTGTCCCTGGCCCTTGAACAGCTTGGCCGCGATGTCGGCGCGCGTCGCCTTGTCGGCGGTGGCGGTAAAAGCGGCGATGCGCGCGCCGGGGAACAATTGCTGCAGCCGCGTCAGCTGCTCGTATTCCGGCCGGAAGCTCGGCCCCCATTTGGAAATGCAATGCGCCTCGTCGATCACGAACAGCGCCGGGTCGAGCCGGTCGATGGCGGCCAGCATGTTGTCCAGCATCAACCGCTCGGGCGAGAGGTAGAGCAGCTTCGTCTTGCCGGACGTCACCTTGCGCCATTCGGCGACCTGGGTTTCGCGGGATTGCCCGGAATGGATCGCCGCCGCCTCGACGCCATCGGCGCGCAGCCCGGCCACCTGGTCGTCCATCAGCGCGGTCAGCGGCGAGACCACGATGGTCGGCCGCTCGAAGATCAAGGCCGGGATCTGGTAGCACAGCGACTTTCCCGAGCCGGTCGGCATCACCGCCAGCAGGTTCTCGCCCTTGAGGATCAGATCGACGATCTCCTCCTGCCCGGGGCGGAAGGAAGTGTAGCCGAAGACGTCGTGGAGGATCTGGGCGGGCGTGGACAGTGATGATTGCTCCATTGCCCCACTAACTTCCTGGGAAGCTTGCAGATTCTTCGTCATTTGGCCGTTCTTGTCTGCGTAGTGAGGTGGGCAACACCAAGGTTAAAATTTCAACCAGAAGACGCGCTCCCTATATACTGATCAAGGACGGGATTCTAGCTGTCATCAGACCGCCATGAAAGAGCTAGAGCGACTCAGGCTTGTCTATGCGGAGCTGCGCAAACACCTCGGCGAAGGGGTGTCGGCGAGACAGATTCTTGATTATTCGCTAGCGCTTATCGAGTTCGTTAGGGAGACGAATGAAGATTTTCATGTCGACCAAGAGAGCCATCAGAGAATCTTCGCCAATTGGGCGGTCGATCTTGCGATGGCTGATGAAGCTGGTTGGAGGGTGCTTGCCCACGAACTGGGCATCTGTCCGGGCATTTGGCCGGATGACGATCAACTGACTCTGGCAACACTCGTCGCCAAAGAGCGAGGACGGTTTCAGATGAGTTGCATCAAACTGGGAGAAAGCCGATCTCCTTCCGGGTTTTCCAGTGTCCCAAGCTCCCCTATGCTGGCTAGCCCCGAGCGAAGCTTGGCAAACCCCGAATGGCAGTCGGAAGAGGATCTATGAATACGGTCGCGCACGGTTTGGCATCCGCAGCAAAAGAACACTTGCTGTCAGGACAACCACTCACTCGGCTAGAGGCGATAGTTTTGTTCGGTGTCGCGAATTTGCCAGATGTCATCAAAGAGATGCGTCGACAGGGCTGGATAATCAAATCTAGGTCCGTTTCATATGCCGCGGCAATGGTGAGGCTAAACAAGGTGGCTAGGCTTACGCCACCGGACAACCTACCTGTGCGCGAAATTCAGTTCACGGAGTACTGGGTCAGCCGATGAGGCTGATCGTTCGGGGTAAGGAGGGACTAGAAGATGCAGAAGCTTCGTCCTTGGCAGGCAGCCGCTCTCCAGAAGTGCTTGAAATGGCTGGTAACAGATCGGGTTGATCGACACTTCTTGATCAATGCTGCGCCGGGCGCAGGAAAAACGATTGCCTCTTGTGTCATTGCTCGAGAGTTGATCGCGCTCGGGGAAATCTCGCGAGTGATCGTAATTGCGCCGCGACGCGAAGTCGTAAGGCAGTGGGCAGACGATTTCCGAGAAGTCACTGGTCGGCATATGAGCCGCGTCACGGGTAGCGATAGCGAGTTAGCGATACAGTTAGATGTCTGTGCTACTTGGGCGGCGATTGAAGGCTTACGTGATGCGTTTCAAGCAGTCTGCAAGAGCCACAATACCCTAGTGATATGTGATGAACACCATCATGCGGCTGTTCGGGCCGCGTGGGGTGAATCGGCAGACGACGCATTTAAAGATGCGCGCTATGTTCTGGTGCTGACCGGAACTCCTATTCGTTCTGATAACGAACAATCCATATGGCTCGCATATGATGACCGGGGGCGGATCGAGCATCCCTCGGACGGAACTTACACTCTGAGCTACGGCGAAGCGGTCGATCTTGGATACTGTCGACCCGTAACATTTCATCGACATGAGGGCCGATTTACTGTCGATCTTCAGGACGGTACATCAATTCAGATCTCAAGCCAGAACCCTGTAGTGGATGCCGAGAAACTTAGGCTTCCCGCGCTGCAGCGCGCGTTGGACTTCTACAAGCTGGCCTGTACGCCGCAGTATCAAGCAGACGGGCAATCGCCAAAGCTAGACGGCTATCAGGCGACGATGATCGACTGGGCTAGTGAGAAGTTGACCGAGCTTCGTGACAGGCTGCCTAATGCTGGTGGGCTAGTGATTGCCCCTTCGATTGAGATCGCTGAATACTTTGAGAAGCTCATTGAAGCGCTCGAAGGGGAGAAGCCCATATGTGTGCATAGCCAAACGCCAAATCCAGAGTCGAAGATCGAAGCATTTCGAAACACAGATAAGAAGTGGCTGGTCTCTGTCGCGATGATCTCCGAAGGAGTAGATATCAAGCGTCTACGTGTACTAGTCTATCTGCCGAACGCTCTGACAGAGCTCGCATTTCGGCAAGCGATTGGAAGGGTAGTGCGCACCGCCGGGCGCGATGATGATACTCGGGCATATGTTGTTATGCCGTCGTTCAAAGTACTCGAAGAATATGCTCGCCGGGTAGAAGAAGAAATGCCGGCATGGTCGAAAGCGTCTGACGAAAAGCCAAAAAAGAAGAAGTGCCCTGTATGCGAAGCAGAGAATGAACTAGGCGCAAAGACTTGCAGCTCTTGCGGACATGAATTTCCAGCCAGATCCGCGAAGCTGAAGAATTGTCCAACCTGCAATGCACCAAATCCGATTGGCGCGACCAAATGCCAAGAATGTGGGGCTTCGTTTGCAGTTCAATTCAATCTAACGCTCGACGAAGCTCTTAGAATTGGAGTGATAGTCAGAGGCACAGATATTGATGAGGCCGAAGTTGAGGAGGCGGAGCGCATCGGACCGGCGCTTAGGGACAAAGTAATTAGGAGTGGCGATCTGAATCTCATTAGGCTCATCAACTCCGTGCCTATCGAGGCGCTCGCAAGACTTAAGAAATTAATTCAGGAATAACGTCGCGTGGCTGCCTGAACCGGGCGCTGAAACTAATGCGCCGCGATCCACTTGCGGGCGGCGTGCTTGCCCTTCGGGCCGGAATCTTCCTCGAACAAGGCCGCCAACTGCTCAAGCACCGTGCCGCCCAATTGTTCCGCGTCGACGATGGTGACGGCGCGGCGGTAATAGCGGGTCACGTCGTGGCCGATGCCGATGGCGAGCAACTCGATGTTGGAGCGGGTCTCGATCCACTCGATGACCTCGCGCAGATGCTGCTCCAGGTAGTTGCCCGGATTGACCGAGAGGGTCGAATCGTCGACCGGGGCGCCGTCGGAGATGACCATCAAGATGCGGCGCTGCTCGCTGCGCTGGACCAGGCGGTTATGCGCCCAGAGCAGCGCCTCGCCGTCGATGTTCTCCTTCAGGATGCCTTCGCGCAGCATCAGGCCGAGATTCTTGCGCGCGCGGCGCCAGGGGGCGTCGGCCGGCTTGTAGACGATGTGGCGCAGATCGTTGAGGCGGCCGGGATTGGCGGGCTTGCCGGCATTGATCCAGGCCTCGCGCGACTGGCCGCCCTTCCACATGCGGGTGGTGAAGCCGAGGATCTCCACCTTCACGCCGCAGCGCTCGAGCGTGCGCGCCAGGATGTCGCCGGTCATGGCGGCGACGGTGATCGGCCGGCCGCGCATGGAGCCGGAATTGTCGATCAGCAGCGTCACCACGGTGTCGCGGAACTCGGTATCCGTCTCGCGCTTGTAGGAGAGCGGCAATTCCGGATTGGCGATGATGCGCGGCAGGCGCTTGCTGTCGAGCAGGCCTTCCTCCAGGTCGAACACCCAGGACCGGTTCTGCTTGGCCAGCAGACGCCGCTGCAGGCGGTTGGCGAGCTTGGCCACCACGGTCTGCAGGCTGCTCAGCTGCTGGTCGAGCAGGGCGCGGAGCCGGGTGAGCTCGTCCGGGTCGCAGAGCTCCTGCGCCTCGACCACCTCGTCGTATTGGGTGGTGAAGCTCTTATAGGCCGGCTCGTTGCGGCGGCGCGACAGCGGCTCCTCGTTGCGGCGGCCGGGATTGCCCGGCTGTTCCTCGCCGCCTTCCGCCGGCATCTCCATTTCCTGCTCGCTCGAATCCATCTCCTGGGCGTCGGATTCGGCTTCCTGCTGCGCATCCATCTGCGCGTCGGTCTCCGATTGCTGCTGCTTGCCGCTTTTCTGCTGCGGCTGCTGCTGCTTGTTCGGGTCCTGCTGGTCCTGGTCTTCCTGCTCGTCGCGCTCGCTCTCCAGCTCCTCGTCGGTCTGCTCCAGCTCCATGTCGGAGAGCAGGCGGCGCACCGCCTTGGCGAAGGCGCGCTGGCTGTCGAGCTTGTCCTTGAGCTGGGAGATGTCCTCCAGCACCTTCTGGGCGAAATCGCTGCGCCAGGCATTGACCATGGCCTTGGCGGAGTCGGGCACCGCCTCGCCGGTCACCGCCTCGCGCACCATGAGGCGCAAGACCTCGGGCAGGTTGGCGTCCTCGCGCGAACTGACCCGGGCATAGCCCTTCACCCGGCACTGCTCCTCGAGGGCGGCGCGCAGATTCTGCTTCACCCCGGCCATCTTCTTGGCGCCGAGCGCCTCGCAGCGCGCCTGTTCCACGGCATTGAAGACGTCGCGCGCCATCGGCGATTTCGGGCATTCGCGCGCATGCACCTTGGCATTGTGGTGCTTCAGCTTGAGGGCGATGGCGTCGGCTTCGCCGCGGGTCTGCGCCACCTCGGCGGCCGGCAGGTTCTTGGCCGGCAGGGGCAGGCGCGCCTCGGTGCCGAGCAAGGCCGCCGGCCCCGGGGCGAAGCTCGCCTGCAGGTCGGGCCGCTCCGAGATCGCGCGCATGGCGGCCCCGGTCGCGCGGCGGAACTCCTCGATGGCGTTTGAGGGCTTGTTGCTCATGGGTGACGACGTGATCTCGCTCGAGGCACTATCTCGCTCGTCACCCCAAGGCTTGGCCCGCATTGGGTCCAGGGGTGGGTCCACGAGTTTGTCTGCATCAATTCGGTCCTGCCGCACGAAACTCGTGGATGCCAGGGCCAAGCCCTGGCATGACGCATGAGTTTATGCCAGCCACCTTCTCTCACAGGTTACGCCAGCTGCACCTTGCCGGCGCTGTCCTTCAGATCGATGCCGAAGCAGCGCTGGAAGTATTCCGCCACCACCGGCCGCTCGAGCTCGTCGCACTTGTTGAGGAACGAGACGCGGAAGGCGAAGCCGACATCCTTGAAGATGCGCGCATTCTCGGCCCAGGTGATGACCGTGCGCGGGCTCATCACGGTGGAGATGTCGCCGTTGATGAAGCCGGCGCGGGTCAGCTCGGCGCAGGAGACCATGGAGTTGATCGCCTTGCGGCCGGCCTCGTTGTCATAGGTCGGCGACTTGGACAGCACGATGCCGACCTCGTCCTCATGCGGCAGGTAGTTCAGCGTGGCGACGATGTTCCAGCGGTCCATCTGGCCCTGGTTGATCTGCTGCGTGCCGTGATAGAGGCCGGTGGTGTCGCCGAGGCCGACCGTGTTCGAGGTGGCGAACAGGCGGAAGGCCGGATGCGGACGGATCACGCGGTTCTGGTCGAGCAGGGTCAGCTTGCCCTCGACCTCGAGCACGCGCTGGATCACGAACATCACGTCCGGGCGGCCGGCGTCGTATTCGTCGAAGACCAGTGCAGTCGGATGCTGCAGCGCCCAGGGCAGCAGGCCCTCGCGGTACTCGGTCACCTGCTTGCCGTCGCGCAGCACGATGGCGTCCTTGCCGATCAGGTCGATGCGGCTGATGTGGCTGTCCAGGTTGACGCGGATGCAGGGCCAGTTGAGGCGGGCGGCGACCTGCTCGATATGGGTCGACTTGCCGGTGCCGTGATAGCCCTGGATCATGACGCGGCGGTTGTAGGCGAAGCCCGCCAGGATCGCCATCGTGGTGTCATGGTCGAAGCGGTAGCTTTCGTCGACATCCGGCACGTGCTCGGTGCGCTGGCTGAAGCTCGGCACCTGCATGTCGGAATCCAGGCCGAAGACCTGACGCACCGAAATGGTGATGTCGGGCAGGGCCGTCTTTTCCGCTGGGGCCGCGGTCGTGTTCGCCATCTCAGGAACCCTTGTCGCAAAAGTGAAGCGGTGTTCTAGCCGATTCCGGGGGGTCAATCCAGGCCACAGCCGGATTGCGGATTTGCAATTGGGACAACCCAGGAATGCAGGCGGCGGCATTTGCCCGGTTTGGGCCGCCTTGCGCCCATACAATCCGCGCGGCGGCGGGGATTCTTACCCCAGAGCGGCCGTTTTCAGCGTGGAATAGGCCTGATTGACCACTTTCAGGCGCTCCTCGGCCGCCTTGTCGCCGCCATTGGCGTCCGGGTGCAGGCGCTTGACCAGGGCGCGGTAGCGGGCGCGGATCTCGTCCATGGTGACCGGCGGGGCCAGATCGAGGATGGCCAGGGCCTGCTCCTCCTTGCTGAGGCGCGAAGTGCGCCGCTGGGCCTCGCGCTGGCGCTTCTGGCGCGCCTGCTTGGCGCCGTCCAGCGCCTCGGCGACATCGTCCGGGATGAACTCCGAATTGACGGTATAGGCGCGGCCGCGCGGCCCGTGCGCGCCCCATTTGCCGAGCGGCCAGGTCGGCCGGCCGCCGACGATGTCGTTGCGGACGTGGCGCTCGATCTCGCGCTCGCTCATCCCCGCGTAATAGTCCCAGGCCTTGTTGTAGTCGCGCACGTGGTCGAGGCAGAACCAGTAATATTCGTTCAGGTGGTCGCGCGATTTCGGCGCCCGGTAGATGCCGGGCAGGGTGCAGTCCGGATGCTGGCAATGCAGCGGCTGCGGCGGCGGCTCCGGCTCGTAGAAGCGCGCCCGGCGCTTGCGCGGCGCTTCGTCCTTCGCCTGCTGCCGCGGCGCCTCCGCCGCGCGCATCGTCTTGGCGTCTAGCTTGCTCATCGTGACAGTATGGGAAGCCGTCCCGCCACTGGCAAGGGAAAGGCTCGTGTCAATTTCCCGCGCCTGTCAGCGCTTCAGGCCTGGCGGCGGCGCGCGTCGCCCAGCGCGATGGCCGCGACGCCCAGGAAAATCAGCACACCGCCGAGGATCAGGCTGGCTGGCAGGGCTTCGCCCAGCCACAAGGTCGAGGCGGTCAGGCCCCAGGCGGGCACGGCCAGATAGGACAGCGATATGGTGCTGGAGGGCAGGGCGCGCTGCAGGCTCACCGAGGCCCAGAAGGCGAAAGCGGTCGCCAACGGCCCGTTGTAGAGGACCATCCAGATCAATTGCCAGTTCCACTCCGCATGGAACGGACCTTCGACGCTCCAGGCCACGATGGCGAGCGGCAGGACCAGCACCGCCATCTGGATCGGCGCCAGTTGCAGCGGCGACAGGTGCCATCGGTGGCGCCGGGTATGCAGGATGGCCGCGGCCCACAGCATGGCGCCGACCAGGAGCATGCCGTTGCCGATCAGCTGGTGGCTGTCCGACCAGTCGATGCTGGCCGGATTGAGCAGCACGACCAGCCCGGCAAGACCGGCCGCCATGCCGAGGCCGCGCCAGAGCGTCAGCTTCTCGCCGAAGAACAGGATCGCCGCCGGCAGGACCCAGAGCGGCGAGGTGTAGGCGAGGATCGCCGACCGCCCGGCCGGGATGAACTGAATGCCGATCGTCGTCAGCATCATGAACAGCCCCATCTGCAGGATGGATACAGACCAGATAACCGGCCAGTCCTGCTTCGTCGGCCTCGCCATGCGTCCGGTCGCCGCCAGGAACCCGAACAGGCAGAGGCTGCCCAGCGCCAGCCGTACCGCCACGAACCAGATCGGCGGCATCAGGTGCACGACCATTTTCATGATCGGCCAGTTGAGGCCCCAGATCAGCACCAGCACGGCGAAAACCGCGTAGGCCGCGCCATGCGACAGCGGCGCATGGGCGTGGGGCGCGCGGGCGGGCTGGGCCGGGGAGAGGGTCGACTGGCTCATGGTCTCGGACGCTGCTAGGGTTGGCTGGCGGACGCTGCCGAGGGGCGATGGCCCGCGGCGGGAAAACAGAGGGACTGAAGACGGACGGCACTATGGGACAGGTCGCGGAACGGATCGAACGCAAATTGCGCATGGCATTCCAGCCGCAAACGCTGAGCGTCATCGACGAGACCAACCAGCATCACGGCCATGCCGGCTGGCGCGAAAGCGGCGAGACCCATTTCCGCGTCGAGATCACCGCGCAGGCCTTCGCCGGCAAGTCGCGGGTCGAGCGCCAGCGCGCCATCTACCAGGTGCTCTCCGAGGAACTGGCCGGCCCGGTCCACGCCTTGGCCCTCAGCGCCAACGCGCCGCAGGGATGAGGCGCACCAACACAAAGATCGTCATGGTCGGACTTGGTCCGACCACCCACGAGTTTCGTGGGGCAAGAACGCACGGGTGCAGGCAAACTCATGGGTGGTCGTGCCAAGCACGACCATGACGAGTTAGGAGCGAAGCGCGTCTACTCCCGCGCCTTGTAGAATTCCGGCCAGTGCGACTTCACGATCTCGCCGTCGCTGGCCAGCGCATGGCAGGAATCGATGAAGCCGGGCTTCTTGCCGGGTGAGCTTGCGGCCGGCGGGCCGTCGGCCTTGCTCAATCCCGCCTCGCGCTTCCTGCGCTCCTGCCAGCCATAGAGGGTCTGGAACGCCACCGTCGCCATCGCGCGCAGCATCTCGACGTGATGCACGCAGCCATGATGGCCGCCGAACTTCTCCTGCAGCAGGCGGGTCCAGCCCTTGCTGACATGATGGCCTTTGAGCGCGGCGAAGCTCGGCGTGATGGCCCCGCAGATCTCATAGGGGCTGGCGCTGGTCACCACCTCGACGTCGTGGATCAGGAAATGCTCGTCGAGGGTCAGGCGGATGCGCATGTCGTGCAGCGGATCGTCCACCGGCACTGTGCCGCGCCACTCGTTGGGAAACGCGTAGGGCTTGCGGTCGGTCATGCGGCCTTCGATGTCGAACAGGCCGTCGGCGCGGCGATATCCGGCGAACTGGAAATCGCGGAAATGCTGGACTTCGCGTGGCGTCGGCTGGCTCAGCGCCGGCCGGCCGGGCTCGGCCCGGGTGAAATCCGCCGCCTGCTCGCGGGTCGATGTCATCGCGTTTCTCCGGATGTCGGCCTATTTGGCTTCCGCGGCGGCGGCGCTCTTGTCCAGCGGGGTCACCCGGATGCGGCGGATCTGGTTGCGCTGGCGCTCCAGGATCTCGAAGCGCAGGCCGTAGAAGCTGAACACCTGGCCGGGAATCGGGATCTGCCGCGCCTCGTGCAGCACCAATCCGGCCAGCGTCGAGGCCTCCTCGTCCGGCAGGCCCCAATCGTATTCGCGGTTGAGGTCGCGCAGGGTGACGCTGCCGTCGACGACGAAGCTGCCGTCCTCTTCCTGGACCACGCCCTCGACCTTCATGTCGTGCTCGTCGGCGATGTCGCCGACGATCTCCTCGATGATGTCCTCGAGCGTCACGACGCCCATCAGCGCGCCGTATTCGTCGACCACGATGGCGAAATGCTCGCGGCGGCTCTTGAACGCCTCGAGCTGCTTCAGCAGCGTGGTGCTGTCGGGGATGAACCAGGGCTTGGCGCAAAGCCCGATGATGTCGAGCCCGGACATCTTCCAGTCGTTGTTGTGCAGCGCCCGGAGCAGCCCCTTGGCATGCAGCACGCCGACGATGTTGTCGGGCTCGCCGCGCCACAGCGGGATGCGGGTGTGCTGGCTCTCCAGCACCTGCTGCACCAGCTGGTCGCTCGGCAGGTCGGCGTCGATGGTGGTGACGCCGCGGCGATGCACCATGATGTCGGAGACCGGCACCTCGTCGAGGTCGAGGATCGAGTGCAGCATGGCGCCGGCTTCGCGGATCTCCTCGGCCGATTCCGAGTGCAGGTCGATGGCGCCGCGCAATTCGTCGATGCTTTCCTCCGCGCCCGGCTCGCGCTCCACCTTCACCCCAAACAGGCCGAGGCCGCCGTTGATGATGATCTGGGTGATGTGGGTCAGCGGATAGGCGACCTTTATCAGCAGCGAGACCAGCGGCGCCACGACCAGCGACATCCGCTCGGCGTTGTTGATGGCGTAGGTCTTGGGCAGGACTTCGCTGACGATGAAGATGACCGCGGTGATGCAGGCGGCGGCGATGAGCGGCAGGGCGCCGCCCGCTTCGGTGAAGTACTCGGCGAACACCACGGTGGTGATGGCGGCGGCGGCGTTGTTCACGAAGGTGTTGCCGAGCAGCATGGTGGCGATGACGCGCTCCATCTGGCTCTGCAGCTTTTCCACGCGCACTGCATTGCGGTCGCCCTGGCTCGACAGCGCGTACATCCGTGCCCGGGAGGCGGCGGTCAGCGCGGTTTCCGAGCCGGCGAAGAACGCCGAGCACCCCAGCAGAACGATGAGGGTCAGAAGTTCGACGATCATGACAGTGATCCGATCATCCGGTCAGTTGGATTTGAAAGGCGGCGTTCAAGCGGCGATCGCTTCGTCCAGCATCGCCGCCACGTCCGCCAGGTCGACATAGGCGGGGGTGAAGGCGCGGCCGATGCCGCGCGCCAGCACGAAGCCGATGCGCCCGTCCTTCACCTTCTTGTCGCGCGACATGTGCTCGACCAGGCGGTCGGAGGAGAAGCTGCGGCCGTCGATCCAGCCGGGCGAGGTGGGCAGCCCCAGGCTGGCCAGGTGGCGCTGCACGCGCGCCGCATCCTCGAGCGGGCAGAGGCCGAGCCGCGCCGACAGGTCGAACGCCATGACCATGCCGATGGCGACCGCCTCGCCGTGCAGCAGCTCGTCGCCATAGCCGCATTCGGCTTCCAGCGCGTGGCCGAAGGTGTGGCCGAGGTTGAGCAGGGCGCGGTCGGCGGATTCGCGCTCGTCGGCGCCGACGATGGCCGCCTTGGCGCGGCAGCTGGCGGCGATTGCGTGGCGCCTGGCGCTGGCCTCGCCGGAGATGATGCCGGCGCCGTGTCCCTCGCACCAGGCGAAGAAGGCGGGATCGTTGATCAGGCCGTATTTCACCACCTCGGCATAGCCGGCCAGCAGCTCGCGCCGCGGCAGGGTGTCGAGGGTCTCGATGTCGGCCAGCACCAGTCGCGGCTGGTAGAAGCTGCCGATCAGGTTCTTGCCGTGCGCCGTGTTGATGCCGGTCTTGCCGCCGACCGAGGAATCGACCTGGGCCAGCAGGGTCGTCGGCACCTGCACGAAGTCGACGCCGCGCAGCAGGATCGCCGCGGCGAAGCCGGTGATGTCGCCGATCACGCCGCCGCCGAGCGCGATCAGCGTGGTTGCCCGCTCGGCCTTCATCGCCAGCAGGCGGTCGCACAGGGATTCGAGCTCGGCGAAGCTCTTGGTCGCCTCGCCGGCGGGCAGCACGATGGCATCGGCGGCGATGCCGGCCTCGCGCAGGGATTCGAGCAAAGCCTCCAGATGCAGGCGCGCGACATGGGTGTCGGTGACGATGACGGCGCGCTTCTGGCGCAGCACCGGGGCGATCAACTCGCCGGCCCGCGTCACCAGTCCGCCGCCGATCTGGATGTCATAGCTGCGCGCGCCGAGTTCGACGCGAACCACGTCGATCTCCGTCCGATCGACCAGGGTCATGGCTGGTGCGCCCTGTCCGCCCGGTTGCCCGCCCGGTCCAGTTCGGCCTCGATCGCGCGCAGGACGCGCTGCACGGTGATGTCCGGCGGGCCGTCGGCGCTTTCCACCGTCAGATCGGCCTCGGCATAGACCGGGTAGCGTGCTTCCATCAGCTCGGTCAGCTTCTGGCGCGGGTCGACGTCGCGCAGCAGCGGCCGGTCATTGCGCCGGCCGACCCGCTTCAGCAATTGCTCGAGCTCGGCCTTGAGCCAGACCGACAGGGCCTTTTCCTTCACCAGCGCGCGGGTGGAAGGATCCATAAAGGCGCCGCCGCCAGTCGCCAGCACATGCACCGGGTTGCCGAGCAGGCGCTGGATCACCCGGCGCTCGCCGTCGCGGAACACCTTCTCGCCGTGCAGGGCGAAGATGTCGGAAATCGAGCAGCCGCCGGCCGCCGCCTCGATCTCGCGGTCGGCGTCGACGAAGGGCAGGCCGAGCGCCGCGGCGAGGCGCTTGCCGATGCAGCTCTTGCCGGCACCCATCAGGCCGACCAGGACGATGGTCTTGTCCAGGCGCTGGGCGATGGCGCGGGTGGACGCCGCCTCGCGCCCGCGCGGCTGGCGCGCGTCGTCGGCGTCGCTGGGAAGCGCGGAGCCGCTGGAATTCACCGCGGCCTCGCAGGGATGTGACGTGTTTTCGCCATATTTGCAGACTAGCATGAATCGAAACGCCTGTGGCAAGTTACCCACCGTCCGCCGCGTCGGCGGAGTCCGGCTAGAGTGCTGGTTTAACGCGAGAATCGCCAAGCCTTCACACAGGCGAACAGGGCTGCATGAACAAGCTGATCTTGGTTCTATTCGTGACGTTGATCGTCATCATCGGCGGCGGGACCGCATTCCTGGCCCTGTGGGAGCCGCCGATCCAGCCCGGCACCATGGAGATTCCGATTCCGAATGACCGCCTATCCCTGCAGTAAGCGCGTGCGGTCCCTGACGGCCGGCGCTGCGGTGCTGGCCCTGCTGGCCTCCGCGTTGGCGGCGGCCCCGGCCTACTCCCTTTCCCCCGGCGACCCGACGCCGATCGGTTTGCCCGAGGGGCAGACGCCGGACCAGACCACGCCACCCGCTGATTCCGGCACGACCGCGACGGGCGGCGTGCAGAGCACGCCGCTGCCGCCCTTGCCGATGCCGGCACCGGACGCGGCGCCGGCGCCTGGCGCCGTGCCGCCTGGAACGCCCCAGCCGGCGCCGCAAGCGGTCCCACAACCCGCCCCCGGCCAGCCTGCGACCACGGCGATGCCGCAGCCGGTGCCGCCACCGCAGCCTGCCGTGCAGGCCGCGCCGGCGGATGCTGGCGCGCCGGGATTGCTGGACGATGCCAATGCCGGCCTCGGCGCCAATCTGTGGCAGGGGTCGAATGCGGCGCGGCTCATTTCCTGGATGCCGAAATTGCCGGCGCCCCAGCTGCAGCCCTCCCTACGCGATTTACAGCTGCGCCTGCTGCTGACCAAGGCACCCGGACCCAATGCCAGCGGCGGTATCGACACCCTGGTGCCGCTGCGCGCCGAGCGGCTGCACGCGATGGGCTTCTCGACCGAGGCCCTGCTGCTGACCAAGGCGGCCGGCAATGCGGCACCCGTCGACGCGCGCGAGGCCTTCGAGAAGGCGCTGAACGCCGACGACGCGACGACCGCCTGCGCCAAGACCGACGAGGCGGTGAACGCCCAGCAGGTGCTCGATCTCTATTGGCGCAAGGCGCTGCTCTATTGCCAGATCGAGCGCGGGCAAACCGACCAGGCCGGCATCGGCCTGGATCTGCTGCGCGAATTGCCGGACAAGGATGCCAACACCAAGAACGTCATCGCACTGGCCGGCGTGCTGCTGGGCGAGGGCAAGGCGAAGAAGCTGAAGCTGGCCGGCGATCCCGATGCGCTCCAGGCGGCGATGATGCGCAAGGCCGGCCTGAAGCCGAAGAACGTGCAGGCGACGCCCGCGCCGAAGATCGCCGGGCCGGCGGCGGCCGCGGCCACGGCGCGCGATGCGACGCAGCCGCTCGACACCCGCATCGAGCAGGGCGAGTTCGCCTTCGCCGCTGGGCTGCTCAGCGCCGACGAATTGATCGGCCTCTATCGCCAGACCAAGTTCACCGGCGATCCGCTCACCCTGCCCGACACGCCGGCCAATCGCGGCCAGCTCTACCAGGCCGCCGACCAGGCCTTCGATCCGGTGCGCCGGGCGCAATTCATCCAGCGCGCGCTGCTGACCGCCCAGGCGCGCGGCGCCTATTTCACCACGGCGGCGCTTTATCGGCCGATCGCCGACAAGGTGACGCCGGCGCCGAACCTCGCCTGGTTCGCGCCGGAAGCGGCGCGGCTGATGTTCTGGTCCGGAAATGTCGACAAGGGCGGCTTCTGGCTCAACCTGGCGCAGGGCGCGCAGGCGGCCAATCCAACGGTCGGGCGCAGCGTGCCGGGATTGCAGATCCTGGCGCAGATCGCCGGGTTGAATGGCGCCTACGACGCCGACCCGGTGGCGACCTGGCAGCAGGTGACCGCCGCCAGTCCGGCTGCGGTCGATCGTTTGCGCGGCATCCAGGCCGGCCTCGGCCTGCCGGGCGTCGCCGCGGTGTCCTTCCCGGCGCCGAGCGGCGATGCCGCGGCGCTATCCGAGGCGGCGCAGGCCGGCCGGCGCGGCGAGACGGTTCTCCTGGCGTTGAACGCCCTCGGCGGCAGGGGCCTCGCCAATGCCGATGGCGCGACGCTGGCGCAATCGCTCGGCGGTCTGAACGCCGTCGGGCTCGGCCCCGAAGCGAAGCGCATCGCGCTCGAGGCGGCGATTCTCGCCGGGCTCTAGGCCGTGGGCCGGCAACGCACGCTGCCGCTCGACGAGACGCTGCCGGCGACCCGGCACTGGGATTCCTTCGCCGAGATGCTGAGCGCGGAGCGCAACGTCTCCGCCAACACGATGGACGCCTATCGCCGCGATCTCAAGGACGCGGCCGACGCGCTTGCCGCCAGCGGCGATCTCGCCGACGCCAGCAGCGACCAGCTGCGCGGCTATTTCTCCGCCGCGGCGCGCCGCCAATTGAAGCCGGCGACGGCGGCGCGGCGGTTGAGCGCGCTGCGCCAGTATTTCCGCTTCCTGGTGGCGGAGGGAAAGCGCGCCGACGATCCCAGCGCCGCGCTCGATGCGCCGAAGCGCGGCCGGCCGCTGCCGAAAGTGCTGAGCGAGGCGGAGGTCGCGGCGATGATCGACGCGGTGGCCCGCCAGGACAAGGCCGCCGCCCTGCGTCTCGGTGCGTTGCTGGAAGTGCTCTATGCCACCGGCCTCCGGGTGTCGGAACTGGTCGGCCTGCCGCTGGCCGCGGTGATGCGGGACCAGCCCTATCTGGTGGTGCGCGGCAAGGGATCGAAGGAGCGCCTGGTGCCGCTGAACCCGGCCGCCAAGGCGGCCATCGCCGCCTATCTTGCCGTGCGGGCGAAGTTCCTGCCGCGATCGGTGAAGGCCTCGACCTGGCTGTTTCCGTCCTCGGGGGCGACGGGCCATCTGACGCGGCAGCGCTTCGCCCAGTTGCTGAAGGAGGCCGCCGTGGCGGCGGGGATCGCGCCGGAGCGAGTCTCGCCCCATGTCCTGCGCCATGCCTTCGCCACCCATCTGCTCGATCACGGCGCCGATCTGCGCGCCTTGCAGAAGATGCTGGGCCACGCCGATATAGCGACAACCCAAATCTATACGCATGTAGCAACCGGGCGGCTGGCGGAACTGGTCGGCCGGGCGCATCCTCTGTCCCAGGCGGCGCCGCGATCCGGCAAAGCCCAGAAATCCGGGAACCGGGGTCCCAAAGGGGCACCTAAAGATTGACAGGTTTGGCCCAGGCAGCCATTAAACGGGCGGAATTTCGTTAAGATAGCGCCTGCGTTAACTAATTCGGGGACTCCCATGAGCTTCAAGATCGTCGAACAGGCGCCGGCCCGGTTGAACCGCAGCGAGCTGGCGGTTCCCGGCTCCCAGCCGAACCTGTTCGAGAAGGCCGCCAAGTCGGCGGCCGACGTGATCTTCCTGGACCTCGAGGACGCGGTCGCCCCCGACGACAAGCCGCAGGCGCGCAAGAATGTCATCCAGGCCCTGCGCGACATCGACTGGGGCAACAAGACCATGTCGGTGCGCATCAACGGCCTCGACACCCACTTTATGTACCGCGACGTGGTCGACGTGATGGAGCAGGCGGGCGAGCGCCTCGACCTGATCATGATCCCCAAGGTCGGCACCGCCGCGGACGTCTATGCCGTCGACATGCTGGTCACGCAATGCGAGGCGGCGATGGGCCGCAAGAAGCGCATCGGCTTCGAGATGATCATCGAGACCGCGCTCGGCATGCAGAACGTGCACGAGATCGCCGCCGCCTCGAAGCGCAACGAGAGCCTGCATTTCGGCGTCGCCGACTACGCGGCCTCGACCAAGGCGCGCACCACCAATATCGGCGGCGCCAATCCCGCCTATTCGATCCTCACCGACAAGGACGAGGCCGGCAACCGCCAGACCCATTGGGGCGACATGTGGCATTACGCCATCGCCCGCATGGTGGTGGCGGCGCGCGCCAATGGCCTGCGTCCGGTCGACGGGCCGTTCGGCGATTTCTCCGACCTCGAGGGCTACCGTGCCGGCGGCAACCGCGCCGGCGTGCTGGGCTGCGAAGGCAAGTGGGCGATCCACCCCAGCCAGGTGGCGCTGGCCAACGAGATCTTCAGCCCCAGCTCGGCCGAGGTGACCAAGGCGCGCCGCATCCTGGAGGCGATGGCGCAGGCGCAGAAGGAGGGCCGCGGCGCCGTGGCGCTGGACGGGCGATTGATCGACCTGGCCTCGATCCGGCAGGCCGAAGTGCTGGTGGCGAAGGCCCAGCAGATCGCCGGCGCGCATTGAGCGAAGGAATCCAGGCGTAGCCATGCCGACCTTCCTCGACTTCGAGAAACCCATCGCCGAACTGGAAGGCAAGATCGCCGAGCTGCGCCATCTCGCCAATGCCGGCGACATGAACATCGCGGAAGAGATCTCGCGCCTGCAGGCCAAGGCGGAAAAGCTGCTGCGCCAGACCTATGGCAAGCTCAGCGCCTGGCAGAAGACGCAGGTGGCGCGGCACCAGGAGCGGCCGCATTTCTTCGACTACGTCGAGCAGCTGATCGACGATTACGTGCCGCTGGCCGGCGATCGCAGCTTCGCCGACGACAAGGCGATCCAGGGCGGCCTCGGCCGCCTGCGCGGCATCCCGGTGCTGATCCTCGGTCATGAGAAGGGCGCCGACACCGCGACCCGCGTGCGGCACAATTTCGGCATGGCCAAGCCCGAGGGCTACCGCAAGGCGGTGCGCCTGCTGGAGCTGGCCGACCGCTTCCATCTGCCGGTGGTCACCCTGGTCGATACGCCGGGTGCCTATCCCGGGGTCGACGCCGAGGCGCGCGGCCAGGCGGAAGCCATCGCGCGCTCGATCGAGGCCTGCCTCAAGGTGAAATCGCCGGTCGTCTCCGCCATCATCGGCGAGGGCGGCAGCGGCGGGGCCATCGCGCTCGCCGCCGCCAATCACATCATCATGCTGGAGCACTCGGTCTATTCGGTGATCTCGCCGGAAGGCTGCGCCTCGATCCTGTGGCGCAGCGCCGAGAACGCGCAGGACGCGGCGGAGGCGCTGAAGCTCACCGCCAGCGACCTGAAGTCGCTGGGCGTCATCGACGAGATCGTGGCCGAGCCGCTGGGCGGCGCGCATCGCGGCAAGGAGCAGACCATCGCCGCCCTGGGCGACGCGATCGAGCGGGCGGTGCAGGCGATGCAGACGCAAGACGGCACCGTCCTGCGCGAGCAGCGGCGCGACAAGTTCCTGGAAATGGGACGGCGCGGTTTGGCGGCCTGACCGACGGAAGAGCGGTGGCTGCAATATTCTGGGCAGGCAAGGATCGCCGAGAGGGCGTTGGGACGATGAGACGGCATTTTGACGGATACCGGGCGGGCGTCGGCGCCGTCGCCCTGATGATGTTGACGGCTGTCGCGATCGTGCTTGCGGCGCCGACCGCCATCGCGCAATCCGCGGGCATGAGCCGGTCGGATTTCGAGGCGGCGCGCGACAGCTTCTTCAGCTCCGCCGACCGCAACGGCGATTTCGCGCTTTCCGCCGCCGAGCTGATGAGCGCGATGGGCGCCACCGATGCGCCGATCTTCGATTGCGACGATGCCGACGGCGATGGCATGTGCAGCTACTCCGAATACCTCGATTCCGGCGAGAAGCTGTTCGAAGAGCTCGACCAGGACAACGACGGCGCGCTCTCGTCGCAGGAACTGCAATAGTTTCAATTACTTGGTCGTTCCGCAGGGTTTCGGCAGGGGTCCCGTTAGAGAGGTAACGGGCCGCAATCGGCCGCCAACCCAAGGAACCCCCATGCGCAAGACCACTTTGCTGCTGCTTTCCAGCGTTTTCGCCGCCTCGGCCTTCGGCCTGCCGGCCTTGGCCGACAAGGGACCGCACATGTTCGAGCGCGCCGACACCGACGGTGACGGCTTCGTGAGCAAGCAGGAATTTGCCGCCACCCGCGACACCATGTTCCAGCGCATCGACGCCAACAAGGACGGCGTCCTCAGCCAGGACGAGCTGCAGAAGGCGCGCGAGAACTGGCGCCAGAAGATGGGCAAGGCCGCGCCGGACCAGTCCCAGGTGCAGCCGGGAACCCAGAACCAGGCCCAGAATGACCAGCTGGGCCAGCAGCCGGGCAAGGAGCGCCACAATTTCATGCAGCGCGCCGACACCAACCAGGACGGCCAGATTTCCAGTGCGGAATTCGCCGCCATGGGTGAGAAGATGTTCGCGCGGCTGGACGACAACGGCGATGGCAAGATCGCGAAGGACGAAGTGCCGCATCACCGCAAGCGCCTGCCGGAAGAGCAGCCGGCGCAGTAGCCGGCGCAATGGACGGCGGGGCGTGCAGGGGTGCTATCGTGCAGTCGCTGGCCTTGAGAACGGCAACGGGGACGCATTGCGTGCGGGCGGATGACGTCGATGACGATGCAAGCCTGTTGCGGGCGGTCGCCAATGGCGACCGCCGGGCCTTCGATCGCCTGTCGCGCCGCCATCTGGACCGGGCCTTCGGCGTCGCCCTGCGCATCACCGGCAATCGCGCCGATGCGGAGGACGTGGTGCAGGACGTGTTCCTGCGCGTGTGGCAGCGGCCCGAGGCGTGGCAGCCCGGGCAGGCGCAGTTCTCCACCTGGCTCTATCGCGTGGTGGTCAATCGCTGCCTGGACCTGAAACGCAGGCCGAAGGCCGGCGCGCTGGACGCGATCGCCGAGCCGGAGGACCCGCGGCCCGATGCCGAGACGGATCTGGTGGCGGCGGCGCGGCAACGGGCCCTGCTCGATGCGATGGCGGCATTGCCGGAGCGCCAGCGCGCCGCGATCGCGCTGACCTATACGGCGGGCCTGAAGAACACCGAGGCGGCAAGCGCCTTGGATATATCGGTGAAGGCGTTGGAAGCATTGCTGGTGCGGGCGAAGCGTGAATTGCGCGACGCCCTCGCCGGGCAAGGATGGATGCAGACATGACAGAACATGATCCGTTCGAACGGGAATTGCAGGCGGGGCTGGCGGCCGGGCGCGCGCCCGAATCGCTGCAGCGACGCGTCGCCCAGATCCCGCTGGAGCATCTGCGCCCGGCGCGGAAGCCGGCCGGCGGCGGATGGCTGGGGCTGCTGCGCGGTGGCTGGCTGTCGCCGTCGAACGCGTCCTGGACCACCGGTATCGCCGCCGCTGCCGCATCGCTTGCCATCGGCTTCTGGCTCGGCTTCGCCGGGCTGACGGTGGCGGGCGGCAACAACGATGACGAGCTGGCGACGCTGATGTTCAGCGACGTGCCGGCAACCCTGGGAGAAGAGCTATGACCCTGACCGGACGCAAGGGAACCGTGGTGGTCGTCGCGCTGGTCGTTTCGGTCTGCGCGAACCTGCTGCTGGCCGGCATGATGGCCGGGCAGCGCTGGCATGGCGGCCCGGGCCGCATGGGCATGTTCGGCGGGCCCCTCCGCGACATGCCCGAGGCGGCGCAACCGCTGGTCAAGGACGTCCTGGACGCCAATCGCGCGGATTTCGACGCCAAGCGCGGCGCGGTCGACCAGGCGCGCCAGAAGATCGCCGCTTTGCTGCAGGCCGATACGGTCGACCAGGCGCAGCTGGAGGCCGCGCTGGGCGAGATGCAGGGGCGGATGGCCGAAATGTTCCAGCTCGGCCAGAAGGTGATGGTCGACGTGGCGCTGAAGCTGCCGCCCGACCTGCGCAAGGACTGGGCCAAGAAGTGGGCCGAAGAGCGCCGCTGGAAGAAGCCCTAACCGCGTTTGGTGAGCGTGATCGGCCGGCGCCGATCAGCGCGGCAGCCCGGCCAGGAAATCGCCGAGGATCCGGTTGAACCTGGCCGGCGCCTCGATCGGCGTCTGGTGCAGGCAGTCCGGAATGACTTCGAGCCTGGAGCCCTTGATCCGTTCGTGGATCGCCTGCGCCGCCGCGACCGGCGAGCCGGGATCCTTCTCGCCCGCGATGACCAGCGTCGGCAGCGCGATGCGTCCGAGCTGGTCGGTGTAGTCCAGCATCTTGATGGCATGGCCGCAGCCGATCATGCCCGCCGGCGGCGTGCCGCGGATCATGTCGGCGACCCAGCGCGTGGTCTCCGGGTCGCGGGCGCGGAATTCGGCGCTCAGCCAGCGCTCCAGCGTCGGCTGCACCTGGCCTTCGACGCCGTCGCGCTTGATCGCATCGATGCGCTGGTCCCAGGCGGCGCGGCCTTCCGGCGCCATGCGGCTGACCGTGTTGGCAAGGACCAGGGCCCGGAACCGCTTGGGATGCCGCAGGCCGAGGGACTGGCCGATCATGCCGCCGATCGAGATGCCGACGAAGACCGCCGGCCGCTCCACGCCCAGGCAGTCGAGCACGCCGACCACGTCATCGGCCAGCATATCCAGGGTGTACGGGAAGTTCGGCGCCGCGCTCTCGCCGTGGCCGCGCATGTCGAAGGTGATGACGCGATGGGCCGGCGCGAAGGCGGCGACCTGGCCGCGCCACATGGCGCGGCTGGTGGCCAGCGAGTGGTTGAAGATCAGCACCGGCGCGGCGTCGGGGCCGGCCACTTCACAGGCGATGTCGATGCCGTTGGCGTTCACCCGCATGGCGGCCCCTTCCCGTGACTAATAAGCGAACTCCGAGAACACCGGATCGACGCTGCCGTTCCACCGGCCGTGGAACAGCTCCAGCTTCTCCTCGGCCGGGCACTTGCCGCTTTCGGCGATTTCCTGGAGCACGTTGAGGAAGCCGGATTCGTCGCCGCCGATCCGGTCGAGAGAGGCACGGCGCTGCAGCCCGGCGCGCGAAATGGCGAGCGTCTCCAGCGCGATCTCCTTCACGCTGCGGTCGTGGAAGCGGGTCTTCAGCGCCTGCTTCGGCACGTCGCGGCGCAATTGCGCGTGGTCTTCCTGCGTCCAGCCCTTGACCAGGTCCCAGGCGGCATCCAGCGCCTGGTCGTCATAGAGCAGGCCGACCCAGATGGCGGGAAGGGCGCAGAGCCGGTCCCAGGGCCCCCCGTCGGCGCCGCGCGTCTCGATGTAGCGCTTCAACCGCACTTCCGGGAACGCGGTGGTGACGTGATCCGACCAATCGCCCATGGTCGGGATCTCGCCCGGCAGGAGCGGCAGCTTGCCGGCCATGAAATCGCGGAACGACTGCCCGCTGGCGTCGAGGTACTTGCCGTCGCGGTAGACGAAATACATCGGCACGTCGAGCATGTAGTCGACATAACGCTCGAAGCCGAAGCCGTCCTCGAACACGAAGGGCAGCGTGCCGGTGCGGTCGGGGTCGGTATCGGTCCAGATGTGGCTGCGATAGCTCAAGAATCCGTTCGGCTTGCCCTCGGTGAAGGGCGAATCGGCGAACAGGGCCGTGGCGATCGGCTGCAGCGCCATGGAGACGCGCATCTTCTTCACCATGTCGGCTTCGCTGGCGAAATCCAGGTTCACCTGCACGGTGCAGGTGCGGATCATCATGTCGATGCCGAGCTTGCCCTTCTTCTCCATCATCGAGCGCATGATCTTGTAGCGGCCCTTGGGCATCCAGGGCGTGTCGGCGCGCGACCATTTCGGGTTCATGCCCATGCCGAGCAGGCCGACGCCGAGCTCGGCCGCGACCTCCTTCACCTGGGCGAGATGGCGTCCGACCTCGGCGCAGGTTTCATGGATCGAGCGCAAGGGAGCGCCGGAGAGCTCGAACTGCCCGCCGGGCTCCAAGGTGATGTTGCAGCCCTCCATGGTGAGGGCGATGACGTTGCCGTTCTCTTCCACGGGTTGCCAGCCGAAGCGCTGCAAGCCTTTGAGCATGGCGCCGATGCCGTTCGGCCCTTCGTAGGGCACGGTGCGCAGGGTCTTCAGGTCGAAGACGAACTTCTCGTGCTCGGTGCCGATGCGCCAATCGCCGCGCGGCTTGTTGCCGGCCTCGAAATACTCGACCAGCTGCCGCTTCGACGTGATCGGTGCGCCGCCGGATTTCGGGGGTGCCGACATCGATGCTCCTATTCCCCGCCGGCCCGGTCGTTGTCCGGCTCGCCGATCGGAAGCATGGGCTGTGGCGGCCGTTTCCGGCCGTCGCCCAGGATGGATTGAAAGACGGCGAGCGCCGCAACCGCCGCCGTGTCGGCGCGC
Source organism: Dongiaceae bacterium (assembly GCA_039808885.1). Lineage (GTDB taxonomy): Bacteria > Pseudomonadota > Alphaproteobacteria > Dongiales > Dongiaceae > Dongia_A. The sequence goes on along the minus strand of JBDHTX010000032.1, from coordinate 13,529 downwards.
AGGATACGAGGCCCCAAGCCGACGGGCGTAACAAAGGGCAGATCGCGCAACCGGTCAAGCTCGCTCACATGAAAGCCGCCTTCCGGGCCGCAAAATATACTCCATGCGTTAGATTGGCTCACATTCGTTGGGCCACCTGTTAACCCGGTTAACGCATCGGCGATCGGCTGGGCCGGACCCGCCTCGGCGCACAGAATCATCCGGCGTTCCCGCGGCCAGGATTGCAGCAGCGCCTCGAAGGCGACCGCCGGCCGGATCTCCGGCACGCTCAGGCGTTCGGTCTGCTCCGCCGCCTCGACGGCGTTGGCGGCGAGGCGGTCGAGGTTGAGGCGGGCGGCGATTGTGCGCCGGGTCACCACCGGCTGGAACACGGCGACGCCGAGCTCGGTGCCTTTCTCGATCAGGAAATCGACGGCGTCCTTCTTCAGCGGCGCGAAGCACAGCCACAAATCGGGCACGCCGTCCTGCGCGCGGCGCCGGGCGGTGATCCGGAGCGTGGCGGCGCGCTTGTCGAGGCGCGCGATCTCGGCGGCGAACTCGCCGTCACGGCCGTTGAACAGCACCACCGGATCGCCCACCGACCGGCGCATGACGTTGCGCAGGTAGTGCTGCGCGCGCTCCTCGGCGGCGATCTCCACGCCGGAAGCAAGGTCGGCGGTCACGTAGAGACGCGGAATCATGACGATGCCGCGCTCCGCCGCCCGCCCGGTCGATTTGACTTCACCGCCTGCATCAACGACCTTGTCCCCCTTCCGGCCGGTCACCCGGCTGCAACGTGCCACCATTATGAGCAGCGCGCCAAACAATCAATCCACGGCCAGCCCCTCCGCCGCCGACATCCGGGCGGGCGACTGGATCGATCGATACCTGCCGGCCCCCTGGCGGCCCTATGCGCGCCTGGCGCGGCTCGACCGGCCGATCGGCACCTGGCTGCTGCTGTTCCCCTGCTGGTGGTCGATCGCGCTTGCGGCGTCGCCCGGCGATTGGCCGGACCCGCGGCTGCTGGTGCTGTTCGGCATCGGCGCGCTGGTGATGCGCGGGGCCGGCTGCACCGTCAACGACATGATCGACCGCGACATCGACGCCAAGGTGGCGCGCACGGCGACCCGGCCGCTGGCCAGCGGCCAATTGTCGCTGGCCCAGGCCTGGCGCTTTCTCGGGCTGCAACTCGGCATCGGCCTCGTCATCCTTTTGCAGCTGTCGTGGACCGCGATCTGGCTCGGCGTCGCATCTCTGATCCTGGTCGCAATCTATCCGCTGATGAAGCGGATCACCTGGTGGCCGCAGGCCTTCCTCGGCCTCACCTTCAACTGGGGCGCGCTGATGGGCTGGGCGGCGGCGCGCGACGAGCTCGCCTGGCCGGCAATGCTGCTCTATGCCGCCGGCTTCTTCTGGACCTTGAGCTACGACACCATCTACGCGCACCAGGACAAGACCGACGACGCGCTGATCGGCGTGAAGTCAACCGCGCTGCGGCTGGGGGCGGCGACCAAGCCCTGGCTGCTCGGCTTCGACGTGGCGATGCTGGCGCTTCTGGTGGCCGCGCTGGCCGCGGCGGAGATCGGCTGGGCCGCTTATGTCGCCGTGCTGGGTGTTGCCGTCCATCTGCGCTGGCAGCTGCGCGCCGTCGACCTCGACAATGCCTCGGATTGCCGCGCCAAGTTCCACAGCAACCGCTGGATCGGCTGGATCCTGCTCGCCGGCATCGTGCTGGGGCGGCTGGCGCAGTGAGCGATCCCTTGGCCTTCATCGCCGCGCAGACGATCCTGGCGCGGCCGCCATTGGTGCCGGAGATCGTCCTGCACCTGGCGACCGAGATCACGCCGATCTGGCAGGCGACGGAGGCGGAGCTGGCGCGGATGAACCTGCCGCCGCCCTATTGGGCCTTCGCCTGGCCGGGCGGGCAGGCGCTGACCCGCTTCCTGCTCGACAACCCGGACTGGGTCAAAGGCAAGCGGGTGCTCGATTTCGCCGCCGGCAGCGGGCTTTCGGCCATCGGCGCCGCTCTGGCGGGCGCTTCACGGGTCGAGGCGGCGGAGATCGACGCCTATGCCGGCGCCGCCATCCAGCTCAACGCGAGCGCCAACAGGGCGGCGGTCGATCTGGTGGTCGAGGACCTGATCGGCCAGCCGGCGCGCTGGGAAATCGTGCTGGCCGGCGACGTGTGCTACGAGAAGCCGATGGCCGACCGGGTCATCGCCTGGTTCCGCGCGCTGGCGGGGCGGGGCGTCGCCATCCTGATGGGCGATCCGGGCCGGGCCTATCTGCCGTCGAGCGGCCTGGTCGAGCTGGCGCGCTACCAGGTGCCGACGACGCTGGAGCTGGAAGACCGTGAGATGCGCGAGACCATCGTCTGGCGCCTGATGCCGTGAGGGCTGGAATGGGCGAATCCGTTGGTGTGGTTTCCGAGCTCTGGCGCTATCCGGTGCAGAGCCTGCGCGGCGAGCGGCTGCCGGCGCTGGATTTCACCCCGCAGGGCATCCGAGGCGACCGCGGCTATTGCGTCGCCGAGGCGGAGACGGGCGCCGCCGGCACCGCGGCGCGGCCGCCCTGGAAGATGCTGGTCACCTGGGCGGCGCGCTACCTGGTGGAGCCGGGCCCGGACACGGACCTGCCGGTGGTCGAGGTCGCCTTCCCCGATGGCGCGGCGATGTTCTCCGACGACACCCGCATCCATGACGCGATGTCGGAGCGGATCGGCCGCCCGGTGCGCCTGGCGCGCAGCGACGCGCCGGATACCGTGCTGCCCTACAAGGCCAGCCATTGCCATCTGCTGACCAACGCCACCTTGAAGGCGCTCGCGGCCGCCTATCCGGCGGGGCGCTTCGTGCCGGAGCGGTTCCGGCCGAACGTGGTGCTCGATTGCGGCGGCGTGACCGGCTTCATCGAGAATGGCTGGCTCGGCAGCGACCTCGACCTCGGCGCGGTCAGGCTCGACATCAACGAGCATTGCGTGCGCTGCGCCTTGACCACGCGGCCGCAAGGGGATTTGCCGATGGACCCCGGCATCCTGCATACGGCGCAGCAGTTCAACGACAATCATGTCGGCGTCTACGGCGCGGTGCGCCAAGCCGGGCGGGTCAGCCTCGGCGATGTGGCGCGGCGCTAGGAAGGCCGGTCGGGCGGCATTTCACTCCGCGGCGACGGGTCGGTGAAGACCCACCGGGTTTTGCCGCTGCCGCCGCAGATCGGCGAGCTTCATGATCAGCACCCAGCCGACCAGGCTGATGCCGACCACGTTGGCGGCGATCAGCGACGGGCTGTCGAACAGCACGCCATAGATCAGCCACAGCGCCTGGCCGGTCAGCATCATCAGGTACATGACCAGCGAGACATCGGCGGCCGAGCGCTGGCGCCGGATGCGCAGGGCCTGCGGCAGGAAGCTGAGGGTGGTGAGGATCGCGGCGATGAAGCCGAGCGCCTCGATCAGAGCGGTCGCGGTGAACATGGGGAAATCCGAAGGCTGCAGGATGGATCGGGTCGGGTGGCGGGGTCAGCGGGCGTCGCGCTCAATGAACGCTGCGCGGTCGTTCCCCATAGGCCAGCTTTTCGATGCGGTATCGACACATGGCGTCGTCCACCGTCGACCAGGCCAGCCGCGACCACTCGATCTTCGCTTCGTCATAGGTCTTGAACGGGCCATACCATTGCTCTCCGCCGCCGGCGGCGGGCTCCTCGAATCGGGTGTCGGCATAGGGACCGCCGACCACCCAGAACCACGTATCGCCCGCTTCCTCCTCGATCCGGTAGCGCGCGCAGGCGGTGTCGACCGATGCCCAGGCGCGGCGTTGCCATTCGGCCTTCGCCTCTTCATAGGTCCCGAAGGGACCGAATTTATGCTCCGACCCGCCGTCCTGCATGCGGTCGAATCTGGTATCGGCATAATTTCCGCCGACGACCCAATAGCGTTTCATGATGCGGTCGCGCGATGTCGATAGTGAAACCCCGCGCATAATACGCTAGAAAGCGTTGATCAAACATGAAGATTCGGAATGCCCCCTATGGGCGGCGCACGGGTTCGGCGCCGGATTCCGGGTTCGGGCGAAGGGAGACTCGTATTGGCGAAGAAAGCACCGGAGGGCATGTCGCCCGCCGATTTCGGCACGGTTTTTGACAGATTCCAGTCGAGCGTGTCGCGCTTCGATTGCGGCAGGTTCTGCGCGCCGCTGAACAACGGCGAGCCGGTCTGCTGCTCCACCGACAACGCCATCCCGATCGTCGAGAAGACCGAGTTCCAGTGGCTGAAGGCGCGCACCGACCTGTGGCACCTCTACAAGCCGACCGACGCCACCTCGCGCCAGATCGTGGCCGAGCTGCACAAGAGCTGCACCGCCATCGAATGCAAGGGCGCCCGCTTCTGCGAGCGCGACAACCGCACCATGGCCTGCCGCGCCTTCCCCTTCTATCCCTATTTCACCCGCGCCGGCGCGCTGGTGGGGCTTGCCACCTATTGGGGCTTCGAGGACCGCTGCTGGCTCATCTCCAACATGCAGGTGGTGGAGCGGGACTTCGTCCAGGAATTCATCGCCGCCTATGAATACATCTTCGCGCGCGACCCCGAAGAGCTGAAGTCGATGAAGTCGCAATCGGCCTATCACCGGCGCACCTTCTCGCGCCGCAACGAGGCGATCGCGCTGATCGGCCGCGACGGCGGGTTTTTCAAGGTTCTGCCGCGCTCGGGCCGAATCGTGCCGCTGGCGGCGGACAAGCTGCCGCAATATGGCGCTTATGTTTCAGTCGCCGCCTATCGCCGCGCGGTGAAGGACGCCGGCGGCGACCCGAAGGCGGCGGAGCAGGTCTTGCTGCAGCGTCCGCCGGTCGCCCGGTCGGCGAAGGCCGCTGCGGCCAGGGCCAAGGCACCGTACCTGACGGTGATTCACGCCGCGCCCGCGCCGCAGGCGGGCAAGGGGAGATAGCATGCAACGTCGGCCGCGCCGTTCCCGGGAACCGTCCCAGCTTGGCGGCGCCTGGGTCGCCCGCGGCCCGCTGCGCAACGCATTCCCGCCGCTGGCGCCGCTGAGCCAGGGCCAGATCGAGGCGATCCACGACGCCTCTTTGCGTCTGCTGGAGGAGATCGGCATCGAGTTCCAGGGCGCGGCCGCCTGCGAGGTTCTGCGCAAGGCCGGCGCGGTGGTGGAGGTCAAGTCCGGCCTCACCCGCATCCCGCGCGAGGTCGTGCTGGCGGCGCTGAAGACGGCGCCGGATTCCTTCACGCTGACCCCGCGCAATCCGGCGCGGGCGGTGCATGTCGGCGGCGACCACGTGTCCTTCGGCCTGGTGGCCGGCCCGCCCAACGTGCATGACGCTGTCAATGGCCGGCGCGCCGGCAATTATGCCGACTACGCCAACCTGATCCGGCTGGCGCAGAGCTTCGACATCATCCATTTCATCGGCAACCAGCCGACCGCGCCGCAGGAACTGCCGGCCCGCACCCGGCACCTCGATTGCTACCTCGCCAACATCACCTATTCGGACCGCATCTATCACTGCACCGCGATCGGGCGCGAACGCGCGCTGGACGGCATCGACATGATGGCGATCAGCCGCGGCCTGACGCGCGCGGAGATGGCAGCCAGCCCCGGCGTGCTCACCATCATCTCGGTCAACTCGCCGCGCCGCTTCGACGCGGCGATGTCCGACGGCTTGATGGCGATGGCCGAGCACGGCCAGGCGGTCGTGGTCACGCCCTTCACGCTCATGGGGGCGATGGCGCCGGTCTCGCTCGCCGCCGCGCTCACCCAGCAGAATGCCGAGGCGCTGGCCGGCATCACGCTGGCGCAGCTGACGCGCCCCGGCGCGCCGGTGGTCTATGGCGCCTTCACCTCGGACGTGGACATGAAATCCGGCGCGCCGGCCTTCGGCACCCCGGAGAACGCCCGCGCCACCATCGCCTGCGGCCAGCTCGCGCGCTTCTACAAGCTGCCCTACCGCGCCAGCAATTCCAGCGCCTCCAACGCGGTCGACGCCCAGGCGGCCTATGAATCCGAGATGTCGATCTGGTCCTCGGTCATGGCCCACGCCAACCTGGTCTATCACGGGGCGGGGTGGATGGAGGGCGGCCTTACCGCCTCCTTCGAGAAGATCGTGCTCGATGTCGAGATGCTGCAGATGATCGCCGAGACCATCCAGCCCTTCGCCGTCTCGCCGGAGGACATCGCGCTGGACGCCATCGCCTCGGTGCCGCCGGGCGGGCATTTCTTCGGCGCCCAGCACACGCTGGAGCGCTACGAGACCGCGTTCTACCGCCCGCTGGTCTCCGATTGGCGCAGCTACGAAAGCTGGAAGGCGGACGGATCGAAGGACGCCACGCAGCGCGCCACCGCGATCTGGCAGCAGGCGCTGGAGCGCTACCAGGAGCCGCCGCTCGACTCGTCCGTGCGCGAGGCGCTGGACGCCCATGTCGCCAGGCGCAAGGAAGCGCTGAAGGATCTGGACCACTAGATCCGCGACCTCTTTCGTCATCACCGGGCGAAGACCCGGTGATCCAAGTTCCTTGCAGCGAGGCTGGAGCGGGAAAACTGGATTGCCGGGTCAAGCCCGGCAATGACGAAGGGAAATGGCATGGCTCACGCCGCGTCGTAGGCCGCGCGCACCATCCTGGCCAGATCCTCTTCGCCGTGACCGCCCGCGTCATAGGCGCCGAAGCTGGCGATGGCGGCGGCGATCGCCGGCGTTTCCACCTGCAGCATCGCGGCGACGCGGCTGAACATCCGGCCGTCCTTGACCACGCCGGCGACGGAGAAGCCGACCGCGTCGCTCGCGCCGCGCAAGACCGGCAGCCGGTGCTGGAACGCCCCGCTCGCCGCCGGGCTGGTGGCGAGGAACTTCAGCATGGTGTCGAGGTCGAGCCCGGCGCGCTTGCCGAGCTGCAGCGCCTCCTTCAGCGCCTGCCAGAAGCCCATCAGCATCATGTTGTTGACGATCTTGGCGGCGGCCCCGGCGCCGAGCGCGCCGACATGATGGATGCGGTCGGCCAGCGTCTCCGCGACCGGCCGGAACCGCGCCACGTCCGCCGCGGCGCCGCCGATATAGAAGCCGGCCTTGCCCGCCATCACCATGTCCGGCCCGCCGGAGATTGGCGCGTCGAGCGCGGCGCCACCCGCATGGCGGATCGCATCCGCGTGGCTGCGCAGGGTGTCCGGGCCGATCGTGCTGGTATCGACGATCAGCTTGCCGGCAAGATCGCCGCGGACGAGCTCGCGGACCACGCCGGTCACTGCCGCATCGTCGCTCAGCGACAGGACCAGGATGTCCGCGGCGGCGGCGACTGCCGGGATGTCTGGGCAGAGGCCAATGCGCGTCGTGCTGCCACCCGGCGCAGCACCGCTCCGCGTCCAGCCGGAGACCTGGAAACCCTGGCCCGCAAGGCGCCCGGCGATGGCGGTACCCATGCGTCCCAGGCCGAGCACGCCGATGTGGAGCCTCGCCCCGATCTGTTCCTGGTCCATCCGACACGACCTCTTGCTGGTGTCCGGGAGAATCTAGCCGGGCTCACGCCGGCAATCCAACATCCATAGCGGGACGGCGCTTGCCGGCGAGATGCGCCGCCAGGATGGCCGGGCAACGGCGGCGGAGCGCCGCGGGTCGCGCTAGACCTGCAGCGCCGCCAGCCGCTTGCGCAGGCGAGGTGCCGCGAAATCGAGGAAGGCGCGCAGCTTCGGCGGCACCAGCCGCGCCTCGCTGTGGACCAGATGCACCGGCAGTTCCGGCGGCTCGAAGGCGCGCAGGACGCGCTGCAGCTTCCTGGCGCGGATCGCCTCCGCCGCCTGGTAGGACAGCAGCCGGGTGACGCCGAGCCCGGCCACTGCCGCGTCGATCGCCGCCTCGGCGGTCGTGACGGTGAGGCGCGCGCGCACCGCGACGGCGATGGGATTGCCCGCCTCGTGGAACACCCATTGCTCGGGCGGTGCCAGGTTGGTCGAGGCAATGCAGTGCAGCCGGGTCAGGTCGGCAGGGCTGCGTGGCGTGAAGTTCTCCTTGAGATACGCCGGCGCGGCGCAGGCGATGTGCCGCACGGCGCCGAGGCGGGTGGCGATCAGCGCGGAATCCGGCAGGGTGCCGATGCGCAGGCCGGCATCCAGGTTCTCCTCCGCCAGGTCGACGATGCGGTCGACCAGCGACAGCCGCAGGTCGACCTCGGGATAGGTCTTCAGGAACTCCATCACCACCGGCAGCACATGCAGCCGGCCGAAGACGATGGGGGCGGTGACCGTGAGTCGCCCGCGCGGCGCGTCGTATTCGCCGGCCGCCTGGCGCTCGGCCTCGTCGATCTCCGCCAGCAGCCGGCGGCAGGAATCGAGGTAGCGCCGCCCCGGCTCGGTCAGGGCGAAGCGCCGGGTGGTGCGGGTGACCAGCCGGACGCCGAGATGGGATTCCAGCTGCGCCAGCTTGCGGCTCAGGGTCGGCAGCGCCACGCGCAGGCGCTTGGCGGCGGCGGTCAGGCTGCCGGCCTCGCCGATGGCGGCGAAGAGCTGCATGGCGTGCAGGCGGTCCATGCCGTCCTCTCATAAAATGAAAGAATACTTGCCGATTATCCACCCTGTTTTCGATCCGCGAAAGTGCCATTTTGACGGCATGGTTTCTGGAGGAGACCGGACATGCTGCGGAATTTCGATATCGCCTTCTCGCCCACCACCAAGTCGATCCAGGCCGAGCGCGGCTCGCGCAAGGCCTATGCGCGGCGCGAGGCGGAGCGTGACCTGGACAACAGCGTCACGCCCGACATCGCCCAATATCTGGCCGAGGCGAACAGCGCCTATCTGGCGACGGTCAGCGCCGACGGCCAGCCCTATGTCCAGCATCGCGGCGGGCCGGCGGGGTTCCTGAAAGTGGTGGACGAGCACACCATCGGCTTCGCCGACTACGCCGGCAACCGCCAGTACATCACCACCGGCAACCTGCAGGACAATCCGAAGGCGTTCCTGTTCGTGATGGATTATGCGCATCGGCGGCGGCTGAAAATCTGGGGCGTGGCCCGCATCACCCGCGACCCGGACGAGATCGCGCCGCTGGTCGATGCCGACTACCCGGCCAAGGTCGAGCAGGCGATCCTGTTCCGCATCACCGCTTGGGACCGCAATTGCCCGCAGCATATCCCGCAGCTGTTCCCCGCCGAGGCCGTCGCCGCGGCCCTGGGCGAGGTGGAGCAGCGCAACAAGGCGCTGGAAGCGGAGCTGGCGGAATTGCGCGCGAAGCTGCCTGTCACCTGACTCGTTGGGGCGCAGGGCGACGGCCGCGCGTCAGTTCTTCCCGAACAGGAACGTTCCCAGCAGCACCCAGCGCGCGGCCTCCCTGTCGCGGCCGGGCTTGGCGGCGAGCGGCGTGGTGTAGTGCCAGAAGGGCAGGCGATAGACTGTCACGCAGCCGGGTTCATGCACCGGCACGATCTCGCTGAAATGGCCGCCCTTGGCATAGACCAGGTACTGATGCGCCACCGCCGGCGAGGCCAGGGTCAGGTGGATGTCGAGATAGCCTTTGGCCGCGCGCTTCATCTCCGGCACGTGGTCGGTATGCGGGCCGGCATAGTCGCCCGGACCGTAGCGCAGCACCTGCTGGCCGCCCTTGGGATCGAGCTTGCGTCCGAGCACCGCTTCCGCGAAGGCGACCAGGCTTTCCGAGGACAGCAGGTCGATGAGGCCGATCGCCTTGGCCCGCTTCCAGGCGGCGCCGCGCTTGTTCTCCAGATAGGCGGTGCGGCAGCGCACGGTCTTGGGCAGCCAGTCGTCGTAGTTGCGCTCCATCTCCCAGATCGTCTCCGGCGGGATCGGTTGCGCCAGGTCGGAGAGCAGCGGCGCCATGTCCCGTTCCAGGGTCCGGCGCAGCGCGTCCGCCTTGGCCGCCGCGACCATGCCGGACAGGGCCACGAAGCGGCGCCGGGGGTCGGCCAGGGCGCCGCAGATGTCGGGCGCCCGCCCGGCCAGCACGCGCTTGCCGGCGGGGGTCAGAAGATCCTCGAATTCGCGGGGAATTGGGCTTTTGCGGGGCATTGAATCGATCCTGTGACACCAGCATAGGCCGGTTGGCGGACCCCGGCAAAGCCGATAGGATGCGCCCCGAACAACCCACGCCCGCCGATGCCCTACGATTCATTGCGTGATTTCATCGCCCGCCTGGAGCAGACCGGACGGCTCCGGCGCGTTTCGGTCCCGGTCGACCCGCATCTGGAGATGACCGAGATCCAGACCCGCCTGCTGGCCGAGCAGGGCCCGGCGGTGCTGTTCGAGAAGCCGGTCGGGCGCGACGGCCGCGCCTATGACATGCCGGTTCTGGTCAACCTGTTCGGCACGGTGGAGCGGGTCGCCTGGGGCATGGACCGCGAACCGAACGACCTGCGCGCGGTGGGCGAGATGCTGGCCTTCCTGAAGCAGCCGGAGCCGCCCGGCGGCTGGCGCGAGGCGGTGGAAATGTTCCCGCTGCTGAAGACCGTGCTGGCCATGAAGCCCAAGCAGCTGGGTTACGGCCCATGCCAGGATGTGGTGCTGACCGGCGACCAGATCGACCTGGCGAAGCTGCCGATTCAGGGCTGCTGGCCGGGCGAGCCGGCGCCGCTGATCACCTGGCCGCTTGTCGTCACCAAGGGGCCGGGCAAGCGGAAAGAGGACGATTACAACCTCGGCATCTATCGCATGCAGGTGCTGAACAAGAACCAGACGCTGATGCGCTGGCTGAAGCATCGCGGCGGGGCCCAGCATCACCAGCGCTGGAAGCAGGAGCGGCCGGAGCCGCTGCCCGTCGCCGCGGTGATCGGCGCCGATCCGGGAACGATCCTCGCCGCCGTCACGCCGGTGCCGGACACGCTGTCGGAATACCAGTTCGCCGGCATGCTGCGCGGCCGCAAGGTCGAGCTGGTGGATTGCAAGACCGTGCCGCTGAAAGTGCCGGCGGAGGCGGAGATCGTGCTCGAGGGCCACGTCTCGCTGGAGGATTACCGCGACGAGGGACCCTATGGCGATCACACGGGTTACTACAATTCGGTCGAGCAGTTTCCCGTGTTCACCCTGAGTGCCATCACCATGCGCCGCGATCCGATCTATCTGTCGACCTTCACCGGCCGCCCGCCGGACGAGCCCAGCGTGCTGGGCGAGGCGCTGAACGAGGTCTTCATCCCGCTCCTGACCCAGCAATTCCCGGAGATCGTCGATTTCTGGCTGCCGCCCGAAGGCTGCTCCTACCGCATCGCGGTGGTGTCGATGAAGAAGGCCTATCCCGGCCACGCCAAGCGGGTGATGATGGGAATCTGGTCGTTCCTGCGACAGTTCATGTACACCAAGTTCGTCATCGTCGTGGATGACGATATCAATGCCCGCGATTGGAAGGACGTGATGTGGGCCATCTCCACCCGCATGGATCCGGCGCGCGACATCACCGTGATCGAAGGGACGCCGATCGACTATCTCGACTTCGCCTCGCCGGAATCCGGCCTCGGCGGCAAGATCGGCCTGGACGCCACCAACAAGCTGCCGCCGGAGACCCATCGTGAATGGGGCCAGAAGATCCGCATGTCCGATGAGATGATCGACCTGGTGACGCGCAAATGGGCGAGCTACGGCCTCGCCGGCTCCGGCAAGCCGATCTGGCGCTGACGCGATGACCGAACCGAGCCTCAGCTCCGAAGCAAAGGCCTGGCGCAACGAGCAGCGCGCGCGGCTGGTCGCCCTGCGCCTCAGCTATTCGGAGGAGGCCCGCGCCGCCTGGGCCCAGCGGATCATGCAGCGCCTCGAGCCAATTGCGATGGCGGCGGAAGGGCCGATCAGCGTCTACTGGCCGTTCCGCGGCGAGCCGGACCTGCGCCTGCTGATGCGACGCCTGGTGGCGGCCGGCAAGGAGGTGGCGCTGCCCGCCGTGGTGCGGCCGCGCTGGCCCTTGGAATTCCGCCCGTGGAAGCCGCGCTGCGAGATGGAGCTGGGTGTGTGGAACATCCCGATCCCCAAGACGAAAGAGCGCGCCGTTCCGGTGCTGCTGTTCGCGCCGGTGATCGGCTTCGATGTCAACGGCTATCGCCTCGGCTATGGCGGCGGGTTCTATGATCGCACCCTGGCGGCGCTGACCGGGCCGCGCCAGGTCATCGGCATCGGCTTCGATTGCGCCGAGATTCCCAGCATCGGCCCGCACGGCCACGACATCCCGATGGATCGCATCGTCACCGAATCCGGCTTCCGCGCCCTGGCGCGCCCGGTGGAGGAGGTGGCCGATACCGCCTCCGGCGCCTGCTCCGTGGCCGAGGCGCCCGATGCCTATATGGGCTACCTGACCGAGGCCGAGATCGCCGGCCATCTGAAGGCCCTGCGCACCCTTGCCGGCGTGCGCGACCAGGCGCTCACCGCCTCCTTCGACGCCATGCTGCAGCGGTTGCCGATGCATCTGGTCGCCGCCGCCGAGCCGGCGCAGCTTCCCGCCGACATCTCGATCGCCACGGCGATTGCCGCCCTGCGGCCGCGCCTGCGCAACGACGAGCTGCACGAGGATCTGGGCGAAATCCTGGCCGAGCTTGACGACGCCGATGCGCCGGCGCGCCGTTCCACCACAAGATGAGCTGACGATGACGGATGGCCTGCACAGCGCGGTCGAGGGCCGCGTGCTGATCCTGACGATGGACCGGCCGAAGGCCAATGCCATCAACGGCGGATTGAGCCGCGCCTTGGGCGAGGCCTTCATCGCCTATCGCGACGACCCGAGGCTGCGCTGCGCCATCATCACCGCGGCGGGGGAGAGGTTCTTCTCCGCCGGCTGGGACCTGAAGGCGGCGGCGGAGAACAAGGACGAGGCCGAGGATTACGGTCGCGGCGGCTTCGCCGGCATCACCGAGCTGTTCGACCTCGACAAGCCGGTGATCTGCGCCGTCAACGGCATGGCGGTTGGGGGCGGCTTCGAGATCGCGCTGTGCTGCGATGTCATCGTCGCCGACGACCACGCGCAGTTCTTCCTGCCGGAAGTGAAGGTCGGCGTGATTCCCGATGGCGGCGGCGTGTTCCGGCTGCCGCGCCGGGTGCCGGAATCCCTGGCGCTGGAGATGCTGTTGACCGGGCGGCGCCTCGGCGCGGAAGAGGCGCGCGGCCTCGGCCTGGTCAACCACGTCACGCCGAAAGGCGGCGCCCTGGCCAAGGCGAAGACAATCGCCGCCGAGATCCTGGAAGCCAGCCCGAAATCCATCCGCGCCGTGAAGCAGGCGCATCGCCTGACCCGGGACCTGAGCGTCGAGCAGGCCTACGGCAAGCTGCGCGGCGGCGCCATCCCCGCCTATGAGCGGCTGCGCGCCAGCAAGGATTACTGGGAAGGCGCCGCGGCCTTCGCCGAAGGCCGCGACCCGATCTGGGAAGACGATTGATGGCCGCGACCTTCGCCACGGACAGCGTCAGCCTCGCCGCCGCCGCGATGATCGTCGAGCAGGCGCTCGCCAGGGGGCGGGCGCTGCAGCTGCGGCCGCTCGCCGTCGCCGTGCTCGACCCGCGCGGCTGCCTGAAGGCCTACCAGGCCGAGGACGGCACCAGCCTGATGCGCTTCGACATCGCCTTCGGCAAGGCCTGGGGCGC